>NZ_JBFBEZ010000001.1:0-558372 GCF_040701725.1 Streptomyces sp. NPDC093109
ACCCCACCGAGCGCCCAGAAAGCGCCCCCGCACTACCCAACACCACCAACACGACCGCCACTTGATCGGCTACACCACTCGACGGGACATGACCCCAGATCTGCCTCAGCGGCGAGAGGCTCCCCGCCGGCGCCTCTCGCCGGAGAAGGCCGCAGCGCGCGAAGAGTGTCGGGACATGCCGCCGCAGAGGACAGCGTGAACAGCAGGACCGGACCTTCCAGCGCGAGTCGAGAGGAGACCCCGAACTCGTCGCATGCGGTGGCGGGGCATGGCTGGCGGTAGGACCGTCAGTCGACTTTCGGAGCTTTTAGACAATGCAGATGATGATGCAGCAACGGCCTATCCCCGCGGACACGGGGATAGGCCGTTGCTTCAACGAGTCGTCCGGCCTTCTCACGTGAAGGCCTCATGGAGGCTGGTCTACAAAGACTCTCCCATCTGCGGGCGCGTGACGCGCTGTCGTGTCAGCACCGTGGCCCACCGGTGGTGTGGTCCAAGTGCGCCAGGAAGTCCTCAATCTCACGCACGAGAGCTTGTGTTGCTTCAGACAGGTCGACTCCGGCTTCCCCCAATGCCCAGTCGACCCTGTCTGCAGCAACGCGAGTACCGGCTGACCGGCACACAAAGCCACTCACGAATGATCTGAAAGACTCCTCAGCGTGTTCTTTCCCGTGTCCGCAGCACGCCGATAGGTTTTCTTCCCTCTCGGCATCAAGGATATGAAGGTAGTCCCGCGCGTCCTCGTCACCCTTGAGTGCTGCTTTTTCCCACCAGCTTCGCGCCACATCATCCCTGTCCAGGAACTCAAGGATTTCTGCTACGCGTCGTGTTTCCTGTGGTGTCGCGGTATCATCGATTTCCTTTTTCAGGAGAGTGCGTAGTTCACGGACCGCACCGATTCGATGGTTTCCGTCCACGATTTCCAGGCAGGGGGCGGGGGCCGGGGGCCAGCCCGAAGGCTGGCCCCCCTCCGCCTGGACAGAGTCCTCGCCGATCCGGGAACCCTTGGAAAACACCTGCTCAGAGCCTTCGAGCAGGAGCCACAGGGCGAGGAGCCGGATGGCTCCCCGCTCCTCGGGCTGGTGCGTCCAAGCGGACAGGTATGTCATGCGGTGGCCTCCTCGCTGTGTTCGTTGATGGACTTCTTCAGGTTGTTGGCGGCGGCTTTGATGTAGCGCTTCACCGACTCCTCCTTTATCTGGAGGCGCTGTGCAACCACGGCAGGGCTGAGGTCCTGCAGAACACACAGGGTGATGACCTCGCGCTGCCGTTCAGGAAGGCTGGCGACGAGTTCGTCGATTCCTTCCTTAATCATTTCGTAGGCGGCCTCGGGGATGCCGATGCCGGATTCAGTCTCGGGCAGTTCACGGACCGGGACCGGGACCGTGACCATCCGCTTGTTGCGGCGGAACTGGTCGATGACCGCCCGCTTCACCACGGTGCGGCCGTAGGCGGTCAGCGAACCGTGGCCGGTGACGAGTTGATCCCATCGCCGGTACATCTTCAGGTAGGCGTCCTGCACAGCATCTTCCGCGCTGTGCAGGTCGCCGGCCTGGGCACGGGCCAGTCGGGAGAACGCCTCGATGGTCTCGAGGACGAAGGACTCGAAGTCCGCTCCCGGAGCGGCCTCACTCACGCGGCCTCCCGCGTGGTGATGGCCCGGTGGCCCGCCGGGTCGGCCGTGTCCTTGCGGAACAGCCAGGCAGGCCGGCCCTCCTCGAAACGGGCGGCAGCGCCGCCGTCGGGCAGGGCCTGCGCCATCGCGACCATGGTGGCGCGCTGCTCGCGCTCCGCACGGGTCTCGACATGCGCCTTCACAAGCATCTCCGTGATGCCGCGGGTGCGGCGCATCACGGAGAACAGCAGGAACAGCAGGGGGACCCCGCCCGCTCCTGCCCAGTACGACCAAGTCATCGACCAGGCCTCCCAGTAGAGACGAACTCGTTGGTGAAGGCCCGGGGGCCTTCATTCCCTTACACGCCGCCGGGAGGCCGGATCCGGATGCCGCAGGCCAAGATCTTTTCCCAACTCCCCCCGCTTCCCCGCCTGTCGCATCGTCTTCGCAGGTCACATGGGTAGCAGGCGGACAGGAAAATCGGTCGGGCCTGGAGTCCGAAAAGGTCCCGTCGATTGGGAGCGCGGCCCCGGGAAGGAGGCGGAGTCGGGACGAACCGGCACCACGACCGCCGCTCTGCCCGATCCGCCGGGCATCCGTTGCGAAAGCGCCCGCCCGGCACGGCGAGCACGAGACCGTGGTGGAGTGACCCAACATCCCGGCCTCCTGCGTACCGCTCCCCTGCAGGGGGAGACGACCTCGTCGCTGATCTGCCGCATCGCAGGCCGTTACGGGATGGAGGCGAAGGTGTTGCGGTCGTGCTGGCAGTGGCGCAACTACCCGCCGGGGCACGACGGCGGGGGCACGCGGGCCGACGCCGAGGTGCTGCTGAACGCGCCCGGACGGCAGCTCCTGGCAGACCTGTGCGGCGTCACCGAAGACGTGCTGGCGCGGGCGTTGCCGTCCTGGGGACAGGAGGACGCCAAGCTGTCGGCCGGAAAGAACGGGGTGCCGGCGGCGGCGTGGCGGACCGGCGGCGCGGTCGCCGGGCCGGTCGCCTTCGGCTGCCGTCTGTGCGCGGCCCGCCGCACGGGGACGGCCGTGCGGGTGGTGCGGTACGCGCCGCGCTGGGAGCGGGTGTGTGTCCGGCATGGGCGGTGGCTGCTGGACGCGGACGCCGACCAGCCTCTTGAGCATCTGGACGTGCGGGGTGTGCCGGAAGTGGCCGCGGCGCAGCGGCGGTGGACCGGGGTGGCTCGGCGGGCGGTGCGGGCCGGAGTAAAGCCGGAGAGGGCGTTCGCTCTGGCGCACGCGGTGGTGGCCCGGTGGTGGGGACAGGCCCTGCAGTGGGAGCAGGAGACGATCTGGCCGCAGCGCCTGCACCAGGTCGCGGGCGGGGATGCAGGTGGTGATCTGGAGCGGTGGCGGATCGTGGGGCGGGACACGGTCGTCTTTCCGGAGGTGGTTGCGGTGGCCGACGCACTGCTGGACCCAACCATGGCCGAGCTGGTGTGGGCCGACAGCGGTGCCGGGCGGCCGCGGGCGCTGCCTGCCGACGGGAAGTTCTGCCGCAGGCTCGGTGAGCGGCTGGGGCGGGGATGGCTGGGGCCGCTGGCCGCGACGGACCACGGCGGGCCGCTCATCGCGTGGATGGGCAGCGTCATCCGCCTTCGCCGCGGCACCGGCGGGCCGCACGGGTACGACAACGACCCGTGGTGGCTGCGGCAGGAACACCAGAGCGTGACCATGGCCGGCCAGCTGCGGGTGCTGGGCAAGGAGAAGAAGGCGCCCGGTTCGGGGACGATGTGGCGGGCTGCGGTGCCCGCCGAGCAGCGCAGGCTGATCACCAGCGCTATCGACAGCGCCGAGGAGCAGCTGCTGCAGCTGCGCGGGGTGCAGACCGGGCCGACCGCCGAGGTCGCCCGGCGGCTGCTGCGCGGGCTCGGACACAGTGCCGGTCTGATCGAGAACGCCTGGAAACGGACCGCGGTGGCGGCGGTGAACGGCGGGGTGCCCCTTGAGGAGGTGGCCCGGTGGGTGGACATGCCTGTTGAGGTGCTCAGCCAGATGCTGACGGCCGGCAGGCAGGACGGCAGCTGACAGCCGATGCGCCGAGGGACGGGTCAACTGTTAGCTGATACGGCGCTCGCTCGTGGCAGAAATACTGAAAACGGGGGCCTGTGCCGGCGGGAGCGGCTTGGCTGGCGCGGGTGATCAGCACAAGAGCGGCCCGGCACCAAAGCCGGGCAGGGCAAGCGGGCGTGGACCAGGGCGGCGGGTTCGAGGCGGTGTTCCTCGACCCGGTGGGGCAGGCCGTGCAGCAGCGGTGGGCCGATGCCGCCATGACCGTGGCGTTCGAGGACGTGCCGCCGGTGTCGGCGTTCCCGGTGGTCCCGGGGCGCCGCTGGGGGCCGGGCCTGTGGTGGTCGGCGACCACCGGGCGGCACGTGGCCGCCGGGTCCAACGCGATGCGTGTCCAGCTGATGGTCCTGGATCGCGACCCGCACGTGACCGGGCTCGCGGGGCGGCCGGTGCGGCTGCTGTGGCGTAATCCCCGCGGGCAGGTGCGTTCCTGGGTGCCGCAGCTTTTCGCCCGTCGTGCCGACGGCACCGCGCTGCTCGCCGACTGTCCCAGCCACGCGGGCGCCGGCGGCGAACGCGCCCGGGGCGCCGCCAAGGCCGTCGCGGAAGCGTGCGCGCACATCGGCTGGAGCTACCGGCGCCTCCCACCGCTCGACGACATCCTGGCCGCCAACCTGAAATGGCTGGCCGGTTACCGCCACCCCCGCAACGCCGGCCAGCCCGGCCTGATGCCCGCTGTCTTGGAGGCGTTCACGCGGCCGCGGCCGTTGATCGAAGGCGCCAGCGCGGCTGGCGACCCCATCGAGGTCCTGCCCGCCGTCTTTCACGCCCTGTGGCACGGACAGCTGACGGCCGGCCTGGACACGCCGCTGCACGAACACGTCCCCGTCGGCCCGCGGGGCTGGAGCGGCCCCCAGACGGGAGATGCCGGGTGACCGCGCGGCGCATTGCCCGGCCGGCCGTGAAGGTCGGTGCTCACATCCGCTTCCGTGGCATGAAGTGGCAAGTGGTCGCCCTGTCGGGACAGGACATCCACCTCGTCGGCCCGGACGGCGGCGGGGAGGCTGTGCTCGCCGGGCACCTGTTCGCCGACCCCGGCTTCACCGTCATCGGGGCCGATGCGCCTCAGGCGGCACCGCAGTGGGGGCTGTTCGAGACCGCCCCTGCCACGGCGCGTGAGAAGGCGCTGGCCTGGCAACGGCACGTCAGGGAAGTCGAATGCGGCCTGCCTGGCGGGCCCGGCAGCGAAGGAGCAGTGCGCGAGCAGTACGACTCCGAGCGGTACACGCTGGCCGAACGGGAGCAGGCCAAGGCTCAGGAGCTGACCGCGCTCGGGTTCGGCCGGGTCTCGCGCACCACGGTGCAGCGCATGCGCCTGGCCTACCGCAAGCAAGGCCTGTGGGGGCTGCTCGACCACCGCACCACCCGCGCCTCCAGCCCCACCGGCCGGGCCGACGAACGGGTCGTCGCCGCCGTCCGCGAGGCGATGCGCCGCCGCCGCGGCCGCTCCAAGGGCACCATCAACGGCCTGTTCCCGCTGATCAACCAGATCCTTCAGGACCGGCACGGGCCCGGCACGGTGCCCGCGCCGTCCCAGGCCACGCTGTACCGGCTCGTCACCAACCTCGCCCGGCCCGGCGAACTGCCCTCCGGGCCTGTCCGGCAAGTACCGGCGAGCGTCGACGGGCGGGCGTTCACCCCAGCTACGGCGCTGCGGCCCGGCGAGCAGGTCCAGGTCGACACCACCCGCCTGGACGTCCTGGCCCTCTTCGACGACGGGCGTCTGGCCCGGCCCGAACTGACCATCGCCGTCGACGTCGCCACCCGCGCCATCCTCGCCGCCGTGCTGTGCCCCAGCGCGACCAAGGCCGTCGACGCAGCCCTGCTGCTGGCGGAGATGGCCGTCCCACACGCCGCCCGCCCCACCTGGCCGGACATCCTGCGCATGAACCACGCTCCCGCACTCCCCCACCAGCGGCTGGCCTCGCTGGACGAGCGCCTGGCCGGGGCTGCGGCCCGGCCCTTCGTCCTGCCCGAGACGATCGTCGTCGACCGAGGCAAGGTCTTCGTCTCCGCCGCGTTCACCGCCGCCTGCGAACACCTCGGCATCAGCGTCCAGCCCGCCCCGCCCCGCGCCCCTACCGCCAAAGGAATTGTCGAGCGAACCTTCGGCACCATCAACGCCCTCTTCTGCCAGCACCTGCCCGGCTACACCGGATCCGACGTCACCCGCCGCGGCCCCGACACCGAGAAAGACGCCTGCTACAGCGTCGCCCAGCTGCAGGACCTCCTCGACGAGTGGCTGGTGCACTACCACCACCGGCCCCACGAAGGCCTGCGCCACCCGATGATGCCGAAGAAGGCCCTCACCCCCAACCAGATGTGGGCCGCGCTCGTCGCCGTCGCCGGGTACGTGCCCGTCCCGCTCACCGGCCACGACTACCTCGAACTGCTGCCCGTGCGCTGGCAGGCCATCACCCCCGCCGGCATCACCATCCACCACCGCACCTACGACCACGATCTCCTCGCCCCGTACCGCGGCCAGGCCTCCCCCGTCGCGGCCCGGGGCGGGAAATGGGAGATCCACTACAACCCCCACGACGTGCGCCAGATCTGGATCCGCCTCCTCGACGGTGACCTCACCGAAATCCCCTGGATCCACCGCGACCACGTCCACCAGCCGTTCAACGACCACACCTGGCAGCACATTCGCAACCACGCCCACCGCAACAACCACGACGACAGCCAGCAGCATGAGGCCGGCCTCGCCGACGCTCTCGACCAGCTCATGCGCCGTGTCCACAGCGGCCACGCCACCACCACCGAACAAGCTCTCCTGGCCCGCGCCACCACGCTGCCGGTTCCCGCCGCACGGCACCCGCAATACGGCACCGGCCCCATAACCGGCGAGTCGGCGCAGCACGGCGAGGACGACAGCATCGACGACCTCCCCGAGGACGACACCCGCCCCACCGCGGCCGCCGGATTCGGGCTCTACGACGCATACGAGGAAGCCGACAAGTGGTGAACACCCGCCCCCACCCCGCAGCGCACCAACCGCGCAGCGCACCCGCCGACGCGGGCAGCGGCAACACGGCCGAGCCGTCCTGGCCCCTGACCACCTGGCAGGGCTGGCAGCGTTTCGCCACCACCGAGCCGCCCGCCCCGCCCCAGCCCGGCGACCCGCCCCGCAGCCGCGACGAACGCCTCGCCTACCACTCCGCGTTCGTCACCATCCGCACCCCCGCCATCAGCCAGCTCGCCACCCAGGTCCGCACCCTTATGATCCTCGGCCGCCACCAGCAGACCACCGCACGGCCCTCGCTGATCGTCACCGGACCCGCCGCAGCCGGGAAAACCACCGCCCTGCTGAACGTCGGCCGCGCCTGCCACCTCGCCCACACCCGCAAAAACCCCGCACCGCCCGGATTAGCCCACTCCACGGCACCCGTGGCGTACGTCCTCGTCCCGCCCGGCGCCACCGCGAAAACCCTCATCACCGAGTTCGCCCGCTACCTCGGCATCCCCACCACCACCCGCATGACCCAGGCCCAGATCACCGACGCCGTCTGCCACACCTACACCCAAGCTGGCGTCCAACTCGTCCTCATCGACGAGATCCACCGCCTCAACCCCCGCACCACCACCGGCGCCCAGGCCGCCGACCTGCTCAAAGATCTCACCGAACGCCTGGCCGCCACGTTCGTCTACGCCGGCATCAACGTCACCGACACACCCCTGTTCAGCGGCACCCGCGGCGCCCAGCTCGCCGGCCGCGCCACCCTCATCACCTGCGGCCCCCTCCCCGCCCGCCACGGCACCCGCGAACCCTTCCGCGACGTCATCACCGACATCGAGAACGCCCTCGACCTCACCCACCACAAACCCGGCGTCCTCCCCCGCCACGCCCCCTACCTCCACCAGCGCACCGCCGGCCGCATCGGATCTCTCACAAGGCTTATCCGCCAAGCAGCCATCACCGCCATCCACGACGGCACCGAACGCATCACCAAAGCTGCCCTCGAAGCGGTACAGCTCGACCACCTCGCCGAACAACACAGACGCCCCACCCGCAGCCGCCAACCCCCGCCCACCGAACAGGCAAAACAGCGCTGACCAGTACAAACACCAACCGAGCCTTTACGCGCTGGCGAAACCCACAACGAGCCCGGCCCCCACTCAGCGCACGCGACACAACCCCAGCTCACACCCCTAACTGCCCGCTGGAACCGCGCACCCGGCCTCTCTCAACGAACCCACAACACACCAGGCCAGCAAGCCCGCGATACACCAACAAGCCCCCCTCCGAGCGTTACCGGCGGCCGGGCGACCGGCGTGCGGCTGGCCGACGGCACCGTGATACCGGCCGATGACGTGCTGGTAGCCATCGGCTCGCTGCCCAACACACAGTGGCTGGCCGACAGCGGTCTCACCGTCCACAACGGACTGGTATGTGACGAATACGGCGCCGCCGCGCCCGGTGTGTACGGGGTCGGCGACGTGGCCCGCTGGTACAACCCGCTGTTCGACGTGTCCATGCGCGTCGAACACCGCACCAACGCCGCCGGACAGGGCGTGGCCGTCGCACGCGACCTGACCGACCCGAGCCGACGGCGGCCGTTCGCCGAGGTGCCGTACTTCTGGTCCGACCAGTACGACACGAAACTCCAGGCATACGGCCACCTCCGCGACCACGACGAAGCGCTCGTCCTGAACAGCGACCGCGCAGGGCGCCAACTCCTGATCGCCTACCGCAAGGACGACCGGCTCGTCGGCGTACTCGCCATCGGCATGTCACCCAGGACCCTGCGCGCCTGGCGCGCCCACATCGCGGCCGGATCCCCATGGACCGCCGCCCTCACCGCGACAACCGCCGCATGACCCACAGGAGGACTTCCATGGGCACAACAACCAACAAGGCCGGCACCGGTCTGCCGGTCTTCCCGGGCGAACGCGCCGCACACTGCCCGTTCAACCCTCCCGCCGAGTACACGCGGTGGCGCGAGGAGGAAGGCCTGCGCCAGGTGAACTGGAACGGCCACACGGTGTGGGCGGTCAGCCGGTACGAGGACATCAAAACCGCCATGACCGACCCGCGGATCAGCGCGGAAGCCCTCACACTGCAGAGCAACGGCGCCCACGAGGGCCCCAACGCACCGGACATCTTCCCGCGCATGGACGACCCCGAGCACGCCCGGCTGCGCCGCATGCTCACCAAGGACTTCACCGTCAGGCGGGTCGACGCGATGCGCCCCCGGATCGAGGAGATGGCGAACGGCTTCATCGACAAGATGGTCGCCAAGGGCGCGCCGGCCGACCTCGTTCCCGACTACGCACTGCCGATCCCGTCGCTGGTGATCTCCCTCCTGCTCGGCGTCCCGTACACCGACCACGGCTTCTTCCAGACGATCACCTCCACCGTGATGAACATGAACGTCTCGCGGGAGGAGAAGGCCAAGGCCTCCCGGGAGTTCTTCGGCTACATGCTGGAGCTGGTGGCGCGCAAGGAACGCGAGCCCGGCGACGACCTGATGAGCCGCCTCGTCCGCGAGCATGTCCAGACCGGAGAACTGCGCCGCGAGTCCGCCGCGATGAACGGTGTCATCCTGCTCAACGCCGGCCATGAGACGACGGCCAACATGATCTCCCTGGCCACGGTCGCGCTGCTGGAGAACCCGGACACGGCCGCCGCGCTCCGTGACACGGACGATCCGAAGGCGATCGCGAACGCCATCGAGGAACTGCTGCGCTATCTCACGATCGTGCACAGCCTCGTCGCCCGCGTGGCCAAAGAGGACGTCGAAATCGGCGGGCAGCTCGTCAGGGCCGGTGAAGGGCTGGTCATGAATCTGCCCGCCGGTAACTGGGACCCGCACTTCACCGACCGACCCGACACGCTCGACATCGACCGTCCCGCGCGCGGGCACATCGCGTTCGGCTACGGCGTGCACCAGTGCATCGGCCAGACCCTCGCCCGCGCCGAACTCCAGATCGCGCTGCCCACCCTGCTGCGCCGGCTTCCCGGGCTGCGGCTCACAACCCCGTTCGAGGAGATCCGGTTCAGGAACGACATGAGCATCTACGGCGTCCACGAGCTGCCCGTCACCTGGTGAACCGACGGCCGAAGGGGATACGACCATGACCACCGATCAGCCCAGGACCTACCCGTTCGCGTGCCGGAAGCTGGACGTCGACCCCCGCTACGCGTTACTGCGCCGTGCGGAGCCGCTCTGCCGGGTCCAACTGCCCTACGGTGAACCCGCGTGGCTCGCCACCCGCTACGACGACATCAAGGTCGTGCTCAGCGATCCGCGGTTCAGCCGCGAGGCCGCCATCGGCCGCGACCAGCCCCGCTCCCGGCCCTACCCGTCCGGCGCCGGCACCATGATCAGCCTCGACCCACCGGACCACACCCGGCTCCGCAGGCTGGCGACCAAGGCGTTCACCGCCCGCCGGATCGAGGCCCTCCGGCCCCGCACCCAGCAGATCGCCGACGAACTCGTCGACGCGATGCGAGCCAAGGGCACGCCCGCCGAACTGGTCGAGGACTTCTCCCTGCCGCTTCCGATCACGGTGATCTGTGAACTGCTCGGCGTACCGTTCGAGGACCGGTCCGATTTCCGGCTCTGGTCCGACGCGTTCCTGTCCACCACCAAGTTCACCCTCGACGAGGTGACAGCGCACCGGACCCGGCTGCGGACCTACATCGCCGGCCTGATCGCACAGCGACGGAAGAATCCGCACGACGATCTGATCAACGCGCTCGTGGCGGCGCGTGACGACGAGGACCGGCTGTCCGAGGAGGAACTTCTGTCGATGGTGGAGACGATCCTCGTCGCCGGGCACGAGACCACCGCCTCCCAGATCCCGAACTTCCTCTACACCCTGCTCACCCATCCCGACCAGCTCGCGGCCCTGCACGCCGACCTCGGCCTCGTGCCGCAGGCCGTCGAGGAACTCCTCCGCTTCGTACCGCTCGGCGTCGGGGGCTCGCAACCGAGATACGCGCTTGAGGACGTCGAGCTGGGCGGGGAGACGGTACGCGCCGGCGAGCCCGTGATCGTCGCCGCGCAGTCCGCGAACCGGGACGAGACCATTTACACGAGCCCCGACGAACTGGATCTGGGCCGGCGCGAGGCGTCTCATGTGGGCTTCGGACACGGGCCGCATCACTGTCTCGGCGCCTCCCTCGCCCGGATGGAGCTGCAGATCTCACTCCGCACCCTGCTGGTAAGGCTGCCAGGGTTGCGTCTTGCCGGTGACATCGTATGGAAAACAGGGGTGGCCACCCGGGGGCCGGAGCGGATGCCGATCACCTGGGAGGCGTCATGACGGACCTCAGGTTCGACGGCAGAGTAGCCGTCGTCACCGGCGCCGGCGGCGGGCTCGGCCGCCACCACGCGCTGCTGCTGGCATCCCGTGGCGCGAAGGTCGTGGTCAACGACATCGGAGGATCGGTGACCGGTGACGGCCCCGACACCGGGCCCGCCGAGGCCGTCGCCCGCGAGATCCGCGAGCGGGGCGGCGAGGCGGTCGCGGACACCCACAGCGTCACTACCCCCGACGGCGGTGAGGCGATCGTCCGTACCGCGCTCGGTACGTATGGCCGTGTCGACATCCTCATCAACAACGCGGGCATCCTGCGCGACGCTCCCTTCCACGCCCTGACGCCGGAACTGCTCGATCCGGTCATCGACGTGCACCTGCGAGGAGCGTTCCACGTGACCCGGCCGGCGTGGCTCGCCATGCGGGAGCAGGGCTACGGACGCGTGATCAACACGACCTCGGCCGCCGGAGTACTGGGTACCGTGGGGAAGAGCAACTACGGCGCGGCCAAGGCCGGCCTGGTCGGCCTCACCCAGGTCCTCGCACAGGAAGGCGCCCCGCACGGCATCAAGGTCAACGCCCTCGCTCCGATCGCAGCCACCCGTATGCTCACCCACTCCATGGGCGGATCCGATGGCCGGCAACTCGAGCCCGCCGCGCAGGCCATGATGCAGGCCGTCACCGACAAGCTCCACCCCGCGCTGGTGTCCCCGGTCATCGCGTTCCTCGCCCATGAGGACTGTCCGGTCACCGGCGACACCTACACCGCTGGCGCCGGGCAGGTCGCCAGGTTCTTCACCGGCAGAACCCGCGGCTACTGCAACTCCGCACTGTCCATCGAGGACGTGCGGGACCATCTGTCCGAGATCCGCGACGAGACCGGCCACACCACGCCCACCGATCCCGGCGAGGAAATCGCCGGAATCCTACGGGCCATCACCCAAGTCCGAAAACCGCGGACGAGTAACACTGAAGCGTCCCCTTGATCGTGGACACCTGAAGACTGGGATCTGAGGTTCCAGAGAAAGTAGTGCCAGGTGGGAAGCAAGTACACGAAGCGGTACTCGGACGAGTACAAGCGGGACGCGATCGAGCTCGTGCGGTCGTCGTCGGGCCGGACGGTGACCGATGTCGCCCGGGAACTCGAGACAATCGAGATCTTGAAAAAGCGACCGCCTTCTTCGCGGAGGAGAGCGACCGGTGAGCACGATATGCCGGTTCATCCACGCGGAGAAGGCGAACTACACGATCGTGCTGCTGTGCACGGTGATAAAGGCCGCCCGCTCCACGTACTACGCCTGGGTGGCCGGACGAGAGGCCCGCCAGGCGCGGCGACGGGCGGATGAGGCGAGTGTGGATGTGTCATTGTTGACCGCCGCCGAGGCGCCGTCGGAAGCCAGGTGCAGCGAGACTCCGGCGCCTGGCAGTTGGTGACCTTGCCCGCGGTGCCGGTGTACTGCCGGGTCACGCACGCCGACGCGTCTGCGTCCTTGAGGAACCCGGTGTCATCGAGGACCAGCGCGGTGGGCTTGACGACCGGCTGCATACGCCAGGCCGGACGGGCCCGTACATGCGCCGCGTCCCACGGGCTGGATGTCACGAAGTGGGCCAGGGCCTGCCGGTTACCGTCCTCGCCCAGGCGGGCGGCCATCGGCTCCACCGGCTTGCGCCCGCCGTCCAGCAGCAGGCCCCGCAGACAGACCCCACCTCACCGCCGCTGATCCGCCCGCGCGAACGGCTCGAACATCTCCGCCGCGAAAGCGAGTTCGGTCAGGACCGCGAACTCGAGGCTCTGAAGGGTGTTCACCCAGTGCGTCGAAGACCACCGCAACGAGCAGCGCCGTCGGCAGCAGCAACTGGACCAGCCCTCCGATCAGGCCGCCCCGTCCAGCCAGCCGCCGGCGGCCCGACCCAGCCCAGCCCCGCGGCCACGATGGCGTTCCGCGAGGTCCACCCCGAATCCCGCCGGCCGATCGTCTCTGCATTCCTTCAACGCTCACCGGTCAGGCCCGTACGAGAACCCCGGCGGGCGGCGGCGAAGGTGTTGTGCACGGCACGGGCCGGGCCACGCTGGCGCGCCGGTCGCGGTCGGCCCGGTCGGGGGCCTTGTGCAGGTTGAACGTGATGTCGACGACGTGGTCGGCGAGCGCCAGGACGCGCGGGTCGTCAGTGAGCGGCTGGAGTTCGGTCAGGTCCTCGTCGGCGGTGCGCGCTTCTACCGACCGGACTCCTCCTGCCGCCAGCCTGGTAACAGAGCTGTGGCATACGGCCAAGAGCAGTCTCAGCGCCAACCACGCTTCCCTTGACCAGTAGGGGCACATGCTGTCCGCCCCCGTCCGAACGTCCGCAAGGGGCGGAGAGGGGGACATCCTCCTCCGTACGGAAAGAAGAGAAGAGGAGGAGAGCACCGTGGCGATGAACACCGCGGCAAGCGCGGAGGAGGTGGCGGTGCGGTTCGTCGGGGGGCCGCTGGCAGGCCGGACGCTGCGGACGGCGGCCCGGCCGCCGTGGCCGGGCGAGTGGATGCGGGCGGAGAACGGCGGATGGGCGCTGTACCGCGTGGCCCATCGCACGGCGGGCGCCCTGATCGCCGAACACCAGACGGACCCGGCCGACGCCTGAGGGAACGGCGGGCATTACGGATGAGAGCGTGTTCCCGAACCCGAACCCGAACCCGAACCGGAAGCTCAATGGCTTGATGGACGAACAGGACGGCTGTGGGGCCGTTCAGTGATGTGTCATGTGCCCGTCCGGCAATGAGCGCGCGACGCTGCGCATCAGTCCCTCAAGGTCGCGTTCGCCAGCCGGTGTCTGTGCCCCCTCCTGCAGGCCCTTGTTGATCAGATGCTGAGCGGTCGGCAGACTGAACGTAGAAGCCCAGGCATGGTTCTCACGCAGGAGTCCTTCCTTGAAGTCATCGGCGGGCAGCGAGTGCTTGGCTGCTTCGATAACACCGTCGGGCAGCGCGGCGATGTTACGGGCGACACGGTCAACGTACTCGTCGAGCTCGTCGGCCGGCAGGGCCCGGTTGATCCAGCCGTAGGACGCTGCGGTCTCGGCATCGAACAAGTCGGCGGTGAGGATCACCTCCAGTGCGCGGTTGCGACCCACGCGGTCCCGGAGGTACTGCGTTCCGCCTCCGCCGGGGATGATCCCCATCAGCGCTTCGATCTGACCGAGTCCAGCGGTCTCGACGGCGGCGAACGTCATGTCCGCTGCGGCCACGAATTCCGCCCCGCCTCCGCGGGCCTTCCCGGCGAGCTTCACGATGGTCACCTGGGGCTGGTGGCGGATCAGCTCACCGATCGCCTGGAACACGTTGACGTCCGCCGGCGCGGATGCGGCGAGTTCCTGGAGGACGTCCATCTCCTCGCCGACGTGCATGTCCACGTGAGCGATGAAAAACTCCGGGTCGGCGCTCGAGAAGACGATCACGCGGACGGAAGGATCGTCCTTGATGCCCGTCAGTACCGTCCACAGCTCACGCATCATCGTCGTTCCGAGCGCGTTCACCGGGGGATTGTCGAGGACGATCCGGGCGACGCCGTGTTCGCTGCTCACGCGCAGGGTCGAGTAGGCATCGTTCGTCATGAGGTTCTCCGTTGGTTACCGCTGGGCATGTAGGTTTGCAATGCATACCTACCGTCGACGACGGCGCCCAGATGGTCAAGAACGCACTTTGGGAGCACCTAGGATCATGAAGGACACCGATCTGCACGGCGTTGACGCCGAAACACGGACGGTTTTCCGGGCGGACTGCCCCAGCCGACCGATCCTCGACCAGATAGCGGACAAGTGGTCGATGATGGTGATGGCCCTGCTGGAGCGGCCCACCCGGTTCAATGAACTGAAGCGAAGCCTGGAGGGCATCACGCAACGTGTCCTGACCCAGACACTGCGCCGTCTCGAGCGCAACGGCATGATTCAGCGCACGGTGCTGCCGACCTCACCGGTCGGCGTCGAGTACTCGCTCACACCCCTGGGCGAGTCCCTGCGCGAGCCGTTCGGCCTGCTCTACGACTGGACCGTCGAGCACAGCGGAGAGATCCAGAACTGCCAGCGGGCGTACGACACCAGGGCTGACGCTTAAGCGCATGTCTTTGAAGGTGGCGGGTCCGCTGGAGACCTCAGCCGAAGCGAGTTGTTCGCCAGTCGATTGGATCATGTTCCATGACTGCTTCGGAGCCCACCATCGTCGCGACGTCGGGTGGACATCGTGCGGGCGGTCGCACCATGGTGATGTTCGACCCGTTGGTGCACCACGCGGTCGATCTGTCAGGAGTACACGGGGCGGCGTCCCCGAATCATGTACGTCGGTACGGCCATTGGTGATGCCGAGCACTTCACGGCACGTATGACCGAAGCCGCCCGGGTTGCCGGGCTCGACCTGACGCCACTTCACCTCTTTCCTATGCCCAACATCGAGGACATCGAGGACATCGAGGACGGCGTACTCGATCAGGACGTCGTCTGGGTAATGGGTGGCTCGGTGGCGAACCTGCTGGCCGTGTGGCGAGTCCACGGTCTGGACCGTGTCATGCGTCGAGCGTGGGAGGCCGGCGTCGTACTCAGCGGGGTCAGCGCAGGTTCGATCTGCTGGTTCCCGGGCGGCGCTACTGCCTCCTTCGGACCTGCACTTCAGCCACTCACGAACGCCCTCGGTCCGACACGAAAAGTTGTTCAGCTGACAGACTCCCGCGTCGAGACCGACGCCGAGCGTGGCGTGGTGGTGCTGTCCCCCAGCCAGTACGGATCACCCTGGTCCGACCCGTCGCGCGTCGCAATGGTCGCCCCGCGTCGTCGGGCACGCGGGCCTGTGGCCTGAGAGCCTGCCTCTGACCCATGGCGGCGTCCGAGGGCCGTGCATGATCCGGGGCAAGATGCTGCTCTCACCACCCTGGCCATGCCGGTCGGACCCGATCTGTCTGCCCGAGACTGACGAGGAGGAGCCGCCTCCCATGCCCCGCCGCACCCGCCAGCCAGAGCACCGGCCCGATCATGGAAGCCATCGGCGAGGCTGTCACCGAAGGCCGAACCGGTGACCTCGACGCCGCTCACCGAAGACTTCTGGATCTTTGGTCCCCGATCGGCGTCAGCGGCGACCCGCAGCACCGCTGCTCTCTCGCGCACTACCTGGCGGATCCGTACGACGATCCCGCCGAGGCCCTGACCTGGGACGTCCGGGCGCTGGACGCCGCCGACACCGTGACCGAGCAGCGTGTCCGGGAACACCACGCCGGTCTGCGCGTCGACGCCTTTATCCTTCCCCGCATCTCAACCTCGCCGACGACTGCCGCCGGCTCGGCTCTTTCGAGGCTGCCGGCGAGCACGTCGAGGCGGCCAAGGCGTACGTTCCCCACCTCGCTCAGGATCTCTGCGGTGACCTCCTGCGTACCGCCGTGCAGGAAGTGGCCGCGGCCATCGCCGGGCGGGATCACGCCCGGCGAGACGGGGCTCCGGGATCATCTTCCCGGGGTGCGTCCGCCGGCCGGAACGCCCCGGCCGGCTGAGCTTCCGGGCCGGGTGGGTCAGCCGCCCTGGCCCACGCTGCCCATCGAGCCGACCTCGACCGAGGAGCCGCCGCCCTCCGTGACGGGCAGGGAGGCGGCGCCCGGCCAGTTGAGGGTGACCGACTTGGTCTCGTTGGGCGGGGTCACCACCAGGCCGGTGATCCGGACGCCGGAGCCGCCCGTTTCGTTCAGCGGATAGTTGATGGGGAAGTAGATCTCCGCGCCCGCCTTGAGGGTGCTCGGCTGCCCCTGGCCGGCGCGCTTCGCCGACAACGTCCCCGAGTTCGTCTTCAGGTCGACGCCCGCGAAGGCCGCCAGCTGGCAGTCCTGGCCGCCGCGGTTCTTCAGCGTTACCGCGACCGTGCCGTAGGGGTCGCCGCCGATGGAGACGTCATCCGCCGTGATCGACAGGTTGTCGGTACGGCAGTTGGCGGTGCCACCGCCGGAGCCGGAACCGCCCGTGCCGGAACCGCCCGTGCTGGAGCCACCGGAGCTGGAGCCGCCCGTGCTGGAACCGGTCCCGGTGCCCTGGCCGCTGGAGCCCGTCCCGGCCGCGTTGTCCGAGCTGCCCGAGTCCGGGGTGCTGCTCGAGTCCGGGGTGCTGCCCGAGGGCGACGGCGTGGAGTCGGTCGAGGGAGCCGACACCGAGGCGGACGGTGTGTCGCCCTGCCCCGTGACGTCCTCGTCCTGGCAAGCCGTGAGTGAGAGGCTCGCGGCTACAGCAAGGGCGGCGAAGGTGAGCTTGTGAACGCGCATCGGTTCGTCCTCGGAAATCGGAATCGGTATCTGTCAGCGTCCGGCTGCTCTGCATGAGCCGCCGCTTCCGATCACCAAGATCCGTCCGGGCCCGCCACCGTTCCACACAACTTCCCCCTGATACCTACCCGTTACAGGCACATTCAGGGGCCCCCTGGGATCACTACCGGGCACCCCCTCCCCGCCCGCAGACAGTGCGGGAGGTTAGATCCGAAAACGGCCACCGGTACGACCCCGGAGCGCCCACCGGTCGGCCGGTACGGAGGTTCCGGCGCCGGCGCCTACCTGCTGGCGGTCAGCGTCGGCCGTAACGGACCTGTGACGCTGCGGCACTTGACGCGCACGGGTGACATGACCTTTTCACTCCGCGAAGCGGAACGTGGAGGTGATCGCGTCGAAGAACGACACCCGAGCGACACCGACCCCGATTGCCGAGTGATTCTCACAAACGGGTCGTTTGTAGGAACCGACCGGTGAGCACTGGCCGATGCGTCAACGCTCCGGCGATCGGATCGCTGGAACACCCTGAACGCGTTAACGCCGAGCGAACCACGTGATCGTGACGTCGTTAGCGAACGAGGTGCGCTCTGCCATTTGGAACACTCTCAGCTCATCGCCGTCTCAGCGGCCTCGAACAGGGGCAAGGGCGACCAGTCACCGGACCAGTGGAGCCCGCCGGACCGCGCCTACTGGAGTACGTATGCCAGGGCCAGGATCGACGTGAAGCACGTCTACGAACTGAACATCACCGCGCCGGAGAAGACCGCGCTGGGCGAAATGCTCGACACCTGCGAGAGCTGATGCCGCTTCCCGAACCCGCCGTGTGCCAGGGCCAGGTGAACGCAGGGCCCGGCGGGGCCATGACCGACGAGGTGGGCGTCATCACCGGCAACCTCACCATCCGCACCACCCGCCTCACCGAACACCTCGTCGCCGTCACCGTCCAGTACACCGACGCGGAGGAGTGGTACGCCCTCACCGGCAGTCCCGCCACCGTCGCTGCCGGGAACCTGGAGGACTATCACGCGGCCGTCCTGGCCGCCATCGCACTCGGCGGCGAAGCAACAGCCCAGCGGTAAAGCCTTCCCGGCGCCCACGGCGTCTCTCCCCTGCCTGCCACCGGCAAAGGACACCGAACCCGGGTCGAACAGGCCCGGCCGTCAGTGCGACGTCGTCATAATCGGGCCAGGTGCCGTGAGTAAGAGCTCGCGCGGATAGGCGCGGAGACGCCCCCCGTCGACAAAGCAGACACCGGTCTTGGTGATCATGGAGTTGCGACGCTCTGTGATCACCGGGGAGACCTGTGCCTGTGCTGCCCAGCATGACTGACCGAGCCGCCGTGGGACCATTTCTCGGCACTGTTGCCCAAGCGGCTGGTCTACCAAAGCTCGGTGAGGCGGCGCCTCGGGGACAGGCGATGGGGCCGTGCGTAAGGCGAGTCACGTGACGGCCTGGCGGCGATGAGTTTCCGGCGATCCGACAGTCCGACAGATCGTCAACAGCACTGAACCGAAACGGGATGGACGCGATGACGATCCAGCCGACTTCCACCGACGACCCTGCCGTGACCACACCGCCAAAGGGTGCTTACGCGCACGTCAACGGCCTGGAAATGTATTACGAGAGCCACGGCGCAGGCCGCCCGCTGGTGCTGCTGCACGGCGGCGGGCACACCATCGGGCTGACGTTCGGGGCCATCGTGCCCGCGCTGGCCGCAACACATCAAGTGATCGCTGTCGAACTGCAGGGCACTGCCACACTTCCGACATCGACCGCGAGATGACCGTGCCGAGGTTCGCCGAGGATGTCGTGGCGCTGCTCGACGTGCTCGGTATCGAACGGGCCGACCTTTTCGGGTTCAGCCTGGGCGGGATGACGGCGCTGGAGACGGCGCTTCGGTATCCCGAGCGAGTGGGCCGCGTAGTCCTCGCGTCCGTTCCCTTCCAGCCCGGCGGCTACCTGGACAAGATCCGCGATCCAGCTCTACAGGCGGGATCGAAGCGGTTGCCGGCCCCGGCCGACTTCCAGGAGATGGTGAACGCCTACACCGCAGTCGCCCCCCACCCGGAGCACTTCCAGGACTTCATGGCCAGGTGCACGGTCGCGGCGGGCTATGAAGGGCGGTCGGAGGACGACTTGCGGAGGCTGGCCGCGCCTGCTCTGCTGGTCGTCGGCGACACCGACTTCGTTCGCATCGAGCACGCCGCGCAGATGCACCGTCCCATCCCCGACGCGCGCCTGGCGATCCTCCCAGGCTGCCTACACATGGACGTCATGCGCCGCACGAAACTGATCCTCCCCATGGTGAAGACCTTCCTCACCCCATAGCTCGCCGCGGCGCAGGCACGTGGGCGGCCCGGTCCGCCGCCATGGGCGGGCAGACGCCGCGAACGTCGGTAGTGTCGGCGAGACGGCTCTCACAGCGGCTGGCCCCCGGGAACGCCCGGGGCCGTTCGGCTGTCCGGATCAGCTCATTCGAGCGTCTCTCTGGGATCACAGGAATCCACATCGACGAGGTAGCCGAGGACCTCGGCGAACCCCTCGAAGAACAGACTGTCGCCTTCGCCGGTCCACCAGAGGCGTTCCTCGGCGAATCCACCGGTGTCGATCAGGAAGATTCCCTGGCTGCGGTCACGGTTGACCGCCACCGGGAAGAGCGGCGTCCCCGAGGGAATGCCCACGTCTTCGGGAGTGCCACTCTCCACTACCGCGCGCCGGAATCCCTCCGCAGCTTCCGCCAATCCGCCCGGCGCCCAGTCGTGACAACCGAGCAGGACAACGGAGAAGCCCTCCAGGCCGTCGGTCAGCGAGAGAAATTCCCGGTAGCCCGCTTCGAACGATTGCGCGGAGCGACGCTCCAGCGCGGCCAACGCTTCCGCCTCGGCGGGTGGATGGATCACGGGCTGGGGGGGTTACCCCCACCGGTGACTCCGAGAAATACTCCCGCACCCGTTCGGACACCACCTGACCGACGAGCTCTCTCATACGCACAGCTCACTCCTCATGGCCGCGAAATCTGGCAGACACCGTACTGGCCCCAAGTCCATCAAGGGACGAGCGGGACGGCTACGTGGGATCGGCACCGCTGCGCCTACAGACCGGGGAGTACTCCCGCCGGACCCGGCCGCTACGGCTTGGGCTGCCTGGCCCGAGAGCCTTTGTCATCTGCCAGCGGCCAGAGAGCGCCCCGCTTCAAACGGACGGCCGGCAGGACGCGCTGGAGGATCTGACCTTCGCGTGGAGAGCGCGCCATCGCCCCGGCCAGCGAGCAGCCGAAGGTTGGGGCTGGCACGAAGTTCCTCTTTGGCCCCGCTGCGGTCTGGTCAGGCGTCGAGTTCGGCGGGCGCACGGTCCCGTGTGCTGTCGATCTGGCTGAGAGACAGACCGAGCAGCAAAGCTCCTTCAAGGCCCGTAAGCGAGAGCAGTTGTTCCTTCTACTCCTGGGGGCCGGCGTCTTCGTGCTTGAACTTCTGCAGGCTGGTACGGGTGGCTACGATCACGCGGGCCAGGGCGTCGTGGATGAGGGACGGTCCCCTACCGTCATCGCGCTCGGTGGCTTCGCGGGCCACGGGGCTGTCGCGGTACACGAAGCACAGGACCTCGGCCCGCTTGGTCGGCAGGGTGCTGCCGTCCTTCTCGTAGGTGAGCAAAGGCTCGGCATACCTCGGCCACCGTGATCGCCGCGGTAGCGGTCATCCTCGTGCTGCCCATCGTCTTCACCGAAGGCCGCCACTGGTCGGCGGTCGCCGGGCACGCCACGCTCTATCAGGCGTGGTTGCGGCTCGTGGAGGTCGGCCCCCGCCGGCCCGACTTCCCGTGGACGACCGGCGGAGCCTGGACCGTCTACGCGGTGTGGCGCTCAGCGCAGCCGTGCTCGCCGTCACCAGCGCACAACGGCGCGACCAGGGTGGCGGTGAGATCGGTGTGCTGGTCGGTGACGGCCCACTGTTTGGTCGTGCCCGTGCCGACGGCGAGGAGTGAGCCGTCCGGGGTTCTGGTGTAGCGGCTGGTGCCGTCGTCGGCGAGGTTGTTCGAGCCGCCGTCGTAGCTGAAGGATGCCTTTCCGTTGCCCCGTACGCGGTCGAGGGAGTCGTACGTGTAGGTCGTGCCGCCGTCGGTGATCTTTCGCTCGAAGGCGTCGAAGGTGAGTGAACGGGTTTCCTTGCCCGGAGACTTCACCGATGCGACGGTGCCGCGCGCCGAGTAGGAGTATGTGGACGTGCCGTCGGTGAGCAGACGGTTGCGCGTGTCGTACGTCGAGGTCGCGCTGCCCGCCTTGACGCGGTTGCCCGCGTCGTCCCATCCGTATTCGGTGGTGGTGGCTCCGGTGGTCCAGGAGGTCATCCTGCCCGCGAGGTCGTAGCCGTAGGTGTGATCGGCGGCTCCGGCTGTGCCCTTGGTGGACTTCTTGGTCAGCCGGTCGTCGACGTCGTACTCGTACCGCGTCGACGCAGTTTCGGTGGTTCCTGCGGGGTTGGTGATGCGGTCGCTGGTGAGCCGGCCCAGGCTGTCGTAGCCGTAGGTGCGGCGCGCGGATTCCTGCCAGGTCGTCGAGCCGGCCTTCTGTTCGGCGTAGCGCTCGGTGGTGGGGCGGCCTGCGGCGTCGAATCCGTACCAGATGTCGTTGCCGGTAATCTCGTCCCAGGTCCAGTCGAGCCGTCCGGCGGCGTCGTAGCCGTATTCGGTGGTGACGTCCGCGTTGGTACGCGAGGTCATATTGCCCTCGGTGTCGTACGCGTAGGACGACTTCCCGCCCGGTCCGGCGGCGGTGAGGAGCTGGCCCCGGTCGTTGTACGTGTAGGTGTCGCGGCCGAGGAGTCCGTCCGTGCCGGCCGCGGTGAGACATCCCGCAAGGTCGTACTCCAGCGTGCGGTTCACCGTGGCGGCCTCGGCGCCGGCGCCGGTCTCCGCTGTCATTCTGCCGAGTCCGTCATATGTCTGCGTGCGCCGGACTCCTCCGGGCAGTGACTCGGAGACGCTTCGGCCCGCCGCGTCGTAGACGGTGGTCCAGGTGCGGTCGGCCGGCGCCGGGTGGTCGTTGGTGGCTGGTTCGATGGTCGATTCGGGTTGGTTCCAGGGGGTGAAGGTGTAGACCGTGTCCTTGCCGCGGCCATCGGTCAGCCGGGTCTGGTTGCCCGCCGCGTCGTGACCGAAGCCCGTGGTGATGGATTTGCCGGCGCTGACCGGTTCGACCTGACGCGTGAGCCGCCCCAGCGTGTCGTAGGTGTACGTGGTGCGTGCTCCGTCCGCGGCTGTCGCGGAGGTGCGGTTGCCGTCCGCGTCGAACTCCGCGGAGAGCGAGCGCAGTGCGGTGGTGCCGGTGCCGAAATCGGTCTGGCCCAGGACGTTGCCGAAAGCGTCGTAACTCGTGGTGCTCCTGCGTCCGGTGGGGTCGGTGATTTCGTGCTGTCGGCCGAGTCCGTCGTAACGGAGCCTGGTGACCCCGCCCATCGGGTCGGTGATGGTCCCGATGTCTCCTGCCGTGTTGTAGGTGGCGGAGGTGGTGTGGTTGCCCGGTGTTGTCGAGGAGAGCTGGTTGCCCGCGTCGTCGCAGGCGAATCGGGTGGTCAGGTTGCGGAGCGACGGGTAGCGATCGATTGTTGTCGCGGTCAACTGTCGTCCCAGCTCGTCGTACGTGGCCTCGATCCGGGCTCCGGTCGGGTCGGTCTGCGGCAGCTGGAGGCCGGTCGGTGTCCAGGTGTAGCGGGTGATGCCGGCGCCGTCGAGGTCGCGCAGCGTGCCGTCGGGCGAGCCGTTCAATGTTCCCGAGCCGTTGAGCGTACCCGGCGAGGTGCCGAGCAGGGCCGGGGTTCCTGCTACCGGGTCCGTCTTCTGGATGAGCCGGCCGAGTTGGTCGTGGCCGTAACGGGTGGTCCTTCCCAGCGGGTCGACGGTTGCTTCGACATTGCCCAGTGCGTCGTACTCGGTGTGCGAGACGGCTGCGATCGTGGCGATATAGGCGGTTTTGGCTCGCTGTGTGACTGGACAGCCCGCGGGCAGGCATCGGTGCCCTGGGGCGCGCGGTTGAGGGACCGTCGAAAATTGAATGGCGTCGGGATCCCGGGTCGTACATACTCGCCGTCATGTCAGTCACGTCTCCGGCCGGCCCGATGTGTACGCGTGATTCACTTGCCGCCGAGCTGCGTGACCTGGGCCTCCGCTCTGGTGAGACCATCCTCGTACACTCCTCCCTCAGCTCGCTCGGGTGGGTCTGCGGTGGTCCGGTCGCTGTCGTCCTCGCTCTGCTGGATGTCCTCGGCGATGACGGGACGTTGGTGGTGCCGACGCACTCGGGCGACAACTCAGATCCAGAGGGCTGGCAGAATCCGCCCGTGCCCGAGGCATGGTGGGCGGACATTCGCGCGTCGATGCCGCCCTACGACCCGCACACCGCGCCCACCCGCAGTGTCGGTGTCATCCCGGAGACCGTCCGCAACTGGCCCGGAGCTGTCCGCAGTGCTCACCCGCAGACGTCCTTCGCTGCCGTGGGTCCCCACGCTGCTGCAATCGTGGACAGCCACGCACTGGACTGCCGGCTCGGCGAGCGCAGCCCGCTCGCCCGGCTGGAAGAAGTCGGAGCGCGGATCCTACTTCTGGGCGCCGGCTTCGAATCCTGCACTGCATTCCACCTGGCCGAGTACCGGATTCCCGCGCCACAGGTCAACAACTCCTTTGCGGTCATGACCCCGCAAGGCCGCAGCTGGATCACGGTGCGCGACACCTCAATCACCACAGACCGCTTCGGCGATCTGGGCATGGCCTTTGAAAAGGAGTGCCCAGTGGTACTGGGCAAGGTAGGCGCGGCCGAGGCCCGGTTCTTCTCTCTGACCGACGCCGTCGCATACGCCGTGGCATGGCTGGCTGAGCAGCGACCGCGACCGTGTACAGCAGCCTCAACCTGACATTTTCTGACGATTCTGTGGCTCAGCTGGTGAATCCGACTTCTTCGTCCAGCCGTCGCTTCGGGGGCCTTTACGGGTGAGGCACCGGGTCATGAGGGTGATGAGTGACCAGTTCAGGTGGGAATCGGAATCGCTCATCACCTGGGCCGCGATCACCCTTATGACCAGGTGCATCACCCGCCGAAGCTCCCGCAGGAGCGGACAGACGGCCTCCCGCGACGTTCAACGCGACTGATCGTCCCGGCACTGACGGTCAGCAGTCCCACCAAGAGGTCACCGGGCCCGGACTGCGGCCCCGAGAACCACTCTCCCACCGCAGCCGAAGCCAGACAGCGGCTTCGCGCTCCCAGCACCTTCGAACCCGGAGCTGGGCAACGCGCAGCTCAGTTCCTGTGTCACATCCTCTTTCCGCAGGTCATGACGTATGAGGGTGGAGGGTGATCGGGGTTGCCGTTCGGTTCGGCGTCCTGTGGACGCCGAACCGAACGGCAGGTGAGGGGTTCTCAGGTGGTTGCCGTGGGGTATGTCGCAGACGGCGACCCCATCGGGACGGAGCGATGCGACGGAGGTCGGGAATGGCCGCGCCCTACAATCGCAGTGAGGGCGAAGCGCCGGGCCGAGATTCCGGCACCGGTGTGAGGGAGGGGCCAGGATGTTCCGCTGGAAGAAGAAGCTCAAGGTTCTGTTCGGTTCGGACCAGTTCAACGATCTGACGGCGCAGCTCAGGCCCGACCTGAGTCGGGAATCGCTCGGCGTCGGGCCCGACTTCCCGGGCGTCGCCCCGAACCCGGTCATGAGCAGTGATGCACGGAAGCGCAGTGCGGAACTGCGTACGGGGGCGCTTGCGCTCGGTGTTCTCGTCGACTGGCGAGAGGTCAACAGCAATCCACGCGTGGTCCTGATGTTCGACGTGGAGACCGCCGACGGCCGCTCGTTCCGCGGTATCGCAGACGAAGGCCTCACGATCACCGAGCTCACACGACTCGCCCCAGGACAGACGTTGCCCGTGCGCTACCGACCGGCCGTCATGGACCACTACGTCGCCCTTGCCCGGGACGCGGACCCCGCCCACGTGCAGCAGCTCTCTGACGAGATCGCGAGCCGCAAGCGGACCTGACCCGAAGGCATTTTTCGCAGGTCGGCGACTTGATGTTTCGGGCCGGTCGGCCCGAAACGTGGGCCGGGCGTACGGGGTTGGCGGTCGTACGGTGCTGTCATGGACAGGGACGGGGTGCCTCGGCTGCGGCTGACCGTCGTCTAGCCAGCGTCGGGCGGACCGAGGTTGTGCCGGGGGTGCGGTGATCCGCTGATGCCGTCGGCGAAGGCGCGGCCACCATGCGGCTTGTCCGCGTCCTCCGGCCACACTGCGGGCACTCCACCAGCTCACTCATACCGCCGTCCTCCCCCATGTTCGAATCCCGAGCTGGGAGAACTCAACGATGGACCTACTCCAACGGTGACCGCGGCGCCGGGGCGGGCTCGTCCGGGTTCCTGCGTCGGGGGGCCGCACCGTCGCTGATCGGGCCCGATACGTTGGTCGGATGGGAACCTCTGTGCAGTATGACCGCCCTGGTCACGTGATCTTCCTCAACGGCACATCAAGTGCTGGTAAGACCACCTTGGCCCGCGCGATCCAGGAAGCAAGCGATGAGCCGTACCTGTATTGGGGCATCGATACGCTGTTCTCGATGGTGCCGGAGAAGTGGGCCGGTGCCCGCGGCGGGCACTTGAGCTTCGAAGGGTTCCGCTACGACCGGTCGGAGCATGACGAGGACGGCCGTCAGCTGATCAGCATCCGGTACGGCGACGTCGGCCGCCGGATGCTTGCCGCCGCCCGCGCGTCGGTCGCCGAGCTGGCGCTCAAGGGCTGCAACGTCGTGGTCGACGAGATGCTGCTGGATCCCGATCTGCTGGAGGACTGGCTCCAGGCGCTCTCCGGCGTAGAGGTCTATCTCGTTGGGGTGTACTGCCCGGTCGATGTGCTGGAGGAGCGGGAGGCGGCACGGGGCAATCCGGCGGGCCTGGCGAGGGGGCACCTGCGGACGGTTCATGCCCATGAGGCCAGGTACGACCTCAAGGTCGATACCAGGGAGGTCCCCGCGCAAGAGCTGGCACGCAAGGTTCTTCGGGCTCACTCGCCGGCTGTAGCAGCGGGGCATGTCGACGGCGGGCCGCCGCGATGACGGGCGGCGGCCCGCCGCCCGTTACAGAAGGCCGGTGCGCCCGTCGAGCAGGCGGGCGCGAAGCAGGCCGCGCCCGAAGCCCGCACGGCCGCAGGCGAGGCCCTGACCGAAATCCAGTTGCTCACCCAGGACCTGCGGGTCCTGGCGCTCGCCGACCGGATCGTCGGCCTCACCTTCCACTTGCACGAAGCCCCCGACCAGGCCGACCGCGACCGGCGCGCCATCGCCACCCGGGCCGCGCACAACGCCTCGCTCGGCATGTGAGGCGCCGAATCAAGTTACGGAAGCCGTCGCGGTAAGGTTAATCAGCACTGGGGATTTGGGACGCGCTGGATAAGTTAACCGCCAGTGCAATTTGGCGGAGGTCCACACTCTTCAGAGAGGGCCCTCCGTCACCTGTATGAAAATGGATTACGGATCAAGGACTGATGGAATCATGGTCAATAAAAAACTTGAAGGTAAATCAAAAGCAGTCCGGGCGGCACTCCTTGTCGACAGATTTACGAGTAGGCCAATCGGCTTAATGGTCATTATTCCCACTATCCTTGTCCTGGCGCTGACCATGTTCGTTGCTGGGCTCATTGGAGTCACGTGCATCATGGGGGCGTGGCTGTTTGTGATCCGTACAGCAAAACGGCATGGGGAATAGTTCGCTGCTGGTGCATCGAAGTCCCCGCACTCCGGCGGACGCCGCCGACCGATCAACCACGGAGACACGTTGACGCCCGTCCCGTACTGACCCGGCCGCCTCATAGGCGGTCGGTCAGGGGCGTATCGGGCGGCCGGACGACTCGCTCACCCCGCAGGAAGCCGATCCCCGGCAGCCCCTTCAGAAGCGGGCCCCGTTGACCGTAAGCCAGGCGGAGTCGAATTCGCAGCCACCGTCACCTTGCCTGACGCAGTTATTGGTCGCCACGTTCTGGAGTCTCACCTGCTGCTTCCCGTCCACGTCCCGCGTGGTGACGTTCCACTGCTGAGTGGTGCTGTCGCTGCAGGTGTCGGTGATTACGGCGCCCACGCTGTCCTCCTCAAGGCACGTATCGTCCAGGGCACTCTGCAGCCGCATTTTTGACAGGTCGTCGCCCTGCGCCCTCCACAGTTGCCAGGGGGCGATGTACTCCTCGCAGTCATCCATGTCGACAAGGCGGTCGTGGCCATTGGCTTGGATGCACCAACGTGAACTGACCAGAAGCTGGAAGTGCCCGTCGGGGGACGCCATTGAGGGTGCCGCGCCCAACATCAGAGCGGCGGTTGCTACTGCGATGATGAGAGGAGATCGCTTCATGCCCTGGCTCCCTCACCGGAGATCATGTTCCCGGATGAGCTGACCACACCCCAGACGGTTGCTGCCACGATTGACCTCTCTGTTCTTGCACACCATTTGCGTGCAGAGCGGTGGCTCCCCGTATCCATCAATGTGCATGCGTACGAGGCATCGCGACCATCCAAACGGGTTAAGAAGTCATCTCATTTGGTGAGTCGGCGGTGGCAGATTAGGGTGCAGGCGATGGCGTCGAAGGCGAGGAAGTGTTCGGCTTTGCGTTCGTAGCATCGGTGGAGTCTGCGGCAGCCGGCGAGCCAGGCCACGGACCGTTCTACGACCCAGCGTTGACGGCCCAGGCGGGTGGAGGACTCAACGCCGCTTCGGGCCAGGCGGTGCGTGATACCCCGCGCACGGAGCCATTGCCGCAGGTGGCGGTAGTCGTACCGTTTGTCGCCGTGCAGCTTGCCGGGCTTGCGGCGGCGCGGTCCGCGTCGCGAGCGGATCGGCGGGATCCCCCGCACGAGCGGCTCCAGGCCCTGACTGTCCGTGCATGTTCGCACCCGCTATACCGACCGACAGTGGCAGACCGGTCCGCTCGGTGATCAAGTGGATCTTCGACCCGTACTTGCCGCGATCCACAGGATTCGGACCTGTCAACTCCCCCTGTTTGCCTGGGCGAGGTAGGGAGCGAGCGCCGTGCGGGCCACTGCCCGGGCCGTTCCAGGGCTTGTCTCCAGTACCACCGACACCGAGGGGGCCAGCAGCGGGCCGTCGCCGAGCAGCTCACGCGTGAGCGCGGTGTGGCCGACGGTAGTGAGATGCGGCTGGACACCTGTGGCACGGGTGGCGGCCAGGCCCGTCAGCCTCGGGCCGTGTGCGCACAGAATCCGCGCCGGCCGGGGAATCGCGGGCAAGCCGTCCAACTCGTCGAGGTAGTCACGGAGAGACGTGTACGGGCGGAGATGGTACTGGCCGGTCTTCGGGTGGCCCACGCCCAGGCCGAGGAGCAGACGGTTCCGCATGTGCGCCGGCAGCGCGTCATACGCCGCCGCGAGGGCGCGGGAGTGCTGATGCCAGATGGATACGCAGGCGGGAGCGACCACGGTGTGGTTCGTCGCCGCGAGCAGCTCGGCCGCTGCGACGAGGTCACCGCGGGGATTGCCTCCCGGGTTGCCGCCGAGCCAGAGCGTGCCGCAGCCCAGTTCCTCCAGCTCGGCGGCCGCCTCACGTGCCGCGCCGCGGTCCCCGTGAGTGAACGCCAAGCTCCAGATGCCGATGCGTCCCAGGTCCACGTCCATGGCCTGTGTGTACCGCCTGGTGGTTGTGGCCAGAGGGCGGGCGAGTTTCTGCGGCCGGAACAGCAAGGGCATTCGTCCGAGAGGCCACTCTTGACCGGCCACTTCCGTCGCGCCGGCTTTCGACCGGCCGCTGCTTCGGCCCCGCAGCAACTACTCGTCTTCGTTCAACCGACCAGCCTTCCAGTCACCACCGACAGCGCGGGGCCGGACAGCGGCAGTCCCTGGCGTGCCGAGAGGATGGCCCCACCTGGTCAGTCCCCCGAGCCGTGGAGGCCCGCGCATCCGCCTCACAGCTCGGCCAAGAACCAGGCCCTGCGGTCCGTATACCCCCAGATCCGGGACACCATCAAGGAACTGCGCACCAGCGGACAGAGCGTCTGGTTCACCGGCCACAGCCTCGGCGGTGCCCTGGCCATGCTGGCCGGCGCCCACTACTACTTCGAGGAACCGCCAACTGCCCTACGGGGTCTACACCTACGGCCAGCCCCGCACCTGCGAGCGCCTGCTCACGGGCCTGTACAACACCGCATTCAGGAACCGCTGCCACCGCTTCGTCAACAACAACGACATCGTCCCCCAGCTCCCGCCCGAGCCGGTCTTCACCCACGTCAGCGCCCTGCACTACTTCGACGCCGACAGAAAGCTCCACGAGACCATGCCGCTCATCGCGGCACTGAAGGACCGGGCCAAGGGCTTCAGCCGGGACATGTTCGCCCCCGAGACCGTCGGCATCAAGGACCACCATCTGCACAACTACCTGGCCGCGTTCGAAAAGAACCTCGCCAGGACCGGCGCACAGAGCTGAACCTCCACCACCGCTGCCTACCCGCCCAGGCCACGCCCGGCCGCCAGGCGTGCCTCGCTCAAGGGCCGACCTCACGGCCGGGACCGACGGTCGTGAACCGCCCCGGGCAGCCCAGCAGGGCACGGCACAACCGAGCGGACAGCCACGGCCGTCGTCCAGCCGCCCGGGAGAAGACCGAGGCAGGCCCCGCAGGTCGTCGCGTACGTCACCAGTATGAAGGTGACCAGCAGATGCAGGCGGGCGACGAGCGAGGACATCGTGCACAGCACCTGCTTGCCCCCGCGGTGCCGGTCGTGGCGGGCGCGGGTGCTCAACGCCGAGGAACAGCTGACCGCGTGGCGCCCCCGGCGCGGTCGGCAACCACCTCGCCGTCATGCGTAAGGCCGGTCTCCTCCGCCGCGCCCGATCGGGCCGATCGGTCCCCTACCACCGCACGCCCCTTGGCGACGCCCTCACCGCAGGCGCCGACATCTCCTGCCCGTGAGCCGGCGACGCCATGAGGAGTTGCCCCGTAAATGACCATGGCTCAAAGGAGCCCTTGACCATCACGAGGCCTCATGAAGATCCTATTCATAGACAGGAAACCCGTAAATGTTTTCGATTCGGGTTCCACTCGCGAATGGAGGCTCCATGGAGATCCAGATCAACACTGAGGCCGACAGCAACCTCGGCGAGCTGCAGATGCTCGAGATGGACGAACTCCAAGTCAGTGGTTCGTCCACGGCCTACAACTACATCGCCAAGAACGTAGACCGTTCCTCCACCGTGTCGGCGGACTGACTGTCCGCTGACTGACCTTGCACGAGGAGCTCACAAGATCCCCTGCGCTCTCCGGCACCCCGCACGGTGCCGGAGTGCCAGACAGGTAAGGACGCTGCTGCGGTCTTGTGGTAAAACCATGGCGCCCTCACATCGCAAGGCCGGAGCGCTGCCCACCTGTGAGCTCCTCCAGGTTCTGCCTCAGCAACCGCGGGGGGTCGTCCGGGCCTCTCTCATGCAGGTTCTCCTTCGCTGGACGCTATGACGACGCCATAGCCTCCGCAGCTCTTGAGTCCGCAGCGTAGGCCGATACCGGCTTCCGACACCTCGCGCACCCCGGTCGGCTCCACCGTCCGGATCGGGACGGATGGCATGGATCTTCTGCTGCTCTTTCCGCCACTGACCGAAGCCACCCTCTTTCCCTATCTCAGTCTGCCTTATCTGTCCGGTCATGTCCGCCGGTTCGGATATAGCGCACATCAGGTGGATCTAGGCATCGAATTGATCCATCGACTCCTCGACGGCCCCGCGCTCGCGCATGAGGCCCACGCCCTCGACGAGGCGAAGGATCTGCCTACCTGGTACAGGGCGGCGGTGGCTGATGCCGCCCTGGAGCATCTCGGTGAGATACGCGACTTCGTCCTGACGAAGCGGCCAGGCCCTCACCTCGGTCCCGTGCGTGCGGTACGTCTGGCCCGACGCGCCACCCAACTGATGCTGCGCGGTTCGGCTTTGTCGCAGGTTTGGGACGACTTCAACTCACTTGATGAAGCAGTGCTTCGATTGTCCGAATCGCAGGTCGGTTCCCTCGACTTCGCCACCCGGGAGCTGCACAGCTTGTTGACAGAGGCTCTTGATCAGTCTGCTCCGCGGGCGGTTGGCATATCCGTCGCCTTTTTCAGTCAGTTGGCACCGGCTCTGCTGATTGCCCGGTGGATCCGCCTGCTCCATCCGGGCACGCGCATCTGCCTTGGGGGACAGCAGGTCATGCTGCGGCATGACGAACTGGCCGCGATGACCTCAGTGCGCACGGCGGTGGATGCGCTCTGCACCACGGCGGGGGAAGAGCCCCTGGAGCGCTGGCTGGCTCATCTCACGGGAACCGCACCACGTTCCGATGTGCCGGGGATGAAGTGGCTGAGCCCCGGAGGGGTGACAGCCTCCAGCCGACCGCCTGCTCTCCGTTTCAAGGATGTAGGCGCGCCTGACTACGACGGGCTGAAAGTGCACTCCTATCTCAACGACACCGTCGTTCTCTCCATGGTGTCCTGCGTGGGCTGTTACTGGGGACGCTGCATTTTCTGTTCCTACGGCAACCGGTCCCTGGAACGTGGTGCCTACCAGCAGGCTTCCCCGGGGCAACTCGCAGACACCGTATGCCGGATCGTGGAAAGTACGGGAATCGACTTCGTCACCATCGTCGATGAGAACACGAACCTGCGGCTGCTTGCCCGAGCCATGCGGCTGGTGCGAGAGAGCGGTGTGCACGTCCGTTTCAACACCCGCAACCGACTGGAACCGATCCTGCTCGATCGGGCCTTCTGCCAGGAACTGGCCGAACTCGGCTGCGAGGGAATGGCTGTCGGCTATGAGGGTGTCACGCAGCGACTACTCGACAGACTGGACAAGGGTGTCCGCGCCGCGGATTTCCAGGTCATCCTTGACAACCTCGCGGCAGCGGAAATCCGGGTCAACCTTTCAGTGATGGGCGGCCTCTTGGACGAGACCGAAGAGGAGTCCGAGGAGTCCCTGCGCTTTCTCGAACGCAACCGCGAAAAGTTCGCCATTGACGCGTTCGAACTCATGGTGGCCGAGCCCGGCACCCGTCTCGTTGCCGATCCCCAACGTTTCGGGGTGGTCCTTGACAGCTCCGGCTTGTTCGCCGACAACCGTGAACTCAACTACTTGGGCGGCAGGGTGGGGCGGCGGCATGCCGTGATCGGCGGACCCGAGCGCCCTGACGCTCTGCAGCGGCTGAAGCGCGGCATGCGCCGGATCTCCGCGGCTGCGACCGGGCCCGCCGAAGTCGCAGCGCAGTCCCCGGCGCAGCGCATAGCGCTGCGCCCGCATCCGTGGATCCGGTGTGCCCCAGCGCGGTTCGCTCCACATGGTCCGGGCGATGGTTCATCCCTGCTGGCCGATCCGGTACGGGAACAGGTGTACTCATTGCCGAAGAACCATGTGGCCCGGAGCGCCGCGTCTGGTGGGCTCTTGATCGCAACCAGTGCGCATGGTCAGTCACTGCTCGGCAAACTTCTCGCCGCAGATGTCGGTGTCATTCACGACGAACCGTGATCAGCCATTCGTCCGTCACACTGAAGGAGCCACACGGTGCACATCACCTTCGTCAACATGCCCTGGGCCTCAATTGACTTCCCCTCCCTGGCCTTGGGAATCCTCAAGCGCCGCGTCGCGGACGAGTTCCCGAACAGCCGAGTCGACGTCGTGAATGCCAATCTGGACTACCTCGACTGGATCACCGAGCGAGCGGGCTTGACGCGTGAGGAGTACAACTTCTGCTGGAACTCGTACTTCACCGGCTACAGTGAGTGGATCTTCTCCTCCGCTCTGTACGACGACCCGCACTGGCGCAACTCCGAATTCGCGGACCTCGTGGCGGGAGCAGTGCCGGGCGCCATGCTCGCCAAAGGGCGACAGTTGCATGCGCTCGCTCCCGAGTACATCGCGGACCTTGTCGGCCGCATCCTTGCCGACCGGCCCGACGTCGTCGGTTTCTCGACGACCTTCGCCCAGAACAGTGCCGTTCTTGCCGCCGCCAGGCTCATCAAGAAGACCGCACCCGAAGTGGTTGTGGTGCTGGGCGGCGGCAACTGCGACGGTCCACAGGGCGCCGCACTTCATCGCGGCTTCCCGTTTGTCGACTATGTCAATCGCGGTGAGGGTGAGGTGTCCCTCACGCGACTCCTCGCCTGTCTGCGCGACAAGTCGGATCCCACGGACATCCCTGGCCTTTGCTGGCGCGACGCAGATGGCACCTCGCACGCCAATGTCATGAGCGCGGCCCCACTGCCGGCATCGGCACTGGTCACACCGGATTACACGGACTACTTCGAGCAGCACGCGGCGTCCCGTGCCCGGGCTCTGGCCGAGCCCCATCTGGTGGTGGAGAGCTCCCGCGGCTGCTGGTGGGGGCAGAAACACCACTGCACCTTCTGCGGGCTCAACGGTTCGTTCATGGAATTCCGCAGCAAGAGCCCGGACCGGTTCGTCGACGAACTGCTCGCGATGACAGAGCAGTACCAGGTACTCAACGTCGCCGTGGCCGACAACATCCTCGATATGGCATATCTGCGGTCGGCGGTACCGAGGCTCGCGGAGGCCGGATGCGACCTGCGCATCAGTTATGAGATCAAATCCAACATGCGCCGCGAACAGCTCGCCTCCCTCGTCGCCGCCGGCATTCACTATGTCCAGCCCGGCGTCGAAAGCCTCAGTAGTCACGTCCTGAAGCTGATGGACAAAGGGGTGACCGGCTGCCAGAACGTCCGCATGCTGCGCGACGCGGAATCAGTGAGCCTCGGTGTTGTGTGGAACTACCTCTTCGGCTTCCCGGGCGAGACCGAGGAGGACTACGACGCGGTGATCGACCAGTTCCCGGCCATCCACCATCTCGCTCCGCCGAACGGTGTCACCCGCATAGCCATCGAACGCTTCAGTCCCTACTTCAACCGTCCAGAACTTGGTTTCGGTGACCTGCAGCCTGCCGCTCACTACGCGGTGATCTACGACCTTCCAGCATCCGAACTCCGCGACATGGCCTATGTCTTCGATGCCAAGCACCGAGGAATCTCCACCACGCAAGCAGAGCGGTTGGACAAGGCAGTGGAGACCTGGCGCCACGAGTTCGCTCATGGACGGCTGACACAGTGCGACCTGACCAGCTCCATCGTCCTCACCAACACCCGGCCCGGATTCGCCTGGCGCACACTGGAAATCCAGGACCCCTGGGAGATGGCCGCGTTCCGTCTACTGGAGCAGCCGCACACGCGAGATGCGCTGAGGGACAAACTCCGAGCGGGCGGTCACCACATCACCGCGGAGGACGTGTCAAACTTGCTTGGCCTCTGGCGCACGCTGGGACTGCTCTTCGAAGACGGTGGCCAGACCGTGCACGTCGTGCCTTATGCCGCCAACCAGGATCTCATGCGTTGGGTGACCCGTGACAGCAGTCCGGCTCTGGTACCAGCGCTGCTCCACAGCCCAATGGGCCGAACACCGGGCACAGGCGCGACGACGACGCTCCGGTGCTGGCGGGAACGCGACGAAGAGACCCGCGAGAAGCACGGCATGTATCTGGGAGAGGCCCAGTACGAGGACACTCCCGCACAAACCATCTCGGACCTGATTGCACGGGGCGTCCGGCATGTTGCCCTCCCCGCGCCCGTGATCCTCGCCGAGGGAGATCGCGAAAGCGAGCGACTGGCGGTCCGCGGACTCACGCATGTGAGGGAGTTGACAGGACACGGTGTCTCCGTTGACTGGGATCTGGATCTTGGCACCGAGATCGAACAATGGCATCTGTTCAGTCACCTGTACCCCCCACGTTCGGTGGCCGGCCCCAATGGCGATGCTGTCCTCGATCAATGGCGCGCCACATTCCATATGAACAAATGCGGCTACCGGCGCGGCAAAGGGTTCATCGAAATCACTGACCTGCGCCATGGAAGTCAACGGCGCATCGTCATGCGTAAGGTGCACGAAGGGAAGTTGGCGTCACTGCTGCACGGTGCCCCTGGCTCAGATTTCGGGCAACAGGAAATATCAGCGTTCATGAAGTCGGGCCTCGTTCACCGGACCGGCACTCTTCTGTGGTGGCTGCCCTCCCGTATCACCCGCTGGCCGGTCGTGGGTTGACCGAAGCGATGACCGCGCACCGGACGACAGCACAGAAAGAGACCCAGTGATGATTGACGGCGAAGCCGCCAGGCCACTGCGCTCCCTCGACTCGGCTGAATGGGACCAGACTTACGATTCCGCGATCGCTGGATGGGACGAGGAGCCGCCACCGGCACTCGGCGAACTCCTCGCCACGTACGCTCCACCCCCAGCCCACATAATGGATGTTGGCTGCGGGCTCGGCACCACTGCGCGGTGGCTCGCCAACCGCTCCTATACCGTGACCGCCTGCGATTTCTCCGTCCGGGCGATTGAAGAGGCACAGCGCCGCACGCCGGCCGGCATGGCGGTACGGTTTGAGGTGCTGGACGTCACCGGCCCAGTGCCGCGGGACCCGTTCCCGGTGGTCCTTGAGCGTGGTGTGCTGCACACTCGCCCCACTGATCGTGAGCGTCGGACGTTCGCTGCGGCGATAGCACGGATGTGCCGGCCCGGCGGATTATGGGTACATGTTGGGGCCGCCGCTCTCACCCGAGAGGACGCCCTGGACCAGTCCAGCGGACCGTCCTGGACCACTGAGGAGACATTCCTCAATGCGGTGACTCCGTGGTTCACCGTACTCGACCTTCGGATCGCTGATTTTGGCCGACAGGCGGGTGTCACTGACTGGCCGGCCCGGTACGCCGTGCTTCGGCGACGGGATAGCTGAACCACCACCGGAAGGTTCATTCGCACGCTTGGCGAATGCGCCCGAGGGCCGAGATCGTGAACCCTGGCTGGGCCGCCGCGGACTACTGGACGGTGGCCTGGGGCGCGGTGCGGGACCGGGCCGGGGCCCGGGAGGTGCTGGCCACCGTCGCGCGGCGGATGGCCGGGTCCGGGGCCGGGGCCTGGGGTCACTGGCTGTCCGGAACCCTCCCCGACGCCCAACTCCCCACCCTGCCGGAGCTGGACACTCTCACCGGCGACCGCCCGCTTTCTGCGCAGCCGCGACCACTCCACCGCCGTCCTCAACTCCGAGGCGCTGCGCCGCTGCCGGATCGACCGGGACAACCGGCATGGGGAGGAGGAGTGGATCGAGCGTGACGCCGACGGCGAGCCCACGGGCCGGCGGTGTTGGGACGGCTGGCGGCCGGTGTCGTTCCGCCGCGCGACGCCCTCCGGCTGCGCGCCGAACTCCGCGCTCTGCTCGCCGATATGGCGGCCCGGGGCATCACGGAGGCGCACGACATCACCTCGTACCCCAGGTGGTCGGAACCGCCGGCGCCGTCAACGTCGAGCGCAGCCACACCGTTCTGCGGCTGATCGACGAACTGTGCGAGCGCGGCGAGCCGGCCCTGCGCGTCGGCTGCCGCCCCTCGCTCCGCCGTGTCGACGAGCACGAGAAACTGACGATTCGTCACATCATGGATGACACGGTCTTCTTCACCGGTTACAAGCTCTTCCTGGACGACGGCTGGTTCGCCACCGACGACCCGCGCAGGGCCGACGAGTACCGCCACCCGAGCGCAGCCGAGGCCGGCTGGGGGAACTCGGCGTGTCCGAGGCCCTCGACCTGTTCGAGGCGCTGCCCAGCCGGCGCTCCACCGGCACGCTCCCGCACCGGCTGGTCCATGCCCGCCGGATGTTCCCCGCGGACGTGGCCCGCTGCGCGCGGCTGCACGAGCACTTGGGGGGCCGATGCGCAGGTCAGCGAAGTGACCGCTGCCCAGTCAGCCGCGAGGTGGTGACGAGGTAGTTGGCCGAGGGGTGGAGGGCGGCGAGGCGGGCGGCGGCGCGCGGATCCGTTCCAGCGGTAGGCCCCCAGGATTCGCGGCGGTGTGCCCCTGCGGTCACCAGGGGGTCCTGGGCGGCGGGTGAAGGCGGTCAGAGCCCGGGCGGTGTCCGAGTCGGCAGTAGAAGCCCCCGCCTTCCGCATCCCCGCCCTGGTCACCCTCGACAGAACCGAACACACCGAAGGACTCCACGCCGGCTGCGCCCGCCTGGTGGGAACCGACACCGACCGCATCGCCAAAGAAGCCGACAGCACCCTCACCAACCCGGCCACTGTGCGGGCCACCCCCTACGGCGACGGGAAAGCCGCCGGACGAGCAGCCCAGGCATGCACACATGGCGCCTCGGACTCAACACACCCGCGGCGAACCGGAGCGGCTCAAACCGGGGGCACCGCCGCACGTAACCGGTCCCGGCCCGCCCTGCCAATACCGCGAAGCCGGCCCGCGTCCCGTGACCGGTACGCGCGGGGTGGTGGCCCGGCCGTGCCCGAAGAGCCGTTCGGGGGCGGGCGTCGCGCATCGCGGTGAACACAACCCGCAGCGCCGCTGCCGTGCGGGTTCGCCCGCCGTACCGCAGTGCCAGGCCTCAAGGCCGTCAGCCCTCTCGCGCCAGGGCATCCATGAGCGCGTCCAGCAGGCCCGGCACCGCCTCTTGAAGGGCGGTGCGGCGGAGGCGGTGTCCGCGAGAGGGGCCGACCATGACCGGGTGGAGGACACCTGCCTCGACCAGGATCTTGAAGTGGTGGGTCGCGGTGGATTTCTTCAAGCCCTCGTAAAGGTCCGAGCAGGGGGCTTCGGCGGCGGGGTGCGTTGCCAGGCGGCGGACCATTTCCAGGCGTGCGGGGTCCGCGAGTGCACGCAGCAGTTTCTGGACGGCGGCGACGGGCGGCAACTGGTCGGGCGGGGTCTCCCAGGGCGGCATCGGACAACTCCAAGTTTGACGAGCGTCGTACTTCTCCCTAGCATCCCCGAAGTACGATCCACATCAAACTTACCAGGAGTCCCCGTGAAGGCACTCTCCCCGGGCCGCCGCCCCCAGCCGTGGAGCTACGCGGCCCTCCTCGCCCTCCTCATGCTCGGGCAAGCGACCTCCGCCATCCCCTCACCGCTGTACTCCCTGTACGCCGAGAAGTGGGACTATCCGCCCTTCCTCACCACCGTCGTCTTCGCCGCTTACGGGGCCGTTGCGGTGGTCGCGATCCTCGTCTCCGGGGCCCTGTCCGACCGGTACGGCCGGCGGCCCGTGCTCCTCGTCGCCGTCCTGCTGCTGCTCGCCGGCCTCGTCGTCTTCGTCTTCGCCGCGGGACCCGGACATCTCGTCGTGGCACGGATGCTCAACGGGCTGGGGATCGGCGCGATCGTTGTCGTCGGCGGGGCCGCCCTGCTGGACGTGGACCCCGAGCGGGCGGCGCGGAGCGGGACGCTCACCGCCATCGCCTTCAACGTCGGTATCGCCGTCGCCGCGCTCGGCACCGCGGCCCTCGCCCAGACCGGCTTCCACCCCCTGCTCCTGCCCTACCTCGCCGACGCGCTCATCGCCCTCGTCCTGTTCGTCCTCCTTCTGGTGATGCGTGAGCCGCACCCCTCGGCCGGTGCCGCACCCCTGGGGATCCCGCGCCCGCAGGTACCCAAGGAAATCCGCGGGCGATTCGTCTTCGCCGTGATCGGCGCAGGCGCCGCCTGGGCCGTGCTCGGGGTCTGCTTCTCGCTGGAACCCTCGATCGCCGCCCACGCCGCACACGTCGACGGACCCTTCTTCGGCGGCGTCGTCATCGCGGCCGTGACCCTCACCGCCGCCACCACACAGGCCGTCAGCGCCCGCTACCCGGCCCGCACGGTCGCACTCACCGGCGACACGGCACTCGCCGTGCTCATGCTGGCCGGAGTGGCCGGCTTCGCGACCGGCAACGCCGCCGTCATCATCGTCACCGTCGCACTCCAGGGCGGCGCCTACGGACTCGCCTTCGGCGGCTCCCTGCGCCACCTGACCGCACACATCCCCGCCGAGCGGCGCGGGGCCGTCATGTCCATGTTCTATCTGCTCGCGTACGGCGCGCTGATCACGCCCACACTCCTCGTGGGCATCGGCGCGACCGTCTGGAGCGACACCGCGATCTTCCCCGTCTTCTCCGTACTCGCGGCCCTCCTCTGCCTCTCCGCCGTTGTCGTCGAACGGGTAATGAGGCGCCGAGGGGGACACTCCGCGGTTACGTGGGCGCCGACGGCCGAGGTCCCCCGGATGAGCGACGCCGACTGACGAGCGGCCCCGGAGCGGGCCGGCACGGGCACCGTCAGCGGTCGAGGTCGTCAGGACGAGCAGAGCACAAAGGAACTGGGGGGCGCGGGCGGGACCGGTCTTCAGCGAGTAGGGCCGGGTCCGCCACACCACTCACGGTGGCCCTTCCCGCCGTGAGTGATTGCGCACGGGGAGGTACGGCGGTCATGCCGCCAGGCGGGTGCCGCGGCGCCAGACGGCGCGGGTGTTGAGGGTGTCGCTGATGTTGCCGACCGGGTCGCCGTCGACCAGCAGAAGGTCGGCGCGGAGTCCCTCGGCGATGCGGCCCCGGTCGCCGAGGTGGAAGCGCCGGGCTGTGGTCGCTGTGGCCGCGCGCAGGGCCCGCGCGGGCGTGAGGCCGGCCGCCACCAGGTATCGCAGTTCGTGGTGCAGGCTCGCTCCGTGTGCCAGGCCCCCGAAGAACGTCTCGGGCATGGAGACGTCGGTACCGGCCAGCACGTCGACGCCTGCGGCATCCAGAGCGCGCACGGTGTCGTACACGTCGTCGAGCTTGCCCTGCGGGTAACGGTTGTAGCTGGACCGCAGGGTCTGCTCCCACGCGCTGTCGAGACGTGCGGCGACCCTGGGGTCGTCGGCGAGTTCGCTGCCGGTGATCCCCATCATCGAGGCATTGAGAGTGACGCAAGGGATGACGAACATACCCGCGTCCTTGATGAGGCTGATGATCTCGGCGGTGTGCGGCTGGTCCATGAACACGTGGGTGACGCCGTCGATACCGGCTTCGGCGGCCATCCTGGTGGCGTCCAAGGTCAGCGCGTGGGCCACGGTAAGCGCACCGTACTTCTTGGCTTCCGCTACGCCGGCGTTCACGGTGGCCCGGTCGAGCGCGGGCAGCCCGGGGTGTCCCTCCACGCTGCCGTCGTCGATCATGAACTTGATGAAGTCGGATCCCCGGGCGAGGAGCTGGGGCACGAAGGCGACCGCTTCCTCGGGAGTGGTGGAGAACGGCATCAGCGGCATCACCGGAGGGAGGTCCCACTTCGGCCGGAAGCCTTCGGGCATCAGCTCGCTCGGGTGACCGCCGGGCGGGGTGATGGCGAAGCCGGAAGAGCGCACGTCGGCCAGGGTGTCGTCGTCCGTGATGAGCCCCCGGTTCTCCCGCGTGTTCATCCCCTGCATCTCCAGTTCGGTCGTCACCCCGAACCGCAGGGCGAGCGCCAGGGACCCCGGAGCGGAGTGGACATGGGCGTCGATGAGTCCCGGCAGCAGTGTGGCGCCGCTGCCGTCGACGATCTCGCTGCCCCGGGGAGCGTCGCCCCCGACACGGGCGATCGTCCCGCCGTCGATGACCACGGTCCGCACGCCGACCGCCTTCTCCCCGTCGAAGACCTGCGCGTTGGTGATCGCGGTGAGTGCCATAGCAATCCGCCTCGCTTCCTTCACTCATTCAGATTTACATACCGAATGCTATGCACTTGCTGGATGGTATGCAAATGCCTGGGTGGGGGCCTACAATCAGGCTCATGAGCAGCGCGTCCTTCTCCGGGCACCCCTCCGACGACCCGGCGTTGGACCAGATCGGCCCGGCACTTTCCCGTCTGCGACGACGCGCACCCGCTTCGAGCAAGGACCTTTCCCGCAACCTCGTACTCAACGTGATCGCCGACGCCCCGGGCGAGATGACGGTCGGCGGCCTCGCCGCCGAAATGGGCGTCGCCCAACCGGTGGCCAGCCGCACCGCCGCCGCCTGCATCGACGACGGACTACTGCGCCGTGCGGTGTCCCAGTCCGACGGACGCCGCACCGTACTCGAACTCACCGAACACGGCGAGGCCGAACGCAACCGCTTCGCCACCGAACAGCGAAGAGCGTTCGAGGAGATCACCGCCGCCTGGCCGCCGGAGGAACGGATCCAGTTCGCACGCCTCCTGGCCCGATACGGAGCTGACGCCACCGCATGGTCCAGACAACAGACCACAAGCCGCGACTGAACGAGCTGCACCCCGACGCCCCATCACCGCAAGGAGCCCAGGCATCGATGAGGATGGGCCGTGGCATCGTCGGCGGTCCGGCTCCTCGCCCGACAGCAATCATCACGGGATGCGGCGATGCGCCGCCCCGACTTCGGCAGCTGTCCCGCAGTCGGTGCGATGCCGCCGAACGGTGGACGTGGGAGGACCTTGTGTGAGCCGGGAGCGCCCGGGTACGGGGATGGTCACAGGTGTTGTGGTCGGGGAGCCGGGGCACGGGAGTGTGTTCCGGCTGCCCGACCAGAGATGTTGAGCTCGGCCCGCGTTGAACGCCTGTGATCAGAGGTCGAATTCCAGGTGTTCGATGTCGGTGAAGCGGACCTCTTCCAGTGAGCCGGCGCGGCGGCCGCCGTCCTGGAAGTAGGTCTCCTTGAGGGCTTCGGCGGCGATTTCGCGGAGGCGGTCGTCGGCGGCGCCCTGTTCCTGGGCTTCGAAGAGGCGGGCGGCGTGGCGGGGTGGGAGGGCTACGGTGAGGTGCCGGATCCGGTCCTCGTCGGTGGAGCCGATCGGTGCGAGGTAGCCGAGGCGGGCGCGGGTGTCGATGACGATGCCGCCGGTGGTGGCCGCGTTCTGGCGGGCTCTGGCCCGGATCTGTGGCTGCCAGCGTTTCCTGACCTCGGTCTCCAGGCGTGTGGCGAGGTCCGGGCGGGGTTTCTTGATCTGGTCCTTCACGTAGCGCTCGACCGTGCGCTGGGAGACCCGCAGCATCTGGGCCACCTGCCTGGTGCCCTTGTGCTGCTTGACCAGGTATCGCATCTGTGCGCCGGCCGATTTGGGTACGGGGCGGGTGAACGCCTTCTGCACCGCCTTGTCGAGACCGTCCCCGAACGTGCTCATGGCCTGCTACTCCCCGCTGTCCTGGTCGGTGACGGTGCCGTCCTTGATGTACCGGGCGAGGTTGAGCTCCGGGGCGTTGAACTTCTCGCGGACGCCTTCGCCCCACAGCACGCTCTGCGTGCCCTCGTGTTTCACCAGGCCCGGGTTGACCCCGAGCTTGAAGCCGCCCGGCAGCGCCTTGCCCTCCCGGTACGGAAGAAAGCCGAGCGGGCTCTCGCCGTCGGCCGCGTAGACGACGCAGTCGGAGAGGATCGCGACCGGGTACTGCCCGGTGAACGCCGCGTGCTTGACGATCTTGCGGTGGAGGTTGATCCGGGTACGGGAGATGACCGCCGCGCGGATGTCCGGCCGCCACGTCGGCCGGGACAGCGCCCGCCACGGCTCGCCGGGGCGCCAGCCCTCGCCGCGGGGCCGCTCGCGCAGTTTCCCCAGCCCGCCCTTCACCGTCGCCTTGACCGCGGACACCACGATCGCCAGCTCCGGGTCACGGCCGCGGTAACCGTCCATCGCCGCCAGGAAGTCCTCCGGTGACAGTTCCACACCGACACCGAGGTCCGCCATCGTGGCGAGGTAGGCGTCGCGCAGCCGCTGGTACCAGCCGTCCAGGTAGCGGCCGTTCTCGTACCGGACGTACGCCTCCAGCGGCGCGACGTCGTATCCGAGCTCCACTGCGTAGGCGACGGTGGGTGTCGCGTACCAGGCCGGGCCCTCCGGGCGTTCGCCCTTCGGCGTGAACGGGCCGGGCAGCAGCGAACCGTCCAGCTCCACCCACTCCTTGCCGACCTTCACGCGGTCCAGGTCGACGTGCGACAGGTCCACCAGCCAGCTTCCCGGCAGCTTCGGGTCGAACACCGGGCTCTCGACGTGCGTCGGCGCGCCCAGGCCGACCGTGAGGCCGTTCGCTCCGGCGGCGAAGGCCATGTTGACGTCGACGCCCACGAGGTTGCGGCGCAGGCATTCGGCGTCGGTAAGGGGCCGCGCCCAGTCGTACGCCTCCTCGACCAGCTTCTCCGCCGGGCCCCGGACGTGGAAGCGCGGCAGATCCTTCAGGAGCGGGTGCCCGTCCGGGGCCTCGCACGGCGCGCAGTCCACCGGGTCCACGCCCAGCGAGCCGGAGTTGTGCTCGGAGTGCCGCTTGCCGTCGGCGTCCGGCTCGGAGGCGCGGGTCGGCGGGTGCAACGCGGTCATCAGCTCCAGACCGGTCACCGCGGTGGAGCCGCGCGGCGTCATCACCCGGGCCGCGTACGTGCCGAGCAGCCGGGCCAGTTCCGCCGCCGGCAGCCGCCCGGCCACGCCCCAGTGCCGGGGGTCCAGCGCGTTCCACGACGGGACGCACAGCTGGACACACTGCCGGTCCGAGCCCTTGGCCGGGCGGTAGATCCGCGCCCACGGCCCGAACCCACGCTTCGTCAACTGCCACTCAGCGCGGGCCAGTTGCCTGATGACCTTGTGGCTCTCCGGGAGCCGCCCGGCGAGCCGCTCCTCCTCCGTGAGGGCGACGGGGAGGCCGTAGCGTTCCAGCGCGGCCTCGGTGAGCACAAGCAGCGGATCGGCCGGTTTGCCCGGCCCCGACAGCTTCGGCTGCCCGAGCTTCGCCTCTCGTAGCGTCCAGTCCACCAGGGCCGGAACCGACTTCGCGGGCGTGTCCAGGACCAGGCCGCCGACGCAGTACGCCAGCGCGTTCCCTTCGGCGTCGACGTCGACGACCGCGAGCGGGCCGTTCTCGAAACGCGGATCGGTGGCCGCCGCCGGGGTGGCGGCCGGAGCCGCCTTCTTCGTGCCGGAACGACGCGCCGCCGACGGCGGCGACAGCGACGGCGACGGCGACTGCGGGGTCTGCGCTTCCGCCCGCGTCGGCGTGCCGGTGAGCATGTCCGGCACCGCGGCGTCCTGGACGGGTACGGTCGCGTCGGCCGGGGCGGGGTAGAGCTCCGCGAGCTTGTCCAGCAGCCGCGCGTACGCGTCCCGTTCCGGCGGCCGGGGCTCGGTCTTGCCGGACTCCCAGGCGGACACGGTGGCCCGGCGCACCTTCAGCGCGGTCGCCACCTCATCGATCGTCAGCCCGTGCGCGGCACGCAGCCGCTTGCGCTCGGCCGGCACCGGCAGCGTGGCGCGGGACGCGAGCAGCGCGTCGACCGCGTCGAACAGTTCGGACACGGAACACCTCCTGATCCAGCACCGCACCCTACCCCGCGAAACGTACGCGTCGCGTACGCGCTACGCGCCTCTCGCGTACGCATCGCGTACGACGTGTTCACCGACGTCACACCGTCGGCAGCCACACCCGCATGGTCGAGGGGCCGCGGTTCGCCCAGGAGTGGTAGGGGACCAGGACGATCTCCGAGCGGCGTTCCGCGGGGGCCGGGGCCTCTTCCGGCGGGGTGTACGGCCAGGAGGGATCGGGTCGGCGGTTGCGGACGGTGAGTGCGCCGGGGGCGAGGACGGTGCCGGCCGGGCCGTCCTGCGGGCTCGTCGACGGGTCCACCCGTACGGCGTCGACGTCCTGGCCGTCGGGCAGGTCCACGGACTCCGCGCAGTACACCACCGGGCCGCGCTGGACGGCCAGTGTGCCGCGTACCGCGTCGATACGCGGGTCGGCGCCCACCCAGCGGGGTGTTACGGGCAGGTCGAGGCGTATCTCGTCGCCCGGCCGGAAGACGTGGGTGACCGCGGCCGTGCCTGGCGCGACGGCCTCGCGGGTGCCGTCCGGGTGCACCAGCCACGCGGTGGCACCCGCCGTCCACGCGGGGACGCGCAGCGAGAGGGTCCACGGGTGGTCCGGGGTCCGCGTGATCCGTACCGTCACCCGTCCGCCGTGCGGGTAGTCGGTACGGATCCGCAGCGCGACGGCGTGGCCGCCGGTGAGGGTGGTGGCGATGTCCGCGTCGGCGTACTGGTGCAGCTGAACGCCCCGGTCGTCCGCCGTCGCCAGGTAGCCCGGCAGCAGCGCGAGCGTCCGCGCCACGTTGGTCGGGCAGCAGGACACCGCGAACCAGGGGGCCCGCAGGCCCGACTCCGCGCGCGGGCTCTCCGCGTGCGCGTCGGGTGCGGTGCCCCTCGAACGCCGGTGCAGGGTGTTGGTGTAGAAGAAGGCCCGGCCGTCCTCGGACGGGGAGGCCGCGACCACGTTGAACAGGGTCCGCTCGGCGAGGTCGGCGTAGCGCGGGTCGCCGGTGGCGAGCAGCAGCCGCCAGCCGAGCATCACGGAGGCGACTCCGGCACAGGTCTCCGCGTAGGCGCGGTCGGGCGGCAGGACGAAGTCGTCGCCGAAGGACTCGTCCCGGTGGTGCGCGCCCATGCCGCCGGTCAGATAGGTGCGCCGGGCCACGGTGGTCTCCCACTGCCGTACGACCGCCGCGAGCAGGGCGTCGTCCCGGGTCTCCACGGCAACGTCGACGGCGCCGGCCGCGAGGTACAGGGCGCGTACGGCGTGTCCGCGCAGCACCGTGGCCTCGCGGACGGGCAGGTCGTCCTGGAAGTAGGCGCGGCCGAACTCGGTGTCGGGGAGTGTGCCGTGTCCGCGCCGGTCGATGAAGAGCGCCGCCTGGTCGAGGTAGCGCTGCTCTCCGGTCGCCCTGGCCAGTTCGACCAGCGCCGTCTCGATCTCGGGGTGTCCGCACACACCCTCGATGCCGCCGGGACCGAAGACGGCGCAGACATGGTCGGCCGCCCGCCGGGCGGTCTTCGCGAGTTCGCCCTCGCCCCTGGTCCGTATCTCGGCGACGCCCGCCTGGATCAGGTGCCCGTAGCAGTACAGTTCGTGGCCCCACTCCAGGTCGCTGTAGCGGGGCAGCTGTCCGGGGCGGCCGAAGGCGGTGCTCAGGTAGCCGTCCGGCTCCTGGGCGGCCGCGATCGTTTCGGTGAGTGCGGCGATTCCGGCGTCGGGCGCGGCGCCGGTGTGCGGGCCTGCTTGCCAGGCCATGGCTTCGAGGAGTTTGTAGACGTCGGAGTCGGCGAACTCGCGGCCGCGCCGGTCCCGGTGGACGCGGCCCTCGGTGGCGGCCCGGAAGTTCCCGATCCAGCCGGCGCGTTCCATCCAGTGCCGGCAGTGGTCGAGTGTGGCGCTCGCGTTGACCTGCCGGCGCCGGGCCCAGAAGCCGCCGGTGATCCTGACCTCGTCGAGACCGAGCGGCCGGAGCCGGCCGCTGGTCGGCGCCACCGGCAGGACGTGCGGGCGCGCCGTGCTGTTCTCCCTCACCAGTTCATGCCTTCGGTACGTCCTTCCGGTTGTCCGTTCACGGGACGCGGGGTGTTTCAGCCCTTGAGGGCCCCCGACATGAAGCCCTGTACGTAGTGCCGTTGCAGCAGCAGGAAGAGGAGCAGGCAGGGTACGGCGAGGACCACCACGCCCGCCTCGGTGGCGCCGTAGTCGACGGCGCCCATGCTCTGCTGCCGCAGGTTCGCGACAGCCAGCGGCAGGGGTGCCCGCGCGCTGTCCGAGATGAGGATCAGGGGTGCGATGAAGTCGTTCCAGGCCGCGAGGAACGCGAAGAGCCCCACCGTGATCAGCCCGGGGCGCACCGCCGGAAGGAGGATCCGGCGCAGCGCTCCCGCCGTGCCGCAGCCGTCGACGAGTGCCGACTCCTCCAGTTCACGCGGCACCGCCTCGAAGGAGATCCGCATCATGAAGGTGGCGAACGGCAGTTGGAACATGGTGAGGACCAGGCTCAGTCCGACCAGCGAGTTCTGCAGGTGGAGCCGGCCGAGCAGTACGTAGAGGGGGATGAGGAGGGTGGCGTACGGGACCATGAGGATGGCCAGTGTCAGCAGGAAGAGCAGGTTTCTGCCCGGGAAGTCGAAGCGGGCGAAGGCGTAGCCGCCCAGCAGTGACACCCCGAGGGTCAGGGCGACGGTGAGCGCGGAGACGACGGTGCTGTTGAGGAGGTAGCGCCACAGGCCCGCGTCGTAGTCGAGCAGGGTCCGGTAGTTGCCGAGGCCGTAGCCGGACTCCTGCGCGGTGCCCGGCTGGGCGCTGACGGATGCCCAGGCGCTCCACAGCAGGGGAAAGAGGAAGAGGACGGCGAGGCCGCCGGCGACGACGTAGTGCGGTGTGCGGCCGAGGGCGCGGGTGAGCACGGCGGGGTCCCTTCTCCTCGCGGTACGAGTACGGGTGCGGGTCATGGCGCGTCGGTGCGGCGCAGGCCGCGGAACTGGAGGAAGTTGAGGAGGAGCAGAGCGGCCAGCACGATGACCGACAGAGCCGCGGCGGTGCCGAGGTTCAGCCGCTGGAACGCCTCGCGGTAGATCAACTGCACCACGGTCACGGTGCTGTTGTCGGGTCCGCCCTTGGTGAGTACGTAGAACTGGTCGAAGGCGAGCAGGGATCCGGTCACGCACAGGAGCAGGGACAGGGCGAGGGAGGGCCTGAGCAGCGGGAGGGTGATGGAGCGGAGGATCTGGCCGCGGCTCGCCCCGTCCGTCCGCGCCGCCTCGTACACCTCCTGGGGGATGTTCTGGAGTCCCACGAGGAGGATCAGCATGTAGAACCCGGCGAACTTCCACACGACGAGGAACACCGTCGAGAGGAGGGCGGAGGTGGGAGTGCCGAGGAAGGACACCGGCTCGTCGGTGAGGCCGGTTCGCTCCAGGAGGTGGCTGAGGGGGCCGGTGGTGGGGCTGTACAGGCCCCAGAACAGCAGGGAGGCGGAGGCCAGCCCCAGAGCGCCGGGCAGGAAGTAGACCGTACGGAATAGGCCCGTCCCGGGGCGGGAGCGCTGTACCAGCAGGGCCAGCAGGAGGGCCAGGGCGAGGAGGACCACCGTGACGATCACGGTGTAGAGGAGGGTGAAGCGGATGGCGGGCCACAGGAGGGTGCCGCCGGTGGCGTCGGTGTAGTTCTTGGGGGCGTTGGTGCCCTGGTCTCCCGCGAGCAGCGGCCAGTCGCTGAGCGACATCTGTCCGACGAGGAGGAGCGGCAGCAGGAAGAAGACCACGACGAACAGGGCCGTGGGGGCCGCGTAGCCGAGGCCCTGGAGCCTGCGGGACCGCCACCGGGGCGTGGCGGCCGCTCGGTCGGGCGCCTTCACCTGCATGGTTCTCCTCTGCCGGGTGACGTGGGAGGGGTGCTCGCACAATCCGTGTGCCGGTCGGTGTGCGGGTCAGTGTGCGGTTCAGTTCGTCAGCGAGGTGGTGACCGCCTTGTTGTCCTTCTCCACGGACGCGCCGTCGCCGAAGACCGCGTTGCGCATCAGGCTCAGCCAGGGCCCGTTGGGGTCGTTGAACGTCTGGCCGAACTTCAGCGCGTACGGGGTACGGCCGTCCGCCACGAGCTGGTTGATCAGGACCAGGCGCGGGTCCGCGTCGGAGTGTTTGTTGGACGCCAGGTCGGTACGTGCCACCACGTCCTTGTGCGCGGCGACGACGTCGACCTGTGCCTCGTCACCCAGTGACCAGGCGAGGAAGTTCCATGCCTGGTCGGCAGAGCGGCTGGTGGCGGAGATACCGATGGCGTCGCCGCCGACGAACGTGGACCTGCCCCCGTCGGGTCCGGGAATGGGCGCCACCCCGAGGTCGAGGTCCTTGGGCATCAGCCCCAGGGTGGTCGACGGCATGGGCATCACACCGACCTTGCCCTTCGGGAAGACCCCGGTCCAGGTCGCGCCCGTCTCGTCGCGCGCGCCGGGTGCCACGATGCCGTCGCGCACCCATCCCCGGTAGGTCTCGTAGACCTTCTTCGCGGTGCCGGAGTCGAGGTTCGCCTCCGTGCCCTCCTTGTTCAGTACGTCCTCTCCCCCGGCCCAGATGGACGGCCACCAGGTGAAGACACCGCATCCGCCGCAGTTGCCGCCGAAGAAGGTGCCGTCGACACCGTCGCCCAGCGCGTCCACGGCCCGTGCCTGCCGGTCCCACTCGGCCAGTGTGGCGGGCGGTTTCGCGGGGTCGAGTTTCGCCCGGCGGTAGAGCTCCTTGTTGTAGAAGAGCACCGACAGGTCGAGGGTGTGCGGCACGACGTACTTCTTGTCCTCGTACGTACCGGCCTTGATGTGCGACGGGGCCAGGTGCGCGGCGAAGGGCAGGGCGTCGATGCGTCGGGTGAGGTCGGTGAAGAGGCGGTTCGAGGTGTAGTTCGGTACGAACACCACGTCGGAGGCGAAGAGGTCGGGGAGGTCGCGGTTCCCGGCCGCCGCGCCGACCTTGGCCTGGTAGTCGTCGGTCGGGATGACGGTGAGCTCGATCCTGTTCCTGTGGTGCGCGTTGTACGCCTTGACCAGAGCCTCGCTCTGCGGCCGGGTCGCCGCGCGCGTCCACATCGTCAGTGTGGTGCCGTCGTCGACGCCTCTGGCGTCCGCCGCCGCGCCTCCTCCCCCGCCCGTGCCGCCTCCCCCGCCACCCGAACCGCCGTCGCCCGTCCCGCATGCCGTGATCAGGCCCGCGGCGGCGAGCAGGGCGACGGCGCCGGTGGCGAGGCGGCGCAGTGGTCCACGCGGTCCGGTCGTGCTCCCCATGACGATCCCCCTTGTGCGGCGGCGGGGCCCGTGGGCGGGCCGGCCGGCCGGGACGATGGATGTGGTGGCACTGAACTCGTCGAGCGAAAATGAACCGAAAAGGCTTTCAGAAAGCTATAACCCGGTGTACGGCCCGTCAATCCCCTTGCACGGAACGCCTGCGAGGGTCCTGCCGAAACCTGTGAAAACGTTCTTGTCCCACCCGGGCCGAAACTTCTCGCGTACGGTTTCCCCCACGCGCAGCGGAACAGGAGAACTCCCATGTCACAGGCGACCGGCCCCGCTCGTTCGCGTCCGGCCACACTCAGCGATGTCGCCCGGCTGGCGGGCGTGTCCGTCGCCACCGCGTCCAAGGCCCTCAACGGCCGAAGCCAGGTGCGGGCCGAGACGAGGCAGCGGGTGATCGAGGCCGCCGAGCGGCTCTCGTTCCGGCCCAATCAGCTGGCCCGCGGCCTGCTCGCCGGGCGTACGGGCACCGTCGGTCTGCTCACCAGCGATCTGGAGGGCCGGTTCAGCATCCCGATCCTCATGGGCGCCGAGGACGCCTTCGGCGCGGGCGAGGTCGCTGTCTTCCTCTGCGACGCCCGCGGCGACGCGATCCGTGAGCAGCACCACGTCCGGGCGCTGCTCGGGCGCCGGGTCGACGGGCTCATCGTGGTGGGCAGCCGGACCGATCCGCGTCCGTCGCTCGGGCGTGACCTGCCCGTCCCCGTCGTCCACGCGTACGCGCCGTCGGACGATCCCGCGGATCTGTCCATCGTCCCCGACAACGTCGACGCCGGCCGGATCGCGGTGGAACACCTGCTCGCCTGCGGCCGTACCCGGATCGCGCACATCACCGGGGACCCCGGCTATCTCGCGGCGCGGGACCGGGCCGAGGGGGCCGGGGCCGCGCTCGCCGACGCCGGCCTCGCGCCGGTCGGCGCACCGCGTTTCGGTGCCTGGACGGAGGGGTGGGGGCGGGCGGCCACCGCGCTGCTGCTCGACCGGCACCCCGACGTCGACGCCGTGCTGTGCGGCAGCGACCAGATCGCCCGCGGTGTGATGGACGTGCTGCGCGAGCGCGGTCACCGGGTGCCGGAGGACGTGGCGGTGATGGGCTTCGACAACTGGCAGGTCCTCACCGCCTCCTCGCGCCCTCCGCTGACCAGTGTCGACATGAACCTCGAACAGGTCGGCCGGGCGGCGGCGCACGCCCTGTTCACCGCGATCTCCGGGAACCGGCGCTCGGGGATCGAGACCCTGCCCTGCCGCGTGGTGATCAGGGAGTCGACAGCGCCGCTGTCCTGAGCCCCGTTGTCCTGAACCTCCGCTGTCCTGAATTCGGTTGTCCTCAACCCCGTTGTCCTGAACACCGCGGTCCGCCCGGCCCGTCCCGTCCGCATCCCTTGACACCTCACCGGCCCGCTCCTACGTTGCGAAAACCTTTCAGGTCTGTTTCGGCACGCCTCGGGTCATGCACGGGTCACGCACGGGTCACGCACTCCGGCGCCCTCACGAGCACGCGCTTGTTGTCAACCGGACAGGGAGCATCCGATGAGAAGACCGCACGTCCACCTGTTACGACGCCTGCGGACGAGGAGTCTCCTCGTCGCGCTGGTGCTCAGCGTCTGTTCCGTCGTCGTCGCGCCCCCTGCCTCCGCGGCGCAGACGATCGGGTTCCCCTCCTTCTCCGGACCGGCGATCCCGGCCCCGCCCGTCGCCCACACACCGGGCGACATGATGCGGGCCATGTACGACGCGGAGAGTTCGGGGACCGACTTCTGGATGGACCGTCTGCTGGCCCGCTCCGGCAACGACCCGGCAGGACCCTGGCTGATGAGCCGGGGGCGCGCGGTCTTCATGAAGACCCACAACCCCGCCGTGCTCGGTTTCGGCGGCAACGTCGCCTACTGGGAGTCGCTCAGCAACCAGAACGCCTACAGCGTCGCGATCACCCCGGGCACCTTCACCGAACAGGTCGCCCAGCGCCGGCAGACGCCCAGCCACTGGAAGAGCGTGCACACCAGCGGCTCGGTCACGGTCGACCAGACGAAGTTCATCACCGACAACAACGTCGCCGTGACCAACCTGTCGATCAGGAACAACGGCACCGCCGCCACCACACTGCAGCTGCGGGCGGTCTCCCCGTACGCCACCACGGGCAGCGGCGGCGAGCTGACCGGCCAGATCAACGCGTACAACAACCTCACCACGGTCCGCCCGCGGCTCACCGGCGACGGCTTCACCGCGACCGGCGGCGGCCTCAACCGGTCCGTGACGATCGCGGCCGGAGCGAGTGTGACCGCCAAGGTGGTGATGGGCTTCGTCACCGACGAGATCCCCGAGTCGCTCACCGAGTACAACGCCTACGCGGCCTACTCCAACGCCACCGCGTTCGCCACCCACGTCAGGGCCTACAACCTGTGGTGGGCGCAGAACGTGCCGTACATCGACGTACCGGAAGGCGCGATCAAGAAGAACATCTACTACCGCTGGTGGCTGATGCGCTTCAACAATCTCGACGCCGACATCCCGGGGCAGACCTTCCAGTTCCCCACCTCCATGGAAGGCGTCCTCGGCTACAACAACGCGATCGCGCTCACCCAGCCCATGCACATCGACGATCTCAAGTACCTGCGCAACCCGGCCTACGCGTACGGGGACTGGCTCAGCGTCGGCCAGACGTCCAAGGGCGGCCGCTTCCTCGACAACCCGGGCGACCCGGAGAACTGGTCCAACAGCTACACCCAGTACATCGCCGAGGCCGCGTGGAAGAGCTACCAGATCCACGGTGGCCAGCCCGCGATCGCGGGTCAGCTCGCGCACTACGCGGAGGGCGACGTCAAGGGCCAGCTCGACTACTACGACCACGACAACAACAAGCTCATCGAGTACGACTGGGGTGCGCTGACCGGCAACGACGCCGACGCGGTCTCCTTCCACTGGAAGCCCGGGAACATGGACCGCACGGAGTCCGCCTACCAGTACAGCGGCGCGCTCGCCGCCGCCCAGGCGTACGAGGCGACCGGCAACACGGCCAAGGCCGCCGAGCTGCGCACGCTGGCGACGCAGATCAAGGACGCCATCGTCAACGTACTGTGGAACCCGAACCGGCAGCTGTTCGAGCACCGGCTCAAGTCGACCAACGAATGGGTGCCCTGGAAGGAGATCAACAACTACTACCCGTTCTCGGTCGGAGCCGTCCCCGACACCGCGGCCTACAAGCAGGCCCTGCGGCTGTACGACGACGCGGCCCAGTACCCCGTCTTCCCCTTCTACACGGCCAACCAGGCCGACAAGAAGGCCGCGGCCGCCGCCGGCAACCCGGGCTCCAACAACTTCTCGACCATCAACTCCACCGTGCAGTTCCGGCTGTACTCCTCGGTGCTGCGCAACTATCCCAACTCCTGGATGAGCGCGACCGACTACAAGAAGCTGCTCTACTGGAACACCTGGGCGCAGTACGTCGGCGGCGACACCCAGTGGCCCGACGCCAACGAGTTCTGGGCGGACTGGAACGGCACCGGGATCGACTACCGCTCCTGGATCCACCACAACATCCTCGGCAGCAGCAACTGGACCGTGATCGAGGATGTCGCGGGGCTGCGCCCGCGCAGCGACGCCAAGGTCGAGCTGTCCCCGATCGACATCGGCTGGAGCCACTTCACGGTCAACAACCTCCGTTACCGGGGCGCCGACCTGTCCGTCGTCTGGGACGACCCGGCCGACAGCACGGTGCACTACCCCGGCATCCCCAAGGGCTACTCGATCTTCATCAACGGAAGCCGGGTCGCCACCGTCGGCTCGCTCACCCCCTTCACCTGGGACCCGGCCACCGGTGACGTCACCACGAACGGCACCGTCACGTACCGCACGGCCGTCCCCGGCCTCAAGGCCCCCAACCAGGTCGTGCAGAGCAGCCCCCAGATGGTCGACATGCTCGCCAAGGCCGGTGTCGACCTGACCGGGGATCCGGCCAACCTGGCCTCGGGAGCGACCGTGTCCGCCTCCTACACCGGGTCCGGCAGCAACGTCTCCGGCGCAGTCGACGGGTATCCCACCAACGAACCGTTCTGGGGCGCCGGCGGATCTCCCAACAGCCAGGACTGGTACGAGCTGAACTTCGGCACCGCGCGCACCCTCGACGAGATGCGCCTGTACTTCAAGGACAGCCGCCCGGCCTCCGCCACCTACCGGGCGCCCTCCGCCTACACCGTCCAGTACCACGACGGCAGTTCCTGGGTGACGGTGCCCGACCAGACCAAGAGCCCCGCCGCGCCCCGGGCCAACTACAACCTGGTGCGGTTCCCCGCGATCAGCGCCCAGCGCGTACGGGTCCTCGCCACCCACGCCTCCGGGGCCAGGACCGGGCTCACCGAGATCAAGGTCCACAACCGGGGCGGTGTCCAGCCACCGGCCAACGTGGCGAGGGCCGCGACGCCGTCCGCGTCGTACACCTCCCCCTGGGAGAGCGTCGCGGCGATCAACGACGGCATCGACCCGCCGTCGTCCAACGACACCGTCAACCCGCGCTGGGGAACGTGGCCCCAGACCGGACAGCAGTGGGCGGAGCTGACCTGGCCGTCGGCCAGGACCGTCGACAGAGCCGAGGTGTACTTCTTCGACGACGCCCAGGGCGTCACCCTGCCCGCCTCCTGGAAGCTCCAGTACTGGAACGGCAGCGCCTACGTGGACATGCCCGGCGCCGGCTCCTATCCGCTCGCCAAGGACCGGTACAACGCCGTCACCTTCACCGCCACGGACACCACACGCCTCCGTGTGCTGCTCACCGGCAACGGCACCAGCTCCGTCGGACTCCTCGAAGTGAAGGCGTACGGGCCCTGACCCGACCGATGAAGGGATGTGCACCAGTGACCCGCTCCCGATGTCTCTCCGTACTCGTCGCCCTGCTCACCGGGGTGGCCGCCTTCCTGGTGGCGCCACCCGCCTCCGCCGCCACGGCGTTCACGTCCACGGCGGTGAACCAGAACGGCGGCAACTGCCTTGATCTGCCCAGTGGTTCGACAGCCGTCGGCACACAACTGCGCGCGTTCACCTGCGGGACCGCCGCGAACCAGAACCTCGGCTTCACCCCGGTGGCGGGCACGGCCGACACGTACACGATCAGCACCCCGTCCGGCCAGTGCGCCGATGTGTCCGGCGCGTCCGCGGCGGACAACGCCGCGATCATCCAGTGGCCCTGCCACAGCGCGACGAACCAGCAGTGGCGCCTCGTCCCGGTGGCGGTGAGCGGCACGGACCGTACCTTCAACCTGGTCTCCGTCGGCTCGGGCAAGTGCGTCACCCCGAGCGGCGGCGCGTCCGCCTCAGGCACCAGCCTGGTGCAGCTGCCCTGTGCCACCGCGAACGGCCGGGTGTGGCGGCTGCCCGGCTTCCCCGCCGACGGTACGGGGACAGGCACCTTCACCAACCCGATCGCCCAGCGCGGCCCCGACCCGTGGCTCACGTACTACGACGGGTTCTACTACCTGGCCACCACGACCTGGAACTCGACCGTCACCATGCGCAAGGCCGGCACGCTCGCGGGCCTCGCCACCGCCACCGAGCAGGTGATCTTCAACCTCACCCGGCCCAACGGCGCCGGCACCATGTGGGCCCCGGAGTTCCATCTGCTCGACGGCCCCAACGGCAAGCGGTGGTACTTCTACTACACGGCCGGGCAGGAGCCGTACAACCTGGGCACCCAGCGGATCCATGTCCTCGAAAGCGCCGGACTCGACCCCATGGGGCCCTACAGCTTCAAGGCCGACCTGCTCGACCCGACCCAGGACAACACCTGGGAACTGGACCCCGGCATCCTTCAGCTGAACGGGCAGCTCTACCTGCTGGGCACCTTCTACAACGGCTCCCAGCCGATGTTCATCCGGCCCCTGTCGAACCCGTGGACGGCGAGCGGCACCCGTCGTGTGCTCTCCACACCGACGTACAGCTGGGAGACCGTGGGCGGAGCCGTCAACGAAGGCGGCGAAGTCCTCCAGCGCGACGGGAAGACCTTCATCGTCTACTCCGCCAGCCACTGTTCCACACCCGACTACAAACTGGGCATGCTCACCTACAACGGCGGTGACCCGCTCAACTCCTCGTCCTGGACCAAGTCGCCGAACCCGGTCTTCCAGAGGTCCAACGCCAACGGCGTGTACGGACCCGGGCACAACGGCTTCTTCACGTCGCCCGACGGAACCGAGGACTGGATCGTCTACCACGCCAACAGCAGCGCGACCGGCGGCTGCGACATGAACCGCTCCACCCGCGCCCAGAAATTCACCTGGAACGCCGACGGCACACCGAACTTCGGCACACCCGTGGCCCTCGGAACGACCCTCCCCGCACCGTCGGGCGAGTAGCCGGCGCCGCCCCCGCCGCACTGCGACGCGGCGGGGGCGGCGTCCCGGTGGGCCCGGTGGGCCCGTACTCCCGGCGGTGTTACGAGGGCTGAGGCGTCTTCCTCGCCCTGAGGACGTCGCCCATGGACTCCTCGCGCCACCGCTTCAGCAGCTCGTGGAAGGCGAACGCGCCGTGCGGGTAGCCCGACGGGCCGTTCGGGCGGCCGCGGCCCTCGGCGTTGTAGTAGCCGGGGGTGCACTCGGCGTGGAACCACTCGTGGTCGGGGGCGCCCTCGGCCAGGGTGGCGAGCCAGGCGTCCTCGGCTTCGCCGGACGGTTCGAGAAGGGCGCCCTTGGCCTCGGCGGCGGCGACGAGGGCGGCGCCGTGGACGGCCTGTTCGTCCAGGATGTGAGTGAAGTTGACGCTGCTGGCGTTCTGCAGCGATCCCATCTGGATCAGGTTCGGGAAGCGGTCGCAGGTGAAGCCGTGCAGCGAGCGCGGGCCCCGCTGCGCCCAGGTGTGCAGCAGTTGGACGCCGTCGCGGCCGTGCACGGGGAGGTTGCCGGAGAGAATGCCGGACGTCCCGACGGAGAATCCCGTGGCGAAGATCAGGCAGTCGAGTTCGTACGCGGTGCCGCCGACCACGACGCCGTTCTCGGTGATGCGCTCGATGCCGTGGGTGTCGGCGGTGTCGACCAGGGTGACGTTGGCGCGGTTGAACGCCGGGTAGTACTTGTCGGAGAACGTCGGACGCTTGCAGGCGTACCGGTACCAGGGCTTGAGCCTCTCCGCCGTGTCCGCGTCGGTGACCGTCTCCTCGACGCGGGCGCGGAGTTCGTTCATCTTGGCGGCGTCGGCGGCTTCGTAGGCGATCTCGAAGGCCTTCCGGTCGCCCTGGCGGCGGAAGCTCGGCAGAAGCTTCTCCAGGAGGCCGGCCGCCGCGGTCCACTGGTCCGCCACGAGGTCCTGCTCGGCGGGCTCGCCGGAGACGATGCGGAGATAGTTGTCGCGGCGCTCGCGTGCCCAGCCGTCGTGGTCGGCGCCGACGTCCTCGGCGGTGGTACGGCGGTTGGCGCGTATGTCCACGGTGGAGGGGGTGCGCTGGAAGACGTAGACGTGTGCGGCGTCCTCGGCCAGCATCGGAATGACCTGGATGCCGGTGGCGCCGGTGCCGACGACGCCCACCCGCTTCTGCGAGAGGCCCGTCATGCCGCCGTCCGGGGTGCCGCCGGTGTAGGCGTAGTCCCACCGCGACGTGTGGAAGGTGTGTCCCTCGAAGTCCTGGATGCCGGGTATCCCGGGGAGCTTCGGCTCGGAGAGGGTGCCGGTGGAGGTGACGACGTACGTGGCCCGGAACGAGTCGCCCCTGTCGGTCGCCACGATCCAGGTCTCGGATGCGTCGTCCCAGGTCAGCGAGGTGACCGCGGTGGAGAACAGGGCATCGGGGTAGAGGTCGAACTTCTCCGCGATACGTACCGCGTGACGGCGGATCTCCTCGCCGGGAGCGTACTTCCACTCCGGCACGTATCCGGTCTCGTCGAGCATCGGCAGATAGACGTGTGCCTCGATGTCGCAGTGGATGCCCGGGTACCGGTTCCAGTACCAGGTGCCGCCGAAGTCGCTGCCCTTCTCGACGATCCGGACACGCCGCACGCCCTGCTGCCGCAGCCGCGCCCCGGCGAGGATGCCGCCGAATCCGCCACCGACCACGGCGACGTCGACGGTGTCCCGCAGCGGCTCGCGCTCGGTCCGCGCGCCGGCGTAGGGGTCGGCGGCGTAGTAGCCGAACTCGGCTTCGGTGGACCGGTACTGGGCCGCGCCGTCGGGCCGTACGCGCCGCTCGCGTTCGAGGCTGTAGCGCTGCCTCAGTTCGGCGATCTCTTCGGGGGTCGGGGCTTGTGACGTGGTCATGTGGGGGGCCTCAATCCTGTCGGTCGTCTCGCACGGGCCGCCCCGGACATGGGCGGCCGTCTCCGCTACCGTAGCAACTACCGGACAACACTGTCCGGTTGGAGGGTGGGTGCGTCGCGGTATCCGGCCAGGGCCCATACGCCCTCCGGCCAGGAGGTTCCGGGACACCGTGCCCACCGCGCAGCCGTACCCGCAGACAGGAAGAGTGACCCCCCATGCGACGACTTCCGCTCCGCTCCCTCGCCGCGCTCACCGCGATCGGCACACTGACTCTCACCGGTTGCGGTACGGAGACAACCGGTCCCGGCGGCAGGGCAACGGCCCCGGCCGGTACGGGCAGGACCATCACCGCGCAGAAGGTCATGCAGGTGACAACGGTGCACGAGGAGACCGGGATGACCCTGCTGGAGGGCCCGACGTTCGACGAGAACGGCAACCTGCTCGTCGTCGACGTCACGGCGCCCCCCGGCAAGCCGAAGGTGATACGTCTCGATGTCCGGAAGAAGACCTCGCGGGCCGTCCACACCGACAGCCGGGGGGCCTACACCTCGGCGCAGTTCAGCCCGTACGACGGGCGGATCTATCTGTCCGACTTCGCCCACGGCGAGATCGTGAGCCTGGCTCCGGGCGGCGGCGATCCGCGGACCTTCTTCGCCGGCGAGGTCGACGGGGCGCGGATGAACCCCGACGACATCGCCTTCGACGAGGAGGGCAACCTCTACATCAGCGACTCACGCGGCCTGACCGAGGGCAAGGACATCGGCCGCGTGGTACGGATCGACCGCACCGGCAAGAAGGCCACCGTCCTGGCCGACAAGCTGGCCGCGCCGAACGGGATCTCGTTCGACGTGGACTACCGCGGGCTGTGGATCAGCGAGCTCACACAGAACCGGATCTCCTACCTCCGTCTCGGCGGGAACGGGGAGACGGTGGCCTCCCGGCACACCGCCATCCGTGTCGACGGCGGGATCTCCGAGACCGACTCGATCGCCGTGGACGCGGACGGCAACCTCTACCAGGGGCTGCACGGCCGGGCCGCGATGATCGTGTTCAACAAGCACGGTGAGCGCCTTGCGACGGTCGAGGTTCCCGGCCGCGCCACGGGGCTGGAGTCGGCGACGAACGTGGCGATCACGCCGGGCGGAACCCGGGCGTACATGACCGTCAGCGGGCCCGCCGGGGGCTATGTGTACGCCTTCGACGCACTGGCGAAGGGCATCCGGCAGTCCAACGGCGGCTGATTCCGCCCCCGCTCACCCGTCCAAGGGCCGCACCGGTCCCGCCCCGACGCCGAGCAGCCGCCAAGCGGCCAGCGCCCGGCGTTCCCGCTCCTCGCGGGTGGGGCCGGTGACGGCGCCGGCGACCATGGAGACGGCGATCATGAGGTCCTGCGCGGCGTTCAGCCGATGACCGTCCGGCAGACAGTCCCGCAGCGCACCCTCCACCCGCCCGGAGAGGGCCCGGGCGTACGCGAGGATGCCGGGGCTGCCGCCCGCCGCGTCGGCGTGCAGGAGGCCGATGAAGGCGGCCGACTCCGTCAGATGCCAGGTCAGCACCCCGAGTACGTCGGCGAAGGTCGCGCCGTCGGCCGCTGCCGCCTGCTCGACCTGGCGCACGTTCTCCTCCAGTACGGCGGTCGCCACGGCGGCCCGGTCGGGGAAGTGCCGGTACAGCACGCCCTGTCCGACCCCGGCCCGGCGCGCGATCGCGGAGAGCGGCGCGTCCAGTCCGTGCTCGGCGTAGATCTCACGGGCAGCGGCGACCAGAGCGGCCCTGTTGCGGGCCGCGGCCCTGGGCCCGTGGTTCGCGGGCCGCCGCCCGTCCGGCATGAGGTGCTCCGTCACTCCGGAAGGGTACCGGCCGCGCGGACCCGCGGAATCCGGCCGGACAGGGGCCCTGCCCGCCCGGCCGGACCGCTACGCGTCCCCGGTACGGGCCGCTCTCACGTCGACGCCCCCGGCGAGCAGCGCCTCGCGGGCGGCCCTGGCCAGGCCGTCGTCGGTGATGACGGTGTCGAAGGCGGTCAGGGCGGCGACCCGGTACATGCCGAAGGTGTCGTACTTGGCGCTGCCCGCCAGCAGCACCGACCGGGAGGCGCCGGCCATCGCCGCCTGTTTGACCTCCACCTTGGGCGCCGACGGTGTCGTCACTCCGCGCCGCAGGTCCCAGGAGCTGGTGGAGATGAAGGCGAGGTCCAGGGCGAGTTGCTGGAGGGTGAGCGCGGCGAGCCTGCCCACCGTCGAACGGTTGGCGTGCTCGACGCGCCCGCCGGTGTGGATCACCTCGATGTCCGGAATGCCCATCAGCGCGTGGGCCGAGGTGAAGTCGTTGGTGACCACGGTCATGCCCTGGCGCCGCACCAGATGGGGCACCAGGGCCTGGCAGGTGGTTCCGGCGTCGAGATAGACGGTGGTGTGATCCTGGAGCAGTTCGCCGGCCTCCCGGGCGATGGCCTCCTTGGCGGGCTGGTCCATCAGCGACTTGTCGACCCGGCTGGGCTCCTGGTGGACCTGCTGTCCGGCGATCCGTACGCCGCCGGGCACCGAGAGCGCCCGGCCCTGCGCTTCGAGCGCGGCGATGTCGCGCCGTACGGTCATGTGGGAGACGCCCAGCATCTCGGTGAGCTGGTGGACGCTGAGCACCGAGTGTCCCCGCAGCAGCTTGATCAGCAGCTCCCGGCGCTGATCCGGGATGAGGGGGGTCTCGTCGGTGGTCACCCAAGTCTCCTTCGCTCGTGCCTTCTTGACGCGTCGCGTCCGGTTGTCCCGGAGGTCATGGCCGGCCGCCCGGGGTGGCGTCCGCGTGCCGACGGTACCCCGGGCGGGCGGTGCCGGGAGCGGCTCAGACCAGGCCCATCGCGTACAGGACGTACAGGATCGCGAACCCGGTCACACCGGAGACCGCGGAGGCGACCCCGATGGACCTGATGCCCTGTCCCACCGTCATGTTGGACAGGGTCGTGGTCACCCAGAAGCCCGACGAGTTCGCGTGCTTCATGATCTGCGCGCCGGTGCCGCATGCCAGGTAGACGGCGAGGGCGGAGATACCGAGCCCCTCCATCAGCGGCTCCATGATCGCGGCGGCGGTCATCACCCCGAGGATGTTGGAGCCGGTGATCGTGCAGATCGCCGCGGCCACCAGGAACGGGACGATGATCGGCGACAGTCCCATGTCCCTGATCATGTCGGCGGCGCCGTCGGCGACCTTGGTGTCACGGATGATCAGTGCCAGCGCGCCACCGACGCCGGTGAGGGCCAGCGGCAGGGCCGCCAGTTTCAGTCCGGCCTCGAAGAGGTCGTTGAGGGTGCTCTTGGCGCGCCACTCCCGGCCGAAGAGCGGCAGCGCGGTGAGACAGCCGATGAAGAGCGCCATCAGCGGCGCGCCGAGGAAGCGCAGCACCCCGCCCGCCCGGGACGTCTCGCCGACCATGTCCACGGCGTAGGAGTCCAGCATGATGAGGACGATCGGGGTGAAGATCGGTATCAGTGACAGGGCCAGGCTCGGCATGCGTTCCGTGCTGCCGGTGGCGGTGCCGGTGCTCTTGGTCTCCTCCGTGCCGCCCGTGGCACCGCCCGCTCCGGCGGGGACCGCGGTCAGGTGGTCGACGTACTCGGCCTTCGGTGCCACGTACGTCTTGATGGTCAGCAGGTAGAGGGTGGCGACGATGATGCCCGGGATGCCGACGAGCGCGCCGTAGAGCATCGCCTGCCCGAGGTCCACGCCCAGGAGCGCGGAGGCGGCCAGCGGTCCGGGGCCGGGCGGGAGCAGGGAGGTCATCACATAGGCGCCGATGTAGAGGATCGGGCCGAGCCGCATCATCGACATGCCGCTGCGCATCGCGATGGCGGAGACCACAGGGATCAGCATCAGTACCACGGTGTCGGCGATCAGCGGGATGCCGACGACTGCGGAGGCGAGGGCGATCGCCCAGGGGATCTTCCTGCCGGAGAACCAGCGCAGCGCCTCCTCGGTGATGCGCAGCGCGGCGCCGCTGAGCTCCAGCATCTTGCCGAGCACACAGCCGAAGATGATCAGCAGCCCGACGTTCGACATGGTGGAGCCGAAGCCCTCGGTGACCAGCTTGAGGGTCTTCGCACCGCCGAGCCCGAGGACCAGCCCGAGCGTGGTGACGATGACGAACAGGGTGGCGACGGGGTGGACCTTGAACTTGGCGATCAGCAGTACCAGCGCGACGATCGCTCCGCCGAACGCGAGCAGCGTATAGGCGTCGGACATGGAATACCTCTTTGTACTCGGGTCGGGGGGCGGCCGGGTCGAGGAGTGGGCGGGTAAGGAGTGGGCGGGTCAGGAGTGCGCGGGCGGGGAGTCAGCCGGCCGTCCAGGCCGCCAGCAGGCCGGGGTCGTATCCGTCGATGTCGGCCAGGGTGATCAGCGCGCCGGCGGGGACGTCCCGGACGAGCCGGGCGTGGGCGGCCAGATAGAACGGCGCGGTGTCCGCGGGGGCCTCGGCGGCGGGCAGCAGGACCGGGGCCACCCCGTCGATCTCGTGGTGGTGGCCTCCCATGGCCAGGACCGTTCCGGCTGCCAGGTCGCGGGCGGCGCGGCCGGCGAGCACCGCGTGCCGGGCCGGCGCCGCCGCTCCCGCCGCGACCCCGTCGCGGACGGCGGCGAGCAGGGTGAGCGGCGTCTCCACACCCATCAGGTGGTAGGGCAGATAGAGACATGCGTAGCGGCCGTCGCGGCTGACGACGTGGCCCTTCTGGGCGAGGGTGCGCCAGGTGACCGGGTCGTGGGTGCGGACCACGGCGAAGACCCCGCCGGCGAAACTGGCCTCCTCCGGCAGCCGCAGCACACTGAAGACATCGATGGCTCCGGGCCCGCCGAGCACGCCGCCGTGCTCGCGCAGGGCGTAGACGTCGGCGAGTTCGGCGACCCGGGCGACGGGGTAGTGCAGATCCTCGCGGTCGGGTACGAGGCCGGTGCCCGCGGCGACGACGGCCATCTCGCAGTAGTCGGCGGCGGCCGCGCGCTTGAGCGGGGCGACGGCGCGGGCACGGGCGGCGAGGGTGGCGGGCACATCGTCGCCGAGTGCCAGCAGCCCGGCCAGCGCGGGGGCGCTCAGGGTCTGGTCGAGCTGGCTGACCTCGCCGGTGGCGGGGTCGAAGACCAGGTCGTACTCGCCCGACTTGCCGATGGCGACGATCTCCAGGCCGAGGGTGCGGAGCCGGTCGTACCACTCGATGAGGTTGGCGGGCTGGTCGCCGGCGGCGGGGGTGTAGACCACGCCGTGGCGGCGGGCGAGCCGGTCGAGCGCCACTCCGGCGACGGAATCGACCTCCTTGCTGACCATCGCCACGTGGTGGCCGCCCGCGAGGGCGTCCCGGGCGGCCCGGAAGCCGGCCGCCGGGCTGCCGGTGGCCTCGACGAGGATGTCGTACGCGGCGTCGGCCAGCAGTTCGGTGCCGGCGACGACGGCGGTGCGCCCGGCGGCGCGGGCGGCCCGCAGTCCGTCCGGGTCGGTGACGAGCGTCAGGGTGGCCGGGTCGTACCCCAGCTCGGTGCAGAGGGCGACGACGGCGGCGGGGTCCAGGTCGCAGAGCACCGCCGGGTGGAGGTCCGGCATCAGCAGCGACTGGGCGAGCAGGGTGCGTGCGAATCCGCCGCCCGCGCCGGTGAGCGCGTAGGTGACGGGGCCCGCCGTGAGCGGACCGCCCGGCGTGTCGACGTTCATGAGCCCTCCTGGGGATGCGGCCCGCGTGGGGCCGGTGTGGTGCATGCGGTTTCCCGCCTCGCAGCGTGAACGTAACGTGGATTAACATAAGCGTCAACGTACGTAACAATGATTCACAGATCTCGATCGAGTGACGGCCATGATCGCCCGAGGCGGTCCCGGCCGGACATGTTCACGACGCAAGGACGGGTGACCGACGGTGCACGGAGCACAGACAGCAGTCCGATGGGGCGCGATCGCCGACGACTTCACCGGCGCCACGGATCTCGCGACGAACTGGGTGGCCAGAGGGGTACGGACCACCGTGACCCTCGGCGTGCCCACCGCCGGGGAACTGGCCGCGCTCGCCGGTGCCGGTGGTGCAGGCGGGGGCGGTGGGGACGCCGTGGTGATCGCGCTCAAGTCGCGTACGGCGCCGGTCGCCGAGGCCGTCGCGGAGAGCCTGGCCGCGCTCGCGGCGCTGCGTGCCCTGGGCTGCGAGCGGATCTACGACAAGTACTGCTCGACGTTCGACTCCACCCCGCGGGGGAACATCGGACCCGTCGCCGACGCGCTGATGGCCGAGCTGGACACCGGGATCGCCGTGGTGGTGCCGTCGTTCCCCGCCACCGGCCGCACCGTGTACCGCGGCCATCTCTTCGTGGGCGACCAGCTGCTCGGCGACAGCCCGATGCGCCACCACCCGCTGACCCCGATGACCGACGCGAGCCTGGTCCGGCTGCTCGCGCCGCAGACCGCGCACCCGGTGACCACGGTCGGTCTCGATGTCGTACGGGGTGACCCGCGCGCCCTGCGGGCGGCGCTGGACGCCGCCGGGAGCGACGGGCGGCGCTACGCCGTGGTGGACGCGATCGACAACGGCGACCTCGCCCGGATCGCGGCGGCGACCGCGGACCACCCCCTGGTCACCGGCGGCTCCGGGCTCGCTCTCGGACTGCCCGCACGCGGCGCGCCCGCGACCGGGGCCATGCCCGTGGTCCCCGGACACCGCGCGGTGCTGGCCGGCAGCGCGTCGGCGGCCACCCGCGGGCAGATCGACGCCGCCCGGTCGGCCCTGCCCAGCCGCCGGCTTGACCTGGCGGCCCTGCGCGACGACCCCGCCGCCGAGGTCGCCCGGCTCACCGACTGGGCCCGCGCCCACTGGGCCGCCGCGCCGGACACCCCGGTCCTCGTCCACTCCGCCGGCTCGCCTCAGGACATCGAGCGGCGGACGCCGGAAGGACAGCGGCCCGCCGCCGAGCTGGTCGAGGAGGCCCTCGCCGGCTGCGCCGTCGCCTTCGCCGGGGCGGGCGCCCGGCAGTTCGTCGTGGCCGGCGGCGAGACCTCGGGAAGCGTGGTGCGCGCCCTGGGCGTACGCCGCCTCGAACTCGGCCCGGCGCTGGCCCCCGGCGTCTCCTGGGCGATGGGTCCCGACGCCCGCGGCACCCGCTACAACCTCGCCCTGAAGTCCGGGAACTTCGGCGAGCGGTCCCTCTTCACCAGCGCCTGGAAGGAACTCGGATGAGCGACGCACGCGCCGAACTCGTCGCGGCCGGAGCCGCGTTGTCGGCCGCCGGACTGAGCCCGGGCACGTCCGGCAATCTCAGTGTGCGCGTCGGTGACCGGATCTACATGACACCGACCGGGGCCCGGCTGGAGGCGCTCGACCCCGGCCGGCTGGCCGTACTGGACGCGCACGCGCCCCTGGACGCGGGGCACACGGCCGGGCCGGCGCCGTCCAAGGAGTTCCCGCTGCACCGGGCCTTCTACCGCCGCGATCCCGCGACCCGGGCGGTCGTCCATCTGCACAGCGCGCACGCGGCGGCCTGTTCCTGTCTGCCGCCCTGGTCGCGCAGGAGCGCCCTGGCCCCGCTCACACCGTATTTCGTGATGCGGGTCGGCCAGACCCCGCTGATACCGTACGCGGCCCCCGGGGACCTGGAGCAGGCGCGCCAACTGGAGCTGCTGGACTTCCCGTTCCACGCCGCGCTGCTCCAGAACCACGGTCCCATCACGGCCGGTGACACCCTCGCGCGCGCCGTGGACGCCGCCGTCGAGCTGGAGGAGGTCTCGCGCCTGACCCTGCTCCTGAAGGACACCGGCCCCCGGGTGCTCACCCCCGACGAGGCGGGGGCGCTCGCCCTGCGCTACGGCACGGTCTGGGAGCCGGCGGCGGGCCGGTAACTCCCGGGGTTCCGGGCGGCCGTCGGGACACGGCCGCCCGGAGCAGCCGTCCCGGGGATGCCAAGTGGTCACTCAACAACCCTTGCGCGGCAGGCCTGTTCACCGTTAGACATGATCGGCCCGCCGGTGCGGGCGACAGGCCTGTGCCCGCACCACTCCCCCCTCCGGAAAAGGCTGCCCCCACCATGCGAACCCCCATACGAAGACTCGCCAGTGTCCTCGCCGCCGGCGCGCTCGCCCTCGGTGCGCTCGCCGCCTCGGCGGCACCCGGCTCGGCCGCTTCCCCGGCCGCGGTCCCGGCCGCCGATTCCGGCTCCTTCAACGTCCTCACGTACAACATCGCCGGGCTGCCCCTCGGGCTCGGCCAGAGCGATCCCGCGACCAACACCCCGCTGATCGGGCAGCGGCTGGGGCCCTACGACATCATCAACGTGCAGGAGGACTTCAACTACCACGCGTCGCTGTACGCGAACGACACCCACCCCTACCGCACCGCCACCAGCGGTGGTGCCGCGTTCGGCGACGGCCTCAACACACTGTCCAGCTATCCGTTCGACGACTTCGAGCGGGTGCGCTGGAGCAACTGCACCGGTACGGACTGTCTGACCCCCAAGGGGTTCACCCTCGCCCGGATGCGGCTGGCCGAGGGGGTGTTCGTGGACCTGTACAACGTGCACACCAACGCCGACACCACCGACGCCGCGCTCGCCGCCCGGCGCGCCAATGTCGTCCAGCTCTCCCGGTTCATCCAGGCCAACAGCGCCTCGAACGCGGTGATCGTGATGGGTGACACCAACACGCGCTACACCCGCACCGGTGACAACATCCGCACGCTCCTCACCGACAACGGACTCACCGACGCCTGGGTCCAGTTGGTACGCGGCGGTGTGGCCCCGGCGCTCGGCGCCGACGCGCTCGTCTGTGACTCGGCGGCGCCCGCCGACGACTGCGAAGTGGTGGACAAGGTCCTCTACCGGAGCGGTCCGCTCGTGAAGCTGTCGGCGACGCGTTACGCCAACGACTGGCGGAAGTTCCTGGACTCCGGCGGCAAGCACCTGTCCGACCACTTCCCGCACACCACCGCCTTCACCTGGACCCTGCCCGCCGACCGGCGCGCCTCCGACGTCTTCGGCGGGCCGCACGGCACCGCGTTCAACGACGCCGCCGCGCTGCCCGCCACGCCCCGGCCCCGCACACTCACCCTGCGCGGCGGCTCCCGCCTCGACGCCGTCGGGATGACGCTCGACGGCGGTACGGTCCTCGGTCACGGCGGCACCGGTGGCACCGCGTCCTCCCTCACGCTCGGTGCCGCGGAGCATCTGACGTCGGTCACTCTGACCCGGGGACAGAAGGACGGCCGGACCCGGGTCTTCTCCGCCGCGTTCCGTACGGACGCGGGCCGGACGCTGTCGTCCGGTACGGCGACCTCGGACACCGTGACGTACACGGCGCCGGCCGGCTGGCAGATCAGCGGCTTCACCGGACGGTCCGGTGACGAGATCGACAAGCTCGGTCTCGTCTACACCCCGCAGTAGACCCGTCGGCCCTGACGCGTACGGACCGCGTGTCAGCGGGGGCCGCCGGCTCCCGCGACGCGCGGGACGGCGTACCAGGGCGGCAGCCTGAAGTCGCCGTCGGCGTACGGGGACGGCGCCAGGATGCGGTGCCGGCCGTCCTGGATCTGGTGGACGAGATGGGCCTGGCCGATCGACGGGTCGGGGGTCAGCTCCGGGTACGCCAGCGCGGCCTGGCCCGGATCCGCCAGATAGTAGGCGCCGTTCACTCCCCGGTGGATCGTGGTGCGCAGCGCGGTGGCGACCCGGCGGTAGTCGCGGGGGTCGTCGACCCGGGACCACGCACCGGCGATCATCCGGGCCCGGTCGTAGGCGATGCCCGCGTGCGACCGGCCCGGGGCGACACCGTGCAGCACCCGGTAGCGCGCGGCGAAGGAACGTCCGATGTGATCGGCGTAGGTGCCCGTCACGGTCGCCCAGAGCAGCCCCTCGGCGAGCGGTCCCAGTGTCTCGCGGAAGCTCGGGATGGACGGGGTGTAGAGCAGGTACGGCAGGACGGGCGGGCCGCCGTCGCGCAGCAGTTCCCGCAGGAACGCGAGGCTGCCGGGCATGAAGTAGTGGCCCACCAGGACCGACGCGGGCGCCATGGCGCGGATGCGGCGGGCGACCGATTCCCACTCCGCCGCGCCCATGCCGATGCCGGAGAGCACGGTGAGGGACCAGCCGCCCTCCTCCACGGCCTTCTCCATCTCGCCCCGGCCCAGATCGCCCAGCGGCCACACTCCCTGCACCACCACCAGCCGGTCCGACTCGGGGCGCCACCGGCCGCTGTCGCGCAGCCGGGTCAGGAACCGCACATAGCCGGGGCCGTAGCGGGTGTCGCTGGGGCAGACCTGGAACACACCGCCGTAGCGTCCCGGGTCGTCGGCGACGCGCGCCACCATCGAGTCGAGTGTCGCCGCGTGCAGATACGGGCAGCCGTAGTCGGCGGCGATCTCGTGCGCCACGTCCTGCGGGCCGATGTAGCCGGACGTCAGCGCGTCGACCTCCAGCCCGACCAGCTCCTCGAACGCGCCGCGGACGGAGCCCGGCTCCGTCACATCGACATCGGCGGTGACCAGCTCGACCCGGCGTCCGGCGATCCCGCCGAGGTCGTTGATCTCCTCCAGCGCGAGCCGCGTCGCCAGCAGCATCTCCGTACCGTCGTCCGCCGCCGGTCCCGTCAGCGGCAGCGCCGCGCCCAGCAGCAGCGGACGGCGGCGCAGCGGCCTGGTGCTGCCCGGCACGGGGGCGGGCAGCGGGGTGCCGCCCTGCGCGGCGAGCGCGGCCCGGCCCACCGCGAGACGGCCGAACGGGGCGCCGCCGCCCGGGAACGGCAGCCGGACCAGGCCCTGGTCCAGTGCCACGGCCGCGGCGGCGGCACGGCTGGAGAGCTGGAGCTTGGTGAGCAGCCGGTCCACATGGGTGGTGACGGTGCGCGGGCTGGTGAAGAGGCGCTCGCCGATCTCGTTGTTGGTCAGACCCGCGACGATCAGGGTGAGGACGTCGAGTTCGCGCAGGGTCAGCCCGTAGGGCGAGGGGTGGCACGGTTCGACCAGGACCCGGCCCATCGGCCGGTCCCGCGGGTCACGGAACGGGTCCACCCAGACCCGGACCAGAGACCGGGCCGTGCTGTCGGTCCACATGAAACCGATCCGGCCGGGTTCGGTCCGTACGCACGCGGCGACCAGATCGGTGAGCGCGGTGTGCGCGCGGAGGAAGGCGACGGCTGGTCCCGGCTCGGCGGTCGGGTGGCCGGCGGGCCTGTCGGTGGCCTCGACCTGGCCGTCGGCCAGCACGATGGCGGCGGCCGGGGGCGGGAGAGGCGTCCCGTAGGGCCAGGGAGCAGGGGTTTTCTTCAGACCGGACACGGCACATCCACCGCCCCTTGTATGAGGACGGCCGCAGACGACGCGGCCCCGGCACGGTGCCCGGACCGTCCGGGACCGCGGTGACTCGGGCTCATCATGCCGGGGGCGGGCGCCAACCAACAGGGATATACGTAACAAACAGATAAGGAGTTGTTTCGGCCAACTTCACCTCCGCGGGTTGCGCGCGGGGGCTCTGTCTGTTCCGGGTCGCGGCCCCTTGTTCCGGGCCGCGGACCCGGTCAGGCGCGCCGGGCGCGCAGCAGCGAGTCGAGCGCGACGGCCGCCACCACGATCGTGCCCTTCGCGATGAGCTGCCAGTGCTGGCTGATGTTGAGGCTGTAGAAGACGTTGGTCAGCGTCGCGAGGATGAGCAGTCCCACCGCGGAGCGCCAGACGGCTCCCTCGCCGCCGCGCAGCGAGGTGCCGCCGACGACGACGATCGCGATGGTGTCCAGCGCCACGGTCGCGCCGACGTCGGCCTGGCCGACCCCGAGCCGGGAGGCGTCCATCATCCCCGCGAGCGCGGCCGTCACCCCGGTCATCACATACGCGCTGCCCACCAGCCACGGCACGCGCAGTCCCGACAGGCGTCCCGCCTCCTCGTTGCCGCCGATGGCGTAGATGTTGCGCCCGTACCCGGTCTGCGCGAGGAGTACGGCGCCGGCCAGGAAGACGGCCAGCAGGATCCAGATCGGCAGGGGCACCCCGGCGACCGTGGTGAGGGCCAGGTACTGGAAGGAGATGCCGTCGACGATGAACGGCGCCGAGTTGGAGTACACGTACGCCAGTCCCGCGATCACCGAGGACATGCCGAGGGTGGTGACGAAGGGGTTGACCTTCCAGCGGGCGATGATCGTGCCGTTCGCGGCGCCCACCGCGAGCCCGGCGAGCAGGGCGCAGACTCCCGCCAGCGCGACCGAGCCGGTGCTCTTGGTGACACCGGCGAAGACCGTGGATCCCAGGGCGTAGGTGGCGCCCACGGAGAGGTCGAAGCCGCCGGAGATGATCACGAACGTCATGGCCACGGCGATGATGCCCACGGCGGCGTTCTGGGTGAGGATGTCCTGTACGTTCGCCGGCTGGAGGAAGCCCGGGTAGAGCACGGTGGCGGCGAGGACGAGGGCCACCAGGACCCACAGCATGCTGTAGCGCAGGGCCACCGCCTTGATACGGGCGGCCCGGTCCGTCCCCGCGCCGCCGCCGCGGCCGGGTTCCCCGGGGCCGGCGGCGGCGCCGGGCGGTGGCGCGGACGGGGTGGTGGACACGGCCGGTGAAGTCATCTTTCGGTCTCCTTCTCGTGAAAGCCCAGGCGCACGATGTCCCGCACCCGGAACTGGGGTGAATCGGCGGGGATCTCACGGACCACCCGGCCCTTCGTGAAGACCAGGAGCCGGTTCGCGATGGCGAGCACCTCCTCCAGTTCGGAGGAGGTCACGATCACGGCGGCGCCATCCCGTGCGAGGCTGACCAGGCTGGCCAGTACCTCCGACTTGGCGCCCACGTCGATCCCGCGCGTCGGTTCGTCGACGAGGAACACCCGGGGGGTCCTGGCCGCCCACTTGGCCAGCAGGACCTTCTGCTGGTTGCCGCCGGACAGATGGCGTACGGGGGCCTCCAGCCGGTTCGCGTCGAAGCCGAAGTAGCGGGTGAACTCCTCGGCCGCGGCGCGTTCCCGCGCGTGGTCGATGCGGCCCAGCCGGGTGGCGCGGGTGACCCCGACGCTGACGTTGTCCACCGCGTCCATGGCCGGGACCAGCCCGTTCTTGCGGTCCTCGGGGACCATGACGACCCCGCTCGCGATGGCCTCCCGGGCGGAGCGCGGCCATGGCACGGGCTTGCCGCCCAGGCGCAGTTCGCCCGAGGACGTACCGTCCAGACCCGCCAGGGCCCGCATGAAGGTGGTGCGGCCGGAGCCGACCAGACCCCACAAACCGACGATCTCGCCCGCGTGGACGCGGATGCCGATGTCGTCCAGCACCCCGGGGACGCCGACCCCGGACGCCTCCAGCGCGGGGCCGCCCGGCTCATGGGTGCCGCCGCGGGCGGTCACCCCGATCTCGCGGCCGACCATCGACCGGATGAGCGCCTGCCGGTTCCACCGCTCCCGGGGCGCGGTCTCGACCAGCCGGCCGTTGCGCAGTACGGAGATGCTGTCGCTGAGCCGGAGCACCTCGTCGAGGTTGTGGCTGACGAACACGATGGTCGTGCCCCGGGTGCGCAGCCGGTCCAGGATCCGGTACAGGGTGTCGCGTTCGTGCTCGGCGAGCGCGGCGCTGGGCTCGTCGAGCAGCAGTACCCGGCCGTCGGCCTGTACCCCGCGCATGATCTCCAGGATCTGCTGCTGGGAGACCGACAGCGTACGGGCGAGGGCGTCGGCCGGGATGTCGACCTCGAAGTCCTCGCACATCCGCTCGTAGCGCCCGCGCATCTCCCGGCGGGACAGCAGCCCGCGCCGGGAGATGTTGCCGCCGAGGAAGACATTGGCCTCGGCGCTCAACGCGGGGACCATGGTGAGTTCCTGATAGACCGTCACCAGGCCGAGGCCGCGCGCCCTGCGCGGGCCGCCGGCGCCCAGGACGGTGTCGAATACCTCGACGGAGCCGGTGTCGGTGGCGAGGCGCCCGCTGATCATCCCGAGCAGGGTGGACTTTCCGGCGCCGTTCTCGCCGACGAGGGCGTGGACGGCGCCCCGGGGGATCTCCAGGTCGACGTCGCGCACCGCGTACGTACGGCCGAAGACCTTGCTCACCCCCCGGCACACCACGGCCGGCGGCGGAGACTGTTCCGCGGTCATCTCTGGACTCCTCTCGTGACCGGCCGGGACCGGATCAGTACTCGGGGTGGAACTCGCCGATGGTCGCCCTGGTCGCGAAGGGGGTGCCGGGCAGCGCGGAGGACTCGGTGAGGTTGATGAAGTGCGGGACGTCCTCGCCCTTGACGTGGTCGGCCAGCGCCCGGATCGCCTCGACGGTCTCCTGGGCGGGCAGCATCATCACGCTCTGCTCCAGCGTGCCCCGCTTCACCGAGTCGAGAGCCCACTTGTCGCCGCCGAAGTCGTAGATCTTGACCTTGCCCGTGCGTTTCGCACCGCTGACCGCCTGGACGACTCCGCGGCTCATCCCGGAGAAGTTGGACATGATGACGTTGAGATCGGGATTGGCCCGCAGAATGGTCTGGGCCGCCGCCAGGCCCTTGGGCGTGGTGTAGTCGGTGGACTGCCGCGCGACGACCTCGAACCCCTTGTGCTTCGCGAACTCCTTCGCGGCCTCCTGGAAGCAGATGGTGTTGGCGTTGAGGTCGGGACCGGAGATCAGCGCCACCTTGGCGCCCCCGGGGTTGTCCTCGATGACCTGGGTGACCCACGCGCGGTAGACGTCCAGGGTCTGGCCGCCGACGTAGGTGACGGTGCCCGGCTCCCATGTCTCGTCACCGAGCTTGGTGGCGCGGCCGCAGATCGGCAGGTTGAAGACGGAGACGAGGATGCCCTTGTCGGCGGCGTTCTTGGTGAGCAGCTTGCAGACGAGGTTGCCGTCGTTGGGCTCGACGGCGAAGGCGTTGTACCGGCCGCTGGTGATGGCCGTCTGGATCTGGTCGAACTGCTTCTGCGCGTCGAACTGCCCGTCGAAGACGTCGAGTTTCACACCGAGCGTGTTGGCTTCTTTCTTGCCCGCCGCGATGGCCGCCTGGAGGTAGGCGTTGCTGGTGCCGGCGGAGAAGTACGCGATCTTCAGATCGGAGACCTTGGCCGGGCCCTTGGTCCCCGCGGTGCCCGTGGCGGACGAGTCGGTGGCGGACGCGGCCTGGTCGGCGGGGACGGAACACGCCCCGGCGGTCAGTGTCACGGCGAAGGCGCAGGCGGCGGCAGCGAGGAGGGAGCGGGTGGAGCGCCGGGCGCCCGGTCTGCGTGCGCCGGAGCTCTTGAGAAGTCGGTCCATGGTCGTTCTCCCTACGGGGTACGGGCGAGGTGACACGGGGAGCGCGGGGGGAGTGTGGGTGTGGTGTGTCGGTGTGAGGTGTCGGTGTGGGGTGTCGGTGTGGGGTGTCGGTGTGGGGTGTCGGTGTGGGGTGTCGGTGTGGGGTGTCGGTGTGGGGTGTCGGTGTGGAGGGCTCAGTCCTCGGTCCAGGTGTCGTAGATCTCGCTGAGACCCGCGAACCAGGTGCCCTCGTGGCCGTTCATGTAGTCGATGAGCTTCTCGAAGCCGATCAGGTTGTGTGCGCGGGCGATGGTCTGCGGGTGCACGGTCAGCGCGAGCACGCCCGAGGGCACATGCGCGTAGGCGTAGTCGAAGTGGTCCTTCCAGCGCTGGAACATCACCTCGCTGGAGCCGAGGCCCTGGTTGACACCGGGGATGTACTCCGCGACGGGGAAGTCGTCGAGGAACCACGAGACCGGGAACTCCAGCAGCGGGCTCGGCGCGCCGAAGGTGCTGCCCTCCTCCCAGCCCACCGTCACCGGGCGCGGGTGGTACGGCTCGAAGTCGCGGCCCATCAGCGAGGAGTCCCACTCGAAGCCGTTCTCCTCCAGGATCCCGAGCGTCTGGTCGGTGAAGTCCCAGGCCGGCGAGCGGTAGCCGCGCGGGCGGACCCCGACGAGCTTCTCGTGCTGGGCGAGTTGCGCGGCCATCAGCCGGCGCTCGGTGTCGCCGTCGAGCTTCGGGACTCCCTCGTGGTAGCAGCCGTGGGCGGCGATCTCGTGGCCGGCGTCCACGATCTGCCGGAAGCGTTCGGGGAACGTCACCATCGAGTGGCCCGGGGTGCACCAGGTGGCCCGTACCCCGTACCGCTCGAAGAGGCTGATGAGCCGGGGCACCCCGACCTCGGCGCAGAACTCGCCGCGGGAGAGATAGCTGGGGCTGCTGAGGTTGAAGGTGCCCATCCAGACGCTGTGCGCGTCGAAGTCGGCGCCGATGGACACGGCGAGGGTCTTGCCCTCGGGGAGGTGGAGCGGCATGTCGTCCTCCGGTGGGAGACGGTGGTCAAGGGGCTGTACGGAGGGTCGGAAGTGCGGCGCGGCGGGTCAGGCGCCGGCGAGCAGCTCACCGGCGTAGTGGCGGTACAGCGGGGCGCGCCGGCGCCGGTCGGAGTGGGTGGTGGCCGCGCCCGTGCGCCGGTTCTCGTGGAGGAGGTCCAGATCGAGCCGGGCCGTGATGATGTCCTCGGTGTCCGGGGCGGCCTCGGCGAGCACACCGTCGGGGGCGAATCCCGCGTCGCAGGGGCCGAGGACCGAGGAGCGGCCCCGGCCCGGGGAGAGCGGGGCGCCGGGATCGCCGGTGGTCGGGCAGTGCACCATGTAGACCTGGTTCTCGATGGCGCGGGCCTGGGCGCAGTGTCTGACGCGCCAGAATCCGGCCTCGGTGAAGGTGTAGGAGGGGCTGACGATCAGGTCGGCGCCCTTGCGGGTGAGGACAGTCGCGACCTCCGGGATCTCCGTCTCGTAGCAGATGGAGACGCCGACGGTGACGGAGCCGACGCGGAAGGGCGCGAGCACACTCCCCTCGGTGGTTCCCCATCCCGACTCGGCCGGGAAGATATGGGTCTTGATGTGGCGGACGACCGTGCCGTCGGGGAAGAACACGAACGCGGTGTTGTGCACACCGTCGCCGTCCGGGGCGCGCACCAGATGGGAGCCGGCGACGATCACCTGTCCGCGGGTGCTCGCCAGGTCCTGGAAGAGTGCGCCGTAGTCGTCGGTGTAGTCCGCGATCCGGCCCAGTTCGCCGGCCGGGTCGCCCTGCCAGCCGGGTTTGGCCGTGAACAGCGCCGCCGTGAACAGCTCGGGCAGGACGACCAGTTCGGCGCCGTCGGTACGGTCGAGCAGGCCGCGCGTCTGTGCCGCGAAGGCGTCGAAGCCGTCGACCTCGCGCATCTCGAACTGGACCGCCGCGACGGTGAGGTGGTTACTCATCTCTTGTCTGTCCTCTCTGGGATGACCGGCTCCGTGGTGACCCGCGGTTCACTGGGCGAGCAGTCCGCCGTCGATCACCAGGTCGGTGCCGGTGACGTACGCCGACTCGTCCGAGGCCAGATAGACGCACCCGTGGGCGATGTCCGCCGGTGTGCCGCCACGGCCCATCGGGGTGCCGGCCAGCACGGCCGCGTTGAGTTCGGCGGGCTGCGCGTCGGTCAGCGGGGTCACGATCCAGCCGGGGATCACGGAGTTGGCGCGGATGGTCTCGGCCGCGTACGTGATGGCGGCGTTGCGGGTCATGCTGCGGACCGCGCCCTTGGCAGCGTGGTACGCGTGGGTGCCGACGCCGCCGACGACACCCCAGGCGGAGGAGAGGTTGATCATCGAGCCGCCGCCGGCGCGGCGCATCGCGGGGATGGCGGCCCTCATACCGAGGAAGACACCGGTCTGGTCCACCGCGATGACGCGGTCCCACTCGGCGAGGGTGAGTGTGTCGATCGGCTCGTACGAGATGAGCCCGGCGTTGTTGACGAGAATGTCGAGGCGGCCGTACGCGCTCTCCACCCCGGCGACGGCCGCCGCCCAGCCGTCCTCGTCGGTGACATCGAGCCGGATCTCGTGGACTCCGGGTACGGGCGGCTCCGCCGGGGTCAGGTCGGCCGAGACGACGACGGCGCCCTCCCGGACGAATGCCTCCGTGATCCCTCGTCCGATGCCCCGGGAACCGCCGGTGACCAGCGCCACCTTCCCTGCCAAACGCCCCATGGTGTGTCTCTCCTGTCTGTGGTGTGCGGTGGGAACGGAGCCGAACCGGCTCAGCGCGCCAGGAATCCGCCGTCGATCACCAGGTCGGTGCCGGTGACGTACGCGGACTCGTCCGAGGCCAGATAGACGCACCCGTACGCGATGTCCAGCGGCTCGGCGCCCCGGCCCATCGGGGTCGACGCGATGACGGCCTCGTTGAACTCGGCGGTCTGGGACTCGGTCATGGGCGTACGGATCCACCCCGGCAGCACCGCGTTGGCGCGGATCGACTCGGCCGCGTACGTGACCGCGGCGTTCCGGGTCATGCTGCGGACGGCGCCCTTGGTGGCCTGGTAGGCGAGCGATCCCGGAACGGCCGCCGCGCCGTAGATCGAGGAGATGTTGATGAGCGAACCGCCACCGCGCCGCCGCATCGCGGGGATCACGGCCCGCATCCCGAGGAAGACACCGGTCTGGTTGACACCGAGCACCCGGTCCCACTCGTCGGCGCCCAGTTCGTGGACCGCCTCGTACGAGCCCACGCCGGCGTTGTTGACCAGTACGTCGATGCCGCCGTGCCGGTCCTCGGCCAGACCCACGACACGGGCCCAGGCGTCCTCGTCGGTGACGTCGAGCCACTCGAACTCCACGGTCCCCGCGGCACCGTCCGCGGGGTCCGCCGGAGCGTCCGGCGTCCGTGGTTCCGGCCGGATGACATCGGCGGCGATCACGGTGGCGCCCTGCGCGGCGAAGAGGTCGGCTATGCCCCGGCCGATCCCCCGGGCCCCGCCGCTGACCAGCGCGACCTTTCCCGACAAGCGGCTCATGTCTGCTCTCCGTCCTGAGCCCCGCCCTGCGTCCGGTGTTCCCGGCCGGGGGCTCGTGGAAGGACAGTAGGAGCGGCGGACGGACACCACGTCCGTAGAAATGCTTACTTCCGGGGCCCGGCCGCACGCGGAAGGCCGGTGGCGCCACGGAACGGACCGTGGCCCCACCGGCCTCCGCCGAACGCGCGGGCCCGGCACATCAGCCGCGCGCGCCCGCCAGCCAGTCGCGGGCCTGGGCGGTGGTCAGGTCGACGAGATCGCCCAGCGCCACATTGAAGTCGACGACATGCAGCCCCGCGAGGCTGGTCGGCGCCGACTCGGGGAAGTGCGAGAGGTCGCCGCCGATCTGGAGCCAGTCGGCGCTGCCCGAGGAGTCGGTGGCGTGGGTGCACTCCCCCTGGATCGCGTCGGGGTAGTGGGCGAACGCGGTGGGCAGGACGGGGAGTTGGTAGCTGCTCAGCGGAACGGCCAGATGGCCGCCCGGCAGCAGCGCGCTGCCCCCCACGAGCCGGCGCGTGGGCATGTGCAGATCGAGCGGTGTCCGGGCGTCGGCGCTCGCACCGCGCAGCAGGGCCGCCGGGTTGACGCACACGACGCGGTGGCCGGGCTTCGCCGTCCGGCCGATCACGGGCGGCAGCGAGCCCGCGGGCAGGACGTAGCTGGAGTACGAGACGACGCAGCCGACCGGCAGCGGGGCCCCGGTGTCCCGGTGGCAGGCCGGGATGTGCTGGAACGTCGAGCCGGGATCGGATCCGCCCCCGGAGTCCCGGCCCTCCGGTACCTCGATGCCCCCGCCGAGCAGTACGGCCGAGATGAGCTGCCGCCGCGCCTCGGGCCGGCCGTCGAACCGCTGCTGGAGCAGCGCGGTGGCGGTGGCCGTGCCCTGGGAGTGGCCGAGGACGACGACCCCGCGCCGCTCGCCGGTGGCCGGGTCCCGGTTGTCGTGGGTCCAGTACGCGTCCCACGCCTGCTGGATGTCCGCGTTGGCGGTGGTCAGATCGGCGTCGGTGCCGAGGATGATCCCCCCGAGCAGTCCGGTGAGCGGCACCTGCCGGTAGACCGGTACGAACAGCCGGCAGAGTCCGGCGAACCGGGCGGCCTGGGTGAGGGTGACGGCCTGGTGGGCGTTCTCGCGCAGGGGCGGCAGGCTGCCGGTCTGGAGCAGCGGGTTGGGGAGCAGGTCCACGGTCGGGTAGGCGTAGAAGCAGTCGACGGGCGGTGTGCCGGTGACGGTGAACGGCACCCGCCGGCTGCTTCCGTCGGGCGCGTAGCGGGTGTCGTCCAGCAGCCGGGTCGCGCCGCCGTTGGGGTAGCGGGTCAGCAGCTCGCCGCCGGGGGCGGTCGGACGGCCGGTGGCGTCCTGGCCGCAGGCGTTGTCCGGGAGGCCCGGCTTGCACAGCCACACCGTACGGGCGAGCGGCGCGGCGGTGGCGGTGGCAGTGGTAGTGGCAGTGGCAGTGGCGGACGGTGCCGCCGGCGTTCCGGGGTCGGCGGGCGATGCCCGGGCGGTCGTGGCGGGCAGTACGGCGGCGAGCAGGGCGGCGACGGGGATCAGGAGTCTTCGGACCATGTCCTTGCGGGGCACTGGCGTTCCTTTCGGCAGCCGGAGAACCCATCGTCTCTTCAGCTACGGCCCTCACCTGCGCCTTCTATGGTGTCGACCGGAAAAGATCACCCTTGTCCCCTTCCTGCCCCTTCATGACAGGCGCTCGCGCGGTCAGCCGGGCGACGCCCAGGAGCGCCGTTTGGGGAGCGGTCGGGCGTATCCGCCGGTGCGGCTGGTGGTGAGGCCGAGGGTGATCAGGGACTCGGCGAGTTTGACGGCCGCGCCGACCCCGTCCACGACGGGCATCCCGAGCCGCTCCCCCACGGTCCGCTGGAGCCCGGTCATGCCCGCGCAGCCGAGCACCAGGACCTCGGCGCCGGCGTCCCTGGCCCGGGCGGCGGCGGTCAGGAACGCCTCGGTGGTGCGGCGTTCGTCGCGCAGGTCGAGGACGCCGAGGCCGGCGCTGACGACGGCGGCGCAGTTCCGGTCGACGCCGGCGGTGCGCAGGCTGTCCTCGATCTGGTCGCGGGTCCGGTCGAGGGTGGTGATCACGCCGTACCGCCGCCCCAGCAGACAGGCCAGATGGGCGGCGGCCTCGGTGATGTCGACCACGGGCGTGTCGAGGAGTTCGCGGGCGCCCTCGCGGCCGTGTTCGCCGAACCCGGCCATCACCACGGCGTCGTACGGGCCGTCGTAGCCGCGCAGGGTGTCGAGAACGGCGGCGGCGGAGAGGTAGCTGTCGAGCCAGCCCTCGGCGGACTCGGGTCCCCACCCGGGGGTGAGGCCGGTGATGGCGGTGCCCGGGGCGGCGGCGGCCTCGGCGCCCCGGACGATCTCCTCGGTCATCGACCGCGTGGTGTTGCAATTGGTGACCAGGATCCGCACGCCGCTCAGACCTCCGCGGTCTCGGCGGCCAGCGACTCGGCCCGTTCCGGCCTGCACAGCAGGCAGTACAGCGCCGCCGCCGAGACCGTGCCGATGAACCACGAGTAGGCGGCCACATCACCGAAGTACGGTACGAGCGCGAGCACGGCGGCGAACCCGGCCGTCGGCAGGAACGCCTGGAGCGCCTTGGGGTTGAAGCCCTTCCGGTAGTAGTAGCGGGAGTCCGGGCGGCCGTCGAAGAGCTGGTCGACATCGATCCGGCCGCGCTTGACCCAGTAGTAGTCGAGCATGATGATGCCGAACAGCGGGCCCAGGAAGGCGCCGAGGCCGCCCAGGAAGTAGTTGACGACGGTGGGGTTGGAGTAGAGGTTCCACGGGGTGACCAGCAGCGCGGCGACCGTGCTGATCATGCCGCCGGTCCGGAAGCTGATCTTCTGCGGCCAGACGTTGGCCAGGTCGTACGCCGGGGAGACGAAGTTGGCGACGATGTTGACGCCCATGGTCGCGACGGCGAAGGTGAGCGCTCCGAGCGCCAGGACCCAGGTGTTGCCGGCCTTCGCGACGAGCAGGGCGGGATCGGTGATCGCCTCGCCGAAGACCTTGAGGGACCCGGCCGTGACGACGACGGAGAGGATGACGAACGCCGTGGAGTTGACGGGCAGGCCCCAGAAGTTGCCGCGTCGGACAGTGCGGTAGTCGGGCGAGAAGCGCGAGAAGTCGCAGAAGTTGAGCATCAGCGTCCCGTACGTCGCGAGGATCAGCCCGATCGCGCCGAACCACTGCCGGAACTGCTCACCGGTCGAGACCGGGTTCGGGGTGCTGGCCAGCGGTATCGACCAGCCCGCCTTGGCCAGGATCCACACGGCGAGCACGATCATCACGAGCCAGATCGCCGGTCCGCAGAAGTCCTGGAACTTGCGGACCGACTCCATGCCCCGGCTGATGATCAGCGCCTGGACGACCCAGAGCGTCAGGAAGGACACCCAGCCGAGGGCGCTCAGACCGAGGAAGGAGTGCTCGGTCCAGGAGACGAGGCCGGGGCGGGCCGCGAGCAGCATCACATTGACCGCGACGGAGGCCAGATAGGTCTGGATGCCGTACCACATGATGGCGATGACGGCGCGGATCAGCGCGGGGATGTTGGCGCCCCAGACGCCGAAGCTGATCCGGCTGACCACCGGGAAGGGGACCCCGTGCCGCTGGCCGATGCGGCCCATCAGATTCATCCCGAAGTAGATCAGTACGAAGCCGACGAGCAGCGAGCTGAAGACCTGCCAGACGTTCATGCCGAGCACCAGGAGCCCGGCGGCGAACGTGTAGTTGCCCAGGTTGTGGACGTCGGACATCCACAGCGCGAAGAGGTCGAAGACCTTCCACTTCCGGACGCCCGCGGGGGCGAGGTCCTCGTTGGTGAGCCGGGGGTCGGGGACGAAGCCGGGGGTGGGGCCGGCGGCGGTCGCACGGTCGGTGAGGGACACGGTGCCTCCCGGTGAGGGCATGGACGGCGTTTTGGTATACCAAAGCCGAGCCCTATGGTGTTCCTCCGGTCGCCGTCGGTCATGTCCCGGCGGTTACGGCCCCGTAAAACACCGGCCGGGAAAACACCGGCCGGGTCGGGGATCATGGAGCACATGACCACCGCCGAACCACTGGGAGCCGTACGCGAGCGGGTGCTCGCCGCACTGCGGCAGGACATCATCGCCGGACGGCTGCGCCCCGGCGACCGGCTCGTCGAACGCGAACTCGCCGAACGCTTCGAGGTCTCCCGGGTCCCGGTGCGCGAGGCCGTGCGCGCGCTGGTGGCGGAGGGTTTCGTCCTGTTCGAAACCCCGCGGCGCGCGGTGGTGCGCCGGCTCACGGTCACCGATGTCGACGAACTCTTCGAACTGCGCGAGGCCCTGGAGGTGTACGCGGCGGGCCGCGCCGCCGAGCGCGCGGGCCGCGACGGGCTGGCCGGGCTGGCCGAGGTGCTGGAGCGGGCCGCGGAGGCGACCCGGACGCGGGACGCCGAGCGGATCACCGACCTCAACACCCTCTTCCACGACCGCGTCCTGGCCATGGCGGGCAACAGCCTGCTGATCTCCGTGATGGAGCCCGTCGGCGGACGGCTGCGCTGGCTCACCCGGCGCAACGAGCAGTGGCCCAAGCTGCTGGCCGAACACCGGGCTCTGTACGAGGCGATCGCCTCCGGCGACCCGGCGCGGGCCCGCGCGAGCGCCCTCGCCCACGTCCACGCCAACCACCGGGCGACGGTGCGCGAACTGTTCGGCGAGGGCGGCGCGGACGGCGAGGACGGCTGAGACGCGGCCCGGCTACCGGAGGACGGCGAGCTGTCCGGCGTCGAACGGCACCAGTTCGGCGGTCCGGCCCGTCAGGATCTTCGCGGCCCACTCGGGGTCACCGAGCAGCGCCCGGCCCACCGCCACAAGGTCGAACTCGTCGCGCTCCAGCCGGTCCAGCAGCCGGTCGATGCCCGCCACCTCGCCCCGCTCGCCCCGGAACGCGTCGGTGAACACGTTGTCCAGACCGACGGATCCGACGGTGATACCGGGCTTGCCGGAGAGCTTCTTCACCCAGCCCGCGAGGTTGAGGTCGGCGCCCTCGAACTCCGGCAGCCAGTAGCGGCGCGTCGAGCAGTGGAAGGCGTCGACCCCGGCCTCGCTCAGCGGGGCGAGCAGCGCGTCGAGCTCCTCGGGGGTGGCTGCGAGCCTGGCGTCGAAGTGGTTCATCTTCCACTGGGAGATCCGGAGGATCACCGGGAAGTCCGGCGACACCACCGCGCGGCAGGCGGCCACGATCTCGGCCGCGAAACGGGTACGGGCGAGCGGGTCGCCGCCGTACGCGTCGGTGCGCCGGTTGGTGCCCGACCAGAGGAACTGGTCGATCAGATAGCCGTGGGCGCCGTGCAGTTCGATCCCGTCGAAGCCGGTCCGCTCGGCCGCCGCGGCGGCCTGCGCGAAGGCGGCGATCACCTCGTCGAGGTCGGCCCGGGTCATCGCGTGGCCGCCCTCGGCGCCGGTCAGGTCCACGCCCGAGGGACCGACACGCGGAGCCTCCGGTACGGGCGGGGCGCCTTCGGCGCGTGCCATGCCGACGTGCCAGAGCTGCGGGACGATCCGGCCGCCCTCCTCGTGGACCCGCCGCACCACCTCGGACCAGCCCGCCAGCGCGTCGGCGCCGTGGAACCGCGGGACCCGGTCGCTCGTGCCGGCGGACGCGTGGCCGACGTACGTTCCCTCGGTGATGATCAGGCCGACACCACCGGCGGCCCGGCGCGCGTAGTACTCGGCGACATCGGCGCCCGGCACCCCGCCGGGCGAGAACTCCCGGGTCATGGGGGCCATCGCGATGCGGTTGCGCACCTGGAGGGAGCCGAGGGAGAAGGGCCGGTCGAGGATCTCGGCGGCCCGGGTGGGACGGCTGCCGTCGGACAGACCACTGCTGGACAAGCTGCTGCTGGACAAGGGGAACACCTTCGGTCGGTAGGACGGCGCCCTGGGGCGGTGCCGCCCCACCGGCAACACCACGGCGTCCGCACCGATTCCCGGCCGCGGCACGGGCAGGTGCGGGGCGGGTGGCCGGGGCGGCGGCAGGGCCCGGCGGCGGACACGACAAGATGTCCTCTCATCAGGTCTTTCCAGCAGTACGAGAGAGCAGCCGAGGGGAACCGTATGACCCGCACCACCGCGCGGACCGTCCATCTGCGCGCGGCCGGAGTGAGCTTCGTCGTCGAGCTCAGCGAACCGCTGCCTCGCGTCCTGCACTGGGGCGAGGATCTCGGGGAGCTGACGGACGACGGCCTCGCGGCGCTGTGTCTGACCGCCGAGGGGGCCACGCTCAACAACGCGCCGGACGGACCGAGGCGGTTCACGGTCTGGCCGACGCAGGCCGACGGCTGGTCCGGCACGCCCGCGCACCAGGGCCACCGGGGCGGGACGGCGACCACGCCCCGGCCACGGCTGACGGACGTCCGGGAGGGCCCCGGGGAACTGGTCCTGGGGCTCACGGACCGGATCAGCGGCCTCGATATCACCCTCACCTACCGGCTGGATCCCTCGGGAGTGCTGAGCGTCGCGACGGAGCTCGCGCGGCCCCTGCCGGAGGGCGACGGCACCGCCCCGGCGGACCTCGTGCCGTACGACCTCGCCGGGGTGACCACCCTGCTGCCGCTGCCCGCGCGGGCGTCCGAGGTGCTCGACTTCACCGGCAAGTGGTGCCGCGAGCGCTCCCCGCAGCGCGGGCGGCTCGCCTTCGGGGCGCACGTACGAGAGGTACGGCGCGGCCGGCCGGGGCAGGACGCGCCGCATCTGCTCACCGTCGGTGTGCCCGGCTTCGGGTTCCGCGGTGGCGAGGTGTGGGGACTGCATGTGGCGTGGAGCGGCGACCAGCGCTGGCTGGCGGAGCGGCTGCCGGAGGGGGCGGGGGTGCACGGGGCCGTGCTCGGCGGCGGCGAGCTGCCGGCGCCCGGCGAGATCCGGCTCGCGCCCGGCGACCGCTACACCGCGCCCGTCTGCCATTTCGGCTGGTCGGACGCGGGGCTCGACGGGCTCGCCGACCGCTTCCACACGCTGCTGCGGGCGCGGCCCGCGCATCCGTCGGGGCCTCGTCCGCTGACCCTGAACACCTGGGAGGCCGTCTACTTCGACCACCGGCAGGACCGGCTGCTTGAGCTGGCCGATCTCGCGGCGGCGACCGGGGTGGAGCGGCTGGTGCTGGACGACGGCTGGTTCCTGGGGCGCCGCGACGACACCGCGGGGCTCGGCGACTGGACCGTGGACGAGACGGTGTGGCCGGACGGTCTCGCACCGCTCGCGGACCGGGTGCACGGCCACGGCATGCAGTTCGGGCTCTGGGTGGAGCCGGAGATGGTGAACCTCGACTCGCGGCTGGCCAGGGAGCATCCCGAGTGGATCCTCGCCCCGTACCGGGCGGGTCTTGGCCCGAGCGCGCGCCACCAGTACGTGCTGAACGTCGCCGACGACGGCGCTTTCGCGTATCTGCTGACGGCGCTGGACGCGCTCGTGACGCGGTACGCGGTGGACTATCTGAAGTGGGACCACAACCGCGATCTGCACGAGGCGGTGCTTCAGGGCGCGGACGGTCTCGACCGGCCCGGGGTACACGCCCAGACCGAGGCCGTCTACCGGCTGCTCGACGCGTTGCGGGAGCGTCATCCGGGTCTGGAGATCGAGAGCTGCTCCAGCGGGGGCGGCAGGACCGACCTCGGCATTCTGGCCCGTACCGACCGGGTGTGGGCGTCGGACTGCAACGATCCCGTCGAGCGCCAGACCATTCAGCGCTGGACCGGCCAGCTGCTGCCGCCCGAGCTGGTCGGCGCGCATGTCGGCGCCCCGCACAGCCACACCACCGCGCGCACCGGCGACGTGGCGTTCAGCCGGATCACCGCGCTGTTCGGACACGCCGGCATCGAGGACGACCTGACGGCGCGGACGCCGGAGGAGCTGGCGGGGCTGCGGCGGTGGGCGGAGCTGTACAAGGAACTGCGGCCGTTGCTGCACGGGGGCCGGGTGGTACGCGCCGATCTGGCCGACGAGGCCACGCTGCTGCACGGTGTGGTGGCCCCGGACGCGGGCTCGGCCGTGTACTGCTGGGCGCGGCTCGCCACGTCCCCGGACGCCCAGTCGGGCCGGGTGCCGCTGCCGGGGCTGGATCCGCGGCGGGGCTACCGTGTCCGGATCCGTACGGAGGCGGGGCTGCCGTCGGCGCATCAGGTCGCGGCCCCCGCGTGGTACGCGGCGGCGCTGGAGGGGTGGGTGGCGGTGCCCGGCGCCGTGCTCACCGGTGCGGGGCTGCCGATGCCGACGCTGAACCCGGGTCAGGCGCTGCTGTTCGAGGTGGCCGGCTGCTGACGCCGGTGGAGGGGGTCCCACCAGCTATTCCGTCAAATCGCACACACGTGTGGCGCGGCCGGGGTAGCGTCCCGTATCCAGTGGCCCGGAGCGAGTGAACGGGCCGTCGGAGAGATGGAGGAGGCGGAGGTGACCGGAGACTCGGAGCACCGCCGGCCGGCACGGCGCGCGATATTCGAACCCACCCATGTGATCCGTCCCCGGCGGCCGAAACCGCTCTCCGACTTCAGTGAGCTCTTCCGTCCTGAGGATCCCGAGGACGGCCGGGGCGAGGGCTGGGAACGGGTGCCGGTCGGCGCGCCGCCGAAGGCGGCGGACCGGGACGAAGCGTCGGACACCGAGGAGTTGCCGCGCGTCGCGCCGGGCCCGGCCGGCCGGGCCGCCGTCGGGCGCGGCCTTCCCGGCGGCCGGGGCGGTGGTCCCGGCAGCGGTCGGCGCGACGACCCGGGCGAGGGCCGGGGACGGGGCGGGTGGCCGTGGCAGGGCGGGAACAGGGCCGTCGTCGCGGTGGCCGGGGCCGCGGTGGCCGGCTTCGGCGCGGCGCTGCTGCTCACCTGGAACGGTACGGGGTCGGAGTCCCGGGCCGCCGAGCCGCCCGCGGCGCTGCCGACGACGGCGCCGCCGGTCTCCGGCTCCCCGGTGGTCCCGGCCGACCCGCCGCCGCCGGCGGCCTCGGGCACGGCGGGCACGGGGGTGCTGCGGCAGGGGGACAGCGGTCCGCTGGTCACCGAGGTCCAGGAACGGCTGCTGCGGATCCCCGACGTGTACACGGGCGGCAGCGTCTCCGGCGTCTACGACACGGAGCTCACCGAGGCCATCGGACGCTTCCAGGTCTGGTACGGCATCCGGGGCGACGAGTCCGGTGTGTACGGCGACAACACCCGGCGCGATCTGGAGTCCCGTACCGGTTCCTGACCGGTACGGGCCAACGGGCTGTCGCCTATCCGCGCCGCTCGTCGCCGTCGGACTCGGACTCGGACTCTGCCCCGGTCTCCGTCCCGGGCAGCATGCCGCTGGCCCGGGCGATCCCTTCGACCGCCGCCTCGTCCCGCTTGCGCCGGTCCGCCTTGGCGTCCAGCTCGTCGCGCATCGTCCGCAGCCGCTCGGGGTCGGCGGCGACCTCGGGCGGTACGAGGGTCAGCGCGCCGCGGGCGTGCTCACCGTCGCCGAGGTCGGCGACGACATGGTCGGCCCGGTCCTCGTGGCCGGGCCTGAGCGCGCCGATCAGCCCCATGATGCGGAGCATCTCCCGCTGGACGTCGCGGGTGAACAGCTCCCGCTCCTCCTCGTCCATGCGCAGCCGCACCGTGCCGCCGCCGTTCTCGGCCCACATCCGGATGACGTCCATGAGCAGGCGGTACTGCGGCTCGGGCATCCGCGCCCTGAGCGACTCGATGTAGAGGTTGAGCCGCAGGCGCGGCAGATCCTCGGCGTGGCTGTCGTCGTCGTTCACATGGTCTCCCGGGGCCGGCCGGACGCGTCCTCGCAACGAGCCGTACCCCGTTCGGCGCGCGCGGGAACGGGCGGCCGGGGCCGGATCCGGGTGCGCCCACACGCGCACCCGGCCTGCCCTGCCGGAATGTCAGCCGAGTACCCCGGCGAGGGCGCCGAGCGCCGTCGTCAGCTCCTCCTCCGTGATGGTCAGCGGCGGTGCCAGCCGGATGGTGGAGCCATGGGTGTCCTTGACCAGGACGCCTTCCCCTGCGAGGCGTTCACTGATCTGCCGGCCGGTGCCGACGGCCGGGTCCACGTCCACCCCGGCCCACAGACCGCGCTGCCGGTAGCCCGTCACGCCCCTGCCGACGAGGGACGCCAGGCCGGCGTCGAGGACCGTGCCCAGCTCCGTGGCGCGCCGCTGGAACTCGCCGGTCTCCAGCAGGGCGACGACGGCGGAGCCGACGGCCGCCGCGAGCGGGTTGCCGCCGAAGGTCGAGCCGTGTTCGCCGGGGCGCAGCACGCCCAGGACGTCCCGGCCCGCGACGACCGCGGAGACGGGGACGATGCCGCCGCCGAGCGCCTTGCCGAGCAGGAGCATGTCCGGGAGTACGTTCTCGTGCTGGACGGCGAGGGTGGTGCCGGTGCGGCCGAGTCCCGACTGGATCTCGTCGGCGATGAACAGCACGCCGTTGCGCCGGGTCAGTTCGCGGACGCCCGCGAGATAGCCGTCCGAGGGGATGAGGACGCCGGCCTCGCCCTGGATCGGCTCGATGAGCACGGCGGCGGTGTTCTCGTCGATGGCGGCCTCCAGCGCCGCGAGGTCGTCGTACGGCACGACCCGGAAGCCGGGGGTGAACGGGCCGAAGCCGCCGCGCGCGGTCTCGTCGTCGGAGAAGCTGACGATGGTCGTGGTCCGGCCGTGGAAGTTGCCCGCGGCCACGATGACGGTGGCCAGGCCCGGCGCGACGCCCTTGACCTCGTACGCCCACTTTCGGGCGACCTTGACGGCGCTCTCCACGGCCTCGGCGCCGGTGTTCATCGGCAGCACCATGTCCAGGCCGACGAGGGCGGAGAGCGATTCGGCGAAGCCGGCGAGGCGGTCGTTGTGGAAGGCGCGGGAGGTGAGGGTGACCTCGTCGAGCTGGCGCCGGGCGGCGTCGATGAGTGCCGGGTGGCGGTGGCCGAAGTTGAGTGCCGAGTAGCCGGCGAGCATGTCGAGGTAGCGGCGCCCCTCGACGTCCTCGACCCAGGCGCCCTCGGCTCGGGCGACGACCACGGGCAGCGGGTGGTAGTTGTGCGCGAGGGCCGCCTCGTCCGCGCGGATCAGCTCCGCCGAGGTACGGGCGGCGGGGCCGGCGAGGGTGGTGTGCGTCATGGGGTACGGACCTCCTGGGTACAGCACTTGATCCCGCCGCCCGCCTTGTGGAACTCGGACAGGTCGACGGGGACGGGGACGTAGCCGCGCCGGGTGAGCCGGTCGATCAGGCCGGTGGCCCGGGGCGAGATGAACACATGGCGTCCGTCGGAGACGGAGTTCAGTCCGAACGCCAGGGCGTCGTCCCTGGTGGCCGTCACGGCGTCGGGGAAGAGCCGGGCCAGGACCTCGCGGCTGCCGGGCGAGAACACCTCGGGGCAGTACGCGATGTTCTCGTCGTCCAGGGCGAACAGGGCGGTGTCCAGATGGTAGAAGTACGGGTCGGTGAGGTGGAGGCTGACCGTCGGCACGCCGAAGAACTCCTGTGCCTCCTGGTGCGCAGGGACGGTCGTACGGAATCCGGTGCCGGCCAGGATCAGTCCGCCGACGGGGACGAGGTCGCCCTCGCCCTCGCACACGGGGCCCGGTTCCGGCTCGTGCACATCGAAGCCCGCCGCCTTGAACCAGGTGGCGAACGCGGCGGATTCGGGCTGCCGCTCGGCCGCGAGGAAGCGGGAGCGCAGTACCTTGCCGTCCAGCACCAGGGCCGCGTTGGCGGCGAAGACCATGTCCGGCAGTCCGGCGACGGGCTCGGCGCTCTCCACGGTGTGACCGGCGGCGCGGTAGGCGCGGACGAGCGACTCCCACTGCGCCAGGGCCAGCGCGGTGTCGACCGGCTCTTCCGCGCGCATCCAGGGGTTGATGGCGTACGTGACCTCGAAGTACGCGGGCGCGCAGGTGAGATAGCGCCGGGGACGGGACACGCGTACGGGCACCACGGGGCCTCCTCTCGTGATCAGGGGGATGCCCTCAACGATAGGAAGCGCGGGCACGCCGCTCAAGGATCAAGGATTGCGTGTGGGCGCAAGAGTGTTGCGTGGTGGGGGCGTTCAGCGGCTGTTCGTTCCATCGGGTGGTGTGGCGGGGGATCCGGCCTCGGGACTGTTGGGCAGCAGGTGCGTCAGGACGATGAAACTGTTGGTCCTGCTGACGAAGGGCTCGGCGCGGATCCGTTCGAGGACCTCCTCGAAGTGCTGGATGTCGGCGGCCCTGATGTGCAGGAGCGCGTCGGCGCCGCCGGTGACGGTCACGGCCGCGACCACCTCGGGGTAGGTACGGGCGACTTCGGCGATGCGCCGGGGCGGGGCGGCGGCGTCGCAGAAGATCTCCACGTACGCCTCGGTGCGCCAGCCGAGGGCGGCGGGGCGGACGATCGTGGTGAAGCCTGTGATCACTTCCTGGTCCCGCATCCGGTCGACCCGGCGTTTGACGGCTGGGGCCGAGAGGCCGATCCGCTGGCCGATCTCCGTGAAACTCGTCCTGGCGTTGGCGACGAGCGCGGCGAGGATCTGCCGGTCCAGTTCGTCGAGCACCGGCTGCTGGTACGGCATGGAAGCCTCCGCCTCGTCGTCGCGCACGCAGTGATCGTAATCCCCGGCGACCGCGCCTTCGGTCACGTGCCGCGTCACGCGGAAGCGGAACCGGGGCAGGCCGGGCCGGGTGCGCCCGGCCTGCCCCGGGGCGGTCAGCGCAGGCAGAAGGGCACGGGCCCCAGGTTCTGCACGTAGCGGGCCGCGACATAGCCGCTCCAGCCGTCGCCGAGCCGGTACCAGAGGTCGTTGCCGTCCACGTTCTGGCCGTGGACCTTGCACAGGAGCGGAACGGTCGCGCCCGGCTGGAGCGTGCCCAGGGAACGCGAGTCGGAGGTGGCGCGCTCCCGGATGTGGAGCGCGATCCGGGAGACGACCCTGCCCTTGGGCAGCGCCGCGGGCACCGTCGCGGGGGTGGCCGGAGCGGCCGTGGCCGGAGCGGTGCCGGCCGGGCCGTCGGCCGCGGCGGGGGTGGCCGCGAGAGCGCCGGAGCCGGCGAGTACGACGGCGGCGAGCACGGCGGCGGCCCGGTGGTTGAGGCGGAGCTTGTGCATGATGACCCCTTTCCCTTTTGGGTGTTACCTCCTTATGGCATGCCGAACGTCGCGTTCGCCAGGTTGAAACCCGTTCCTCACCCGGATGAGGCAATTTCCCCGGAGGTTGCCCGCCGGTGGCGCAGCAGAATGGCGGCGGCGGCCGGAATGCCCGGGCGGACGCCGCCGCGCAGCAGCCGGGGTCCGCTCGCAAGGGCCCGGTGGAGCAGGTGGGCGTAGACGTCCAGTTGGGCGGCGACCATGGGGGCGTAGAGCGGGGGGACGCCGGCCAGGGCGGGCCTCGCCGCGGCCAGTTCGCTCCAGCACTTGGCGGCGGTGCGGGCCAGCAGCTCCCGGACGCGGGCGGTGGCGCGGCCCCGGCGCAGATCCTCGGGAGTGACGCCGCAGTCCAGCAGGTCGGAGTGCGGCAGACAGATCCGGCCGGCCCGCAGGTCCTCGGCCAGGTCGGTCAGGAAGTCGATGCGCTGGAGGGGCGCGGCCAGCAGCCGGACGCTCTCCCGCAGCCGCTCCTGGGGCTCGCCCGGTCCCGCGAGGACACCGCCGATCAGCATCAGTCCGGGCAGGACGTACTCCTCGACGTACACGGCGAACTCCGGCTCACCGGCGAAGCCGGTGAAGTACAGGTCGGCGGGGGCCGCGCGCAGGAAGTCGTCGACGAGACCGGCCAGCGGGGGGTGCGCGCGGGTGGTGTGCCAGAGCGGCGCGAGCGCGCCGGCGGGGGCGCGCGGGGAGTCCAGCGCGCGCCGTACGCGGGTCTCGTACGCCGCGAACCGGGTGGCCCGCACCTCGACGGGCGCCCGGCCGTCCTGGTCGAGGAGTTCGTCGCAGGTGTGCATGAAGGACACCGCGGCCACCACGTGCACGGCCGTCGCGGGCGGCAGCAGCAGGCGCAGTGCGGCGTACTGCGCCGGCGCGTAGCGGGCCAGTTGACGCGCCTGCCTGGTGTAGCGCTCGCGCAGCCGTGGTTCGGCCACCCCCGCCAGGGTCAGCCCGCGCCGCCAGCCGTTCATGCGATCTCCCTCGTCCGGAGCGGGAGTTGCTCGAATATCCGTGCTGGACGCAGCGCAACCGTCCCACCACCACCTGATGGTTACTATCGGGGTACGGAGAGTATCCGAGGTTCCGGTCGCAGCCGCACCGGTCGGCGAAGGTGAGCCCGTGGTCGTCCCTTCTGTTCCCACCGCACCCCAAGAGCGGTCCGGCCGCTCCCTGCCGTGTCCGGGCGGGGGGCCGCCGTCGATTCCCGCCGGCCGGCTGCCGGGCCATGTCGCCGTGGTGCTCGACGGCAACGGCCGCTGGGCGGCCGGGCGCGGGCTGCCGCGTACCGAGGGGCACCGGGCGGGGGCGGGGGCCGTACTGGACACGGTCGACGGCGCGCTCCAGCTCGGGCTGCGGCATCTGTCGCTGTTCGCCTTCTCCACCGAGAACTGGCGGCGGGACGCGGGCGAGGTCGGTGAGGTGCTGCGGCTGATCGGCGCGTTCATCGCGGACCACGGCGAGCGGCTGGACCGGCAGGGGGTGCGGGTCAGCTGGTCCGGCGGGCGCGGGCGGATGGGCACGGGGCTGCTCGGCCATCTCGACACGATCGCGACGCGGACCGCGGGCAACACCCGGCTGGAGCTGACCATCTGGCTCAACTACGGGGCCCGCGACGAGCTGTGGCGGGCGGCCAGGGAGCTGGCGCGGGAGAGTGTGGCGGGCCGGGTCGATCCGGCGGAGATCGACGCGGGGACCTTCGCCCGCTATCTGTACCGGCCGGATCTGCCGGATGTCGACCTGTTCATCCGCACCTCCGGTGAGCAGCGGCTCAGCAACTTCCTGCTCTGGCAGAGCGCCTACGCGGAGCTGCTGTTCACCGAGACCCTCTGGCCGGACTTCGGCCACCGTGACCTGTGGGCCGCGGCGGTGGCGTACAGCGAACGCGACCGCCGCTTCGGCGGCCACTGATCCGGCATCCCCTTTCCCCTGCACCCGAGCTGCTTACGCACGAGTCGCTTACGTACGAGGACGGCACCATGAACGAGATCCCCCGTCAGAGCGGTCCCGACGGCGCCGCCCCCGCCGGCTTTCCCGGGCCCGATTCGGTCGCCTGGAGGTACGTCGGGCAGTGGCGGCTGCTGACCGTGCTGGGCCGGGCCCTGGTCCTGGAGACGGCCCATCCGGTGGTGGGCGCGGGTGTCGCCGCGTTCTCCACGTACCGCTACCACCCGTGGCGCCGGGCCGTGCAGACACTGCTGAGTCTCCAGCGCGTCGTCTATCTCGACCCGCGCGGCCGGGAGAAGGAGGCCGCCAGGCTGACCCGGGTGCACCGGCACATCAACGGGGTGGACGACGAGGGCCGTCCCTTCGACGCGCTCGACCCGGAGGCCAGGGCGTGGGTCCATCTCACGCTGTTCGAGGCGATCGTGACGATGTGCCGGGCCGGCGGGGATCCGCTCGGCGCGCGCGACGAGGAGCGGCTGTATGAGGAGTGGCGGGCCTACGGCCGGGTGATCGGGCTGGACGAGGAGGCGGTGCCCGCCACCGTCGCGGAGTTCTGGGAGTACTTCGAGCGGATGACCCGCGAGCGGCTCGGCGCGACCCGGGGGCTGCGGGATCTGGTCACGGCCGTGACGGGCGACTTCCCGCCGCCCGCGCAGCTGGGTTTCCTGCCGGAGCCGGTCTGGCGGGCGCTGCGCGGGGTGGCGGCCGGGGCGTACATGGACATGACGGCGGCGCTGCTCTCCCCCGAGCTGCGGGAGCGGCTCGGTCTGCGGATGGGGCCGGGCGCTCCGCTGCTGGCGGCGGTGGTCTGCCGGGCGGCCGGGGCGCTGGACCGGATCGCGCCGCCGGTGCTGCGCTACATGCCGGTGGCCGCCGCGGCGATCACCGCCGAGCGCCGGTTGCGGCGCGATCTGGCGCGCGGGGCCGGGCGGCCGGGCGCGGCGGGATCCGAGCCGGTCCACCGCTTCCTCGACCAGACCGGTGACGGGCTGATCAGCTGGGCCGACCTGGCGGCGGTGGCCCGGGTGCTGGCGGGGCGGCTGGAGCTGGACGAGGAGCGGGAAACGGCGCTCTACGACGCGTTCCACGCCTGGTGGCAGGAGCTGCGGGCCACCCTCGACACGGACGGCGACGGGGCCGTGAGCGAGGCGGAGTACGCGGCGGCCGGTCCCGGCGGGGCGGCGCTGCGGGCGGCGATGGACACGGTCGCCGCCGCAGTGGACCGGGACGGCGACGGGTTCGTCGACCAGGCCGAGTACACCCGGCTGCTCGGCGGCGGTCTCCGGCCGGCCGAACTGCTGGCGAGCTTCCGGCAGTTGGACGCGGACGGGGACGGCAGGGTGACGGTGGCGGAGTTCGCGGCGGGCCTCGCCGCGTTCTTCACGGGCCAGGCCGGCTCCCCGGTGGGCCGGCATCTGCTGGGCCGGGCCTGACCGGGGCGCCGTTGGTCCTTTGCGGGGATTACCCCGGGAGGGACCGGCCGTCGATGTCCAGGGCGAGGTCGTTGTCGACCGTGTAGTAGGGGCGTGCGGTCGCGCCGTCGAGCGGGGTGGCCGGGTAGACGAATATCTCCTTGCGCCGGGGTACGTCGTCCAGCAGCCGGCCCACCCGGACCCGGGGGCCGCCGGGGGCGGGGCGGAGGAAGACGTCCCAGAGGTCGCGGTCGGCGACGCGGTCGGCGAGGAGGTCGCGGTAGTCGGCGGTGAAGGAGAAGCCTCGGGCGCCCTCGGGGCTCGGTACGTACTGACGTACCGCCCGGTCCTGGCCCCGGCGGATCAGCAGGACCGCCGCTCCCTCCGTGAGGCGGGCGCCGAAGAGCCGGGCCCGGACGGTCATCGTGTGACCGGAGAGGTCGAGGGTGTCGATCTCGGCGTGGGCGGGCCGCAGCCAGGTGCGCAGGGCCAGGAAGCCGTCCTTGGTGGGGTACGGGATCCGGACGGCCAGGGGCTCCGGGGTACGGTCCGGGTCGCGGCCGGGGAGCAGGGCGCGCAGATCGAGCAGGCCGGGCAGCAGCCGGACGGGCGGGGCGCCGGACCCGTCGAGGAGGTAGGTGTCCCAGTGTCCCTCGGCGAGCGCGGGCGTGGGTTCCACCACGGCCCGCAGGCCGCCGTCCGCCGTGCGTTCGAGGTCGGCGGTGCGGGTGGGCTCCTCGGGCCGGCCCTTCTTCGGGCGCTGCCGCAGCAGGAGTCGGGGCCGGCCGGCCGTCGTCACGAGACGTACGGTGAGCCGCCCGTCGCCGTCGATCAGGCAGTCGGCGCGGGGGGCCTCAGGGCTGGGGGCCTCGGCGCGTGGGGCCTCGGGGCCGGCGGGGGTCATCGGCTCACCTTCCGTATCGCGCGCAGTACGGTGCTCGCCGCGACCAGGGCGCTGTCCCTGGTCGCGTAGCCCCGGCTGACGAGGGCGTGGTCGCTCCGGCGGGGCGGGGCCGGGGTACCGGCGCGGGCCGCGAGCAGCTCTTCGAAGAGCCGCTCGGCGCGGGCGACGACGGGGCCCGGCGCGAAGCGCCGGGAGTTCTCCAGCGCGGCGCGGCCCATGCGGCGGCGCGTCTCGTCGTCGCGTACGAGATCCAGCAGCGCGGCGCTCAGGGCCGCGCGGTCGTTCACGGGGACCAGCCGGCCGTCGGCGCCGTCCGCGATGATCTCCTTGGGTCCGTAAGGGCAGTCCGTGCTGACCACCGGGAGCCCGCAGCGCATCGCCTCGACGATGGTCATGCCGAAGGGTTCGAAGTCGGAGGTGACCGCGCAGATCGAGCCCTTGACCCACTCCGCCTCCATGGGGGTGGCGGCGCCCATCAGGAAGACATGGCCGTGGAGGCCGCGCTCCTCGATGAGACGGCGCAGCCGGTCGCGCTCCTCGCCCCGGCCGTAGACGCGCAGCTGCCACTCGGGATGTTCGGCCACCACGGCGGCGAACGCCTCGATGAGCAGGTCGTAGCGCTTGACCCGGACAAGCCGGCCCGCCGCGATCACCATGCGCCCGTTCCCGTCCGAGGGCGGCAGGACCGGGTCGGGCACGCTGTTGGGCAGCGCCTCGACCCGTACGCCGGGCAGCCGGGTCTTGCGCCGGTAGGCCGCCGCGTCGGCCTCGGTGACGGTGGTCAGCGCGTCGAGCCCGGTGTAGGCGCGGCGCAGCACGGTGCGCAGCCGGGGCGAGTGGTGGTCCAGGGTGAGGTGTTCCTGCCCGACGCGTACGGTCCGGTCCGTTGCCTGGAGGGCGAGGTGCACATTGAGCCCGGGGCGGGTCGCCACCGTCACATCGGCGTCCGTCGCCGCCAGGAGCTCGCCGATCCGCCGGTCGGTGAGCGCGCTGTACTGGCCGTAGCGGCGCTCCGCCTCGGGGAAGACGCGCGCCGGGCGCAGCTGGTCCGGGTGGTCCTCCTCCTTGCGCAGATCCACCATGGGGCGCAGCCGTACCCGGGGGTCCGGGGTGAGGGTCGGTGTCTCGCGGTGCCGGAACACGGAGACGACCTCCACCTCGTGCCGGTCGGCCAGCGCGCCCGCCAGATTGAACGTGGTGGTGATCGTGCCCCCGATTCCGTACGCGTTGTGAATCAGGAAGGAAATCTTCATGAAGAGGTAGACCCTTTCCGGACCCCGGCCGTTGCAGACGTTACGGCTTCGTGAGCGAACGCGCCGGTCGTGGGCCGGTCAGGGACCGGCCGGGGTGGGGTGGCCGGTGCGGGTGGCGCGGGCGGGGCCGGCTCGGGTTCCGCCGGGTGGCGCAGCCCTTCCGCCGCGTCCGGGACACGATGGCGCGGCAGCTCGCCCTGACGCGTGGACTAATCGTCTCGGAGCGGCCGGCCGCCGCGCCGGCCCGGATCCTGGCGGCGGAGCCGGAGCTGCGCGGTCTTGACCTGGACGGACTCACCGATCCCAGCCACTGCACGGGGAGCGCGGGCGCGCTCACCGACCGCGCCCCGGAGCGACGTTGAACAGCACGGGGAGTACCGGGAGAGCGCTGCTCCACCAGGGTCGAGGGCCCCCGGTCGCGCCGGATCTCTCCGCCGCGCACCGGGTGGTCCGCTGGGACCTGCCGGGGCACGGCGGTTTCCCGGCCTCGCTGATCTGACGGGGCTCGCCGTGCGTGGTCTGTTCGTCGGCGCACTTCGGGGGCCGGCGGCGGCGGGAGGAGCGGGCCGCGCTGGTGCGGCGGGACGGCGCGGCCGGCATGGAGGCGATCGCGGCGGCGGCGCCCGCGCGCTGGTTCACGCCCGGGTTCACCGTGCCGGGGCTGGTGGCGGACGTACGGGCGGCCGATCCGGCCGGGTACGCGGCGTGCTGCGACGCGCTGGCGGCGTACGCCTGCGGGCGCTGCTGCCCGGGGTCACCGTGCCGACGCTGGTCGTCGTGCTGGCGGCGAGCAATACTCAGGCGTGCCGAATACCTCCAAGGGCCGTCACGCTTTGTGACGGGTCTTCTCTTTCGGTTACTCGCACGGGTGTGCGACAGGTTGCCCTGGTGCGGCTTGCTGTGGCGTCGAGAGGTCAGACGCAGAGCAGGTCGGTCGAGACGGTCCAGAGGCGCTTGGCAGTGGCGGGGTCGAGCGCCCATTCCTTGACACCGTGCGGGTGCTGCGCGAGGTCGGCGTCGTTCGGCACGGTGTAGGCCTCTTGTGCATCGTCGAGGTAATGGCCTCCGGAGTGAGCGAACTCGGGGGCGACGGCCGCGACGATGCTGATGGCGGCCCCCTGCTCGACCGTTTTGTACGTGAAGACTCCGGCGGCCTCGGCCGCGTCGAGCGACGCCTTCTGTTCCGGCGTGAAGTTCCGCTGCAGCCCCGTCGCGATACCGCCGGGATTCACCGCATTGGCGACGATACCGTCGGACGCCCACAGGCGGGTCGCCTCGACGGCGAAGAGGGAGTTCGCAGTCTTGGACTGGGCGTAGGCGATCTGCGGGTCGTAGCTGCGGCGCTCGAAGTGGAGGTCGTCGAAGTCGATGCCGGACCGCATGTGCGCCGTCGAACTGACCGAGACGATCCGCGCTCCGTCGCGGTCGGCCGCTCCCCGGGCCAGGGCGTGGTGCAGGCCGGTGGCCAGCGCGAAGTGGCCGAGATGGTTCGTTGCGAATTGCAGCTCCCAGCCCTCTCGCGTCCGGTCGAGGCCACCGGTGACCACGCCGGCGTTGTTGATGAGCAGGTGAAGCGGGCCACCCCACGCGTCGACGAACCGTGTGACGGTGGCCCTGTCGGCGAGGTCGAGCCGGACGACTCGGGGCCGGATCCCCCCGGTCGACTTCCCGATCGTCTCGGCGACGGCGACACCCGCGGTGGTGTTTCGGACAGCGAGCGTCACTTCCGCCCCGGCAGCGGTCAGCGCACGAGCCGTCTCGATCCCGAGTCCGGAGGAAGCTCCCGTCACGATCGCGCGGACGCCGGTGAGGTCGATGTCCCGCAGTACCTCCTCCGCGGTGCTGGAGGAGGTGAAGGGCGTGGACATGGGTTTGCGAGTGCTCATGGCACAACTATACGAACTAGACTTGACTTGTATAGTTCGATTCCTGCTCGTATGCTCGCTCCATGAGCAGTCCCGACGCTGGCCACCGGCCGTCGACAGTCGCTGATTCCGACCGTCGAACCATGGTTCTGGAGTCCGCCATGGCCACGTTCGCGCGATTCGGTTACCGGAAGACCTCGATGGAGGAGGTGGCGCGGGCGGCGCACATCTCCCGGCCCGGGCTCTACTTCCTCTTTTCCTCGAAGGAGACTCTGTTCCGTGCCGCGGCCATCCAGGCCTTGGAACGCGACATCGCCGCGGTCGAACAGGTCCTGGCGGACAGCGGCCGCCCACTTTCAGAGCGCCTCGTCGAAGCGTTCGACCAGTGGGCGGGCCGCTACATCGGCCCGCTGGCGCGCGATGTCGCGACGGTTATCGAGGACAATCCCGGCATCCTCGGAGAGATCGTTGAGACCACGCCGCGACGCTTCGAGGAACTGATCACAGACGCGATCGCCGTCGAGTCAGGATGCGAGAAGGCCCTCCCCGTCGCACAGACGATGATCAGCGCCTCGATCGGCCTCAAACACCAGGTCGCATCACGGGAGCTCTACCGCCAACGGATGGCGGTCGCCATCGGTCTCCTGGTGTGCTGAAGTCGCTCCCGGCCTCCCTATAGAACCGCCCGCGGTCTCGGACGGCGACGGGCCGGACCGCCCGTCGAGACCGACTCGGCAAAACAAGGTTGGCCGTCAAGTGCGGCGCACCTGGTCCCTACTCGGGTTCCGTGGGTGCTTGAGAGGCTTTGAGTCGGCCGGCGACGTAGCTGGCGCGGTCTCCCCCGTTGAGCTTGTGCCAGTTGTGGGCTGTGCCGTCGGCGAGGCCGAGGAGATCGGCGAGCATCTTCCAGTGGACGGCGCCGACCATGGCCAGCCAGGCCCCGTTGCGGGCCTTGCTGGTGCTGGGGATGCCCAGACGGGTCAGTCGTCTCTGCAGAGTGTTGGAGGTCATGGGTTGGTCGGGGCGGAGGCCGGGGAAGAGGTAGGGCGTCTCGCGCGTCCTGAGCGGGGCTGCCAGTGGGCGTCGTTCGTTGATCAGCTGTTGGAGCAGGGTCGACAGCCGTGGCCGGAGCCAGAGTGGGTCTCGGCCGAGTTGAAGACCGAGGACGCCGGGCTCTTCCGGGTGAACCAGGACGTGGTCAGTCGTGAGCTTTACCAGGCGGTCGGCAAGTTGCTCCTCGCGCGGCTCCAGCACCTGGGCAAGCACCAGCAGTCCGCGTAGGTGCTGCACGGACGCTGTTTGTCGCAGGGCATCCAGGGCCTCGTGCGAGCATTCCAGGTCACCGGTGGCCATCGCCCGGATCAGCTGACCCCCGGGCCGTCGCAGGTAGAGGACCAGGGAGTACGGCTGCTCGTACTGCTCCAGGACTTCGGCCAGCGGGGCGAGCTGGGACGAGCGCTGGCCGTCAGGGCCGACGAATGTCTCGTCGAGTTCCCGCAGAGCCCGACAGCGGGGGCACTGACCGTGCAGAGGTCTTCCCATCGCGCTGCAAGTGGGGCAGCGGTATGCGAAGTTGACGTCGGCGCACTCCGGGCAGAGCGGACCTGCTTCCTCCTGGCGGAACACCGCCGCCATTCGGCCGCATCGGTGGCAGTGTGCGTGGGTGAAGCGGACCTCGTCGACGCAGGGCAGGCAGATTGGGCCTTCCGGCCAGCGACGCTCGGCTCTGGCGAGCGTCCCGCAGCGGCTGCAGGGGACACTCGCGGCCCCGTAGCACGAGACGCAACGTGGTGTGCCGTCCCAGCTCGGCATCGGCATGGACGGGTTCTGTCCGCAGTCGCCGCAGGTGGCACCGGGGCGAGCGTGCTGCCAGCAGGCCCAGCACCACGGTCCGCGGGCGTCACGGGCGGTGACCACCTTCGTGATGCCGCAGCCGGAGCACGGTTCCGCGCAGTTGCGACGACGGCAGCCGTCGCACCAGGGCTGGCCCTCGGTGTCGCGGAAGGCGACCGGCATGCTCCGGCGACAGATGCGACACCGGGTGCGGCGGGAGGTGCTCGGGGACGCGCATGTGGACCGGGCGCAGGCCGGGACCACCGCGTTCACGGCCCGGTTCCAGGACTTCATCGCGCGGCACGCGTGGGGCGAGATCTGGACCGATCCGACGCTCGCGCGGCGCGAGCGCTCGATGATCACGATGACGGCGCTGGTCGCGCGGGGCCACCACGACGAACTGGCCATGCGTGTACGGGCCGCCCGCCGGATCGGGCCGACGCCGCAGGAGATCGGCGCCGTGCTGCTCCAGAGCACCGTGTACTGCGGGGTCCCGGCGGCCAACGCGGCGTTCGCGGTGGCCAGGCGGGTACTGGCGGAGGAGGACGGGGCCGTCTGACGGTTCCGTGCGGGCGCGTGGCGCGCGTCCGCACGGAACCCGGGCCGGTCGGGGGTGGTCAGGCGCTGAAGGTGTGTTCCGTCGTGGAGCGGTAGGTGTCACCGGGGCGCAGGACCGTCGAGGGGAACGAGGGGTGGTTCGGGGAGTCGGGGAAGTGCTGGGTCTCCAGGCAGAGTCCGTCGCCCTGCCGGTAGACCCGGCCGGAGCTGCCGGTGAGGGTGCCGGTCAGGAAGTTGCCCGAGTAGAACTGCACGCCGGGCTCGGTGGTGGCGATCCGTACGGTACGGCCGGAGCCGGGGTCGCGCAGGGTGATGGCGTGCCGGGGCGCGGCGGTGATTCCCTTGTCGAGGACCCAGTTGTGGTCGAAGCCCTGGCCGCGCAGGAGCTGCTGGTGGCCGGTGCGGATGTCGCGGCCGACCGGCTTGCCGGACCGGAAGTCGAACGGGGTGCCGGCGACCTTGGCCAGTTCGCCGGTGGGGATGAGGGTGGGGTCGACGGGGGTGTAGCGGGTGGCGTCGAGGGTCAGTTCATGGCCGTACACATCGCCGCTGCCCTCCCCCGCGAGGTTGAAGTAGGTGTGGTTGGTGAGGTTGACGACGGTCGGCCGGTCGGTGGTCGCCGCGTAGTCGATGCGCCAGGCGCCGCGCGGGGTGAGGGTGTAGGTGACCTTCACCCGCAGGGTGCCGGGGTAGCCCATCTCGCCGTCCGCGCTGACGTAGGACAGGACGAGGCCGACACCGGTGGATCCGGCGAACGGCTCCACGTCCCAGACGCGCCGGTCGAAGCCGAGGGTGCCGCCGTGCAGGGTGTTCGGCCCGTCGTTCAGGGGGAGTTGGTATGTGTGGCCGTCGAGGGTGAAACGGCCGCCGGCTATCCGGTTGCCGTAGCGGCCGATCAGCGCACCGAAGAAGGTGGTCGCCTTCACGTAGTCGTCGAGGTTCTCGAAGCCCAGGGAGACGTTGGTGTACCGGCCGCGCCGGTCGGGGATCTCCAGGGACTGGACGACGCCGCCGTAGCTGAGCACGCGCAGCCGGGTGCCGCCGTTCTCCAGGGTCCAGCGGTGGACCTTGGTGCCGTCGGCGAGCCTGCCGAACAGCTCGCGCGTCGGGGTCCGGCCGCCGGCGGAGGACGACGCCTGTGCGGTGCCCGTCATGGCGGCGGTCAGACCGACGGCGGCGGCGCCCGCCAGGACGACGCGGCGGGACGTGGGGCCGGTGCGCTGCGGTTCTGAGGGTGCGGTGGGCTCGGTGGGCATGCGTGCGGCTCCTGCCGTTGGGGGAAGGGAGTGGGCTGCGCTGTGCTGCCCGGTCACCTCATCGGATCCTGACCCGGAGGAAGGTGATCGAGTTCGGTGGGAAGGTGTGGGTGAACGTGGCACCGACGCCCTTCAGGGTGGAGGTGACGGGGGCGACGGGGTGGTCGTCGGCCGTGTTGACGGCGTCCGGGTCCCCGCTGAGGGTGGTCAGCCGGGCGGTGGAGGCGGTCTTCGTGGAGCGGCCGAGGTCGATGGCGGTACGGGCCGCCGCGTCCTGGGCGTTGACGACCTTGACGACGAGGTCGTTCCCGTCGCGGGTGACGACCTGCCGGAACGGCTCGGCGGTCTTGTCGTCGGTGAAGCTTCCCCACTTCTTGTCGTCGAGGAAGAGGGTGACCTGCCGGCCCCGGATCTCGACGCGGATGTCGTAGGTCCGGCCGGTCTCGATCCGGGTGGAGTCGGAGATCATGGTCTGCTTGGCGCCGCCGACGGCCTTCTCGACGGCGGACTGGGTGTTGTTCCAGCCGCCGAGGTTCCACCAGTAGTGGTTCCCGGTGTCCTTGACGCCGAAGGTGACCAGGAAGCCTTCCTTGCCGGAGAGCTTGGTGGCCTTCGTCCGCAGGTCGTAGTCGTGCCAGGCCGGGTCGCCGGCCGTGACGAGGGTGTTCTCGGCGGTCGCGTCGGACTGGACGTAACGGCCGTCCTGGACCGTCCAGTTACCCCTGTTCTCCGCCCTGGCCCACTGCGGGTCCCCGGCGGAGAAGTCGTCGGCGAAGAGCGGGGTGCCGTCTGCGCCGGTGACCGTGACATCGTCGTACGCGGCGCTGGTCGCCCAGGTGGAGAGGCCGATGGCGCCCGTGATCGGGCCGGTGACGGCCGGGGTGGCACTCGCGGTGCTGGGGACGACCCGGTCGCCGGTGTTGGTCATGAAGAGCTTCTGGGTCTCGTAGCTCGTGGAGCCCCAGGAGCGGGTGGAGTCGAACCAGATCATGTCGGGCCGCCACTGTGTGCCGGCCGTGTCGGCGAGCAGCGGGGCGTACGAGGCGAGTTTGACGATGTCTGCGTTGCGTTCGAGGCCGGTCATGAACGCGGCTTCGGAGAGGGCGTTGCGGAACCTGTTGTCCTGCGAGGCGTACTCGCCGAGGAACACCTTCGGGCCGGAACGGTCGTAGGAGTCGTAGCGCTCGTTGTTCTCCAAAAACCACTGCGGGCTCTTGTAGTAGTGCTCGTCGACCATGGCGACCTTGGCGTCCCGGTTGAGCTGCCAGGCCCGGTCGAAGGTCGAACCGCTTGCGTCGGGGCCCGAGTTGGAGACGACGGTGATCTCCGGGTAGCGCGCCTCGATGGCTGTGCGGAACGCGGTGAAGCGCTCGAAGAACGCGTCGAAGACGTTCTCCTCGTTGCCGACGGCGAGATGGGTGAGCCCGAAGGGCTTCGGGTGGCCCATCTCCGCGCGCTTCTTGCCCCAGACCGAGGTGGTGGGGCCGTTGGCGAACTCGATGAGGTCCAGGGTGTCCTGGATGTGGCGCCGCAGCAGGGCGGGGTCGTCGGTGACCCGGTTCTGTCCGCAGCCGGTGACGAGGGCGGGGACGACGGGCAGCGGCATCGCGCCGATGTCCTCGGCGTACTGGAAGTACTCGTAGTAGCCGAGGCCGTAACTCTGGTTGTAGCCCCAGAAGTTGGCGTTGGTGGCGCGCTCCTCGACCGGTCCTACGGTGTCCTTCCACTGGTACGAGCGCTTGCGCTGCCAGCCGCTCGCCTCGTCGTATCCCTCGTGGCTGCCGGTGTTGACGAGGCAGCCGCCGGGGAAGCGGAGGAATCCGGGGCGCAGGGCGGCGATCTTCTCGGCGAGGTCCTTGCGCAGCCCGCCCGGCCGGCCCTTGTAGGTGTCCCGGGGGAAGAGCGAGACCATGTCGAGCCGGACCGTGCCGGCGCCGCCTGCGGTGAGCGCGAGGCGGCCGGTGGTACTGGTGGCGGTCGCGGTGAGGGTGCCGGTGTGCTTGGCCCAGCGGTCGCCGCGGGCGGTGATCCGCAGGGGCTTCGCGAGCGGTGTGCCGTCGGCGGCGCGCAGGGCGACGGTGAGGGGGGTGCCGTCCGTGGCGTCGGTGCGGGCCCAGACCGAGAAGTCGTAGCGCTTGCCGGCGGTCACGGGGATGCCCGCGGTGTAACCGGAGTTGACGACGCCGGTGCCGGCCTCCGTGCCGTCGGGGCGCAGCCGCAGATAGGTGCGGTTGCGCTCGCCCAGGCGGCCGTCGTCGGAGACGGTGGTCACCTCGCCGCCGCCGGTGGGGGTCCACGCGGTGAGCGGGTTGTACGAGGCGTTGTCGGCGGTGCTGTACTCGAAGGACCGGTTCTGCACGAGCTCCGCGTAGAGACCGCCGTCGGCGGCGCGGTTGATGTCCTCGAAGAAGACGCCGTACATGGTGTCGTCGATCTTCGGTCCCCGGCGGGCCGTGTCGACGGTGAGGGCGTAGTCAGTGGTGTCCTGCGCGGTGGCGTCCTGCGCCGGGGTGTCCTGTGCCGCGGTCGCGGGCGCCTGGAGCGGTCCGGCCGCCACCAGGATCGCGGCGGTCGTGAGGGCCAGTCTCCAACGCGTGCGGGGCATAGTTCGCATGGCTCCTCGTTCGATATTTCGGACGATGGTCAGAACCTCGAACGGAAAGATAGGGAGCGGTGCCAGAGGCGTCAATGGTTCGCGCAGCCCGACCTGACACAGCGGCCCCACCCGACGCGTCGGACACGTGGGCGGGGCCGGCCGGAGTGGGACAGCGGCGGCTCAGATGTCGAGCAGGTCGCGGGCGCGTACCGGCAGGCCTGTCTCGAAGGACCGGTTCGCGGCCAGGCCCGTGACCAGGGAACGGGCCCCGTCGGTGGCGTCCGCCGCGCGGCCGAGCGCGTCCGGCGCACCGGGGCCGCGCTCGCCGAAGAGGTCGGCGAGCATCCGTACGTCCCCGCCGCCGTGCCCGCCCTCTCCGGTCCCGGCCTTGATCTCGCGCGGCTCCTCCCAGAAGCGGCGCAGCGTCAGCTCCGTACGCCCGGCCTCGTCGCCGACGGCGGCGCCGTGCATCACCGCGCCCGCCCGGTCCGTACGGGCGGCGGGCCGGGTCCAGGTGGACTCCTCGACCAGCAGCTCCAGCCGGCCCTCGCTGCCGTTGAAGGCGATCCGGTAGCCCTCCCAGGGGGCGTACGCGGTGAGGTGGTAGGTCAGCGTGGCGCCGGAGGCGTAGCGCACGAGGACGGCCATGTCGTCCTCGATTGAGACGCCGGGGCCGAAGACGTTCTGGTCGCGGTGGTAGCCGTCCTCCGCCTCGGCGTCGAGATAGAGCGCGGTGAGGACGGTGGAGTCCGCGAGGTGCACGGCGAAGGGGTCACCGGCGGCGGCCGGGGAGCCGTGGGCGCGGGTGTAGTCGCGGGCGAGGCCGCGGCGCCGGCCCGCCTCGTCACCGTAGAAGAAGAGCCCGCCCTGCGCGAACACCGTCTCCGGGGCGGTGCCGAGCCACCAGTTGACCAGGTCGAAGTGGTGGGTGGCCTTGTGGACCATGAGGCCGCCGGAGTTGGCCTTGTCACGGTGCCAGCGGCGGAAGTAGTCGGCGCCGTGCCGCAGATCGAGCAGCCACTCGAAGTGGACGGAGCCGATGTCGCCGATGGAGCCCGCCGCGAGGGTCTCGCGCACGGCGGCGTGCACCGGGTTGTAGCGGTAGTTGAAGGCGACCCGGACCTGGCGGCCGGTGCGCCGCTGGGCGTCCAGGATGCGCCGGGCGCGCGGGGCGTCGGTGGTCATCGGCTTCTCGGTGACCACGTCGCAGCCGGCCTCCAGGGCCCGCACGATGTAGTCGTCGTGGGTGCGGTCCACGCTGCACACGACGACGAGGTCGACGCGCTCGCGGCGGAGCATCTCCTCGAAGTCGGCGGCGGCGTACGCGGGTACGGCGGTCCTGCCGGGGTGGTCGGCGGCGATCCAGCCGTTGTGGACGGCCATGCGGTGCGTGTTGACGTCGCAGAGGGCGGCCAGTTCGATCCGGTCCGCGTACGGTCCGGTCAGCGCCTCGGTGAAGAACCGGGCGCGGGCGCCCAGGCCCACGACGGCGCAGCGCCTGCGTGCGGTGTCGGAGGACATGCGGGATCTCCGTTCGGTGTGCGGACAGCCGGACGCGCAGCTGGATGACGGTCGGTGGTGGCAACGATTGCATGCCGGGCGGTACTGGACAAGAGGCCCCCGGAGGCTATGTATTTACATGAGATCCGGGAGATTTCATTGACTGGCACATGGCTCCGGGCGTAACTTCCCGGCCAGTTGGAAACAGACTGGCAACGTTTGCAGCCATCCGTTCCGCGTCGAGTGAAAGGCCGTGATGTGCTGAGGTCAGCCGCGTTCGAGCGCGGCCGTCGAGCCCCGTACCACCAGGTGGGTCGGCAGCACGCGCTGGAGGGGCGGCGCTCCCTCGACGGCCGGGGTCCCCAGCATCCGGAACAGCAGATCGACGGCGGCCCGGGAGCCGTGCGACTTGGGTACGTTGACGGTGGTGAGCGGCGGCGCGGCCATGCCCGACAGGGCGATGTCGTCGCAGCCGACGACGCTCATCTCCTCGGGCACCCGCACGCCGCGCGCGGTGAAGCGGCTGATCAGGCCGAAGGCGACGATGTCGTTGAAGGCCACCACCGCGCTCGCGCCGCTGGCGAGCACGACGTCCGCCGCGCCGGTGATCCCGCCGTCGAAGTGCGGGGCGACGCTGCCGACCCGGACGATGTCGAGGAGGCCGGACTCGGCCACCGCCTCGATCCCGGCGGCGCGTTCCTTGGCCGCCCAGGTGGAGCGCGGGCCGCCGACGTACGCGACCCGGCGGTGGCCGAGGGCGTGCAGATGGGTCAGCGCGTCGGTCATGCCCTCCATCAGGTCGGCGGTGACGCTGGCGAAGCCCGGTTCCTTGCGGTGGAGCAGCACGATGGGCTTGTCGGTCAGTCCTGGCAGGGAGGCGAGTTCCTCGCTGCTCAGATGCGGCGAGACCAGCAGGATGCCGTCGACCTGCGGGGCGAGGGTGCGCAGCGCGTCCAGTTCGAGGCCCTCGTCGCGCTCCGCGTCGCTGACGAAGACCGCGTGGCCAAGTCCCCGGGCGCGGGCCTGTACGCCTTTGGTGATGTCCGCGAAGAACGGGTTCAGCAGGTCGGGGACGATCAGGCCGAGATGGCCGGTCCTTCCGGTGATCAGGCCGCGCGCGGCCCGGTTCGGCTGGTAGCCCAGCCGGTCGGCGGCGGCCCGTACCCGCTCGCGGGTCACCGGACTGACCGTGCCGCCGGACGCCAGCGCCCGGGACACCGTGGACGGGGAGACCCCGGCCGCCTTCGCTACCTCTCGAATCGTCACCTGCACGCCCTGAGGTTGACACTCCGGTCACCGGGCGTCAATGAAGATCGCGTCCCGGCCCTCTCCCCCTCCTGTTCACCCGTATCCGAGGAGCCCCGCCATGTCCCGCCAGCCCGACCGTCTCCGCGCCGCCGTCGTCGGCACCGGTGCCATCGTCGCCGGCAGCCATCTGCCGGCCCTGACCGCCCACGCCGACCGGGTCGATCTGGTGGCCGCCGTCGATGTGGATCCCGGCCGCCTCGACGCGTTCCGTACGGAGGCCGCCGCCGCGGGCTTCGCCGTCCAGGGGTACGAGGACCTGGCCGCCATGCTCGACGGCGCAAGGCCCGACCTGGTCCTCATCGGCACCCCGCCGTCCCTGCACCGGGAGCAGACGGTCGCCTCGCTCAAGGCCGGCGCCTGGGTGCTGTGCGAGAAGCCGCTCTGTCTCACGCTCGCCGAGTACGACGAGATCGCGGCGGCCGAGCGGGCGTCGGGCGCGTACGCCTCGGTGGTCTTCCAGCACCGCTACGGTTCGGGCGCCACCCACGCCCAGCAACTGATAGCCGGCGGTGAGCTGGGCGCGCCGCTGGTCGCGCACTGCCAGACCACCTGGCACCGGGACGCCGCCTACTACGCGGTGCCGTGGCGGGGCCGTTGGTCGACCGAGGGCGGCGGCCCCACGATGGGGCACGGCATCCACCAGTACGATCTGCTGCTCCATCTGCTCGGTGAGTGGACCGAGGTGCGCGCCATGGCGTCCCGGCTGGTGCACGACACCGAGAGCGAGGACGTCTCGACGGCGCTGGTGCGGTTCGCGAACGGCGCGCTGGCGACCGTGGTGAACAGTGTGCTGTCGCCGGACGAGGTGAGCCGGATCCGGATCGACTGCGCGGACGCGACCGTCGAACTGACGCATCTGTACGGCCACTCCAACGCCGACTGGACCTACACCCCGGCCCCGGGGGTCGCGCCGGAGCGCGCCGCGGCCTGGCGCTCCCCCGCCACCGATGTTCCCAGCTCGCACACCGCGCAGCTGGGCGCGCTGCTCGACGCGAAGGACGCGGGGGTACGCCCTCCGGGCAGCGGCCCGGACGCCCGCTCCACGCTCGAATTCGCTGCCGCGCTCTACAAGGCGGCCTTCACCGGGCGTCCTGTGTACGCGGGCGAGATCGCGCCCGGCGATCCGTACTACACGGCCATGCACGGCAACCACCCCGACTGGAGCCCTCAGCGATGACGATTCAGGTGACGCACACCCACGGCGAGCGGATCACGGTGTGTTCGGGCGGCGTGGAGCTGCTGAGCTATGTGTACCGGCCCGATCCGGAGGCGTTCGAGGCGCGCAAGCCGTACATCCATCCGCTGCGCACCCTCGGCGGCCGGCAGGTCAGCGGCTACCGGCCCAACGACCACCGCTGGCACAAGGGCCTTCAGATGACGGCCAGCCATCTGTCCGGGCAGAACTTCTGGGGCGGCAACTGCTATGTGCACGGGGAGGGTTACCGGGCGCTGCCGGAGCGGGTCGGCTCGATGCGGCACGACGGCTTCCCGGTGCTGGCTGCGCGGGAGGACCGGTTCACCCTGGCGGAGGAGCTGACCTGGGTGGAGAACGGCGGCGCCGAGTGGGCGCGCGAGGAGCGCGGCATCACGGTCCACTCCGTGGACACGGAGGCGGGCGCCTGGGCGCTGGACTGGTCGATCCGGCTGACGAACGTCCGGGACGAGCCGCTGCGCTTCGGCTCGCCGACCACCGCGGGCCGGGAGATGGCCGGGTACACCGGGCTCCAGTGGCGCGGCCCGCGCGACTTCACGGGCGGGACGGTCTTCGGCCCCGAGGACCCGGCGGACGGCGCGGAGGCGGCGGGCACGGCGGGCGCCGGGCACGGGCTGATGGGCACGCGCGGCCCGTGGCTCGGTTTCACCGCCGAGCACGACGATGTCGACGCGCACTCGACGCTCGTCTTCGCGCACGCGCCGCGCGGCGAGGAGGGCAGCGCGGTGGACGCGTCGCACTGGTTCGTCCGCGCCGAGCCGATCCCGACCGTGGCGTTCTCGTGGGCGTTCTTCGACGAGTTCGCGCTGGCGCCGGGCGAGTCCTTCGCGTACCGCTACCGGGTGGTCGTCGCCGACGGCGCCTGGGACAGGGACCGGGTGGACACGCACCTCAAGGGCCTGTCGTGGTGAGCCTGCCGCATCCGCTGCCGGGGGCCGTCGGGCTGTCGCATCTGAGCGCGTACGACTGGGAGGCGGCGGACGGGGTGTGCGGCGGCAGCCCGCATCTGCATCTGGTGTGCACCGAGGCGTACGTCGTCACCGGCGGCCGGGGCGCGGTGCAGACGCTGAGTCCGGACGGCTACCGGGAGACGCCGCTGGAGGCGGGCTCCGTCGCCTGGTTCACACCGGGGACCGTGCACCGCATGGTGCAGGGCGGCGGGCTGCGGATCACCGTGCTGATGCAGAACAGCGGGCTGCCGGAGGCCGGGGACGCGGTCTTCACCTTCCCGCCGGAGTATCTGGCCGATCCGGAGCGGTACGCGGACGCCGCGGCGCTGCCCGCGAAGTCCGGGCCGGCGGCGGAGGACGCCGCCCGGCGGCGCCGGGATCTCGCCGTCGAGGGGTATCTGGTACTGCGCGAGTCGCTCGAAGCGGGCGACAACGGCCCCTACCGGGAGTTCCAGCGGGCGGCGGCCCGGCTCGTCCGGCCGAAGGTGCCGGCCTGGCGGGAGCGGTGGCGGGCCGGCGCGCTGGCCGCCGCGGAGCGTACGGGCGCGCAGCTCGACGCGCTGGAGGCGGGCGCGCCGGACTATCTGGCCACCGGTTCCGCCGTGTACGGCAGCGGTCCCACCCGGCTCGGCGGCTACGGCATGTGCGGGCGGCGCGACGAGTACGAGCTGCCCGGCACGACGCTCCCCGTACCGGACGCCTGATCCGGCGCCCGCGCGCCGCGGGCGCCGCACTCCCCCACCGACACACCCCGAGAGAGGAGAGGTGAGTTCAGCATGCCCGGAAACAGGACAACGAGGTCCTGCGCGCTTCTGGTGACGCTCGCGCTCAGCGCCCTGCTCACCGCCTGCGGAGGCGGCGACCACGCGGGCGGCGGCGGCAAAGTGACCCTGCGCTACACGTGGTGGGGCAACCCGGACCGGGCGGCCCGTACCGATCAGGCCGTCGCCCTGTTCAAGAAGAAGCACCCCGGGATCGACGTCCAGACGTCCTTCGCCGGTTACGACGCGTACAAGCAGAAGCTGGCCACGCAGGCGGCCGGGGGCGACGCCCCCGACGTGATGCAGCTCGACTACCGGATGATCGACCAGTACGCGTCGGGCGGGGTGCTGCTCGACCTCGGCAAGCGGTCGGCGGCCCTGCGCACCGACGACATCGACAAGGGGCTGCTGGCCACGGGCCGGCTGGACGGCACCCAGTTCGCCGTCCCGATGGGGCGGGGCACCGAGACGGTCGCGTACGACGCCACTCAGTGGAAGGCCTCCGGGGTGCCGCTGCCGAAGGCCGACTGGACCTGGGACGAGTGGGCGGACGCGATGCGCGCGCTCGCGAAGAAGACCGGCAAGCCCGGCTCGACCGACCCCGGGCAGAGCGAGGACGCCTTCGAGGTGTGGCTGCGCGGGCAGGGCAAGTCCCTCTACACGGAGGGGCGCGGGCTCGGCTTCACGGCCGACGACCTGACCCGCTGGTGGACCTTCTCCGACGGGCTGCGGCGCGAGGGCGCGGTCTCCAGCGCCGAGCAGACTACCCAGCTCGACGGTTCGGTGGAGAACACGCCGCTCGGCCGGTCCACGGCGGTATCCGACTTCAACTGGGACGCGCCGTCCAGCGGTTACCAGGCGCTCGTCGGCGAGGGGCTGACGCTGACACCGATGCCGAGGGCCGCGGACGGCACGCCCGGGCAGTACTTCAAACCGTCGATGTTCATCGGCGCCGGCGCCACCACCTCGCATCCCGAGGAGGCGGCGAAACTGATCGACTTCATGATCAACGACGAGGACGCGGCGAAGATCCTCGGCGCGAGCCGGGGCATCCCGGTCAACGAGACGATCCGGAAGAACGTGGTGCCGGTCCTCGAAGGCTTCGACAGGACCGTCGCCACGTACCAGGCCTCGGTGGAGGGGAAACTCAACGCCCCGCCGCAGGCGCCGCCCTCGGGCGACAGCGCGCTCCAGAACACCTTCACCCGCGACTACGACCAGGTGTCGTTCGGACGGATGTCGCCCCGCGAGGCGGCCGAGAACTACGTCACCGAGGCGAAGGCGGAGCTGAGGTAAATGACCACCACCGACATACCCGTGACCCCGGCGCGCCGGGGCGGGGCCACCGGCCCGAAGCAGCCCGGGAAGCGGAGCGCACGCCGGCGCGAGGGCGCGGCCTGGGTCTTCCTCTCCCCCTGGGTGCTCGGCGCGAGCGTGCTGACGCTGCTGCCGATGGCCGTATCGCTGTATCTGTCCTTCACGGACTACGACATGTTCAACGCGCCGCACTGGGTGGGGCTGCGCAACTACACCCAGATGTTCACCGAGGACCCCCGCTACTGGCGCTCGGTCGGCGCGACCCTGCGCTACGTGGTCATCGCCGTACCGCTGCAACTGGCGGTCGCGCTGGCCGTGGCGATCGCGCTGAAGTCGATGCGGCGCGGCAAGGCGTTCTACCGGTCGGCGTTCTACGCGCCGTCGCTGCTCGGCGCGTCGATGTCCATCGCGCTCGTGTGGCGGGCGATCTTCAACGACGGCGGTACGGTCGACAATCTGCTGGGCACCGGCGGCTGGGTCAACCGGCCGGGGTGGGCGCTGCTCGCCGTGGCGCTGCTGACGGTCTGGCAGTTCGGCGCCCCCATGGTGATCTTCCTGGCGGGTCTCCAGCAGATCCCGGGCGAGCTGTACGAGGCGGCGGCGGTGGACGGGGCGAGCAGGTGGCGGCAGTTCCTGTCGATCACGCTGCCGATGCTGTCGCCGGTGGTCTTCTTCAATCTCGTGCTCCAGACCATCCAGGCGTTCCAGGTCTTCACGCCCGCCTTCGCGGTCAGCGCGGGCAAGGGCGGCCCTGCCGACTCGACGCTGTTCTACACGCTCTATCTGTACGACCGCGGCTTCGTCGCGTCCCACATGGGCTACGCCTCCGCCATGGCGTGGGTGCTGCTGCTCGCCATCGGCGCGGTCACCGCGGTGCTCTTCCGTACCTCGCGCTCCTGGGTCTTCTACGCCGATGAGGAGGGCCGATGACCACCACCCTGCCCAGCGGGACCACCGCGCCCGACGCGGTCCGCGCGCCCTTCCCGTGGCGCCGGGCCGCGCTGCACGCCGGCGCGCTGGCAGTCCTGGCTGTGATGCTCTATCCGCTGGCCTGGCTGCTGGCGACCTCGCTCAAGCCGGCGGAGGAGGTGATCGCGAGCCTCACTCTGCTGCCGGGACGGCTGGAGTGGTCGAACTACACGACCGCCCTGGAGGGGGTCAACGGGGTGACCGTGTGGCAGTTGCTGACCAACTCGCTGCTGATCGCGGGCGGCGCCGTCCTCGGCAACGTACTGAGCTGCTCGCTGGCGGCCTACGCCTTCGCGCGGCTGCGGTTCCGGCTGCGCGGGCCGCTGTTCGCGTTCATGATCGCGACGATCATGCTGCCGCACCACGCGGTGCTGATCCCGCAGTACATCATCTTCAACCAGCTCGGCATGGTGAACACGTACTGGCCGCTGATCCTGCCGAAGTTCCTGGCGACCGAGGCGTTCTTCGTCTTCCTCATCGTGCAGTTCATGCGGGGGCTGCCGCGCGAGCTGGAGGAGGCGGCGCGGATCGACGGCTGCGGGCCGTTCCGCAGCTTCTTCCTGATCATCCTGCCGCTCACCCGGCCGGCCCTGATCACGACCGCGATCTTCACCTTCATCTGGACGTGGAACGACTTCTTCACCCAGCTGATCTATCTGTTCTCGCCGGAGAAGTTCACGCTGACGCTGGCGCTGCGGTCGTTCGTGGACGCCTCCAGCCAGTCGGCGTTCGGTCCGATGTTCGCCATGTCGGTGATCGCGCTGCTGCCGATCGTGCTGTTCTTCCTCGCGTTCCAGCGCTTCCTCGTCGAGGGCATGGCCAGCTCCGGGGTGAAGGGATGAGCGCGGCCAGGACCCGGGAGCCGGGCGAGATCTTCGGGCCGCGCGCGACGCTCTTCGCCGATGTGCTGAGCATCGGGGTGGTGACGGCGGTGGTCTGTCTGCCGCTGGTGACGGTCCCGGCGGCGCTCTCGACCGCGTGCGCGGTGCTGCGCGGCGTCAGGTCGGGCAGGCCGGTCACGGCCGGACGGTATCTGGCGCTGCTGCGGCGGCGGCCGTGGACCGGCGATCTGGCGGCGGGGGCCGTCGCGCTCGCCGGGGCGGCGCTTCTCGTGGCGGATCTGGCGCTCGCCGGGGCCGGGCTGCCGGGGGCGCGGGCGTTCTCGGTGGTGGCCGCTCTGGTGGGCGTGGCGGCGCTGGTCGTGGCGGGACGGGCGTGTGCGCGCCCCGAGTCGGCCGGCGGCTGGCGTACGGCGGTGCGGTGCGCGGCGCCCGACGCGGTCAGGGACCCGGGCGGCAGCGCGCTCGTCGTGCTCGCGCTGGTGACGGCCGCGCTGTGCGCGTGGATGATGCCGCCGCTGGCGTTCCTGGCGCCGGGTCCGCTGGCTCTCGCGCTGACGGCGATCGATGTACGCAGGACGATGTCCGGGTCCAAGTCCAAGTCCGAGTCCGAGTCCGAGTCCCACGAGCAGGAGACGGCATGATGGCCCGCAGGACCTTCCTCGCCACGACGACCGCCGCCGCGACGACCGCCACGACCGGGCTCGACCGGGCGGGCGGGAGCACGGTGGAGGGGAGCGCGGTGGACGGGAGCACGGTGGACGAGGACTTCGTCGCGTTCCTGACCACGGCCGCCGACGCCCGGGCGAGCGCGGTCCTCGACGGCTACCCCGAGCACCTCACCGAGCTGCGCGACAGGGGCAAGGCGCGCGCCGCCGCGCGCTCGCTGCGTACGCTCGTCTCCGTCCATGTCCACAGGGCGTCGGCGCACCATCACGACGATGCCCTGCTGGAGCCGGCGCGGCGGCTCGCGGACGCCCTCGCCGAGGAGCAGTTCGACGACGGGCTGTGGGACCAGGGGGCGGTGCACTCCCCGCCGGACACCGCCTTCTCGATCGTGGACCTGAACATCGTGTACGGCCTGCTCGCCGAGGACGATCACCGTACGACCCGGAAGCTGCGCGCCACGGTGGAGCGGATCCTGCGCAAGGCGGGGCCCGCGCTCGCCACCGGCGGGGTGCACACCGCGAACCACCGCTGGCTGGTGTGCTCGGCGCTCTCGCGGATCCACCAGCGGTGGCCCGACCCGTCGTACGCGCGGCGGATCGACGACTGGCTGGCGGAGGGCATCGACCAGCTGCCGGGCGGCGAGTACAGCGAGCGCAGCCCCACCTACTCGGCGGTCGTCACCAATCCGGCGCTGCTGACGCTCGCCCGCCACTACGGGCGCACCGACCTGTACGCGCGCGTCCGCGCGAACCTCGACGCGACGCTGTACGTCACCGAGCCCAACGGCGAGGTGGAGAGCGTCCATTCGCGGCGCCAGGACCAGACCACGCTGCGGTACGTCCCGGAGTTCTGGCTCCAGTACCGGGAGCTGGCGATCCGGGACGGCGACGGGCGCCTCGCGGCGATGGCCGCGCTGCTGCGGGAGCGCGGCGCCGGGCAGACCTTCGGCGAGACGCCGCTCGGGGACCGGCTTGCGGAGGTCCTCGACCGTCCGGAGCTGGCCCGGCGGCTGCCGGCGGTCACGTCCGTACCGACGGACTTCGAGCACCACGACGCGGCGTGCCGGCTGGTACGGGTGCGGCGCGGGGACCGGAGCGCGAGTCTCTTCGGGGGTACCGACTTCCCCGAACTGCACGCCATTTCCTCGGGGTTGTCCAGCAATCCGACGTTCTTCAAGATGCGCCACGGCGCGGCGATCCTCGACTCGCTGCGGCTGTCCCCGCAGTTCTTCTCGCTGGGGCACTTCCGCTCCGAGGGCCTGGAGCGCGCGGGGGACGGCTGGCGGCTGCGGGCGGAGGTACGGGCCGGGTTCCACCAGCCGCTGCCGCGCGGCCACCGGCGCGAGGACGGGGCGTACCCGCTCACGGACGACGGCCGTTTCTGGTCGGCGATGGACTTTCCGCACCGGGAGAAGGAGTACCGCGAGCTCCGTACGGAGATCCTGGTGCGGGAGCGGCCCGGCGGGCGCTGGGAGCTGTCCTTCGACGTGTCGCGGTCCGAGGTGCCGCTGGCGCTGGAGCTGTGCTTCCGGCGCGGCGGGCAACTGACCGGGGAGGGGCTGGAACCGGTGGCCGGCGCGGTGGACACGTACCAGCTGGTGCACGGGGAGGCCACGTACACGGTCGGCGAGGACCGGATCGTCTTCGGTCCCGGCAACGGCAAGGGCGGGAAGCAGCCGCCGGTGGTGGAGCCGGGCGAACGCTATACGTGGATGGGCGGTTCGCTGACGCCGGACGGGATCCGGGTGCTGATCACGGGCCGCTCGCCCCTCAGGTACCGGCTGACACTGCGCTGACGGGCACACCCGTTCCACGGCACGGAAAGAAGTCCGCGGATTTCTGTGATCCGCGCCCGCGTCCTCCGTCTCCTGTACACGGCAGCGCCCGGCCGGCCGTCCGCCGCGGGGAGAAATCCCCGCTCGGATAGCCTGCCGGGCGGGCCGGGGCCCTGATTCACCAGGAGTACGAGGAACGGATCGATGCGCGTGCGGAACCAACCGGGACCCGAGGTGGTGGCGGCGGCTCGCGCCGGTGACCATCGGGCCGTGGACACCCTGGTCACCGGCTACCTGCCGCTGATCTACAACATCGTGGGGCGCGCCCTCGACGGTCACGCCGACGTCGACGACGTCGTGCAGGAGACCATGCTGCGGGTGCTGAACGGGCTGGCGGGGCTGGACGACCCGGCCCGGTTCCGCTCCTGGGCGGTGGCCATCGCGATGAACCAGATACGCGAACGCGGACGTACGCGGGCGGCGAAGGCCGTGCCGAGTCCGCTGGAGGAGACCCCCGACACGGCCGACCCGGGCGCCGACTTCGTCGATCTGGCCATTCTGGAGCTGCGGCTGTCCGGTCAGCGGCGCGAGGTGGCGGAGGCGACCCGCTGGCTGGAGGACGAGGAGCGTGAGCTGCTCTCCCTGTGGTGGCTGGAGACCGCGGGACAGCTGACCCGGGCGGAGACCGCCGAGTCGATGGGGCTGTCGGGGCACCATGTCGCGGTGCGGGTGCAGCGGATGAAGGCCCGGCTGGAGGCGGCCAGGATGGTCGTACGGGCGCTGGGCGCGCGTCCGCGCTGCGACGATCTGGTGCTGCTCACCGTGCACTGGGACGGGGTGCCGGGCGCGCTGTGGCGCAAACGGCTCGCCCGCCATGTGCGCGAATGCCCGCGCTGCGCCGTGCACCAGGCCGAACTGCTGCCCGCCGAAGGGCTGCTGGCGCGGCTGGCGCTGGTGCCGCTGCCGGTGGCCCTGGTGGCGTGGAAGCTGATCCCGGGGGCGGTCGGCGCCGGGGCAGGCGCGGGTGCGGGAGCGAGTACGGGTACGGGTGCGGCGACCGGGGCTGGGACCGGGGCCGGGGCCGCCGCTCCCGCCGCCGGGTCCGCCGCGCTGGCGGCCAAGCCCGCGGCGCTGATCGCCGCCGGCCTGCTGGCGATCGGCGGTGGCGCTGTCCTGCTCCACCAGGCGCCCTGGGACTCCGGGGAGCGGCACACCGCCCTCGCCCCGGCGACCGGCTCTCCGGCGGCCGAGGTCACCCGCGCGCCGCGGCCGACGCCTTCCCCGACCCCGTCCGTGTCCCCCAGCGCCGTCACCTCGTCCCCGGCGGCGCTCGCGCGGCCGGAGCCGGCACCCGCGCCGACGGCTTCCGGGGCGCCGTCCGTACCGCCCGCGCCCGGTACGTACGGCTCGGCGGTCGACGGGCCGGACGCGGCGCCGGATCCCGGGGCGCGCCCCGGGGCGCTGCCGCGCCGGGGCGGCGGGGGCGTCACCATGACGAGCTTCCCGGGGAAGGTCTCGGGAGTGGGCGGCTACCAGATCGTGCACCGGGGCGAGTGGGTGACCGTCAGGGGCACCGGCTACTTCACCGTGCGCTGGGACCTGATGTACGGGGAACGTCCTGGCGCACTGACCATGCCGTCCTGGACGGGGCTGACGGGGAAGCTGTTCCATGTGGGATCCGGCGGCGGGCACCGGATGGACGATGTCCAGCCGGGGGCCGGGACCGGTCACACCTGGCAGGGCAATCCGGACGACGGCCGCATCACCCTGCCGTCCGGCGCGCAGATGATGTGGCGCGAGGAGTACTTCCACCTCGACGGAGAGGTGACCCTGCATCTCAACGAGACGGAGGCGGACTACAACCTCGATGTGGTGCCGTCGTCCTGGGAGACCGTCACGGCGGCGCTCACCAGCCCGCCGGGCGACGACGCGGCGGGCCGGGTGCGGTACGGGACCGTACGGGACACGGGCGACGACTCGGCGCCCGTCCCGCAGTATCTGACCCGGTCGGCGTCCGCCGATCCGCTGACGGTAGGTCAGCGGTCGTCCGTGCGCTGAGCCGTCGGACGCACAACCGGTTGCACGCCTTCACCCGGCTGAAGTTCGGCTACGCCTGTGCCGAGGCGGTCGTCCTCCTGCTGATCATCGGTGTGGTCACGGCCGCGGTGATGCGGTTCCAGTCGTCGTGGAACGACTTCCTCTGGCCGCTGCTGGTGACCCGTACCGACGAGATGCGGCCGATCCAGCTCGGGCCGGCGGTGTTCAGCCACTCCGACATCGAGGTGCAGTGGAACTACCTGATGGCGGGGACGGCGCCGGCCACACTGCCGACGATCGCGCTGTTCCTCTTCGCGCAGCGTTACTTCGTCGAGGGGATGGCCTCAGCGGGTCTGAAGGGCTGAGGCCGGTGGCGCGTGCCGGACGGCGGCCGTGTCGTGGAGGAGGGCCCGCACGAAGAACGCGTCGCGGCGGGCCGCCCCCGTACGGAAGGTACGGGGGCGACCCCCTCGGGCTCGCCGCTCAGGCCCCGAAGTCCACGCGGGCCAGCCGCACTTCACCGCGGAGCGCGATGTGGAGATCGCGCACGCCGGAGAGGGCGGCGGGGGCGCTCAGGGTGGTGTACGCGTACGGGCCGCCGGCCGCCGCGGGGATCGCGAAGGCGGCCACGTGTGTGCCGCCGGGGAGGGTGAGGAGGACCTCGCCCGCGCCCGCCACCTCGACCGTGACGGCGTCCGCGCCCGTACCGAAGTCGCAGTCCCGGAAGACCAGACGGCCCGCACCCCCTCCCGCACCGCCCACCGCACCGGCCTTCGGCGTCACCGCGTCGCCCGTCGTCTTCGTACGGTCGACGATCTCCGTGCCGCTCTGTTCGTCGTAGTCGGCGGCTGCCAGGCCCCGGGTCAGGACGGGCCTGGCGCGCGGGGCCGTCTCCGGGAGGGTGAGGTCGGCCGAGCGGCGGATGTCGGCGCTGGAGGCCGCCGCCTCGAAGACGTACCGCCCGCCCGCGACGGTCCATTCGCCGTGCGCCACGTCGTGGTAGCCGAGCGCGGTGACCGGCACGGTCAGTTCGACCGTACGGGACGCGCCCGGCGCGAGCGGCACGCGCGCGTGCCCGACGAGCTGCCGGTGCGGGCGCCGTACCCGGGGGTCTGCCTCGCGCACGTACAGCTGCACCACCTCGTCGGCCTCGCGCGTGCCGGTGTTGGTGACGGTGATCCGGGCGCGCGCGACCGCGCCGCCGGCGGCCTCGCCGGGCAGGTCGACCTCCAGGCCGTCGTATGAGAAGGAGGAGTACGACAGGCCGTGGCCGAAGGCGTAGAGCGGCGTGCCCCCGAAGTAGAGGTAGGTCTGGCGTGAGCCGATGATGTCGTAGTCGAGCAGGTCGGGCAGGTCGGTGTCGTCCGCGTACCAGGTCTGCGGCAGCCGGCCCGCCGGGGAGACGTCGCCGGACAGTACGGCGGCGAGCGCGGCGCCCGCTGCCTGGCCACCGTGCGCGGTCCACAGCAGCGCGGGGAGCGCGGCGTGCGCCTCCGGTACGGCGTACGGGTACGCCGAGGTCAGCACGAGCGCGGTGCGCGGGTTCACGGCGAGGGCGGCGCGCCACAGCCGGTCCTGGTGGGCGGGGAGGGCCAGCGTCTCGCGGTCCTCGGTCTCGCGGCCGGCCAGGTGCGGGTCGTTGCCCGCGACGACCACGACCACGTCGGCGTCCGCCGCCGCGCGCGCCACGGCGTCCTCGCCGCGCTCGCTGACGACGATCTCGACCGGCTCACCGCGTTCGGCAACCTTCAGTCCGTCGGCGGCGACTGACACGTACCGACCGGTTCCCAGGTGCAGAAGGAGGTGCGCTCCGTCGTGCGGTGCGAGCCGGAAGCTCTCCTGGACGACCCAGCCGCCGGGCCGGGCGGCCGACGCCCGGAGATAGCCGTCGTCGGCGACCGACAGATAGCGGCCGTCGGGCGCGCGCAGGGTGAGCAGCCCGTTTCCCCAGTCGATCAGGGCGAGTTCGGTCGCTTCGGCCGGGTCGTCGGTGCGGGTCAGCGGCGGCAGGTCGGTGCGGCCGGCGAGCAGCGCGGGGTCGAGCGCGGCCTCCGTACCGGGATCCTCCTCGGCCGTGCGGGGCGCGCCGGCCGCCGGCCCGGGCACCCGGGCCCAGCCCGTGCCGTCCGCGCCCAGCCGCAGCCGTACCCGGTCCACGCCCTCCGCGAAGGTGACGCGGTCGGCGCCGTACCGCTCGCGCAGGCCGTCCAGCGGGGTGGAACGGTGGATCAGGGTGCCGCTGTACCAGTCGAGTTTGCACTCGTCGGCGAGGAGTCCGACCACCGCGATCCGGCCGCTGCCGGGGGCGAGCGGCAGCAGGCCGTCGTTCTTGAGCAGGACGACGGCCTGTTCGGCGGCCTCCCTGGCGAGCGCCCGGTGGCCGGGGGTGTCCCAGCCGTCGGCGGGCTTGACACCGGCGTACGGGTCGAGCGCCGGGTCGAACTCTCCGAGCGAGAAGCGGACCGCGAGCTGCCGCCGGACCGCCGTGTCGATGTCGTCCTCGGCGATCAGGCCGCGCTCCAGCGCGCCGCGGAGCCGGCCGATCATGACGGACGAGTCGGTGCCGTGGTCGGTGAAGCTGTCCACACCGGCGCGCAGGGAGGCGGCGGTGGCCTCCTCGTGGGTGTCGAAGTACTTCTCGGAGTCGGTGAGATTGCTGGGCGCGCCCGCGTCGGAGCAGACCAGCAGGTCCTGTTCCGTCCAGGTGCGCAGATGGTCGTGGAGGTACGGGGAGAGATGGTTGGGGCGCCCGTTGACCAGGTTGTACGCGGGCATGACACCGGCGACGGCGCCCGCCTCGACGGCCGTGCGGAAGGCGGGCAGGTCGTACTCGTGCAGGACGCGCGGGCTGATCGAGGAGGACGAGACGGCCCGGTCGGTCTCGTTGTTGTGGGCGAGCCAGTGTTTGAGGACCGGGGCCGTGCGCCACACGTCGGGGTGGTCGCCGCGCAGTCCGCGGGTGTAGGCGACGGCGATCGCGGAGGTGAGACCGGGGTCCTCCGCGTACCCCTCCTCGTTCCGTCCCCACAGGGGGTTGCGCAGCAGATTCACCGTGGGCGACCAGACGTTGAGGCCGACGCGTTCGTCCTGGGTGCGCATGGCCCGTACCTCGGTGGAGACGGCCTCGCCGACGCGGCGCACCAGTTCACCGTTCCAGGTCGCGCCGAGGCCGACCGCCTGCGGGAAGACGGTCGCCCGTCCCATCCAGGCGACGCCGTGCAGCGCCTCCTGGCCGGTGCGGAAGGCGGCGACGCCGAGGCGTTCCACGGCGGGCGCGAACTGGTGGAGCATGGCGGTCTTCTCGTCGAGCGTCAGCCGGGCGAGCAGATCGTCGATACGTGCGCTCCGGGGCAGCAGCGGGTCGCGGAAGGGCGGCTGGTCTGCGGTCACGGGCGGTTCCCCCTGGAGGAGTTCGGGCGGAGCGCGGACGGGCTCCCGGTCGGTGTCCGGGCAGGCGAGCGTACCGTCCGCCGGGCTTTCGAAGCGCTTCGATGCTCTGAGTCCGATCCTCAGGTGTCAAGACGTTCCGGAGCATCGGCATGGATCTGTTCCGGTCGGACAACCTGGCGCTCTCCACGCTCTGTTGGCCAGCGGCGACACAGGGGTAAGGAATCTTGGAATCGACTCTTGTGCCTCCCGATGCGTTCATTTAACCTCGCAGCAACATCGAAGCGCTTCGACAGATCACGGCCGGATCAGCGGTGGCTGTTGCCCGTAACGCCCGCTCCAGATCAGTCAGTCAGGCCAGTTACGCCCGCTCCATCTCATGACACCGCAGCCGACCGGCGGACTCTGCCGCCGGGTGTCCTGGCGCACCACGAAGGGTTGACGCAATGACGCCGAAGTCCTCCTCCGTCCCCAGCCGGAGAAGCTTCCTCGCCTCGACGGCGGTCGCCGCAGCGGCGGTGGCCGGCGGGGCACCGCTCCTCACCGCCTGCGGCGGCGGCTCGTCGGGGGGCACCAGCAAGGGAGGCACCACCTCCGGCAAGGACGCGAAGAAGCTTCTGCCCACCTTCGTGGCCCAGAACGTCGTCACCCCCGACATCCCGTCCAAGAACGGCTCCTCCGTCGGTTTCACCCAGCCGCTGAAGATGGCTGACCTGAAGGCGTCGGTGCCCACCCCGCTCGGCAAGGGCGGCACGGTGAAGGTCATGGCGCCGTTCTGGGGGTCGCCGCCGAAGAGCCAGAACCCGTACTACACGGCGATGAACAAGGCCATCGGCGCCGATATCGTCTTCCAGAACCAGGACGGCAACACCTACGACCAGAAGCTCGGCGCGGTGCTGGCCTCCAGCGAGATCCCCGACATGGTGGTGGTCCCCGGCTGGAATCTCGGCGGGAAGATCCCCAGCGCCATCATCAGCAAGTTCGCCGACCTCGGCCCGTATCTCGCCGGTGACAAGGTCAAGGAGTACCCGAACCTCGCCGCGATCCCGACCGATGCCTGGCAGCGCTCGCTGTTCGGCGGCAAGTTGCGTGGCATCCCGATGCCCAGCTCGTATGTGACGGGCATCGTGCCGTTCTACCGCAAGGACGTCTTCGACGAGAAGGGGTACCAACTCCCCACCTCGGCGGACGAGTTCCTGGCGCTCGCGAAGGAGATCACCAACGCGAGGGCCAAGCGCTGGGCGTGCGACGACATGAAGTGGACGGCGTTCAACAGCTTCGGGGTGCTCTCCGGCCAGGAGAAGCCGCTCGGCTGGAACCTGGTCGACGGCAAGCTCGTCTACCGCGTCGAGACCGACGCGTATCTCGAAGCGCTGGAGTGGACCCGCAAGCTGTACGCCGCCGGGGTGGTACACCCGGACGCCAAGGCGGGCAAGACCCAGGGCGACCCGGGGCTGCGCTTCACCTCCGGCGAGACCCTGATCTACAACCAGGACATCTCCCACTGGTACGGCAAGAGCGCCGAGCAGGCCGCCCAGAACACCGGCGTGGTGATCTGGGGCATGGACATCTTCGGCCACGACGGCGGCGATCCGACGCTCTGGGCCAACTCACCCGCCGGTATCTGGTCGTTCATCAGCGCCAAGGCTCCCGAGTCGGTGGTACGGGACGCGCTGGCCGCTGCCAATGTGACGGCGGCGCCGTACGGCACCAAGGAGTACATGCTCACCCAGTACGGCCAGGAGGGCGTGCACTACACCGTCAAGGACGGGCTGCCGGTCAAGAACGACAAGGGCAACATCGAGGTCGTCAACGCGTATGTGATGCTCGACGGCCCGGCCCCCAGCATCGCGCACCCCGACTTCCCCGACGTCGCCAAGGCGCAGGTGGAGTGGCAGCAGCGGATGGGCGCCTTCACGAAGAAGTCGTCCTTCTACGGGCTCCAGATCGTCGAGCCGGCCCGTTACACCAATCTCTCCAACGACTTCGAGCAGTTGGAGGACGACGTGGTGCGCGGCCGGAAGAAGATCAGCGACATGCAGCAGGCCGTCAGCGACTGGCGCGGTGGCGGCGGCGACAAGCTGCGCGACTGGTACCGCAAGCTGCTGGACGACAACGCGCCGCAGGGGTGACGGAGTGCCGCACAGCACCGCGCCCGGCACCGCCCGGACGCCCGACGACAAGAGCGACGAGAACAACGAGGGCGGCGCCGACGGCGCCGGTCCGGATCCCGGTCCGGATCCCGGCGCGGGTCCCGGCCGAGGTCCGGGGGACGGCAGTACGGTACGGGTCCCCCGGGCCAGGGCCGGCCGGCGGCGCGCCCCCGCGCCCGACGCGGCGGCCGGCGCGGAGGTCACCGGCCGGATCCCACTGCGCGTCCGGCTGCGGCGGGACCGTGTCCTGCTGCTGATGACCCTGCCGGTCGTGCTGCTCGTCCTGGTCTTCAACTACCTGCCGATCCTGGGCAATGTGGTCGCCTTCCAGGACTACGACCCGTACATCAGCGACAACGGTGTGATCTCCATCATGGAGTCGCCGTGGGTCGGTGTGGAGCAGTTCCAGCGGGTCTTCGGCGACTCCGCGTTCTGGGACGCGGTGACCAACACCCTGGTGCTCTTCATCATCCAGCTGGTGCTGTTCTTCCCGATCCCGATCGTGCTCGCGCTGGTCATCAACAGTGTGATCAGGCCCCGGGTGCGGGCCTTCGCGCAGGCCGTGCTCTATCTGCCGCACTTCTTCTCGTGGGTGCTGGTCATCACCGTCTTCCAGCAGATCTTCGGTGGCGCGGGCATCATCGCGCAGACCCTGCGGCAGCGCGGTTACGAGGGCTTCGACCTGATGACCGACCCGGAGGTCTTCAAGTTCCTGGTCACCTTCGAGGGTGTGTGGAAGGACGCGGGCTGGGGCATCATCGTCTTCCTCGCCGCGCTCACCTCGGTCAGCCCCGATCTGTACGAGGCCGCCGCGATGGACGGTGCGAACCGCTGGCGCCGGATGTGGCACGTCACCCTGCCCGCGCTGCGGCCGGTCATCGCGCTGCTGCTGGTGCTGCGTGTCGGGGACGCGCTGACGGTCGGCTTCGAGCAGATCCTGCTCCAGCGGGACGCGGTGGGCCCCGGCGCGGCCGAGGTGCTCGACACGTATGTGTGGTGGAACGGTGTGCGCAACCAGGACTTCAGCTACGCGGCGGCGGCCGGCATCGTGAAGGGCGTGGTCAGCCTCGGGCTGGTGCTCGCCGCCAACAAGATCGCCCATCTGATGGGCGAGCAGGGGGTGTACAAGAAGTGAGCACACTGACCACGCCCCCGGCGAAGCCGGCCGCCCCACGCCCCCGGGCGGGACTGACCGGTCGCTGGGCGGCGGAACCCCGGCCCGTCTGGGAGGAGGAGCCCAGCAGGGCGGGACTGGCCGGCAAGGGCGTCGTGCTGGCCGGGGCCTGTCTGGCGGTGCTCTTCCCGCTGTGGATCGTGGTGGTCACCAGCCTCTCCACCAAGCAGACCATCCAGGAGGCGGGCGGGCTCGTGCTGATCCCGCGCGGGATCACGTTCATCGCGTACCAGGAGCTCCTCAGCGGCGGCCAGGTCACCCGCGCCGCGGTGATCAGTGTGGGGGTCACCCTGGTCGGCACCGCCTTCTCCATGACGGTGTCGGTGCTCGGCGCGTACGGGCTCTCCCGCTCCGGGTCGCTCGGGCACCGCTGGATGCTGATGCTGCTGCTCGCCACAATGTTCTTCGGGGCGGGCCTGATCCCCACCTATCTGCTGGTGCAGACCCTGGGCCTGACCGACACCTATCTCGCGCTGATCCTGCCGAGCGCGGTGAGTGTGTTCAACATCCTGGTGCTGCGCGGGTTCTTCATGGGCATCTCGCCCGAACTCACCGACAGCGCGCGGATCGACGGCGCGGGCGATCTGCGCATTCTGTGGACGATCGTGCTGCCGCTGTCGCGCGCGGTGATCGCGGTGATCACCCTCTTCTACGCGGTGGGGTACTGGAGCGCATGGTTCAACGCGTCCCTCTACCTCACCGACCAGGACATGATGCCGCTCCAGAACGTCATGATCCAGCTCGTCCAGAAACAGGAGCCGCCGGTCGGGCTCGGCCAGGCGATCAAGACGGGTCAGCTCTCCCAGCTGGCCGTGCAGATGGCGGTGATGGTGATGGCGCTCCTCCCGGTCGCCGTGCTGTCCCCGTTCGTACAGAAACACTTCAAGAAGGGAATGCTCACCGGCGCGGTCAAGGGCTGATCAGGTCCGGGCGATCTGACCGGGTGCCCCGCACGCACTCCCCCATGCCCCTCCCCCCACGACGGAAGGTGACGTCATGTCCCACACCGTGTCCAATGACGCGCACGGACCCAGCAGACGTACGGTGCTCACCACGGCCTCGGCGACCGCCGCCGCGCTCGCCCTGACCGGCACCCCCGCGCTCGCCGCGCCCCGGCCGAAGGCCCCGCGCACCACCGCCGGCGGTGCCGCCGCCGCGGCGCAGGCCTACACCTGGCGCACGGCGGCCATCGGCGGTACGGGCTTCATCACCGGGGTGCTCTTCCACCCTGCGGTGAAGGGGCTCGCCTACGCCCGTACTGACATCGGCGGCGCGTACCGCTGGGACGACACCGCGCAGCGGTGGACGGCGCTCACCGACCATCTCGGCTGGGACGACTACAACCTGCTCGGTGTCGAGGCCATCGCCGTCGACCCCACTCAGCCCGACCGGCTGTATCTCGCGCTCGGCGCCTACGCCCAGTCCTGGGCGGGCAACGGCGCCGTACTGCGCTCCACCGACCGGGGCGCCACCTGGAGCCGGACCGATCTCTCCGTGAAGCTCGGCGCCAACGAGGACGGGCGCGGCGCGGGCGAGCGGCTGCTGGTCTCCCCGCTCAGCAGCGACGTGCTGTTCCTCGGGACGCGCCACAACGGGCTGCTGCGCTCGGCGGACCGGGGCGCCACCTGGTCGGCCGCCTCGTTCCCCGCGTCGGTGAACTCCGCCGGCCAGGGCATCACCTTCCTGGTGGCCGCCGGGCGCGTGGTGTACGCGGGGTGGGGGGACGGCGGCAGCGCCCTGTACCGGACGACCGACGGTGTGAACTGGAGCGCCGTCCCCGGGCAGCCGTCCGGCTCGGCCGCGCAGGTGCCGATCAGGGCGGCGTACGACGCGAACACGCTCTCCCTGTACGTGACGTACGCCAACACACCGGGGCCCAACAACCAGAGCGACGGCTCTGTCCGCCGGCTCAACACCGCCACCGGTGTGTGGACGGACATCACCCCGGTCAAGCCGTCGGGCGGTGATCCCTTCGGCTACGGCGGTGTGACGGTGGACGCGCGGGTCGCCGGTACGGTCATCGTGTCCACCAACAACCGCTGGGGTCCTGTCGACACGCTCTACCGGTCCACCGACGGCGGTGCGAGCTGGACGTCGCTCAAGGACACCGCGACGCTGGACGTGCGGGAGACGCCGTATCTCAACTGGGGCGGCACGGCGAAGTTCGGCTGGTGGATCCAGGCCGTCGCGCTCGACCCGTTCGACTCGAAACACATCGTCTTCGGGACGGGCGCCACTCTCTACGGCACCCGCGACCTGGTGCGCTGGGCGCCGGAGATCCGCGGTCTGGAGGAGTCGGCGGTCCGCCAGCTCATCGCGCCGCCCGCCGGGGGCGCCCAACTCCTCAGCGGGCTCGGCGACATCGGGGTGATGTACCACGACTCGCTGACGGTCTCGCCGTCCCGGGGCATGGCAACCAACCCGGTCTTCGGCTCGGCCACCGGGCTGGCCATCGCCGCACTGAAACCCACCTACGTGGCGCGGGCCGGCTGGGGCGACCAGGGCAACGGGGCGTACTCGGCGAACGGCGGCCAGACCTGGGCGCCCTTCGCCGCCCAGCCGTCGATCGCCAGCAGCGCCCCCGGGCCGATCGCGGTGAGCGCCGACGGCGCGACGCTGCTGTGGTCGTTCATCCACTGGGACGGCACCAAGCACCCGGGCTTCCGCTCCACGGACAACGGCGCGAGCTGGAGCGAGGTGACCACCTTCCCCAAGGGCGGCACACCGGTCGCCGACCCGGTCGACGCGCGGCGCTTCTACGTGTACGACACGGACGGCGGGGCCGTGTACCGGTCCACCGACGCGGGCGCGACCTTCGTACGGGGAGCGGGATCGCTGCCCTCGGGCGACATCCAGTTCCGGATCGCGGCGGCGCCCGGGCGCACCGGTGATCTCTGGCTCTCGGCGAAGTGGAACGGGCTGTACCGGTCGACGGACGGCGGCACGTCGTTCACCAAGCTGACCAGTTGCTGGGGCTCGTACGCCCTCGGGTTCGGCCGGGCCGCGTCCGGCGCGTCCTATCCGGCGATCTACCAGACCGGCGCGACCGAGAACTTCGTCGGGGTGTACCGCTCCGACGACACGGGCGGGAGCTGGACCCGGATCAACGACGACGCCCACCAGTGGGGGTGGACCGGGGAGACCATCACCGGTGACCCCCGGGTGTACGGCCGTGTCTACCTCGGCACCAACGGCCGGGGCATCCAGTACGGAGATCCCGCCTGATGCGCTCCCTGAACGACTCCACGCGCGGCCGGGTGCTCTTCGGCGGCGACTACAACCCCGAGCAGTGGCCGGAGGAGATCTGGCCCGAGGACGTGCGGCTGATGAGGGCCGCCGGCGTCAACTCCGTCACCCTCGGGGTGTTCTCCTGGGCGAAGATCGAACCTCGCCCGGGGGCACGGGACTTCGGCTGGCTCGACCGGCTGATGGATCTCATGGCGGACGCCGGCATCGGGGTGGTGCTGGCCACTCCGACCGCCTCTCCCCCGCCGTGGATGGGCGCGCGCCACCCGGAGACACTGCCGCGCGACGAGGACGGGCGTACGGTGTGGTGGGGCTCGCGGCAGCAGTTCTGCCCCAGCTCACCGGTGTACCGCCAGTACGCGGCGGCGCTCACCGAGGACATGGCGCTGCGCTACGGCGGCCATCCGGCCCTGCGGATGTGGCACATCAACAACGAGTACTGCACCCACTGCTGGTGCGACGGGACGGCCGGCCACTTCCGCCGCTGGCTGCAAGCGCGGCACGGCTCGCTGGACGCGCTCAACGAGTCCTGGGGCACGGCCTTCTGGAGCCAGCGGTACGACGCGTGGGAGGAGATCATCCCGCCCCGGCGCGCGCAGTACATGAAGAATCCGGGGCAGGTGCTGGACTTCCGGCGCTTCACCTCGGACGCGCTGCTGGAGTGTTACACGGCGGAGCGGGACATCGTGCTGCGGCACACTCCGGACACCCCGGTGACCAGTAATTTCATGCCGCTGTGGTCGGGGCAGGACGCCTGGCGGTGGGCCGAGGAGGAGGATGTCGTCTCCGTCGACATCTATCCGGACCCGAAGGACCCGCTGGGCGGCCAGTACAACGCGATGCTCGGGGACATGACGCGCTCCCAGGCGCGCGGTCCCTGGGTGCTGATGGAGCAGGCGGCCGGTCCGGTCAACTGGCGGGGGGTCAACCATCCCAAGCCGCGCGGGCTGAACCGGCTCTGGTCGCTCCAGTCGGTGGCCCGCGGCGCCGACGCGGTCTGCTACTTCCAGTGGCGCCAGTCCCGCCAGGGCGCCGAGAAGTTCCACTCCGGAATGCTGACCCACGCGGGCGAGGAGGGCCGTACCTTCCAGGAGATCAAACAAATCGGCGCCGATCTCGCCCGGCTGGGCCCGGAGGTGACGGGCCGTCATGTCAAGGCCGAGATCGCCGTCCTGCACGACTGGGACTCCTGGTGGGCGGACCAGCAGGACGGCCGGCTCTCCTCGCGTCTCGACTACACCGAGATCGTACGGGCGTGGCACCGGGCGCTGTGGGAGTCGAACCTGCCGGTCGACTTCGCCCGCCCCGACCACGATCTGAGCGGCTACCGGCTGGTCGTGGCGCCGCATCTGTATCTGCTCGGGGACCCGGCGATCGCCAACCTGACCGGATACGTACGGGACGGGGGCACCCTGGTGTCCGGGTTCCTGACCGGGGTGGCCGACCCGGACGACCGGGTGCGGGCCGGCGGCATGGACGGGCGGCTGCGCGACCTCTTCGGGATCCGTACGGTCCACGAGTGGTGGCCCCTCGACGCGGACGAGAGCGTGGAGTGCGACGGCTTCCGCGCCTCCCTCTGGTCGGAGGAGCTGGAGCTGTCGACCGGCGAGAGCGTCGCGTCGTACCGCAGCGGGGAGCTGGCCGGCTCCCCGGCGGTGGTACGCGACGGCCGTGCCTGGTACGTGTCGACGCTGCCCGAGCCGGAGGCGCTGCGCGGGCTGCTCGCGCGGGTGGCGGAGGGCGCGGGGATCGCGCCCACGCTCCAGGGGCTGCCCGCCGGGGTCGAGGCGGTGCGCCGGGGCGCGCTGCTGTTCCTGCTGAACCACGGCCCCAAGGGCGTCACCGTCCCGGTCCCCGGGCCGTACCACGAGGTGCTGGCGGACCGGCCGGTGGACGGCTCGGTGGAGCTGGACCGGTACGGCGTGGCCGTGCTCCGGGAGGCCACGCCGTAACACCTGCGGATCCCCGGCCCCGTCCTGCCCCCACACCCCCGCATCCCCCACATCCCCCACCATGGAAGGGACGCCATGAAAATCCGTACTCCGGGCACACTGCTGCTCGCCCCGGTGGCCGCGTTCGCCGCGCTCGTCGGGTTCGCCGCCGCACCCGCCCAGGCCGCCATCTGGTCCTCGTCGGACCAGTGGGGCAACTACACCACGTCCGACAACTACATCCTCTACAACAACATCTGGGGTTCGGGCGCGGGCGCGCAGACCATCTGGGCCAACTCCTCGTCGAACTGGGGGGTATGGGCCAACCACCCCAACACCGGCGGCATCAAGTCGTACCCCAACGCCAAGAAGATCGTCGGGAAGCCGCTCAACTCGCTTTCCTCGCTCAGGAGCAGCTACAACGTGACCGTGCCGTCCTCGGGCGCGTACAACACGTCGTACGACATCTGGGACAGCAACTACGACTACGAGATCATGCTCTGGGTGAACTACCGGGGCGCGGTCGGTCCGCTCGGCACCTCGCAGGGCACGCTCACGCTCGGCGGTCACACCTGGACCGTCTACAAGGGGTCGAACGGCTCCAACGAGGTCTTCTCGTTCCTGCGCACCTCGAACTCCACCTCGGGCACGGTCGATGTGCTGCCGATCCTGAAGTGGATCAAGGACACCAAGGGCTGGTGGGGCAATGTGACCGTCGGTGACGTCCAGTTCGGGTACGAGATCACCTCGTCCTCCGGCGGGCTGGACTTCACGACGAACAGTTTCTCCGTCTCCAGCAGCTGACCGCCGCTCGCGCGCGGCGGCTACCGCGGGTCCCCGGCCACCGACCGGGGGCCCGCGCTCTCCCGTACGGTCAGCTCCGGCGCGAGCAGCACGACCTCGTCCGTCGAGCGGCCCGCGAGCTTCGCGACGACCTGCTCCACCGCGTACCGCCCCATCTCCTGGGCCGGCACGGAGACGGAGGTGAGCGGGACCGACGCCTGCACGGCCACCTGGTCCGGGCAGATGGCGACCACGGAGATGTCCTCGGGCACGGCCCTGCGGTGCTGGCGCAGCAGGGAGAGCAGCGGGTCGATGGCCGCCTCGTTCTGGACCACGAAGGCGGTGGTGCCGGGGCGTTCGTCGAAGATCCGGCCGACGGTGGCGGAGACGGCCGCGTAACCGCCCTCGCAGGGACGGTGCAGCAGCCGGAGCCCGAGTTCGCCGCTGCGCTCGCGCAGTCCGCTCAGGGTGCGTTCGGCGAAGCCGGTGAGCCGTTCGTAGACGCCGGGGGCCTCGCCGATGACCGCGATCTCCCGGTGGCCGAGCCCGGCCAGATGCTCCGCGCACCGGGCGCCGGCGGCGGCGAAGTCGAGGTCCACGCAGCTGAGTCCCGTGGTGTCGGCGGGCAGCCCGATCAGTACGGCGGGACGCCGGCCGGCGCGCAGCAACGGCAGCCGGTCGTCGTGGAGTTCGACGTCCATCAGGATCATCGCGTCGGCGAGCGCGCTGCCCTCGATACGGCGGACCGCGGCGGGGCCCTCCTCGCCGGTGAGCAGCAGGACGTCGTAGCCGAAGGTACGGGCGGTGGTGGCGACCGCGATGGCGATCTCCATCATCACCGGGACGTACATGTCGGTGCGCAGCGGCACCATGAGCGCGATGATGTTCGACCGGCTGCTGGCGAGCGCGCGGGCGCCGGCGTTGGGGTGGTAACCGAGATGCTCGATGCTGCGCTCGACGCGTTCGCGCGTGGTGGCGGAGATGGACCGCTTGCCGCTGAGGACATAGCTCACCGTGCTGGCGGAGACTCCGGCATGCTGAGCTACATCGGCGAGGGTGACCATTCGGCTCTCCAGGGCGGGCGGCGGGGGTGAAGCGCTTCGACGCATTGGCCACCGAGGGTAGTCCGCCTGCTTGTGACCTGTCCATAGGTGGATCGAAGCGCTTCGACATCGACGTCCCCCGATGCCACCGCGCCGCCGAGCGCCCGGCCCCGCCGCGGCCGGGAAGCGTCAGTTCCCGCGGCCGGGGAGCATGGCCAGGGCCTTGGCGCGCTGTGCGACCAGCTCGTCGTAGGTGCCGTCGCGCTCGGCGTAACGATGCATATGAACCCGCTCGACCAGGATCTCGTCGGGGGTGGGGTTCTTCGAGAGCAGCCGCATGACCTCGGTGGCGAAGGCGTCGAGCGGCTGCGCGTGGGGGTTGACCTTCTCCTGTCCCGCCGTGGCGACGGCCGGGGGGACGAGCTCGACGACGCCGACGCCGGTGCCGTCGAGCTGCGCGCGCAGTGCCTCGGAGTAGGCGTGCACCGCGGCCTTGGAGGCGGCGTAGGTGGGCATGGGCGGGAACGGCAGGAAGGCGATGCCCGAGGTGACGGTGACAAAGGTGCCGGCGCCGCGTTCGACCAGGTGCGGGGTGAAGGCGTCGATGACCCGGATGGTGCCGACCAGATTGGTGTCGATGATCGTCCGTGCCGCCTCGAAGTGCGCCGGATCGCGCAGATCCTCCGCGAGCATGACGCCCGACATGGTCACTACCGTGTCCAGCTCCCGGTACCGCGCGAGTACGGCGTCCCGGGCACGTGCGACGGAGGCACCGTCGGTGACATCGATGCCGAAGGTGCCGATGCCTTCGGCGGAGAGTTCGGCGAGCGCGTCCGTGTCGCGGCCTCCGACGGCCACGGTGCTGCCCGCCGAGGCGAACCGGCGGGCCAGTTCCCGGCCGATTCCGGACGTTCCGCCGACGATGAGGACAGTGCGCCGGGAGAGATCCATGAGGTGTTCCTTCGGTTCGGGACGCCGGGCGACATGCGGACCCGCGGCGTCGAACAGTGATGCCACAAGTCTTGACGCGATCAGCCGATCGCGGGAGGGCCCTCGTCCTCCATGGTCCTGCCAGGGCCCCCTCAGCGACGTGGGCGCCGTATTACCGTGGATTCATGAATGACGAGGAATCCGGCGGCCGGCTCGGCAGCTATCTTCGCGCCCGGCGTGACCTGGTCTCCCCCGCGCAGGCGGGGATCCCGTCCGGCGGTAGCCGCCGTGTCCCCGGCCTGCGCCGCGAGGAAGTCGCGCTGCTCGCCGGAATCAGCCCCGATTACTACATGCGGCTGGAGCGGGGCCGTGACAAGCACCCCTCGCCTCAGGTTCTCGGATCGCTCGCGCGCGTCCTGCGCCTCGATGACGTGGAGCAGACGTATCTGCTCGGTCTCGCGGCGGTACGCCCCAGGGCACCGCGCCGCAAGCGGCCCGAGCATGTGCCGGCGCGAGTGCACCAGCTCCTCGCCCACCTCGGGATCCCCGCGTTCGTCGAAGGCCGCGCGTACGACGTTCTGGCTTCCAACCCCATGGCCGTCGCGCTCTCCCCGCGGCTGCGGCCCGGCCAGAACCGGCTTCGCTCCTTCTTCCTCGATCCCGAGGAACAGGCCTTTCACCAGAACTGGGAGAGAGCCGCCGCCGGCTTCGTCGCCACTCTTCGTACCACCATAGGGGACGACACCGGCAACCCCCGGTTCGTCGAACTCGTCGGAGAACTCGCGCTGTCCAGCGGGCGGTTCCGCACCCTGTGGGCCCGACACGACGTGCGCCCCCTCGACGGAGGTACCACCGTCCTCCAGCACCCCGTCGTCGGAGAGCTGCGGCTGCACCGCGACAAACTCCCCATCGAGGACGTCATCCTCGTCGTCTACTACCCCGACGAGGACAGCGACGCCCACGACAAGCTGCGGCTCCTCTCCGCACTCTCACGGACAGAACCCGCCGGCACGGCACACGGCGGGCCGGCCGGCTCCCCGCACCCGGTGACACCCTGACGACGGCCGTCCCGGCGGAGTCAGCGGCCGGCCGCCGCACTCACCAGGCCACCGGGAGCGCGTGGACGCCGTACACCGACATGTCGGTACGGAAGCGGATGTCGGCGAAGGGCACCGCGAGCCGCAGCCCGGGGAGCCGGCGCAGCAGGGTCTCCAGCGCGATCCGCAGCTCCAGCCGGGCCAGTGGCTGGCCGAGGCACTGGTGCACGCCGAAGCCGAAGGCGACATGGCGGCGCGCGTTGCGCGTGATGTCGAGGCCGCCGCCGGAGGCGAAGACATCCTCGTCACGGTTGGCGGTGTTGAGCAGGCACAGCACGCCCTCGCCCGCGGGGACGGTGACACCGCCCACGGTGACGTCCTCGACGGCGACCCGCGGGATGCCCTTGTGGACGATGCTCAGATACCGCAGCAGCTCCTCGACGGCGCCGTCGACCAGCCCGGGGTCCGCGCGCAGCCGCTCCAGCTGGTCCGGCTCGCGCAGCAGGGCGAGCACGGACAGCGCGGTCATGTTCGCGGTCGTCTCGTGGCCCGCGATCAGGAGCAGCACACCCATGGCGGCCACGTCGTCGCAGTCGAGTTCGCCGCGCTCCAGCAGGCGGCTGATGATGCCGTCGTCGGGGCTGTCCTTCTTGTCGTGTGCCAGCCGGGTCAGATACGCGGACAGTTCGGCCACGGCGGTCCCCATCTCGGCGGGCGTCGACGCCTCGTTGATCAGGGTGTTGCTGCGGCCCTGGAAGAAGTCGTGGTCCGCGTACGGCACGCCGAGCAGCCGGCAGATCACCAGGGACGGCAGCGGCAGCGCGAACTCCGCGACCAGATCGGCGTGGTCCGCCCCGGCGGTCATCCCGTCGAGCAGCTCGTCGGCGAGGCGCTGGATCTCCGGACGCATCGCCTCGATCTTCCTGACCATGAAGTCGCCGGTGAGCATCCGGCGCAGCCGGGCGTGCCCGGGGTCGTCCATCCGGATGAAGCTCGCCCTGCCGACGGAGGTCTGTTTGCGCCCCTCGCTGAGGAACGGAAAGCCGGGGCGGTCGGTGCGGGCGCTGAACCGCGCGTCGCCGAGCACACTCCTGACGTCCTCGTGCCGGGTGACGAGCCAGCATGTGGAGCCGTCCCACAGGGTGACCCGGGTGACGGGTGTCTCCTCCCGTGCGCGTTCGTACGCGGGCGGCGGGGCGAAGGGGCAGCCGCCGCGCGGGGCGGGCGCGGTGAGGGCGGGCGGGTACGGGAGGCTCGGGGTGTGCTCGGTGACGGTCATGGGGGGCTCCTTCGCACGCGAGGCGTACCGAATTACCTGACAAAGGCAATTAACTCACGGTCACGCTAACTCGCACTGCGTGGGAGTGGGAAGAGGCATGGAGCGGGACACTCCACTTTGGCCGGATACGGCCCGCCCGCGACGCGTACCCGCGCACGGCCGGAGCGCCCGTACCGGGCGAGGCACTAGAGTTCCCCCATGCCGGACACCGCCGGATCCGCCGCGCCGGATGCCATCCTGGACGCCACCGCGCCCCAAGGGGCCGTCGCCGAGCTGGAGATGACGCTGGCCTCGCTGGCCTATCTGCTCACCCGGGCCCGGGCACACGACGAACGGATCTCCCGGGCCGGGGTCAGCGCGCGGCGCTCCGATGTGCATCTGCTGCTCGCCCTGGACGCGCACGACGGGGTGGGCCGGGTGGGCGATCTCGCGGACCGGCTGATGGTGGAGCCGTCCCATGTCACCCGGCAGATCGCGCGGCTTCAGTCACAGGGGCTGGTCGAGCGCACCGCCGACCCGCTCGACGGCCGGGCGCGCCGGGTCGCGATCACGGCGGCCGGCACGTCGCTGCTGACCAGGCTGCGCCATGCCAACCGCGCCGCGATCCAGCGGGCGCTGGCGGGATTCGACGAGGCGGACATCGCCACCGCGGCCGCTGTGCTCCAGCGGCTCATGGACGGCTACGCCCGCCAAGTCGACGCCGCTGGGCCTCAGTTCACCGACCGATCCGAACCGGCCGGCTGATCCGTACCTGTCGGCTGCTCCGTAACGGCCGGCTGGTCCGTAACGGCCGGTTCCGCCGGCCGTCCTGCCTTCCGCCGCCGCCACTGGCGCGGCTCCTGGTCGGGCAGCCAGCCGAACGCCATCGACGAGCCGACGACCCCGAGCAGCAGGCCGACGACGAAGCCGCCCAGGTTCGAGGTGACCCAGGTGCCGAGTGTGACCAGCACCCCGACGATCGAGTAGAACAGCCGCTGTTCGGGGTTGGTGATGATCAGCAGCCCGCACACCACCATCACCAGCGGCAGCACATACGCGGCGATGCCGCCCGCGCCCGCGTGCAGCATGACGGAGATGGACGCCTGCTCGGTCAGCAGGATCTCGCCCCCGCCGAGCAGCAGCAGCAGCCCGCCCCAGAACGGCCGGCGTCTGCGCCAGGCGGCGAAGGCGCGCGGCCGGCGGGGCTCCCCGGCCGGGGCGGCTGCCCCGGCCGAGGAGCCCCGCTCGGCGGAGGCCACGCTCAGCAGCCCTTCGAACTGAAGTCGAGATGGAGGTTGGGGAGCCGGAACTTGGCGGCGGTGGTGGCCCAGTTGGTCTGCCGCAGCTTCTCGATGACGACGGTGTCGGCCTGCTGGCCGAAGACACCGAGCGGGCCCTTGACCCCCGCCTTGTCGAACTCGCTCGCGTCGCCGCCGATCTCGATGTTCGTGAAGCGGGCGTCCTTGCCGGTGAGTACGGTGGAGTCGGTGGTGAGGTCGGTCGCGGTGACGGGGGTGCCCTTGTCGCCCGCGGTGATGTGCAGGAACGTGCCGCCGAGTTCGACACTCTGGCAGAGCTTGGTGAGTTTGGCCTCCTTGATGGCGGAGACCACCACGAGGACCTGGCCCCCGGTGTCACCCGCGTTGGGGCTGTTCGGCGCCATGTGATCCAGGGAGCCGAACTGCTCGAACCCGTCGGCCTCCAGACGGTCCGCGGCGACGACGAACGGCATGCCTGAGATGGCGAACTGGGCCGCGATGGCCCCCTGCGCGGTGAGCACCACGAGGGTGGCCGCGACGGCGAACGCGGGAACTCCCATAAGAGCGGCCTTGCGCAGCCTGACCCTTCCCCGCGGTGCGGGTCTCTCGGGCGATTCACCGCCGGTGTGTTCGGACGTGGCCATGAGCTGCTCCTGAAGGTGTGGTGACCGGAACGAGCTTGCGCGGCGAGGTCCTGGCGCGGACACTCCCGGCACCGACTGGGCTTCCGGGTACGGGCGACGGCGCTGCCACGGGAGTGGCCGTCAAGTTACTCCCAGGTATCGGGCGGGTCAACTCCCTTGTGGAAATTGTGTGTTGCTTCCGTGGCCGGCTCTCCTCCGCCCGTCGGCCACGCCGTCGGCGCGCGCCCCCGACAACGCCTCTGACGTCTGGGTACCGTGGGTAACTTTCCTCCCCCACTTCCCCCGCGAACCCTTGACTCCGGGCTCGGGACAGGTCTACAACCCTCTTGGGTTTCCTGCCGAAAACGCGCTCACCGGCGCCGCGGAACGGATCCATGGCGCTGGATCCGTTCCGTACCCTCCCCCGCCCGGCTCCGGGTCCGGTCCTTCGGTACACATCTCGCCTCCACCGCTCGCGCGGCCGGGCCGCGTCCGCCGGGCAGGCACCTCCCACCGCCTTGTCAACGCTCCGCTCGCGAAAGGGACTTCGCATGGGTGCACGACGTACCGCCCTCACCGCCGCCGGCCTCACCGCCGTCGCCGCTCTCCTCGCCACCGGCACCGCCTCCGCCACCGTCACCGCCGCCGGGGCGGCCGAAGCCGCGAACAACGTGCTCACCTACGGCAGCGCCGCGGGCGACGCGGTGGCGGTCGGTGATGTGCTCACCGCCTCGCTCGCCACGGGAACGACCGTCGCGATCCGCACCACCTCCGGCGGAACCACCGGAATCACCTGCACCGCCTCGCAGTTCACCGCCAGTGTCACGGCCAATCCGGTCGCCCCGGGAACCGCCACCGAATCGGTCACCGCCCACACCTTCGCCGGCTGCACCAGCAATATCCTGGGCACCACCGGCGTCCAGAGCATCACGCTGCAGAACCTGCCGCATGTCGCGTCGGCCAGCTCCGCCGGTGCGCTCACCGTGACCGCCGGAAGCGTCGGTACCGTCCAGACGACGGTCGTGCTGAACACCATCCTCGGCGTGACGACCTGCGTCTACACCAGTACCGGTCTGAACGGGACCACCTCCAACACGGGCAACACGATCACCTTCGCCAACCAGCTCTTCACCAGGTCGTCGGGGCCCATCACCTGCCCCGCCTCCAGCTACTTCTCCGCCGTCTACGGACCGGTGCGGGACACCAGCCAGTCCGGGAGCCCCTCCGTGTACGTCAACTGATCCACACCGGTCCACCACGGCTCGGCGGCCACCGGGACAGCCCCGCCCCGGTGGCCGCCGGAGGCGCGGCCAGAGGTGCGGCCACCGGTGATCGGTGGTCCGATGGAGGGCATGGCCACGCTCACGGACGGCGGGGGCAGAGACCTGCACCTCGTCTTCGAAACCGCCTGTGACCGCGCCTCTGCCGCGACCGCACTGGAGTGCGGGCCGCACACACTGACGTACGCCGAACTGGACGCGCGCGCCAACCGGCTGGCCCACCTGCTGCGCGGGCTCGGCATCGGCCGGGGATGCCGGGTCGCGCTGCTGGTACCCCGGTCCGTCGAGATGTACGTGTCCCTGCTCGGCGTGGGCAAGGCCGGCGCCGCTTTCGTACCGATCGATCCGGCGTCGCCGCCCGACCGGATCGCCTGGATCGCGGGGGACGCGGACGTCGATCTCGTCCTGACGGTCTCCGGCCTCGCCGACGCGGTGGACGGTCTCGCGCACCGGGTGGTCGCACTGGACGCGTGCGCCCCGGAACTCGCCGCCGTACCGGACACCCGGCCGCCACGCACCCCGCCCGGGAACCGGGACGGGAGACCGGACCGGGACGACGACCCCCTCGCGTACATCATGTACACCTCCGGCTCCAGCGGTCGGCCCAAGGGGGTGGAGATCGCCCAGTCGAGCATCTGCAACTTCCTCGATGTCGTCCCCCGCGTGTACGACGTACGGCCACGCGACCGTGTGTACCAGGGCATGACGATCTCCTTCGACTTCTCCGTCGAGGAGATCTGGCCGACCTGGTCGGTCGGCGCCACCCTCGTCGCGGGCCCCGACGGTTCCGGCCGGCTCGGCACCGAACTCGGCACGTTCCTGGAGGACCGCGCGGTCACCGTGCTGTACTGCGTGCCGACCCTGCTGGAGACCATCCCGCAGGACCTGCCGCGCGTACGCAGCATCGTCGTCGGCGGCGAGGCCTGCCCCGCGCAGCTCGTCGAACGGTGGAGCAGACCCGGGCGCCGCATGCTCAACACGTACGGTCCGACCGAGGCCACCGTCACCGCGACCTGGACGGAGCTGCTGCCGGGCCGCGCCGTGACCATCGGCACACCGCTGCCGACCTACTCGGTGGTGCTGCTCGACGAGGAGCACCGGCCGGTGCCCGACGGCTCGGTCGGGGAGATCTGCGTCGGCGGGCCCGGGGTGGCCCGGGGCTATGTCGGGCGGCCCGAGCTCACCTCCGACCGGTTCATCCGCCATCCGCTGGCGCCCCCGGGAAGCAGGCTCTACCGCACCGGGGACCTCGGCCGGCTGACTGCGGCCGGCGAGATCGAGTTCCTGGGCCGGGCCGACTCCGAGGTGAAGATCCGGGGCTACCGGGTCGATCTCGGTGAGATCGACAGCATGCTCCTGGAGGACCCCGGGGTGGCCGAGGCGGTCACCGCGCTCGCACCCGCCACACACCCCGGCGGATCGGCCGGAGGTGGACTGGCCGGAGGTGGACTGGCCGCCTACGTGGTCCGTGTGCCGGACCGCGCGGAGCCGGACGACGCGCTGGCCGCCCGGCTCCACGAACGGCTCCGCCGGGGCCTGCCCGCGTACATGGTGCCGTCCACTCTGGACGTGCTGACCGCCCTGCCCACCATGGCGAGCGGCAAGGTGGACCGCGCGCGGCTGCCCGCCCCGACCGGCCGACGGCTGGTAGGTGGCGGCGCGGTCGTACCGGCCCGCGACGGGCTGGAGACGCGGGTACGCGACGCCTGGGCCGAGGTGCTCGGCATCGAGCCCGCCGCGCTGTCGGCCGAGGCCGACTTCTTCACCGACCTCGGCGGCCACTCCCTGCTCGCGGCCCAGGTCGTCTCCCTGCTGCGCGGCCGGGGCATCGGCACGGGCCCCGCGCTGCGCGACCTCTACGCCCACCCGACCGTACGGAGCCTGACGGCGCGGCTGGACGCCCCGGCGGGCACCGAGCGGCGCACCGCGCCGCCCCGCCCGACGCCGCTGCCGCACGGCACCGGCCGGATCGCCGCCGCCGGAGCCGCTCAGGCCGGGGCGGTGTATCTGCTGCTGCTCCTGCTGACGCTGCCGGTCGCGTACGTGTACGCCGTGCACGGCGGCCGGATCTCGGAGCGGCTCGCGGCCGAACTGACCGTCGGCGCGCTGGCCGGCTACCTCGGGGTGCGCTGGCTCGTTCCGGTGCTGCTCGTGCGCCCGCTGGGCGCGGGGATCCTGCCGGGCCGCTACCCGCTGTGGGGCCGGACCTATGTCCGGCTGTGGGCCGTCAACATGCTACTGGGGGTCAGTCCGCTGCCCGTGCTGAGCGGCTCCCCGCTGATGGCCGGCTATCTGCGGCTGCTCGGCGCGCGCGTGGGACCCCGTACGACCATCGCCACGAGCGCGATCACCCTGCCGGCCCTGCTGCGCGTGGGCGGTGACACCTCGGTGGGGTACGGCGTCTCGCTGAGCCCGTGGCGGGTGGCCGACGGCTGGGTGACGGTCGCGCCGATCGAGATCGGCCCGCGCGCCTTCGTCGGCGCCAACGCGGTCCTCGAACCCGGCGCGCGGATGGGAGCGGGCGCCGGGCTCGGCGAGCAGTCCGTCATCGGCCGGGGCGAGACGGTTCCGGCGGGGGCGCGCTGGGCCGGCTCGCCGCCGTCCCCGGTGGACGCGCTCGGTCCCGCCGCGGAGAGCATGCTCCGGGCGCCGGGCGATCCGGCCGGCCACCGTGCGGGCCATGTCGCCGCCGCGCTGGCCGGCCTCGTCTGTCTGGAGGCCGCCGCGCCGGCGATGCTCGTTCCCGGCCTGGTGCTGTTCTGGTGGGCGGTGCCGGCCTGGGGCGTCCCCGGGGCGGTCGGCGCCGTCGCACTGTTCGGACCTGTGTTCGTCCTCACCGCCTGTGCCGTGATCGCCGCCGGCAAGCGGCTGGTGCTGCCGCGGGTGCCCGCCGGTGTCCATCCGGTGCGCTCCTCGCTCGGGGTGCGCAAGTGGTTGGCCGACAAGCTGCTGGAGCTGAGCCTCGCCGCCACCAACTCGCTCTACGCGACGCTCTACACCGTGCCCTGGCTGCGGCTGCTGGGCGCGCGGATCGGGCGCGGCGCCGAGGTCTCCACCGCCGCCCACCTCGACCCGGATCTGCTGACGCTCGGCGAGGGCAGCTTCGTCGCGGACATGGCCAATGTCGGGGCGGCCACCTTCGCCGGCGGCCGGGTCTCGTTCGGCCGTACGGAGGTGGGGCGGCGGGCGTTCGTCGGCAACGCCGCCGTCGTCCCCGCCGGTACCCGCACGGGGGCCGGCTCCCTGATCGGGGTGAGCACGGTGCCGCCCCGGGACGGGGTGCCGGAGGGCACCGCGTGGCTGGGTTCGCCGGCGATGCTGCTGCCGGTGCGCCAGAGCAGCGGTTCGTTCCCCGAGGAGCTGACGTTCCGGCCCGGGCGCGCGGCGGTGCTCCAGCGGCTGGGCATCGAGTTCTTCCGGGCGACACTGCCCGCGTCCCTGATCGGTGGCGGGGTCTGTCTCTTCCTGATGGCGCTGTCCGGGGTGGCGCGCGCTCCGTCGGCGGTGCTGCCCGTGCTGGTGGCCCCGCTCCTCGCGGCGGTTTCCGCGCTGGTGGTGATCGCCTGCTGCGTACTGGCGAAGTGGCTGGTCGTCGGGGTGTACCGGCCCCGGGTCGAACCGCTGTGGAGCCTGTTCGTGCGGCGTACGGAGTTCGTCACCGGTCTCTACGAGGCGGCGGCGGTACCGGCCGGGGTGGGCCTCCTGATCGGCACACCGTTCCTGCCGCCGGTGCTGCGCCGGTTCGGCGCGCGGATCGGCCGGCGGACCTGGATCGGTACGACCTTCCTCACCGAGTTCGACCTCGTGGACATCGGCGACGATGTCGCGGTCGGCCTGCGCGTATCGCTGCAGACGCACCTCTTCGAGGACCGGGTCATGAAGATGTCGGTGGTCACGGTGGAGGACGGCGCGAGCGTCGGTACGCGCGCGGTCGTACTGTACGACGCGGTGGTGGGCGCGGGGGTCGGGCTGGACGCGCTGTCGCTCCTGATGAAGGGCGAGCGGCTCATGCCGGGCACGCTCTGGCGCGGCATCCCCGCCGAGGGCATCACCGAACAGCCCGCCGTCACCGCGCCCGGCGCGTCGGTCAGGCACCCCTGACATCCGGCGCCCGGCCGCACCGGAGCGCGGGGGCGGGCCGGGTCGGCGTGGTCAGGCGCTGCTCCCCGGGACGGGCACCAGCTCCCCGACCTCGCCGAGGACGGCCTCCGGTTCTGCCACCCTGGCGAGGGACCAGAAGAGGAGGGCGACGCCGGTGGCGCCGGGGTCGGGTGCGCCGAGGACCCGGTCGCCGACGTACGACGCCCGCCCGCGGCGTGCCCGGATGCCGGCCGTCGCCGCCGCACCCGCCAGCGCGGCGCGGGCGACGTCGGCGAACTTCTCGCCCTCGGCGAGGGCGTCGCGGGCGGGCGCCAGCGCGTCGACCATCGTACGGTCGCCCGGTTCGGCCTCCCCGACCCGCTGGATCGCCGCCAGCCCCTCGCGCACGCCCGTCGCCCAGCCGGCCCGCGGGTCGGGCGCCTCGGCGAGCGCGCGGCCGATCGCGCTGAGGAGCAGTCCGATCAGGGGTCCGCTGGTGCCGCCGACCTGGTCGAGGAAGACGGATCCCGCCACGGCCACGGCCGGCTCCTCGGGGCTCGCGTCCAGCGCGGCGACGGTCCGGTCGAGGCCCTCGCAGAGGTTGTCCCCGAAGTCCCCGTCGCCGGAGATCTGGTCGAGCGCCGTCAGCGCCTCGTGGACGGTGTGGGCGGCTTCGGCGTAGGTGCGCAGCACCTGTGTCTGGTCGATGGTCATCCGGTCAGCTCCTGGGAGTACTGGTGGGGGAAGGCCGGGGTACGGGCCGGTGCCCGCCACCAGGCGAGCCAGTCGGTCCGCACCGCCGTCATGGTCAGGGAGAAGCCGCTCATGTCCAGCGCGGGGACGTGGGTGCCGACGAGCTGCCCGGCGACCGGGACGCCGCGCCGCTCCAGTACCCCGCTGACCTGCTCGTGGACGGCGTACAGCTCCAGCAGGGTGGTCGCGCCGAGACCGTTGACGAGGAGGATGACCCCGTCGCCGGTGCCGGGCAGTCCGTCGAGCACCTGGGCGGTCATCCGTTCGACGAGCTCTCCGAACGATGGCCTGGTGATCGTCTCGGCGGCCCGCTCGCCGTGGATGCCCACGCCGTACTCGATCTCCCGGTCGGCGAGGGCGAAGACCTCACCGCCCAGGGAGGGCGACGTCTGGGCCCGGCCCGCGACGGCGACACTGCGCGAGGAGCGGGCGAACCGCTCCCCGAGCGCGGCGAGTTCGGCGATGCCGAGGCCGGTGTCGGCGGCGCCGCCGAGCAGCTTCTCGACGATGACGGTGGCTCCGGTGCCCCGGCGGCCGGTCGCCGTGAGGTCGCTCTCGGTCGCCAGGTCGTCGTCCACGAGGACCCGGCGCACCTCGATGCCGTCGGCCCGCAGCCGTTCGGCCGCGATCCCGAAGTTGATCCGGTCGCCGGTGTAGTTCTTGACGATGTGCAGGACGCCGTCGTCCCTGGCGACCGCGCGGCTGGCCTCGTACACCTGCCGGTTGTGCGGCGAGGCGAAGATCCGCCCGGGAACGGCGGCGTCGAGCAGGCCGCGGCCCACGAAGCCGGCGTGCATCGGCTCGTGTCCCGATCCGCCGCCGGACAGGAGGCCGACCCGCCGCGCGGGATCGGTGTCGGTCGCGGTGACGAAGAGCGGGTCCTCGTGCAGCGCGACCAGCTCCGGATGGGCGCGCGCGAATCCGCGCAGTGATACGCCGACGGGGTCGGCCTCGGGCAGGAAGAGATGGTTCACGGCGCGGAGGTCCTTTCGGAGGGCTCGGTGGCCGGAGGCAGTACGGGCCCCTTGTGCAGACGCGACTCGGTAGTCACATAAGTGATCGCCAGGACATAGTAAATGTCGAAGAGTCAGCTTTCCGTGACCTTTGCGAAGAACGGGCGTCAGACGGCCGTGGCCCAGGTGTACCGGTGCTCGGGGCGCCCGGTGTCGCCGTACTTCAGGGTGAGGCTGATCCGCCCGGTGCGCTCCAGGTATTTGAGGTAGCGCTGCGCGGTGGAGCGGCTGACGCCGGTGCGTTCGGCGACCTCGTGGGCCGAGAGCGGCCGCTCGGCCCCGGTCAGGACCCGGCGCATGAGGTCGACGGTGGCGGCGGAGTGCCCTTTGGGAAGTTCGGAACGGGGCGCGTCGGCGGTTCTGAAGGCGCTGAAGATACGGTCCACCTGGTCCTGGCCGGCCTCTCCCCGGCCGCCGACGCCGTCGAGGGTACGGCGCAGCGCCGCGTAGCCGTCGAGCTTCGCGCCGAGCCCGGCGAAGCTGAACGGTTTGACGAGGTACTGGAGCGCGCCGTAGCGCATCGCGGCCTGGACCGTGGTCACATCGCGCGCCGCCGTGACCATGATGACGTCGGCGTGGTGGCCGAGCTGCCGCATGCGGCGGATCAGCGTGAGGCCCGTCTCGTCCGGCAGATAGTGGTCGAGCAGGACGAGGTCGATATGGCCCCGCTCCAGGGTGGCCAGCGCCTGGGCCGCGGTGTGGGCGCGGGCGGCGACCCGGAAGCCGGGCGTCCGCTCCACGTACGCGGCGTTGATCTCGGCGACCCGGAAGTCGTCGTCCACGACGAGGACATCGATCATTGCGGCTCCCCCGCGGCCATGAGCCGGCGCTCGGGGAGTGCGTCGCCCGTGACGCCGGACGGAACGAGTGCCTCGGGCAGTACGACGGTGAAGACCGCTCCCCCGCCCGCGCGGGCGGTCACCCGCGCCATGCCGCCGTACCGCTCGGCGAGCCGGCGCACCAGGGCGAGGCCGAGACCGCGTCCGCGCGGGAGGACACCGGCCCCCGGGGCCGGCGGGGGCCGCTTGGTCGACCAGCCCTCGACGAAGATCCGCTCGCGCTCCTCGGGCGGTACCCCGGGGCCGGTGTCGCAGACACGCAGTACGGCGGTGGTGTGTTCGGCGCGCAGTTCGACCTCGACGGAGGCCTCGGCCGACGGGTCGCCGCGGCGGCGCTCGGTGACGGCCTCCAGCGCGTTGTCGACGAGATTGCCGAGCACGGTCACCAGGTCGCGCGCGTCCACCACGCGGTGGTGCAGCAGCGTCGCGTCGGAGAGCCGCAGTGCGACGCCGCGCTCGGCGGCGATGGCGGTCTTGCCGACGAGGAGCGCGGAGAGCAGTGGGTCGCGGACCCGTTCGGCGATCTGTTCGGCGGAGGCGCGGTGGGCGCTGGCGATCTCGGCGACGAACTCCACGGCCATGTCGTGGCGGCCGAGTTCGAGCAGTCCGAGGACGGTGTGGAGCCGGTTGGCGTGTTCGTGGTCCTGGGCGCGCAGCGCGTCCAGGAGCCCCTGGCTGCTGTCGAGTTCGCGGCCGAGCTGCTCCAGTTCGGTACGGTCGCGCAGGGTCACCACGGCGCCGCCGTCGCGCGTCGGCATCCGGTTGGCGACCAGCACCCGGCCGCCGCTGACGGTGAGCAGGTCGGTGCCCGCGACGCGCCCCGCGAGCACGTCCGTGGTCCGTCCCGGCGCGAGCACCTCGTCCAGCGGCCGGCCGGTGGCGCCGGCGTCGAGGCCGAGAAGCCGTACGGCCTCGTCGTTGGCGAGCCGGATCCGGCCGATGCGGTCGAAGGCGACGACCCCTTCGCGGACGGCGTGCAGCATCGCCTCGCGCTCGTCGAGCAGCGCGGAGATGTCGGCGAAGCCGACCCCGTGGGTACGGCGGCGCAGCCGGCGCGAGACGGCGACCGCGGCCAGCGCGCCCACGGCGAGGGCGGCGCCGGCGCAGAGCAGCAGCGCCGGTACGGCGTCCAGCAGCCGGCCGCGCACGCTGTCGTAGGCGATGCCGACGGAGACCGCGCCGACCAGCCGGCCCGTGGCGTCGTAGAGCGGCACCTTGGCGCGGGCCGAGCGGCCCAGGGTGCCGTCGTCGATCTGCCGGATCTCCCGGCCGGCGAGCGCGGCGCTCGGGTCGGTGGAGACGTGCCGGCCGATCTCGGCGGTGGTGGTGTGCGACCAGCGCACCCCGCGGGTGTCCATCACCACCACGTAGAGCGCGTCGGTGGCGCGGCGGATCCGCTCGGCCTCGCTCTGCACGGGGCCGCGGCTGCTCGGTGCGGTGGTGAGGATCTCCCGGGCGATGTCCGGGTCGGCCGCGGTGGTCTGGGCGATGGCGAGGGCGCGGTGGGTGGCCGCGTCGTCCAGCTCGGAGCCGAGCGGGGCGAGGAAGAGACAGGTGGCGAGGACCATCACGCCGGTGGTGATGGCCAGTTGTGCCGCCAGGACCTCGGCGGAGACGCGCCGGGGGCTCCGCATCCGCATCCGCTCTCCTCCGTCCCTGGTGGACCACGCGTTTCCGTCTGATGTCGTGGTGAACGCAACGTAAGCCGCCGGGGCTCCGGTGCCCAGCCCTGTGCGGCTCTTTTGTCGTTCCCGCGTGAGCAGAACGAGCAGAACGGGGTTTGCGCGCAGAACGACGGGTTGCGCCCACAAGGCTGCCGCTGTGGTCCCGGTCACTCCTAGCCTCCCGGTCCATGAGCAGCCACACGAGCCCCGCCATCGAGCTGCGGGGAACGAGCAAGGTATTCCGGACCCCGTCGGGACACCTCCATACCGCCGTCAGGGATCTCGACCTGACGGTCGAACGCGGTGAGTTCGTCGCGGTGGTGGGTCCCACCGGATGCGGAAAATCCACCACTCTCACCCTGGTCAGCGGCCTGGAGGAGCCCACTGAGGGCGAGGTGCTGGTCGGCGGCGAGCCGGTCACCGGCATCGGCGACAAGACCGGGTTCGTCTTCCAGCAGGACGCGGTCTTCCCCTGGCGCACCGTGCTGTCCAACGTGATGGCGGGCCCGCGGTTCCGCGGCGTGGCGAAGGCCGAGGCGAGGGAGCGGGCCCGCGAGTGGCTGGCCCGGGTCGGGCTGACGTCCTTCGAGGACCGCTATCCGCACCAGCTGTCGGGCGGTCAGCGCAAGCGCGTGGCCCTGGCGGCGACCTTCGTCAACGACCCCGAACTGCTGCTCATGGACGAGCCGTTCTCGGCGCTCGACGTGCAGACCCGGGCGCTGATGTCGGACGAGCTGCTGGAGCTGTGGGCGGGGACCGGCGCCTCGGTCATCTTCGTCACCCACGATCTGGAGGAGTCGATCGCCCTCGCCGACAAGGTGGTGGTGATGACGGCGGGACCGGCGACGGTCAAGGAGGTCTTCCGGATCGACCTGCCGCGCCCCCGCAAGGTCGAGTCCGTACGGCTCGAACCGCGGTTCGTCGAGATCTACCGGGAGATCTGGTCCTCGCTGGGCGAAGAGGTCCGCATCACGCGCGAGAGGGGTGCCACCCATGCCGCCTGAGACTGTTACCACTCCGGCCGCACCGGCCGGGAAGACGCCGGGGAACACCACGGGGAAGACCGCGGGCAACGGTACGGATCCGGGCACGGGCGCCGGCGGCGAACGTACGCAGGCCAGGGCGCGGGCGGCCCGCAACCGCCAGTTCGTGGTCTACGGCACCCGGATCCTGCTGCTCATCGCGATCATCGGGATCTGGGAGTGGATGGCCAGGTCCGCCGTCATCGATCCGTTCAACTTCTCGATGCCGTCGAAGATCTGGGACCAGATCGTCCAGTGGGCGGTGCACGGCACCCCGCAGGGCTCCCTGTGGGAGCAGATCTGGTACACGCTGTACGAGGCGCTCCTCGGCTGGGTCATCGGTGTGACCGCCGGGGTGGTGCTGGGCATCGCGCTCGGCCGGGTCCGCTTCCTGGCCGATGTCCTCGGCCCGTACATCAAGGTGCTCAACGCGCTCCCCCGGATCGTGCTGGCGCCGATCTTCCTCATCTGGTTCGGTCTGGGGCCGGCCTCGAAGGTCGCCTCGGCGGTCGTGCTGGTCTTCTTCCCGGTCTTCTTCAACGCCTTCCAGGGGGCCAGGGAGGTGGACCGCAATCTCGTCGCCAACGCCAGGATCCTCGGCGCGACCAACCGGCAGGTCACCCTCCAGGTCGTCATCCCGTCCGCCACCTCGTGGATCTTCACCAGCCTCCATGTCAGCTTCGGCTTCGCGCTGATCGGCGCGATCGTCGGTGAGTACATCGGCGCGACGAAGGGCATCGGGCTGCTGGTCTCGGCCTCGCAGGGCACGTTCAACGCGGCCGGGGTGTACGCGGCGATGGTGATCCTCGCGGTCGTGGCGCTGCTCGCCGAGGCGCTGCTGACCTTCCTGGAGAAACGCCTCTTCCGCTGGAAGCCCGCAGAAGCCGGCTCCGACCGCTGACCGTGTGACCGCCCGACCGCTCACCACTCACCACTCACCGCCGCCCGGCCGCTTTCCCCGGGCCCGCCGGACACACCCCGGGCCCTGATCACCGGATCACCTGATCACAAGGACGTGACATGCGCAGTCATCTCAAGCTCCCGGCAGCCGCGGTCTCCGCCGTGCTCGCCCTCGCCACCCTGACCGCCTGCGGCGGCGACTCCTCCTCGGCCGGCTCCGGCGGCAAGGTCAAGATCATGGTGGGCGGCCTGGACAAGGTCATCTATCTGCCCGCGATGCTCACGCAGAAGCTCGGCTACTTCACCGACGAGGGCCTCGACATACAACTGCTCACCGAGCCGGCCGGGGTGCAGGCCACGACCTCGCTGGTCTCCGGTGACGTACAGGGTGTCGTCGGCTTCTACGACCACACGCTGGACCTTCAGGTGAAGGGCAAGCAGGTGGAGTCGGTGGTGCAGTTCTCGCACGCCTCCGGTGAGGTGGAGGTCGTCTCCAACAAGGCCGCCGCCGAAATCACCTCGGCCAAGGACTTCAAGGGCAAGAAGCTCGGTGTGACGGGCCTCGGCTCGTCCACGGACTTCCTCACCAAGTACCTCGCCGTGAAGAACGGTGTGAAGACGGACGAGTTCAGCACGGTCGCCGTCGGCGCGGGCCAGACCTTCATCTCGGCGCTCCAGCAGAACTCGATCCAGGGCGGGATGACCACCGACCCGACGGTCGCGCAGATCCTGGACAAGAAGCTCGGCAAGGTCCTCATCGACATGCGGACGCCCGAGGGCTCGAAGGCGGCGCTGGGCGGACCGTACCCGTCGTCCAGTCTGTACATGAACACCGACTGGGTGAACAACAGCAAGGAGACGGTGCAGAAGCTGGCCAACGCCTTCGTGAAGACACTGAAGTGGATGGCGGCGCACTCCCCGGAGGAGATCGCGGCGAAGATGCCCACCGACTACGCGCAGGGCGGCGACGGGCTGTACGCGAAGGCCATCGAGAGCACGCTGCCGATGTTCACGACGGACGGTGTGATGCCGGCCGAAGGCCCGGAGACCGTCGAGCGCGTCCTGCGGGCGTTCAACCCGAACCTGAAGGACGCGAAGGTGGATCTGAGCAAGACGTTCACCACGGAGTTCGTCGACAAGGCGAAGTGACCTGCCGGCACCGGCCCGCACCGCACCGCACCACACCGCCCGTAGACTGTCCCCCCTTCGGGGGGCAGTCGGCGGTAGTGGGAGTGGATTATGCGTGGCCGGCCCGGTGCGGCGGACAGGTCGTCGTCCTCGGGTACCCGGAACGGGCCCGGGGAGGATCCGGACGAATTCCTCCGTCTCGTCGGGCGGCTGGCCCGGCGCCCCGACGCGGACGCGCGGCAGGTCCTCGACTGGCTCCAGCGGCGGCTCGGCGCCGAGATCGCCCTGGTCGGCCGGGGCCACACGGTGGAACTGGCCACGGCCGCCTTTCCCACCGGCATCCTGGGGACACTCGCTCCGCTGCTCACCCGGCTGGCCGACGGGCGCCTGGCGTCGGCGGCCACCGAGGTGGGTACGGTCCGGATCCGGCTGGAGGGTGTCGGCTCAGGCACACCGCGCCGGGTGCTCGTACTCGCCGGTCCCGACCCGCTGAGCCCTCGTGACACCACGGCGGCGGCGCACACCGGCCATGTCCTCACCCTGCTCCACCGGGCCGAGGCGACGGACACCGTGCTGCGCGCCTACCAGCAGAAGGCGCACCAGCTGCGGGTGGCCCTCTTCATGGCGCTGATGGCCGGTGACACCGTACTGGCGCGGCGCATGACCACCGGCGCGGTCCCGGAGCTGCTGGACTCCGACCGGCTGCGGCTGTTCCTGCTGCGCTGCGCGCCCGGCGACCGCGACCGGCTCACCCGTGCCCACCAGGACGCCTCCGGGTACCACGGCCGGGGCATGATGGTGCGCTGCCCGGTCTACGACGAGCATCTGATCTGCCTGATTCCCGAAACCGGGACCGAAGCCGGGACCGGGACCGAGACCGAGGAGCGGCCCGAACTGGACCGGCTGCTGCGGGAGCTGGTCGAGGAGATCCCGGGCTACGCCCTGGGCATCAGCGACGCGCATCCGCTGCACGCGACGGCCGTGGCCTACGAGCAGGCCCGGCACGCGCTGGCCGTCGCGGGCAACATCCCCGGCCGGGTGGCCTCGTACCGGGGCCGGGAGCCGCTGGAGCGGGTGCTGCCGCATGCGGCGGCGGCCGACTGGGCCCGGCACTTCCTGCGGCCACTGCGCCTCCTGCCGCGGCTCGCGGCCGAGAGCACCCACCTCGCCCTGTCCTTCCCCCGCTCCGGCGTGGCCGATCTGCTGGGGATCAGCCGCAACACCGTGACCGCCCACCTCCGGCGCGCCGAGGAGGCGCTCGGGCTGGATCTCCGGGACGTACGCTCCCGCGCGACGCTGGCGCTCGCCCTGGCGATCGACGCGCGGCCGGACGCCGCGCACCAGGACGCCGTAGGCGCGGACGCCGCACGGGCCGGATCCGGACCGTACGAGGAGTCCGGGGACCCCGAGCGGTCGCCGACCGCCGCGTGTCCACTGCTGAGCGGACCCGAGGCGGTCTCCTGGGCCCACCGGTTCCTCGAACCGCTCGCGGACGGCCGCCACGAGCGGGTACGCGGAACACTGCGCGTCTGGATCGAGTCGAACGCGGACACGCGACGGGCCGCACAGCGGCTCGGCGGCAGCCGCACCACCGTGACGGCGCGGCTGCGGACCGCCGAACGGCTGCTCGGCCGCGACCTGACCCGCACCGCCGCGGGTGTGCACGATCTGGTGTACGCGCTGCACATCGCGGACAGGATCCCCCTGTGCCCGCCGGCCGCCCCCGCGTCCGTCACCACGCACCCGTAGCGCGGCGGCAACGGCCCGAACCGTGCACCGTGCACACCGGGACGCGGAGTCCGGGCACGGTGCACCGAGGCAGCGGCTTTCCCCGCACCGCTCCGATGCGGTCCAATCATCTCGACGCGGCGCTCGACCGTCCCGCATCGGGGGACGGGACGGCCGAGCGCGGCGTCATCCCGGCCGCCCCCGGTGGGGCGCCGGGATCAGATGCGCCAGGCGCGGATCTGGTCCGCCGCCTGGTAGACGTTCGACTTGCCGGCCTGGATGGCGCGGACCAGCTCGACGAGCGCGCCGTACGGCGGGTCGATCCCCTCGCCGGAGGCGTGCATGTACGCGGCGGCGACCTGGCAGGCGAACAGGCTGTTGCGGTACGGCAGCGGCTCCAGCCGCACCAGGGTGTGGATGAGGGCGGCGGCGCGCCAGGCGCCGTCGGGTTCGCTGGTGGCCGGGCGCGGGATCCGGGTCCTGTGGCGGGCGACCGCGGCCACGAGTGCCGAGTAGTCGGCCACGGACACGTCCTCGGGGACGGCCTGTTCCTGTACGTCCAGCAGCCAGGCCACGTCGATGTACACCACGGGCATCAGGCGGCTTCCACCTGCCGCCCGCCGTGCGCCGCGGGTGGCACCTCGTTGGCGAACGCCTCGTCGAACTCGCCCCGGTGCTGCTCGCCCCAGGCGACCGCGTACCGCACGAACTGGAGGCGCTGCTGTTCGCGCAGCGGCAGGTCGTGCACGTACTGCTTGAGGGACTTGCCCTCGGCGGCCGCCGCGGCGCGCACCGCCTCCAGCTCGTCCTCGGTGAAGCTGATGTTGAGTGATGGCATACCCGTACGGTACCTAACAGGTACCGCCCCGGGAAGCGGGGCACCCGGGGCGGCGTCCTCACCCAGGCCCCGGCGAGGGTGTGGAGAAACCGGTTTCTGCCACAGGATCGGCCCGTAGAGGCAGTACGGGGGCCATCCACTTCTGTCACGGGGGTTGGCACGGGTACCTCTGATAGGGAACGATGTCTATGCTTCTCATCACCGGTGTTCTCCGGCCCGGATGCCGAGCCCGCCCGTCCAGCGAGGGACCGCCCGTGACCGCATCAGAATTCAAGAGGATCTCCGCCGCGCCGGGCGGACCGGCGACCGTCAAGCAGGTGGCGGCGCGCGCGGGTGTGTCGCCCGCGACGGTGTCGAGGGTCCTCGCCGGGAACTATCCGGTGGCGACCGGTACCCGCCGCCGGGTGCTGCGGGTCGTGCGCGAGCTGCACTACGTCGCCAACTCGCACGCACGGGCGCTGCGCGGCTCCGGCGCCCCGCAGATCGGCTTCGTCCTCGGCGATGTGCTGGGCCAGCCGTTCGCGCTCGCCGCCACCGGCGCGGAACGGGAGGCGGCCGCGCGCGGGCATCTGTGCGTGGTCGGGCTGAGCGGCCACCGCCCCGACCGCGAGCCGGCCGTGGTGCAGTCCATGCGGGAGCAGGGCGCGGCGGCCGTCATCCTCATCGGCGGAGTCGTCGAGGACGCGCGCTACCGGGACCGGATGGCGGAGGTCGCGCACGGCCTGGAGGCCGCCGGATCGCGGCTGGTGCTCTGCGGCAGGCCGCTGCCAGGACCGGAACTGCCCGCCACCGTCGTCGAGTACGACAACGAGGGCGGGGCGTACGCGGCGACGAGCCATCTGCTGGCGCGGGGACACCGCGCGATCCTCTATCTCGGCGGCGACCCCGCCCACACCACGACCGCGGGCCGCACGGCCGGCTACCGGCGGGCGCTCGCCGACTCCGTCGGCCCGGGCGCCGAGCTGATCGAGCGGGTGGAGTTCGCCCGGCGCCCGGTACGGGACCGGGTGGCCCGGCTGCTGCGCGAAGGCCCGCCGTTCACCGCGGTGTTCGGCGAGACCGATGTCGTCGCCTCCGCCGCCATGGCCGCGATCCTCGACGCGGGGCTGCGGGTTCCCGAGGACATCTCGGTCCTCGGGTACGACGACAGCGAGCTCGCCCAGGATCTGCGGCCCGCGCTGACCACGGTCCGGGTGCCGTACGAGGAGATGGGCCGGCTCGCGGTCCGGCTGGCCCTCGGACTGCGCAACGGCGAGCACAGCGCCGACGAGCAGCGTCAGCTGCTCGGTACCGGCCTCGTCCCGCGGGAGACGGTAGCCCCCGCGTCCCGCTGATCCGGCCGGCCCCGAGCCGCACACGCCCTTCCCCTTCCCCCCCTCCACCACGGGAGAGCCATGCCCCACCCCACACCGCGCGTGGTGCTGTACAGCCGCACCACCGCCTACCGCCACGACTCGATCCCCGACGGTGTCGAGGCCGTCGGCGCTCTCGTGGCCGAGGACGGCTTCGAGAGCGTCGCCACCGAGGATCCGGCGGTCCTGGAGCGCGAGATCCCGCGCAGCGCGGTCGTCGTCTTCCTCTCCACCAGCGGGGAGGTCCTCACCCCCGCCGCGCGCGACGCGCTGCGCCGGCACCTGGCGGGCGGCGGCGGGTTCGTCGGGATCCACGCGGCGGCCTGCACCGAGTACGACTGGCCGTACTACGGAGAGCTGCTCGGCGCCCGCTTCGCCCGCCACCCCGACCTCCAGCCGGGCACGGTCGCGGTCGCCGACCGCACCCATCCCGCCACCCGCCATCTGGGCGCCCGGTGGGACTTCACCGACGAGTGGTACGACTTCCGCGCCGTGCCCGCGGGCGTACACGTGCTGGCCCGCGCCGACGAGTCGTCGTACGCGGGCGGGGGCATGGGGGCGGACCATCCGCTCGTGTGGTGTCACGAGCGGCTGGGCGGCAGGGTGTTCTACACCGCGCTCGGCCACACCGCGGAGTCCTTCGCGGACCCGGTCTTCCTGGCCCATCTGCGCGGCGGGATCCACTACGCCGCCGGACGGGAGTGACCACTCCCGCCCGGCACGTCGGCGCCGGCGTCCCTACCGGCGCCGGCACCGCCTACTTCAGGCTTCCCATGGTCACCCCGGAGCGCCAGTAGCGCTGCATCGAGAGCATCAGGATCACCATGGGGATGAGCGAGACGATGGAGCCGACCACGACGAGTCCCGTCAGGTCGACGGAGCTGTCGACCTTCACCTTGAGCCAGGAGTAGAGGCCGAGCATCACGGTCCACTTCTCGCTGCTGCGCAGATAGACGAGGGGGCCGAAGAAGTTGTTCCACGCTCCGACGAAGCCGAGGACGAAGATGGTGGCGGCGCCGGTCGACATCAGCCTGGCACCGATCTGGAAGAAGATGCGGTACTCGCCCGCGCCGTCGATACGGGCCGCCTCCAGCAGTTCGGGCGGGATGGCGCCCTCCGCGTACACCTTGGCGAGATAGACGGAGAAGGCGTTGAAGAAGCCCGGCACGATGATGGCCCACGGTGTGTCGATCAGCCGCAGATCCGTGTAGAGCAGGAAGGACGGGATGGTCAGCAGGGCTCCGGGGATGAGGAAGGACCCGATGATGCAGGCCATCAGCACACCGCGGCCCCGGAACCGGTACATGGCCAGGCCGTAGCCGCAGGCGACACAGACCAGGGTCATTCCGATGGTGCCCGCGAAGCCGTAGAACAGTGTGTTCCACATCCATCGCAGGAAGATGCCGTCCTGGTAGGTGAACAGGTCCTTGAGGTTGTCCCAGAAGTGGAACTCGGAGAACCACAGCCCGTTGGTGGTGTAGAGGTCGCGCTGGCTCTTGGTCGCGGCGACCAGCAGCCACCACACGGGCGCCAGTGAGTAGAGGGTGAACAGCGCGAGCCCCACCAGCACCAGCACCCTGGTCCCTCTGGTGTGCCGCACCGTGCCGCCCGTCGTCCGCCGGCGGACCCGCGGGGGCTCGCCCGACGTCTTCGCCGGAGGTCGGTCCATCGTCGTGGTCATGAGGTGGGCGCCCTGTTCGTGAGCCGGTAGAAGATGGCCGAGGCGATGCCGACGACCACCGCGAGAATGATCGACAGCGCGGCGGCGTAGTTGAAGTCGCCCTGCGCGAAGGCCCAGTCGTAGATGGCCATGATCGGCGTGAAGTCCCGGGTGACGGTCTCCGGTGTCATCGACCGGAAGAGCAGTGGGTCGCTGAAGATCTGGAGCGACCCGATGATGCTGAGCACCGTGGTGAGCACCAGGGACCGGCGGACCAGCGGCACCTTGATCGACCAGGCCATGCGCCACTCCGAGGCGCCGTCCACCCGTGCGCTGTCGAAGAGTTCACGGGGCACCGACTGAAGGGAGGCGTAGAGGATCAGCATGTTGAAGCCGATGGAGCTCCAGGCGATGAGGATGCCGATCGACACCCAGATCATGTCGCCGCTGTAGAAGTTCGCGTCGATCCCGAAGAAGGCCAGGAAGGGCGTGATCGGCCCGACGACCGGGCTGTAGAGGTAGATCCAGATCAGGGTGGCGACGATCCCGGGGATCATGTACGGCACGAGCAGCGCGATCCGGAAGCGGTTGGCGAGGCGCTGCTTGACCATGTCCATCAGCAGCGCGAGCCCCAGGCTTGCGAGCTGGATCAGCGGGATGCTGATGGCCGCGAAGAGGGCGACCCGCCCCATCGCCGTCCAGAACTTGGCGTCCTCGAAGCCCCGGACGAAGTTGTCCAGGCCGGAGAACTCGATGGTCTTCGGCCCGAAGCCGAGCCCCGAGCCCTGCTCGGTGTAGAGGCTCTCCTTGAGCGCGATGACCACAGGAACCACGGTGAAGACGAGGAACCCGAGGAAGAACGGGAAGGTGAACGAGGCGCCCTTGAAGGCCATCACACGCCGCCACGTGAGGTGGGCCGCGCGCGGTGGAGCTGGTGATTCCACGGCCATCGATCAGCCCTCGACGTTGATGTTCTTCGACTTGAGGTCGTCGACGGTGAACTTCTGCATGTGCTCCAGCGCCTGACGCAGGGTCATCTTCCTGGTGACCACCTTGGCCCACTGGTCCTGGAGTTCGGCGAAGACACCGGTGTAGTTGGGGCCGACGGTCCAGGTGTCCTTGGCGCCGTTCACTGCCTTGAGGATGACCCCCTTGGCCTCGCCCTTGCGGTCGCCGAAGAGCTTGTCGGGGACCGCCGAGTCGACCCAGGGGCCCGGGTCCTGGACCGCGCCGGGCCAGTTGTACTGCTTGGTGTCCTTCTGGTAGCTGGCGTCGATGCCCTCCTTGGTCGTGTTCATCCACACCGCGGCCTCCACGGCCTCCTTCGGGTGCGCGCAGCCCTTCGGCACGAGCAGCGCGGTGCCATGGGCGGGGGCGGTGAACGCGGGGGCGTCCGCGAACTGCGGAAGGTCGACGGGCTCCCAGTCGCCGAGCGACTTCTTGTAGTTCAGCTCGTAGTTGCCGAGCTGCCACACCTGGGTGGGGAGCGAGACCATCTTGCCGGAGTCGAAGTAGTTGATCAGGGCGGGGCGGTCCATATAGGTCTGGTTGGCGACCAGTCCGTTGTCCACGAGCCGCTGGATGACATCGGCGGCCTTCAGCGACTCCGGGGACAGGAAGTCGACCTTCCAGGTGTCCCCCTCGGTCGCGAACCAGCTGCCGCCGGCCTGCTGGACGAGGTTCTCCAGCGTCGAGGGGTCCTCGCCCGCCAGGTTCATCACGTAGACGCCGTGCTTCTTCAGCTTCTTGCCGGCCTCGATCAGCTCGTCCCAGGTCTTGGGCACGGCGACGCCGTACTGGTCGTAGACCTTGCGGTTGATCACCAGGAAGCTCGGCTGGTAGCCGATCGGCACACCGAAGTACCGGCCGCCGGCCTGCGCGCCCAGCAGCGACGCCTCGTTGAAGACGCCCTTCTTCACATACGGCTCGACATCGCCCGTGACATCGGAGAGCAGCCCCTCGCCGACCAGTCCGGGAACCTGCCCGAAGTTCTTCACCAGACACGGCACCCCCTTGCCCGAGGCCACGACATTGCGCAGGTTGGCCGCCGTACCCGGGTTGTCCGCCTGCTTGACGATCTTGACCTGGACGGTGTCGTGGGTCGCGTTGAACTTGTCCGCGACGGGCTGGATCGTCTTGGGCTCGTCCCATGTCCAGTAGGTCACGGTGACGGGGCCCTTGGCGGCGGTGTCGCCGCCGCCGTCCCCACCGCCGCAGCCGGCCAGGACGACGGAAAGCACCACGGTGGTCGCGGCTGTCACTGCGAAGTGTGTGCGTTGCATGACACCCCTCCTCAAGAGGTTCGGGCACGGAAGAGGAAGCCGACTTCGAGCTCAGCTGCACGACTCATAGAAATCGGTCTCTACGGAAGCTAAGCGCAGACCACCGGATGAGCAAGATGTCGGGCACGGAAATCTTCTGTTACGGGCCTTATTCGCGCCGTACCGGCGGCGGAGCACCCCGAACCGCTGCTTCAACACCCGGACACAGCACGGGGCGCGGCTAGAAATCGATCTCTAGCCGCGCCCCGGTGGGGTGGTGTGCGCTCAGCGCCCGGGCCGCCGGGTGGAGCCGCGTACGACGATGTGGGTGCCCAGCACCTGGTGCTGGGCGTCGGGGAGTTCCTCCCGGTGCAGGGCGAGCCGTACGGCGGTACGGCCCAGCTCCTCGTGCGGGATGCTCACGGTGGTGAGGGCGGGGTGCAGGTCGATGGCGACCGGGATGTCGTCGTAGCCGACGACGGAGACGTCCTCGGGGACCCGCACCCCGCCCTCGCGCAGTGCGTGGAGCACGCCCGCGGCCACCATGTCCGTGGCGGCGAAGACGGCGTCGAACTCGGTCTTCGACGCCAGCAGCCTGGCCGCCGCGCGGTAGCCGAACGACCGGGTGAACTCACCCTCGACGATCAGCTCCTGATCCGCCTCGAAGCCCAGCGTCTCGTGCGCCCTGAGGAAGCCGTCGACGCGCTGACCGCTGGTGGAGAGCCCGGGCACCTTGCCGAGGAACGCGATCCTGCGGTGTCCCAGGGAGAGCAGATGCGTCGTCATCGCGAACGCCCCGTTCTCGTTGTCGTACTCGACGACGGTGGCGGGGACACCCTCGCCCAGCGGCGGCCGGCCCACCAGGACCAGCCGCGACCCGGCGCGGTCCAGCGCGTGCGCGAAGTGTGTCATGCGTGCCTGGTACTCCTTGTTCTCCCAGGCGCCGCCGACCACGATGACCGCGTCGGCGCGCTGTTCGCGCATCAGCTCCACCACGGCCAGCACCCGCTGCGGATCGCCGTGTGTCGTGCAGAGCATGCACAACCGCCCCTCGGCGGAAGCCTGTTCCTCCACACCGCGCGCGATGTGCGCGTAGAAGGGGCCGGTGACATCGTCCACGACGAACGCCACACTCTTGTTGGTGGAGCCGCCGAGGGCCCGCGCGTGCGCGTTGACGACATAGTCCAGTTCGCGCATGGCGCGCAGGACCCGGGTGCGGGTGGCCGCGGCCACCGGATAGGTACCGCCCAGCACCCGCGAGACCGTCGACGCGGACACCCCGGCACGCTTGGCGACGTCCCTGACCGTCGAAGCTTCCCTGCCGGACGGACCCGTCGCGTTCATGTCCACGTGTGCTTGTCCCCTTCGCCCTGCTCCACCCCGCGGTGTGCGTGGGGCTCACGATAGTGGAGACACCGCCCGCGGGAGCCTCAGCAGCCGGGCCGAGGGCGCCGACGGCAGGGTGATCCGCAGCCGGCCGGTCCCCGGGTCGAGCACCGCCTCGCCCGGCGCGGCGCGCGGGAACACCGGGACGACGCCGCTCGTACCCGCCGGGACCGGTATCTCACGGACCGCGTCGGAACCCGTCCTGCGCCACACGGCGAGCAGTGTCTCGCTGCCGGTGTCCAGCGCGAGGGCGAGCCAGTCGTCGCGCCAGCCGGGCAGTCCGAGCGGCCAGGACGGCAGGGCCCGCGCCAGGTCGCGGCGGTAGCCGCCGTACGCGGTGATCGCCTCGGCGACCAGGGCGAGTTGGTCCGGTGCGAGCAGATCGATCCGGCCGCTGAGATGGACGCGCCCCAGCAGCGCCGACACCATGGTGAAGGCGATCTCCTCGTCGCTCTGTCCCGCGTACGGATAGGCCCAGACGGCGCCCTGCTCCGGCGGTACGGCGGTGGGGGCGGCGGCGGCGATCGCGGCGATCAGCAGTTCGTCCTGCTGGTCGCTGAGCGACTGGACGGGGACGTGCGCGAGGGTGGCGTGGTCGATGCGCATGCCGCCCGCCGCGCAGCCCTCCAGCACCAGCCCGGGGTGCCGGTCGTGGACGCTGTCGAGCCAGCGCAGATAGGCGCGGTTGTGCTCCAGCAGCCCGTGTCCGGGGCCGTGCGGCCCGCTGTCCGTACCGGCGCCGATGTCGATGTTGTAGTCGAGCTTCAGATAGCCGAGACCGAACTCGCCGACCAGCCGGTCCACGGTGTCGTCGAGATGGGCGACGGCCGCGGGGTGGCGCAGATCGAGCTGGTGGCGGCCCCACTCGGTGAGGCGCGTGCCGCCCCGCCGGAAGAACGCCGCGTCGGGCAGGGAGGACGCCAACGGGCTCCGTACGCCCACGACTTCGGGCTCCAGCCAGAGCCCGGGAACCATCCCCGCGGCCTTGATGGCATCGGTGACCTCCGCGAGTCCGCCGGGGAACCGCGAGGGCGCGGGCCGCCAGGCGCCGACGGCGTCCCACCAGCCGGGCACTCCCCCGGGTCCTTCCCCGGCGCGCTCGTCGTCGTACCAGCCCGCGTCGACGCAGAAGTACTCGCAGCCGGCGGCGGCCGCCGCCGCGACGACCGGCAGCAGCTTCTCGGTGGTGGGGTCGCCCATCAGGCAGTTCATGAAGTCGTTGAACACCACCGGGAGCGTGGTGGTGTCCGGGTGGGGCCGGCGCACGGCGCGCCGGTGGCCGGTGAGGGCGGCGAGCGCCGCGTCCCGGTCGGGGGCGAGGGTGAAGGCGACCGGGACGGTGGTGAAGCTCTCACCGGGGGCGAGCCGCAGCGACCACTGGTGTTCCCGCCGGCCCGGTCCGGACAGCAGCAGATAGATCTCGTCGAACCGGTCGGCGATCTCGGTGTGCCACGAGCCGTTGTGTTCGATCTGCCAGGCGAGGACGGTGTCCGGGCCCTCCAGCCAGCCCATGGGCAGTTGTTCGGAGGAGGGCCACGAACCGGTGCTGGTACGGGCCACCCGGTTCTTGGAGCCGGTCTGGCCGAAGCGGGTCATGCCGGTGTCGAGCAGCCCGGCGGCGCCGAGGGGGACGCCCTGCCAGCGGTACTCGCCGCTCCACGGGTTGTCCGCCGTCCAGAGCCGTACGTCCTGTTCCCAGCGGCCCGGGGCGCCGAGCAGAGCGGCGACACCGGACAGCACGAAGGAGGAGACGTTCTCGACCTCGGCCGCCCGGTCCCCCGCCGTCAGCTCGGTCCAGGTGCGGACGACGGGCAGGGCCCCGGTGCGCCGGAAGTGGGTGGCGGCGCGCAGGCCGGTCTCCGGGTCGTGGGTCCGTACGGTCAGCCGCTCGCCGTCCGCGTCATGGCCCTCGTACCGCAGCCGGCGGGAGACAGCGCCGTCCACATGGCGCTTGCCCGAGGTGCCGCTGCGGCCCTGTCCGGTCAGCTCGACCTCGACGAGCGGCAGCGCCGCGCGGCCCGGCGTGGCGTTGACGGCGAGGCGGGGCACACGGTCGGCGCCGTGCGCGAGGTGCAGGGTGAAGGCGCCGGGGCCCCAGCTCGTGATGGGGGTTCCGGTCTCCTCCGTCATGCGGCACGCTCCAGCTCGGCGCGGTCGATGCGGTGGGAGAGCGGCAGCCCGCGCAGCAGCCGCTCCAGCTCCTCCACGGCGCAGAGCCCCAGCCGGTGCAGCTCGTTGCCCTGCGAGCCGGCGATGTGCGGGGTGAGGAAGGCGTTGGGCAGGTCGAAGAGCGGTGAGTCGGGGTTCAGCGGCTCGGGCTCGGTGACATCGAGTACGGCGCTGATCCGGCCGGTGCGCAGTTGCTCGACGAGCGCGGGGGTGTCGACGAGACTGCCCCGGGCGGTGTTGACGAGCACCGCGCCGTCCGGCAGCAGCGCGAGTTCGCGGCGGCCGAGGAGCCCGTGGGTCTCGGGGGTCGCCGGTGCGTGGACGGTGACGATGTCGCTGGTGCGCAGCAGTTCGTCCAGCCCCATCAGGGTCACGCCCAGTTCGGCGGCGCCCGCGGTGTCGACGTACGGATCGGCCAGGGCGACCCGGAAGTCGAAGGGACGCAGCAGTTCGATGACGCGGCGGCCGATCCGGGAGGCCCCCACCACTCCGATCCGGCGGCCGAAGTTCCCGATGTCCGGGATGACCTCGGCGAGGGTGAAGGTGCGGGCCGCGCGGTAGCGGTCGCGGGCGGCGAAGAGGTCCTTGCCCGCCAGCAGGATCATGCCGAGCGTGTACTCGGCGACGGGCAGCGCGTTGGCGTCGGCGGCCGACGAGACGATCAGGCCCCGGTCCCAGCAGCCGGGGGTGATCATGCCCTTCACCGATCCGGCGGTGTGCAGGACGGCCCGCAGCTTGGGCGCGGCGGCCAGCACCGCGTCGTCGATCACCGGGCACCCCCAGCCGGTGATGAGGATCTCGGTCTCGCCGAGGACTTCACGGACCCGGGGGTCCCCGAAGTCCTCGGCCACCAGGGTGGGATCGATGTCGACCGAGGTACGGAGCCTGGCCAGCACACCGGGCGGAAGCAGCTTCGGCGGATTCTCCGCACTCATGGCGAACAACGCCAGGGGACGCTCGGTCAAGGGAAGTGGCCTCCGGCTCGGATTCAACGATAGCAACCGATCTCTACGCTAAGCACCTGGGACCGGAAGGGTCAATGGTGACGCACGGCAGAAACAAGCCGATGAAAGAGGGATCGGTTTCTACACACGTGGACGAGAGATGCGGACAAGATGAGGACGCGACGGCGCACGACAGGGCCGACGCGCGTGGGCGGCGCCCGCTCAGAGGTTGGTCAGCTCGAACCAGTCGAAGTCCGCGACGGCGCGGGTCCCGCCCAGGTCCTGGGCGCACACCCCGGCGAACGCCCCGGTGAAGCGGAGCCGGTCGCCGTAGTCGTCGGAGAGCTTCGTCGCGTCGAGGACGGGGCCGACGCGGATCCAGTCCGTACCGTCGGGAGAGGCGCTGAAGCGCAGTTCGGCGCCGTCGAAGTCGGCCCGCAGCAGCAGCGCCGGCCACTGCTCGACCAGCAGTTCGGCGTCGGTGGGCTCCGAGTGGACGCCGTCGTCGGTGAGGGTGAGGCCCAGCACCCGGCCGCGCCCCTCCTCGTGGGTGACGCGCAGGTAGTAGTGGGTGGTGGTGTCGTACCAGCAGATCAGCCCGGCCAGCTGGGAGAAGTGTGACGGCCGGAAGTCCAGCGCGGTGGTGACGCGGCAGCGCACGGAGGTCAGCCGCTTGGCGACCAGGCTCTGGCTGTGGCGCGAGTGCGGGCTCTGCCGCCCGCGCAGCCGCAGCGCGCCGGGCCGTTCGGTCAGGCTCAGCCAGGAGGGGTCGGCCGGGACCCGCAGGGTGCTCCATTCGCCGCTCAGGACGGGGGCGTCGAAGTCGTCGCGGTCGGGTGCGGGGACCGGTTCGGTCAGGGGCGCCGAGCGCGGGGCGGGGACCGTCACCCGTGGCCGGTTGTCGCCGTGGGCGAGCCGCAGCCAGCCGTCGCCGGTCCACTCGGCCCGCTGGATGCAGGTCTCCCGGCCGAGGACGCAGCGCGGCCCGTCGGGAGTGGCGACCGGCCGGGACGCGAGGTGGACGAGGTACCACTCGCCGTCCGGGGTCTCCACCAGCTCCCCGTGCCCGGCCTTGAGGAGAGGCGCGTCGGGGGCGTCGCGGGTGGTCAGCAGCGATCCGGCGGGGTCGAGTGCGTACGGTCCGGTGAGCGAGCGGGAGCGGGCCATCAGGATGCCGTGGTTCCAGCCCGTGCCGCCCTCGGCGAGCATCAGGTAGTACCACCCGTCACGGTGGTACAGGTTGGGGCCCTCGATGAGTTCGTCGTGGCTCAGCAGGTGGCTGATCTCCCCGACGAGCGCCCGCTTCTCCGGGTCGTACTCCTGGAGCACGATGCCGGCGAAGGACGGCCGGCCGGGGCGGTGGTCCCACTGGAGGTTGACCAGCCAGTGGCGGCCGTCGTCGTCGTGGAAGAGCGAGGGGTCGAAGCCGGAGGAGTTGAGGAAGACGGGCTCCGACCACGGCCCCTCGACCGAGTCGGCGGTGACGAGGAAGTTGTCGACGTCCTTGTACGGGGATCCGACGGTCCTGACGATGCTGTAGATCAGCCAGAACCGCCCGTCGTGGTGGGAGAGCGAGGGCGCCCAGACACCGGCCGAGTCCGGCACTCCGCGCAGGTCGAGCGTCTCGGCGCGGTCGAGGAGATGCCCGGCGTGCTCCCAGTGCACCAGGTCGGTGGAGCGGTGCACGGGGACGCCGGGGAACCACTCGAAGGTGGAGGTGGCGATGTAGTACTCCGCCCCGACCCGCACGATGCTCGGGTCCGGATGGAAACCGGGCAGTACGGGGTTGCGGAGATGACGGTCCGACGTCATACCGGGTCCTTCCCTGTTCCTGGGGCGCCCCCTGACGGCGGCCGGGGCACCCGGTGTGTCCCTCAATGTAGAAACCGATTGCTATCAGGGTCAACGGTTCGGCCACAGGTTGAGAAACCGGTTTCTGAAGTGGCTGTCGCGAGACACAACCGACTCCGGTCCCGATCGGACGGTTTTCCTGGCCCAGGGGGGCGACGTGGCCGGATACTTCACCTAGTCTGCATGGAAAACGTCACCTGTACGGCCGCACTCAACGGTGCTCCGGCCACGCCCGCCCGAAGGGATACCCCATCCGTGCCCAGCGACCGTTTCGACCACGCCTCCCTCGACTACGTCGAAAGCCATGACCCGGGGCAGGGGCGGCTCGCCCCCCGGGCCCGGCACACGTCGGACGCCATGGCCCTTGATCTGGACGGCGGTTGGCGCTTCCGGCTCGCGGCCTCCCGGCACACGCTGACCCCCGGTTTCGAGGCACCCGACCACGACGACACTCAGTGGGACATCCTCGACGTGCCGTCGAGCTGGCAGCTGCGGGACGTGGCCGACGCCCCGCGCTACGGCGCCCCCGCCTACACCAACATCGTCTTCCCGTTCCCGGTCGACCCGCCGCGTGTGCCCGACGCCAACCCCACCGGTGAGTACCGGCGCGAGTTCCAACTGCCCGACCAGTGGCCGGAGTCGGGGCACGGCGTGCTGCGCTTCGAGGGCGTCGACTCGGCCTTCGCGGTCTTCCTGAACGGCGTGGCGCTCGGCAACGGCAAGGGCAGCCGGCTGCCCACCGAGTTCGACGCCACCGACGCACTGCGCCCCGGCCGCAACGTCCTGGCCGTACGCGTGCACCAGTGGTCGGCGGGCAGCTACCTGGAGGACCAGGACATGTGGTGGCTGTCCGGGATCTTCCGCTCCGTCGCGCTGCTCCACCGGCCGCTCGACGGCGTGGGCGATGTCTTCGTGCACGCCGGTTACGACCGCGACAGCGGCGAGGGCGTGCTGCGGGTGGAGGCCGGCGCGCCCGGCCGGATCACCGTGGCCGAACTCGGTCTCGACCTCGCCGTCGGGGACGAGATCCGCACCCCCGTGGAGCCGTGGACCGCCGAGACGCCCCGGCTCTACGACGCGGAGCTGGCCACCGCGGGCGAGCGGGTCCGGCTGCGCATCGGCTTCCGTACGGTCGCGGTCGAGGACGGCCTGCTCAGGGTGAACGGCGTGCCGATCCTGCTGCGCGGGGTGAACCGGCACGAGTGGGACCCGGACACCGGGCGCACCCTGAGCCCCGAAACGATGCGCCAGGACATCGAGCTGATGAAGCGGCACAACATCAACGCGGTACGCACCAGCCACTATCCGCCCGACTCCCGGTTCCTCGACCTCTGCGACGAGCTGGGTCTGTGGGTCGTCGACGAGTGCGATCTGGAGACGCACGGCTTCGAGCCCAACAACTGGCGGGACAACCCGAGCGCCGACCCGCGCTGGCGGGACGCGTACCTCGACCGGATGAGCCGCATGGTCGAGCGCGACAAGAACCACCCCAGCGTCATCATGTGGTCGCTCGGCAACGAGTCGGGGACCGGGGACAATCTGCGGGCCATGGCCGACTGGACGCACGAGCGCGACCCGGGCCGTCCGGTGCACTACGAGGGCGACTGGGACAGCGGCTATGTCGATGTGTACAGCAGGATGTACGCCGACCACGACGAGACGGACCGGATCGGCCGGGGCACCGAGGACCCGACGAAGGACCCGGCCCTGGACGCGCACCGCCGCGCGCTGCCGTTCATCCTGTGCGAGTACGCCCACGCCATGGGCAACGGACCCGGCGGACTGGCCGAGTACCAGCGCCTGTTCGAGCAGCATCCGAGGCTCCAGGGCGGTTTCGTCTGGGAGTGGATCGACCACGGTGTGCGCCGCCGCACCCCCGACGGCCGGGAGTTCTTCGCGTACGGCGGGGACTTCGGCGAGGTCGTGCACGACGGGAACTTCGTGGCCGACGGGCTGGTCTTCCCCGACCGCACCCCGTCCCCCGGGCTCACCGAGTACAAGAAGGTCATCGAGCCGGTGACGGTACGGATCGATCCGCACGCCCGCCGGGTCTCGGTGCGCAACGGTCTGGACTTCGCCGGCACCGGTCATCTGTCGTTCCACTGGCTGCTGGAGGACGAGGGGGTGGCCCGCGCCGGGGGCGAGCTGACCGTACCGGCCGTCGCCGCCGGCGGTACGGCGGTGGTGGCCTGGCCGGAGGCGCTGGCCGAGGCTGCCGGCACCGATGCGGCGGGCGAGCGCCGGCTGACGGTGAGCGCGCGCCTCGCCAAGGACGAGGCGTGGGCGCCCGCCGGCCATGAAGTGGCCTGGGGCCAGGCGCTGCTGGCCGCCGCGCCGCCCGTACCGCAGCCGGGCCGGGGCAGGCGGCCGGGCACGGCGGACGGGCTGCTCACCCTGGGCGAGGGCGCCTTCGACCCGTACACCGGCGCGCTCGTACGGATCGGGTCGCTGACCGTCGAGGGCCCCCGGCTGGACCTGTGGCGCGCTCCCACGGACAACGATCTGCGCGGCTGGGGCGGTTCCGTCGCCGAGCGGTGGCGGGCGGCCGGTCTTGACCGGCTGGAGCACCGGGTCCTCTCGGTGGACACCGGTGACGAGGGGCTGACGGTGACCACGCGGGTGGCCGCCGCGGGCACCGACGCGGCCATGTCGGCCGTCTACCACTGGAGCGCCCCGGAGGACCGGCCGGGCGGCGGGCTGCGGCTGACCCTGGAGGTCGAGCCGCTGGGCGTCTGGGACCTGCCGCTGCCGCGGCTGGGGCTGCGCGCGGCCGTACCGCTCGCGCTGGACACGGTCAGCTGGTTCGGCGGCGGACCGTACGAGGCGTATCCCGACACCCGGAGCGCGAGCCGGATCGGGCGGTTCACGGCCGGGCTCGACGAGCTCCAGACGCCGTATCTCTTCCCGCAGGAGAACGGCAGCCGGCCCGATGTCCGCTGGGTGCGGCTCACGGACCGGACGGGCGGTCCCGGGCTGCGGATCGGCGGGCCCGCGCCGTTCGCGTTCGCCGCGCGCCCGTGGAGCAGCGAGGAGCTGGACGCGGCGCGTCATCCCACCGATCTGGTCCGCGGCGACCTGGTCCGGCTGACGCTGGACGCCGCGCAGCAGGGCATCGGCAGCGCGTCGTGCGGGCCGGGTGTGCTGCCCGAGTACCGGCTGTTCGCGGGGCCCGTCACCTTCACCCTGGACTGGGCGACGGAGGCTCCGCCCGCCGCGTAGCGGAACAGAACGGAACCGGCCTCCCCCGGTGCGTACGGGGGAGGCCGGTTCCGTCGGGTGCCGTGCGGTCAGCGCTTGATCTCCTTGATGCGGAGCATGCGCGTGATGACCTTGTCCAGCTCGTCGTCCTCGAAGACCTTCTTCCAGTCGTCCTTGACGATCGACTCGCGGCCGTAGTCCATGGCGATCAGGCAGGCGTCCGAGAACGGGTTGTCGCCCTTGAGGGTGTTGGCGAGCGCGACCTGTGTGTGGCCGAGGAGCATCGCGCGGGCGGCGGCCTCCGGGACACCGACGGTGTGCACCGTCTCGTGCAGGGCCTCGGTGAGCAGCGCGCCGACCATGCAGGCGATGGTCTCGACCAGGGTCGGCTCCAGGACGGCGAGCTGCTTGACCGTCACCCAGTGCACGTCCACGACCGGCGCGTACATGGTGCGGATGACGGCCTCGGCCAGCGGCTGGACGGCCGCGTCCGGGCCCTCGAAGGAGGCGACGACCTCCTGGGGGGCGGCGATGCCGCCGAAGGTGTCCGCGTACTCCTCCTTGGTGGTGCGCTCCAGGAAGACGGAGGGGTGGCAGGGGTGGGCGACGGCGTTGTGCACGTCGTCGCGGCGGGTGAGCAGGCCGGCGTAGGCGGCGGCCGGGTCGAGGGTGAGCAGCACGGCGCCGGGCTTCATCAGCGGGACGAGCACCTCGGAGACCTTGCCGAGGACGACGTCGGGCACCGCCAGGATGAGGACGTCCGCCTGCCGGGCGGCCTCGTCGGAGTCGGTCAGCTCGCGGCCGAGCCCGCGGATCAGCTCCTGGCCCTGCGGGGAGTTCTCGGAGAACAGCACCCGGAAGTCGCTCTTGACCAGGTTGTTGGAGACACGCTGGCCCATCTTGCCAGCGGCGCCGATGACGGCGACGGTCTTGATCTCGGTGGCCATTACTTGCTCCTCTGAAGTGTGCTGATGCAGTGCCGGGTCCACTGGTCCTCGATCCCGGCAGTGGTCTCGAATCCGTCGTCCTGCCATGGAAGCCAGTGCTCGACGATCTGGTTGATGCCGCGCTGCTCGGGCCGTACGGTCTCCACCAGGTGGGCGTAGTCGAGCAGGCCCTCGCCCAGCGGGCAGCCGGCGTAGGTGAAGCCGACCCAGCCGTCCCTGCGGGTGAAGGCGAAGTCCTTGACGTGGATGTTGACGACGTACGGCGCGGTGGCCTCGACGACGTCCTTGGGGCGCTCCAGCCGGGCGACGCAGTTGCCGGGGTCGAGGACGACGCCCAGGTGGGGGTCGTCGACGGCGCGGACGACGGTGAGCAGGTCGTCGGTGGCGACCTGCTCGTAGGTCTCCAGGCCGAGGGTGACGCCCTGTGCCGCGTAGGCGGGGACGCCCGCGCGCAGCAGCGCGGTGGCCTCGTCGGTGGACGGCCGGTGGTCGTTCGTGTTGAGCATGGAACGCACGAGCGTGACGCCGAGCTTGCCGGCCAGGGCGAGATAGGTGGCCAGCCGCTCCGGCAGGACGCCTCGGGTGCCGAGTTCCAGGGTGATGCCCAGGTCGGCGGCGGTGGCGCGGATGTCCGCGAGGCGGGCGTCGTCGAAGGTCTCGATCAGCGGGTAGTCGCAGATCTGGAAGACGTCGCCGCCCAGCTCACGGGTGTTGTGGAGCATCTGTTCCACGGTCAGCGGCCGGGGCGCGCGGGCGGAGATGCGCCAGAAGTAGGCGTAGGTCGAAAGGCCGTAGGCCATCAGACGTCCTCCCGCACGGCGTGCCGGGCGCTCATCTCGTCGAGGATGGACTCGACGGCGCTCGGGTCGTGGGCGAACCGGCCGAGGAACAGCCCGTCGACGCCCTCGCCGAGGCGGCCGAGGAGTCCGGGGCCCGCGCTGCCGCCGTAGATGACGCGGCTGCCGGCGTACCGGGGGCGCGCGTCCAGCCAGGCGGTCAGGGCGGCGCAGACGGCTGTGATGTGTCCGGCGGAGGCGGGCTCCGGCGCGCCGATGGCCCACTGGGGCTCGTAGGCGACGACGACGGACCCGTCCCCGCCGCCGTCGTGCGCGGCGGTGGCGAGGATACGTTCCAGCTCGGCGACGGTACGGTCCGCGGCCTCGACGGGTCCTGCCTGGTCGCGTTCGCCGACGCAGAGCACGGGGGTGAGTCCGTTGCGCAGGGCGGCGGCGGTCTTGGCGGCGACGACGGTGTCCCCCTCACCGAAGAGGCGGCGCCGTTCGGCGTGGCCGACCTCGGCGTAGGAGCAGCCGATCTCCTTGAGGTACGGGCCCGACACCTCGCCGGTGAACGGGCCGCGGTCGTCGGTGGCAAGGTCCTGCGCGCCGATCCGGACGCCGGTGCCGGCGAGGACGGAGGTGAGCGGGACGATCGCGGGGAAGGCGGGCAGCACGAACATCTCGGTGAGGCCGCCGGTGACGGCCGGGTGCCGGGCGGCGATGTCGCCGACACGGCGCGCCCAGTTGAGGGTCTCGTGATGTCCGAAGTACATCTTCAGGCTCACCCCGAGCAGGGTGGGTGCGGACATCAGGCGGCGGCTTCCTCGTCGGTCTCGTAGTCGTTCATCAGCTGGACCTTGGCGGCCGAGGCCGAGGTCTCGTCGAAGCGGTAGGTCAGCCACTCGGCGGCGAGCCGGCGGGCCAGCTCGATGCCCACGACGCGCTGTCCGAAGGTGAGGACCTGGGCGTTGTTGGAGAGGACGGCGCGCTCGACGGAGAAGGAGTCGTGGGCGGTGACGGCCCGGATGCCCTTGACCTTGTTGGCGGCGATCGCCACACCGAGGCCGGTGCCGCAGACGAGCAGGGCGCGGTCGGCCTCGCCGCGCGCGACCATCTCGGCGGCGGCGATGGCGATGGTCGGGTAGGCGGTGTGGCCGTCGCCGTCCACGCCGACGTCGGTGACGGAGGCGACCAGCGCGCTGTTGCCGAGATCAGTCTTGAGTATTTCCTTGTAGTCGTAGCCGGCGTCGTCCGAGCCGACGACGATCCGCAGCTTGTCGCTCATGGGGGGGTGCTCCTCGGTGGGTGGGTTTCAGTGGCCGGCGAGTACGCCGTGGACGGCGCGGACGATCAGGGCGAGGGAGTGGGCGCCGGCGTCCGGGGTGCCCAGGGACCGCTCGACGTGCGGCCGGGCGCGGCCGATCCGGGGGACGAGGTCGGCGGTGGCCTTGGCGGCTCCCTCGGCGGCGGTGGCGGCGCGGTCCCAGGCGTCGGCGAGGGACGCTCCCTCGGCGGTGGCGGCGGCGAGGGTGCCGGCGAAGGGGACGAGGACGTCGACCATGGTCTTGTCCCCGACCTCGGCGCCGCCGAGGCGCCGTACGGCGGCGGACGCCTCGCCCACCCCGTCGGCGACGGTACGGGCGGTGGGCTCCGCGGTGTCGCCGAGCGCGGTGCCCACGGCGTGCAGCAGGACTCCCCACAGGGCGCCGGAGGTGCCGCCGGCCCGGTCGGACCAGGCGTCGGCCGCGGCGGCGAGGACCGTACCGGCGCCGGCGCCGGCCTCGGCGGCCTCGACTGCGGCCCGGTGGGCGGCGCCGGAGCCGCGGCTCATGCCGATGCCGTGGTCGCCGTCCCCGGCGACGGCGTCGATCCGGCCGAGCTCCTCGGCGTGGGTGTCGACGGTGTCCCGGAGGGCGGTGAGCGCGGCGACGGCGGTGCGGGCCGCCGTACGGGAGGCGTCGGTGGCCTCGGGGACGGCCTCGGCCCCGGCCGCCTCGGGGGCCGTTTCGAGGACGGCCGGGCCGCCGGCCGCGCGGGCCTCGCCCTTGCGGTAGGCGGGGGTGTCGGCCCCGGCCGTCCACAGGGTTTCGAGTTCGTCGTCGAGCCAGCAGAGGGTGAGGGAGACGCCGGCCATGTCGAAGCTGGTGACCAGCTCGCCGACCTCGGGGTCGACGGCCTCGATGCCGGCCTCGGCGAGCAGCTCGGCGACGCGCCGGTAGACGACGAAGAGTTCCTCGTACTTGACGGTGCCGAGGCCGTTGAGGATGACGGCGGCGCGGGCGCCGTCCGCCGTGTCCACGCCGTCGGGGAGTTCGGCGAGGAGGGAGGAGACCAGCAGTTCGGCGGTCTCGTCGGCGCTGGGCACGTCCTGCTCGCCGATGCCGGGCTCGCCGTGGATGCCGAGGCCGACGGCCATCCGGCCCTCGGGGACCGTGAACAGGGGGTGGTCGGCGCCCGGGAGCGTACAGCCGCCGAAGGCGATCCCGAAGGAGCGGGTACGGGCGTTGGCGTGCCGGGCGACCCGTACGACCTCGTCCAGGGAGCGGCCCTCCTCGGCCGCCGCGGCGGCGGCCTTGAAGACCGGGAGGTCACCGGCGATGCCCCGGCGCTTGTCCGCCTCGGCGGCGCTCGCGCTGGAGATGTCGTCGGTGACGGAGACACAGCGGGTCTCGACGCCGTCGGCGTTGAGCTGCTGGGCCGCCTGGCCGAAGTGCAGGACGTCGCCCGCGTAGTTGCCGTACATCAGCAGCACGCCGCCGCCGGTGTGGGCGTTCTTGGCGACGGTACGGATCTGCCGGGCGGACGGCGAGGCGAAGACGTTGCCGACGGCCGCGCCGTGGGCCAGCCCGGGGCCGACCAGGCCGGAGAAGGCCGGGTAGTGGCCGGAGCCGCCGCCGATCACGACGGCGACCTGGCCGGCGGCGCCCGGGGTGGACCGCACGACCCCGCCGGTCACCGGCCGCACCCAGCGGCGGTGGGCCAGGGCGAAGCCCTCCAGCGCCTCGTCGGCGAAGGCTGCGGGGTCGTTGAACAGGCGGGTCATGTCAGTGCACCTCAAGGAGCGGCTGGTCCGCGGGGTTGGAGGGATCGGCGGGCCGGCGCCGGGAGAGGATCACCATGAGCGCCGCGGAGAGCAGCATGAAGCCGCCGACGACGAACATGGAGAGGGTGTAGCTGCCGCTGAAGTCCTTGAGCCAGCCGGTGACGTAACCGGCGGCGAAGCCCGCGATGTTGCCCATGGTGTTGATCAGGGCGATGCCCGCCGCGGCGGCGGCGCCGGTCAGGAAGCGGGAGGGGATCGACCAGAAGACGGGCAGCGCGGCGAAGATGGAGCACGCCGTCACGGTGATCACGGCGATGGTCGCGGCCGGTGAGCCCATGTACAGGGCGAGCGGGATCGAGATACCGCCGACGACGGCGGGGCCGGCGACATGCCAGGTCCGGGTGCCGTTGCGGGTGGCGTGCCGGGACCAGAAGAAGAGGACGACGGCCGCGGGCAGGTAGGGGATGGCGGTGATGAGCGCCTTGTCCATCACGCTGAACGAGGTGCCGAAGCTGTCCTGGAACCCGGCGATGATGGTCGGCAGGAAGAAGGCGAGCGCGTACAGGCCGTAGATGAAGCCGAAGTAGACCATCGCGAGGACCCAGACCCGGCCGCTGCGGAAGGCTTCCTTGAGGGCCTCGCGGCCGTGGCTCTCCTTGTTGCCGGTCTTGGTGGCGTTCTCCGCGGCCAGCTCGGTGGTCAGCCACTCCTTCTCGGCCGTGGTCAGCCACTTGGCGTCGGCGGGACGGTCGATCAGGTAGAACCAGGCGATGATGCCGATGGCGATCGCGGGGATCGACACGAACAGGAACATCACGCGCCAGCCCTCGAGGCCGAAGAGCCCGTGGTGGCCGATGAGCCAGCCCGCGAACGGGGCGCCGATGACCGTGGTGAGCGGCTGTGCCAGGTAGAAGAGGGCGAGCACCTTCGTGCGGTGCCGGGTGGGCACCCACTGGCTCAGGAAGAGGATGGCGCCGGGGAAGAAGCCGGCCTCGGCGACGCCGAGCAGGAAGCGCAGTCCGTAGAGCTGCTCACTGTTCTGCACCCAGGTGAACAGCAGGGACACGATGCCCCAGGTCACCATGATCCTGGCCAGCCAGCGGCGGGCGCCGAAGCGGTGGAGCGCCATGTTGCTGGGCACTTCGAGGATGATGTATCCGATGAAGAAGACCCCGGAGGCGAATCCGAACTGCGCCGCGGTGAGCGCCAGGTCGTGACCCATTCCGTTCGGCTCGGCGAACGAGACGGCGGTCCGGTCGAGGTAGTTGATGAAAAACATCAACGCCACGAAGGGGACGAGCCGGATCGAGACCTTCCTGATGGCTGATCTCTCCACGGCGGATGGAGACGTGGTGGCACCCATGGTGACTCCCTCGGCTGCGCCGGACAGCTCTGTCCGGACTCGGGTCATAGTCGGTAGCGATCGTGGCTGAAAGAGACAGCGGCACCCGCTCGACCGGCTGATGTGTCTTCAACGTAACCCCCAGAAGAAAATTGGTCACCAATTGACCAATGTGGCGAGGGTCACTCTTTATGTGACCTGCGTCTCTCTTGACAACAACGCCGGAGGGGCGAGAATGAGGCGGATCACGACGTACCTGAACAGCGGGAACACCCATCTGGTGTACTGGTGACCGTGACCAGTCAGCCCGATCAGACCGCGTCCGGTTCGCCGGATCTCGCCCAGCTCCTCCGCCCCGTCGTCCGCGAATCCTCGGTCAGCGAGGTCGCGAAGCGGCTTCTCGACCATCTCTCCGCCGGTGACATCAAGCCCGGTACGCGGCTGCCCGCCGAGCGTCAGCTCGCCGAGGCGCTGGGGGTCGCGCGCTCCAGCGTGCGCGGCGCGCTCTCGGCGCTCGATGTGCTCGGCATCATCGAGATCCGCCCGGGATCGGGCTCGTACGTACGCGAGGGGACCTCGGAGTTCCTCCCGCGCGCCATCAACTGGGGTCTCATGCTGGGGCAGCGGCGCACCCAGGACCTGGTCGAGGTGCGCACACACCTCGAAGGGGTCTCGGCGCGGCTGGCGGCGGAGCGGGCCGACGACGAGGACGTGGCCCGGCTGGAGGAGCATCTGCGGCGGATGCGGGACGCGGGCACGGACGCCGCGTCGTTCATCGACGCCGACATCGCCTTCCATCTGGAGACGGCGAACATCGCCGGGAACTCGGTGCTCACCGACATCCTGCACAGCATCCGGGCCCTGTTGCAGGTGTGGATGGAGCGGGTGAGCGATCTGGAGGGAACGGTGAGCGGCACCCTGTGCGAGCACGACGCCGTGCTCGCCGCCATCCGCGACCGTGACCCCGACGCGGCGAACGAGGCCATGGCCGAGCACATGCGGATGGCCAGCGCGCGGCTGCGGAAGTCCATCGAGTCCGCCGAGCGGCCGGCGGACTGACCGCGGCTCCCCCTCCTGGACGCGGAGAGACGAAGAGCGCCGCCCCGTGAGACACGGGGCGGCGCTCTTCGCCGGTACGGGAAAGCCGCCTACCAGTCGCGAGGCCGCTGGGTGTCGCGGTACGGCGCCGGTCCCGCGCTGGGAGCGGGGGGCCTGCGGTCGGCGGATTCGTCGTACACGGGCGGCCAGACCGGTCGGGCCTGGGTGCCGTTCTGCGCGGGCTTGGCCGCGGCCGGCTGGTCCCACTCCCCTTCACCGAGAACCAGCAGCGGGTCGAACATGACCACGACGCCCGCCAGCACCAGGAAGATCACCGGGCCGAGCAGCATCGGGAACATGATCGAGGAGGCAGAGCCGCCACCCGCGGAGACTCCGGTGAGCCCCTGGAGATGCACGCTGATGGCGGCCATCCCCGTGTAGTGCATGCCGGTCACGGCGATGCCCATCACCATGCTCGCCGCCAGGCTCGGCAGGAAGCCGTGGATCGAGACGGCCGCCCAGAGCGCGGCGGTCGCCGCGACGACGGCGATCACGACGGAGAGCACCACAGTAGTGGTGTCATATTCCATGCGGGCATGCAGTCTCATTCCGGCCATGCCTATGTAATGCATGGCCGCCACCCCGAGACCGGTCAGAGTGCCCGCGAGGAGCAGTGTGGCCCGGGTCGCACCGCGGTAGCCCACGATGAAGACACCGATACCGACCACGACGATCGCCACCGCGAGGCTGGCGACCGTCGTGGGTACGTCATATCCGATCGGCACTTCCTTCACCTGGAATCCGATCATGGCGATGAAGTGCATCGTCCAGATTCCCGAACCGATGGAGGTCGCGCCCAGGGCCAGCCATCCCGGTTTCCAGGACCGCTCCGTACGGAGCGATCTGGTGGTGCAGCGAAGTCCCAGGGCCGCGCCCAGACATGCCATGAGATAGGCCGCCACTGGCGTGACGGCTCCATAGTTGAATCCATCGATGGTGCCCTGCATGTGTGGTGTGCCCCTCCCCCTTGTGTGGCTTATGTGCAGAAGCCGTGTGTTTACGGTGGCGACACTATGGCCACAAGGGGTCGTGACAAACATCGTTCTGATCACTTGTTGATAAAGGTGTTCGACTGGACGTGACCACAACCAGGACTACTTTACGCGATATCAGGACATCAACGGACGCGGGCGACTCCCACATAGAAGCCGCTCAGCTCCACTTCGGGGGCCGGACCGTCCTGGTACCAGTGGGTCGCCGTCACCAGCCCGGGGCCGACGAGGTCGAGTCCCTCGAAGAACAGCTCCACCTCGGCGCGGTCGCGCATGCGCAGCGGTATCTCGCCCTCCTTGTACGCCGTCGTCACGACGTCCCGGTACTGGGGGTGCTCGTCGAAGGTGGTGTGCGAGAGCAGCAGGTAGCTGCCGGAGGGCAGGGCGTCCACCAGGGTCCGCACGATGCGGTACGGGTCCTCGTGGTCCGGGACGAAGTGCATCAGCGCGATGAGCGACAGCGCGATGGGCCGGTCGAAGTCGAGCAGGGTACGTGCGTGGTCCAGGATCGCCTCCGGCTGCCGGACGTCCGCCTCGAAGTAGTCGGTCGCGCCCTCCGGCGCGCTGACGAGCAGCGCCTCGGCGTGACGGAGCACGATCGGGTCGTTGTCGGCGTAGACGACGCGCGCCGTCGGGACGGTCCGCTGGGCTATCTGGTGCAGATTCGGCTCGGTGGGAATGCCGGTGCCGATGTCCAGGAACTGGTCGACGCCCTGCGCCGCCACCCACGCGACGGCCCGGTGCATGAACGCCCGGTTCCGCACCGCGTTGCCCTTGGCCTCCGGCGGGATCTTCTCCCCGACCGCCTGGTCGACCGGATAGTTGTCCTTGCCGCCGAGCAGCCAGTCGTACACCCGCGCCGGGTGCGGCCTGCTCGTGTCGACCTGGGGCTTCGGTGATCCCGTCGTCATGGGGGGGCGCTCCTGGGTACGGGGCCGCGGAGCGGGCAAGTAGCCTTGCCAGGCAGGCCCGTTGGCGCGGCGCGAGGTGGGGGGATCAGCCTACGCGAAGGGGCCGGTCACCGGCCGCGCGGCCCGCACCGCCGCACCGCACGCCCGTCCCGCACCCGCACCCGTCCCCGCACCCGCACCCGCACCCGCACCCGCACCCGCTCTAGCGGCCCGCGCCCGGTATGCGGATGACCGCGGTGCCGCCGTCCAGATCGACCGTGGTGCGGTGCGGCGGGGCGCCGTCCTCCTCGTCGTCCCGCATCAGCAGCGCCGACTGCCGCTCCTTGAGTTCGTTCTGCTTGCCCGGCGAGAAACTGGCGTGCAGCTGCTCGAAGCCGGTGGCCGAGATCTGACCCTGCCGCACGCTGTTGCGCCACGGCAGCATGCCCGACCGGCCCATGCGCAGAAGGAGTTGGTCGACGAAGGCCACCACGGTCAGCAGGATGACGAGCCCCGGCAGCGTCATGAACACGAGGGTTTCCATGGCTCCAGTCTGCACGGCAGGGCCCCGCCCGGGGAGCGCCTGTGGACAACTCACGCCCACCGCGCGGAACCGTCGCGCCCCTCCCCGACGTTCCCCCCACAACGCCGCGCGGACGGCGGCTCCACAGCACAGGGAACGGACGGTGGCGATGACCGAGTTGGTATCCGGCGGGAATCTGCCCCTGCCCGACGCGGAACTGTCCCTCCGCGTGCCGGGCCCCTTCGATCTCTCCCTGCTGATCACCGGGGACAGCGGCAAGGTCGGCGGGGACGGCGACTTCGTCTTCTACAACCAGCCCTCGGCGCCCGGCGCCCTGCTGCGCGCGGACGGCGCGGGGATAGATCCCCGGCGGCTGCGGGCGGGGGCGAGCCGGGTCACCGTCGTCGTCAGTCCCGCCGATCCCGGAACGGCGCTCGGCAGGCTGCCCGTTCCGACGCTGACCGTCACCGGCCCCGGCGCGGGGGTGGTCGCCCGGTTCACCCCGGCGCGTCCGACGCACGAGACGGTGCTGCTGCTGGCGGAGATCTACCGGCGCGGCGGCGGCTGGAAGCTGCGCGCGCTGGGACAGGGGTACGTGGACGGGCTGGCCGGGATCGCCCGGGACTTCGGCGTGGACGTGGCCGACGGGACGGCCGCTCCCACCCCACCCCGAACGCCCGCGCCCCGGCCCGTACCGTCCGGTCCCGCGCCGTCGCGGCCCGCCCCCTCAAGCTCCTCGGGCGCCAGCGGTACGGAGGCGGAGTTCGCCGCGCTGGCCGGTGCCGAGCGGTCGCGGACCGGCCTGGCGCCGGTGTCCATGGACGCACGGCTGTCGGCGGCGGCCCGGGCCCACGCGGCGGCGATGGCGCGGCAGCGGCGGCTCGACGCGGAGGGCGACGACGGCGTCTCCGTCTTCCAGCGGATCACCGCGGGCGGTTACCGGTATCTCCGTATCGAGCAGCGTCTGGTCTCCGGTCCCCGCACCCCGGCCGACTTCGTGGCGTACTGCCTGAGCGACGACGCCACCGGCGGTCCGCTGCGCGATCCCGCGCTCACGGAGGCGGGCATCGGCCGGCACACCGACCCCCGCTCCGGTGACGTCTACTGGACCGCGCTGTGGGCGGGGCCCTTCACCGCGGACGGTCTGGCGCGGACCGCCGCCGAGGTGCTCACGCTCACCAACGCCGAACGGACCGCGGCCGGGCTCCGGCCGCTGGCCGCCGATGTCCGGCTGGCGACGGCCGCGCAGGACTTCAGCGCCGACATGGCCGCACGCGCCTTCTACGCGCACACCTCGCCCGAGGGGCTCCAGCCCTGGGACCGCGCGGCGCGCGCCGGAGCCGGCCACCGGGGAATCGGCGAGAACATCGCCTGCGGCCAGCGCACCGCGCGCGAGGTGGTCAGGGGCTGGATGGACAGTCCAGGCCACCGGGCCAATATCCTCAAACCCGGCTTCACCCATCTGGGGGTGGGTTACGCGGGCGGCGGGCCGGCCGGCACGTACTGGACCCAGCTCTTCGGCCAGGTCTGACGGTCCGTGCCGCGCCGCCCGAGCGGCCCCTCAGCCCGCGCTCATGGCGGTCACGGTGAAGGTGTCGCCGCAGACCACCGGCTTGGCCGAGCTCAGCGTCATGGCGTCCGTGGAGCCGGGGGGATAGATCTGGATGAGGCTGGGCGCCTGCCAGCAGGACGGCCCCTTGATGCCCTTGCTCAGTGTGTGCAGCGTGGTGAGGGCGACGCCGCCGGGCGCGAGCGTCACGGCCGGCAGCCGCTCGCCCTCGTGGGTGGCCGGCCTGCCGATGGGCCCGCCGTCGCCCGCGAGGAGCGAGACGCCCGGGTATCCCTGAAGTGTGCACGCGCTCGTCCCCTTGTTGACGAGCCGCAGGTCGTAGCGGATGTTGCCGGCGCCGGCGTCGGGCGCGCCCAGATTCAGCCCGAGCCGGTCCGCCGTACAGCGCGGCGCGGCGGCCGGTGCGGGCGCGCCCGCGCTCGCCGTACCGGAACTCGCCTCGCCCGCCGTCCCCCGCGGGGCACCCGTGGAGGCCGGACCGCCGGTCCCGCACGCGGCCGTGACCAGCGCCAGCAGGCCCGTGGCCGCCGTCAGCGCGCCCGCCCGCCACGCCCGGCCCGTCCTGAAGCTCTCGAAGTGATCGGACACAGGGTCCACCCGCTCTCCACGTCGTACCTACGCGGTACATATACCCGAATATCCCGGATATACGGAGAGAGTTCACTCCCGGCGGGGAAGAGCGACGGCAGCCGCGCCGCCGCTCCGGTCCCGGTCAACCGGAGCGGGGCGCCGTTCGGCGGGCCACGGCGGGTGACCGCCGGCTGCTACTCGGCGGGCAGAGTGCCCGTGCGGGCCAGCTCCGCGTACCAGCGCGCGCTGGACTTCGGGATACGCCGCTGGGTCGCGTAGTCCACGTACACCATCCCGAAGCGCTTGCTGTAGCCGTACGCCCACTCGAAGTTGTCGAGCAGCGACCAGAGGAAGTAGCCGCGGACGTCGGCGCCCGACTCGATGGCCCGGTGGACGGCGGCGAGATGACCGCGCAGATACGCGATGCGCTCGGGGTCGCGAACCTCGCCGTCGGGGGCCGCGTAGTCGTCGAAGGCCGCACCGTTCTCGGTGATCATCAGGGGCAGCCCGGGGTGGTCGTTGCGTACCCTCATCAGCAGCTCGTACAGACCGCTCGGGTCGATCGTCCAGCCCATGGCGGTCCGGTCGCCGGGCGTCTGGTGGAAGGCGACGTGGTCGGCGCCCGGCCAGGGGCTGTGCTCGCTGGCGCCGTGGCCGTCGGACTGGTGGACGGCCGGGCCCGCGTCGTGGGAGACGAGCGTCGGCGAGTAGTAGTTGACGCCGAGGAAGTCGAGCGGCTGGTGGATCCGTTCGAGGTCGCCCTCCCGGACGAACGACCAGTCGGTGACGGCGGCGGTGTCCTCGATGAGATCCGCGGGATAGGCGCCGTCCAGCATCGGTCCCGTGAAGACCCGGTTGGCCGTACCGTCGATCCGGCGCGCCGCGTCGATGTCCTCGGCGGCGGACGTCAGCGGCCGTACGTGGTGCAGGTTGAGGGTGACGGAGATCTGCGCGTCGGCGGGCAGCCGCTCGCGCAGCGCCGCGACCGCGAATCCGTGGCCGAGGTTGAGATGGTGGGCCGCGCGCAGCGCGTCGGCGGGGTCGGTGCGGCCGGGCGCGTGGACACCGGATCCGTATCCGAGGAAGGCACTGCACCAGGGCTCGTTGAGGGTGGTCCAGGTGGTGACCCGGTCACCGAGGGCGTCGGCGACGATGCCCGCGTACTCGGCGAACCGGTACGCGGTGTCCCGCTCGGGCCAGCCGCCCGCCTCCTCCAGCTCCTGCGGCAGGTCCCAGTGGTAGAGGGTGACGACGGGCCGGATCCCCTTCGCCAGCAGCCCGTCGGCGAGCCGGCGGTAGAAGTCGAGGCCCTTCTCCGAGGCGGGCCCCTTGCCGGTGGGCTGGACGCGGGGCCAGGAGACCGAGAACCGGTACGCGCCGACGCCGAGCCCGGACATGATCTCGATGTCCTCGGGCCAGCGGTGGTAGTGGTCGGTGGCGATGTCACCGGTGTCACCGTTGCGCACCCGGCCGGGCGTACGGGAGTAGACGTCCCAGATGGAGGGGGTGCGGCCGTCCTCCTGGACGGCGCCCTCGATCTGGTACGCCGCGGTCGCCGTTCCCCACAGGAAGCCGGCGGGGAAGGTGAGTGCGGGGGTGGGGGTGGAGGTGGCCACAAGGGTCCTTCCGCAGAGATCGAACTTACGTGGAACGGTGGTGCGTGGAACAGTGCCGCGTGGATCGGTGCCGCAACAACGATGGTGCACGCACCGGTGGTACGCGGAACGGTGGTACGTGCGGGGCGCACCGGCGCATCCGGGGCGGCGGCGCCCCTGGCGCCGGGTCAGCCCTTCACGGCGCCCTGCATGATGCCCCCGACGATCTGCCGGCCGAAGACGAGGAACATCGCCAGCAGCGGCAGCGTGCCGAGCAGCGCTCCGGCCATGATCACCGACTGGTCCCGGACGTAGCCCGCGCTGAGCTGGGAGAGCGCCACGGGAACCGTCGGATTCGTCATGTCGAGGGCGATGAAGGGCCAGAAGAAGTCGTTCCACGCCTGGACGAACGTGATCATGAACAGCACGGCCATGGGCGGCCGGGCGATCGGCAGCACAATGGACCAGAAGATCCGCAGCGAGTGCGCGCCGTCGATCCGGCCCGCCTCGATCAGCTCGTCGGGCAGCGCTTCCTTCAGATACTGCCGCATGAAGAACACACCGACCGCGCTGACCAAGGTCGGGAAGATCACGGAGGGCAGTTTCTGCCCCCAGCCGAGGTCGGCCATCATCATGAACAGTGGTACGACACCGAGCTGCGGCGGGACCATCATCGTGCCGATGACCAGCATCAGCAGGACGTTGCGGCCCTTGAAGCGGAGCTTGGCGAAGGCGAAGCCGGCCAGGGTCGCGAAGAAGACCGTCGAAAGCGCGATCACGCCCGCGACGATCAGGCTGTTCACCATCGCCTGGCCCATGGCGGCGTCGGTCCACGCCTTGCCCAGGTTCTTGAACAGGTTCGGCCCGGGGAGGAAGGGCGGCGGGCTCTGGGTGACCCGGGTGTTGGTGGTGGAGGCGGCCACCATCGTCCAGTAGAGGGGGAAGAGGGAGACCAGGGCGGCGAAGCCGAGCAGGGCGTAGGCGAGCGGACCCGCGTGGTGCTGGCGGCCCGCGCCCGGTCGCAGCGCGCGGCGCAGCCGGCGCTCGGCGGGGCGCGAGGGCGGGGTCCGGTCCTGCGCGTCCGCCAGGACCGGTGCGATATCGGTGGTCATGGGCTGCTGGCTCCCTGGTCAGGACTTGCGGGATGTGACGCGCCCGATGACGCGCTGGAGGACGAAGACGAGGATGAGGATGAGGAACATGGCCCAGGCGATCGCGGATGCCCGCCCCATCTGGTAGTTCTTCCAGCCCTCTTCGTAGAGCAGCAGGCCGAGCGTCTGGTACTGGTTGTCGGCGCCGCCGCTGACCCCGTTCGGCCCCTGTCCGAAGATCAGCGGCTCACCGAAGAGCTGGGTCGCGCCGATCGTGGAGAGCACGATGGTGAAGATGATGGTGGCGCTGATGCCCGGGATGGTGACCGTACGGAACTGCTGCCAGCGCGAGGCCCCGTCGATCGCGGCGGCCTCGTAGAGGTCTCTCGGGATGGCCTGCATGGAGGCCAGGTAGAGCAGCGCGTTGTAGCCGGTCCAGCGCCAGATCACGATGGTGGAGATGGCGAACTGGGCGGGCCACTTCTCGCTCGACCAGTCGATGCCGTCGATCCCGACCGCTTCCAGAGCCCAGTTGACCATGCCGAAGTCGCGTTCGAAGAGCATGGTGAAGACCAGGGCGGCGGCGCCGATCGAGGTCGCGTACGGGACCAGGGCGGCGACCCGGAAGAACACCGAGCCGCGGAGCTTGTAGTTGAGCAGATGGGCCAGACCGAGCGCCATCAGCAGCTGCGGAACGGTGGAGATGACCCCGATGGTGAAGGTGTTGGCCAGCGCGTTCCAGAACAGGTCGTCCTGGAGCAGCTCGGTGAAGTTGTCGAGCCCGCGCCACTCCCTGGTGTGCATCGTGGACAGCTCGACGCGGTGCAGCGAGATCCAGAAGGTGTAGAGCAGCGGGTAGAGGCCGAAGGCGCCGAAGATCAGGAAGAACGGCGCGATGAATCCGTACGGCATCCCCTTGAGGTCGAACCGGTGGATGATGTTGCGCCGCGACTGCTGGGAGGAACCACCGCCCGCGCCGCCCTTCCCGGGTGGCGCGGCTGACGCGGGGTGCGGCTGCCCGCCCGTGGGGGCTGCCGGGGTGGAGGTGGCCACAAGGGCTTCCTTCCGTGGAGTTTGACCGGTGGTGCGGTGACGGTGGTACGCGGGGGCGGCGGGGCCCGGTGAGCCGGGCGGCCCGGGCGGCCGGTCCCATTGAAAGGGGACCGGCCGCCGGAACACCTCGCGTCGGCCGGACGGCGCCGGCGTCGGTGTCGCTACAGGTTTCGCTGTCGCTGCCGGAGTCGGATCAGCGCGTCAAGTCCTGGATCAGCGCGTCAGCTTCTTGATCCGCTCGTCCGTCGTCTTCCACGCCTCGTCGGCGCTCTTGCCCCGGTCGACCAGCTGGAGCCCCTGCGAGAACGTGTCCTTGATGCTGCCGTCCTTGCGTCCCAGGACCTGCTTGCTGGGAATCTCCTTGGCCGCCGCGCCGAAGATCTGGCCGATCGGCGCGCCGCTGAAGTACTCGGACTTGGCGCTCGTGACCGCCGGCAGGTCGAGCGCCGTCTTCGAGGAGGGCAGGTTGCCGAGCTTTTCGAAGATGAACGCCTGCTGTTCGGGAGCGGTCAGCCAGGCGATGAGCTTCTGGGCCTCCTCCTTGACCTTGCTCTGCTCCGTCACACCGATGAACGCGCCGCCCCAGTTGGCTCCCTTGGGCGCCCTGGCGACATCCCACTTGTCCTTGTTGGCCGGTCCGGCCTTCTCGCTGATGTGGCCGAGCATCCAGGCCGGGCAGACGGTGGAGGCGAAGGTCGACTGGGCGAGGCCCGGGTCCCAGCCCTTCTGGAACTGCGGCAGCTTGGCGGTCAGTCCGTCCTCCGCGGCGGAGACCGCGAGGCTCCAGGCGTCCTTCACCACCGGGTTGTCCTGGTAGATGAGCTTGCCGTCCTCGTCGTAGAACTGCTTCTCATCGCCGTAGATCATCGCGTTGAACAGACCGCTGGAGGCGTCCACGAAGGCGAGCTTCTTGTCCTTCGAGTTCTTCTTGAAGGTCCGGCCCGCCTCGACGTACTTGGACCAGTCCCCCGCCCAGAGCTTCGCCACCTCCTCACGGTCGGTCGGCAGCCCGGCCTGCTCGAACATGTCCTTGCGGTAACAGATCGCCATCGGGCCGATGTCCGTGCCGAGCCCCAGCACCTTGCCGTCCTTGGTGGTGACCTGGCTCAGCTTCCACGGCAGGAAGTGGTCGACGCCTTCGGTCTTCGACATGTCCACGAACTTGTCGGCCTGGGTGTCGACCACTTCCTTGGCGCGGCCTATCTCGATTCCCTGGATGTCCTTCAGGCCGCTGCCCGCCGCCAGGTGCGTCTGCAGCGCGGTGTAGTAGGTCTGCTCGTCACCGGCGACCTCGGCCTCGATCTTGATGTCGGGGTGGTCCTTCATGTAGCGGTCGAGCAGGCCGCTCTCCTTGTATCCCATGACGCCGAAGAGACCCATGGTGATGACGGTCTTGCCGTCCTTGGTGGTCGCCTTGTCCGAGTCGTCGCCGCTGGAGCAGCCTGCGACGAGTGCGAGTGATACCGCGGCGGCTGTCGCGGACGCGAGAGTGGTACCGAAGCGATGACGGGCCATGCCCATGGTGCTTCCTCCTTGCAGCGGGGCGCGGGCGTGCGCCGGCTGCGGCTCAGGATCGACTGACTGGGAGACCCGCCTCGGACAGAGAATGGGAGCGCTCCCAACGGGTTGTGGAAGACTCTCCGTAGACACAGGGTCGTGTCAAGAGTCGAAGTCGGTTCCGTTGCGCGAATGTGTCCGGGCGGCGGCGTCGAGCGGCCGAAATACCGGCCGAACAGCACAATCTCCTGGTGAGCGCCGTGGCGCGGACCGGGAGCGAGAGTCGGGAGACGCGATGAGCAGCCGTAAACCACCAGGCCAGAGGCCAACTCTTGAAGCCGTGGCCCAGTTGGCGGGAGTAGGCCGCGGTACGGTCTCACGCGTCGTCAACGACGCCCCGGGTGTGAGCGCGCGGGCCAGGTCGGCCGTCGAGGCCGCCATCGCGGAACTCCGCTACGTACCCAATCCGGCCGCCCGGTCCCTGGTCACCAGCAGGACCGACAGCATCGCGCTGGTGATCCCCGAGTCGGAGAGCCGGCTGGCGTCGGAACCATACTTTTCGGCCGTCATCCGGGGGGTGAGCACCGAGCTGGCCGACACGGACATGCAGCTGCTGCTGATCCTCGTCCGGGACGGGCGCGAGCGGGACCGGCTGATCCGGTTCGTGGAGGCCCGCCGGGTCGACGGGGTACTGCTCATCGCGGTGCACCGGGACGATCCGCTGCCCGCGTTCCTGGAGACGTCGGGCATCCCGACGGTCCTGGCGGGACGGCGTTCCGCGGCCGAGCGGCTGAGCCACGCGCGGTCCGACAACCAGGGCGGCGCGGAGCAGGCCGTACGGTATCTGCTCGGCCGGGGGCGGACGGCCGTCGCGACGATCACCGGGCCGCTCGACATGGACGTGGGCCTGAGCCGGCTGCGCGGCTGGCGCGACGCGCACACCGCCGAGGGCCACCCCGCGCCGGACGAGTCCCTCATCGCCCCGGGCGACTTCACCGAGGAGGGCGGGCGCGCCGCCATGCGTGAACTTCTCGAACGCCGGCCGGACCTCGACGCCGTCTTCGCCGCGTCGGACGTGATGGCGGCCGGCGCGCTGACCGTGCTGCGCGAGCGGAAGCGGCGGGTCCCGCGGGACGTGGCGGTCATCGGCTTCGACGACTCGATCGTCGCGCGCCATACGGTCCCGCCGCTGACGAGTGTGAACCAGCCGACGGAGGAGCTGGGGCGGGCGATCACCCGGCTGCTGCTCGACGAGATCAACGACCCGTCCGCCGCGCGCCGTTATCTGACCCTGCCGACCACACTGACCCACCGCGCCACCGTATGAGCCGGTCCGTCACGCCTCCGGCCGTACGGAGCCCCAGGACCGGCCGCGGGCCCCACCGGAGCCGGTCCTGGGACCCCGACGGCGCCTACCCGGCCGGTGTGAAGGCGTCGACGCCGGTGAGCTCGGCGGACAGCCGCCACAGGCGCGCCGCCTGCTCGGGGTCGGTGGCGTGGCCGTGGACCCCGCCGGAGCGGTCCGGGGAGGCCGGCTCCGCGATGTCGCAGTCCTCGCAGTAGACCCCGCCCAGGCCGGCCAGCGCGGGCGAGGTCGCCGCCCACACCTGGGTGGCGGCGCCCTGCTCGGGTGTCTTGAATTCGCCGTTCGCCACGGTGCCGTCCTCGTTGATCCAGCCGGCGTCGACCATCTCCCGGCGCTCCAGATGGCGCTGGAGCGGGGTCATGATGCCGCCCGGGTGGATCGCGAAGGCCCGTACGCCCGTCTCCCGGCCGAGCGCGTCGAGGTGTACGGCGAACAGCGCGTTGGCCGTCTTGGCCTGGCCGTACGCGAGCCATTTGTCGTAGCCGCGCGCGAACATCGTGTCGTCCCAGCGGATGGGCGAGAGCTGGTGGCCGATGGAGGACACCGAGACCACACGGGCGCCGCCCGGTTCGAGGGCCGGCCGGAGGCGGTTGACGAGTGCGTAATGGCCGAGGTGGTTGGTGGCGAACTGCGCCTCCCAGCCGGGGCCGACCCGGGTCTCCGGGCAGGCCATGATCCCGGCGTTGTTGATCATGATGTCGATGGTGCGGTCCGAGGCGAGGAAGCGGTCGGCGAAGCCGCGGACGCTGTCGAGGTCGCCGAGGTCGAGTGCGTCGATCTCGACGCCGGCCAGGCCGTCGAGCGCCTTGGCCGCGGTCTCCGGTCGCCTGGCGGGTACGACGACGCGGGCGCCCGCTCCGGCGAGCGCGCGGGTGGTCTCCAGGCCGAGGCCCGAGTAGCCGCCGGTGACGACGGCGAGCCGGCCGGTGAGGTCGATCCCGTGGAGAACCTCGGCGGCGGTGCTGCGGGCCCCGAATCCGGAGCCGATGCTGTGCTGAGCGGTAGTCATGACGGGCACGCTACGAATTGAAGCGCTCTCCAAGTCAACCCACCGGCCGGACGGGCCCGGGATTCACCCCGCTGGACGGTTTCCCGCGATCCTGCGGACGCCGCCGGTGTGCGGCCCCGTGTACGGGGCTGTGCCGGGCCCGGTCGGCCCCGCGTGTCCCGCTCTGGTGAACGAGTGTCGAATCGCCCGTCGGACCGGGAGGCGCGAACCGCCCACGATCGGGTCACCGATGCCCGTTCCACGCGGCCCAACTGCTAGGCAGGGACGTTCCTGTCCGTACCGGAGCCCCTCTGGAGTCAGCCATGTCCGCCGATACCGTTCTCGCCCAGGGCCAGCCGTCGCCCGGCACACGCCCGTTGATCCCGGGGCAGGCCGCCGACGGGGCCATCCCCGCCGCGGCGTACCCGGTCGAGGAGCGTGACTTCACGTTCGACGGGTTCCGCTACACCTGCCGGGTCGTGGACCGCGGGGAGCCGCTGACCGAGCCGATCCTGGTGCTCGGCGGCTCCTCGCAGGACCGCAACTCCTGGGTACGGCACGAGAAGACACTGGCTCCGCTGGCGCAGATGATCACCGTGGATCTGCCCGGGTACGGCACCGCCGACTTCCTGTCGGCCGAGCACGGTCTCGACTTCCTCGCCGCCGCCGTCCGCCATCTGCTCTCCGAACTCGGCGTGGCGCGGGTCAATCTGATCGGGGTCTGCTTCGGCGGCGCCATCGCGCTGCGCTTCGCCCAGCAGTGTCCCGGGGCGGTCGTCCGGCTGATGCTGACCGGCATGACCATGCGGATCCCGGCGAACTACGCCGCGTCGATGGAGCGCTGGGCGGTCATGATCGAGCGGGGCGAGACGACGGCCATCGCGCGTGAACTGGCCGGCCACTTCATGTCGCCGCCCGGCACCGGACTGGTCCGCAAGCACACGGCCGTCTCCCGCCTCGTCTACCAGCAGATGGTCGCCCAGGACCCGGAGCAGCTGCGCAAGTCGGCGGAGCACAACTCCCGGCTGATGCGGCACGACTGGTACCGGCCGGGTCCGGTGCCCGCCGTGCCCAGTCTGGTGGTGACCGGGGAGCACGACACACTGACCACCCCCGCGATGGGGCACGAGGTGGTCGCGGCGCTGCCGCCCGGCGCCCGCTATCTGCTGATCGACGAGGCCGACCATCTGGCCCCGGTGGAGCGGATCGCGGAGTTCGCGGACCTCGTGGCGCGCTTCTGCACGGACCGGACGCTGGACGAACTGCCGTACGCGCACGAGCCGTCGGGCCCGGCGCCGGCCGTCGCCGCGGCGGGCGAGGCCGTCGCGCCCTGACCGGTCCTTCGCCGGTCGCCGGTGGCCTTGAGGGGTGGTTCACGGAGCTGGTCGCCACGGTCGCCGTGGCGGGGTCGCGGTGGAGTCGTGGTCGGCGCGGCGGGCGGCCCCCGGTCCCCTGCCGCGCCGCCGCGCTATCGCGCGAGTTCGCGCACCGTCGCCATGTCGCTGAACGGGATGAGCCGGTCACCGACGATCTGGTACGGCTCGCTTCCCTTGCCCGCGATCAGCACGATGTCGTCCCGGCCCGCTTCGGACAGGGCGTATCCGATGGCGTCGCGGCGGTCGGGAAGCCGCTCGTACCGGGTGCCGGTGGCGTCGAGTCCCGGAGCGATCTGGTCCATGATGGCGCCGGGGTCCTCGTCGCGCGGATTGTCGGAGGTCAGCACGCACACGTCGGAGTGTGTTCCGGCGATCTCCCCCATCCGGGCGCGCTTGGTGATGTCGCGGTCGCCGCCGCAGCCGAAGACGGTGATGATCCGGCCACGCGCGAAGTCGCGGATCGCGCCGAGCACCTTCTCCAGCGAGTCCGGCGAGTGCGCGTAGTCGACGATGACGGCGGTGCCGCCCGGCGTCTCGAACCGCTCGAACCGCCCCGGGACCGGCGGCATCCGGTCGAGCGCCCCGACGAGCCCGGCCAGGTCGTGCCCCAGCAGATGGCAGGCGGCCACCGTGGCCAGGGCGTTGGCCACCGAGAACCGGCCGGGGACGGGGATCGCCGCCGGGTACTTGCGGCCTCCGTGGTGCAGGGTGAAGCGCGTGCCGAACGCGTCCATGGTCAGGTCGGTCGCCCGGTAGTCGGCGGCGGCGTCGAGCGCGTACGTCACCACGGCCCCCGGCATCAGCGCGCCGATCCCGGCGCCCACCGGATCGTCGGCGTTGACCACCGCACGGTCGCAAAGCCCTTGGAACAACCGGAGTTTGGCGTCCCGGTAGTGCTCCATGGTGCCGTGGTCGTCAAGATGATCCTGCGTCAGATTGGTGAAGACACCGACATCGAGATACGCGTGGTCCACACGGTGGTGCAGCAGCCCCATGGAGGTGGCCTCCAGGACCACCGTGCCGACCCCGCGCTCGCGCATCCGTCCCAGCAGGTACTGGAAGTCCGGCGCCTCGGGTGTGGTCAGCACCGATCTCGGCATGGGGATCAGCTCGTCGCCGATCCGGCTGCCCGCCGTACCGATGACCCCGACGTTCGCGCCCTCGGCGAGCCGCAGCACCGACTCCACCATGTACGAGACCGAGGTCTTCCCGTTGGTGCCCGTCACGGCCACCATGTCCATCCCGCGCCCCGGCTCGCCGTGGTAGCGGGAGGCGACCAGGGCCGCGGCCCGCCGGGTGTCCGGTACGCGCACCACGCACACCTCGGTGTCCGCCCACACGGCCGCCGGCACCTCCGGCGCCCCCGCGTCCACCAGCACCGCGACCGCGCCGCGTGCGAGGGCCGGCCCGATGGCCTCGGGACCGCCCTCGCGATGGCCGGGGACGGCGATGAACAGCGACCCGGGCGACACCCGGTGCGCGTCGAGACAGACACCCGCGGTGACCGCCGTGTGCGGCTCGCCCCGCAGAGTCTCGTGATCGTGCCCCGCGAGCAGCTCGCTCAACTTCACAGGGGGTCCTCTCGTCGTGAAGGGCGCGGCGGTCCACGAGTCCGTGGCGACGCGTTGGTACGGGAGGAAGCGGTGGTACGTAAGGGAGGAAGCGGGCCTGAGCCGTCGCCGGGAGTGAGAGGCGAGGGGCGAGGTGAGGGGTGACGCGCGTCGCTAGCCGTGACCGCGCACGACGAAGGAGCCGACCGCCTTACATGTACCACCCATGAGTGGAGTGTAAGGCCGCGCGGCTCCTCCCCCGTCCTGGCACGACGGACGGGCGGGCCGCACACGGCGGCCCGCCCGGGGAGAACACTCGGGCCGCTCGGCCCGTCAGCGGCTCAGACGCCGCGCCCGTTGCCGGTACCGCTGATCTTCGCGACCTTGATGCCCTTGGTGATCTCATCCATGACGGAGAGCTTGGGCGCCTTGTCGTTGATGTCGAACCCGGAGCGCACGACGACGAGCAGGTTCGGGGTGCTGGGCGAGGGGAAGACGACCGACTGCACATAGCCGTCGTCGCCCTTGCTGGTGGTCACCTTCCAGCGGACCAGATAGCCCTTCTGACCGGCCACGGTGACCGCCTCGGACTTGAGCTCCTCGTGCGAGGAGATCCCGTAGACGTCACCGCCGTACGACTCCTCCGCGTTGGCGGAGATGTCCTTCTCGGCGGACGCCTTGGCCGTCTTCTCGGTGTTCTCCAGTGCGGCGGCGGGCGCGGAGTTCACCCCGCCGCGTACACAGGAGCCCTCGGCGTCGCCGGGGCAGGTGTACTTGCCGGTGGTGATCTGGGCGCCGAGGACACCGGACTCGCCGGTCCAGCCGTCCGGTACCGGAATGCTGATCCCGCTGGCCGCGTCGGTGGCGTAGCCGTCCTCCGTGGGCACCTGCGGCGCGGCACTGCCGCCGCCGGATCCGCCGCCGCCCTGCCCGTCGGGCGCCGGGCTCCGCTCCCCCGGGCGCGAGGGCGCGTCGGCGCGCGGGGAGCCGTTCCCGGCCGCGTCGGACGAGCCGTGTCCCCCGGTGTCGCGTCCGAGCAGATAGAAACCGCCCGCGATGGCCAGGGCCACCACCGTCGCGGTGACCCCGACGATGACGCGCCGGCCGGTGGAGCGCGCGGGGGCAGGCGGCAGCGCCGGGTACGGCGGCGCGCCCGGCGGACCCCACGCGCCGGGCGGCGCCGGACGGAGTTCGCCGGACCAGGCCGTGCCGTCCCACCATCGTTCCTGACGGGGACCGTCACCTGTGTGACCCGGGTCGGGATGCCAGCCGGGCGGAGTCGAGTTCGTCACGACGCACACCTTAGGCATACAGTCTGAAAAGCCGGTGAGAGGGCTATGAGAAATCCGCGCCGGCGCCGGTATTTTCGCGCAGGGCCCGCTTCATGATCTTGCCCATGTCGTTGCGGGGCAGGGCATCCAGATAGCGCACAGCACGGGGCCTCTTGTACGCGGCGAGCTGCGCCGCCACATGGTCGGCCAACTCCTCTACGGACGGCGGGACTTCGCCGCGCGCCGGGACGATCCAGGCGACGATCCGCTCGCCGAGGTCGGCGTCGGGCTCACCGGTCACCGCGGCCTCGCGTACGCCGGGGTGCTCCAGCAGGACGTTCTCGATCTCGCCCGCGCCGATCTTGTAGCCGCCGCTCTTGATCAGGTCGGTGGCCTTGCGGCCGACGATACGGACCTGGCCGTCGGGGTCGCGGATCGCCATGTCACCCGTGCGGAACCAGCCGTCGGTGAAGGCGTCGGCGGTCGCGTCGGGCCGGTTCAGATACTCCGTGAACAGGTTCGGCCCGCGCACCTGGATCTCCCCGACGCTCTCCCCGTCGTACGTCCCGATCGCCTCGCCCGCCTCGTCGACCAGCCGCAGTTCCACCCCGGGCAGCGGTACTCCGACGGTCCCGGCGCGCGTCTCGCAGTCGGCGCGGACGCTGGTGTTCATCAGGGTCTCGGTCATCCCGTACCGCTCGATGACACGGCGGCCGGTCGCCGCGGCGATCCTGCGGTGGTCGGTCAGCGGCAGCGCGGCGGAGCCCGACACCAGCAGCCGCGCCCCGGCCAGCGCCCCGGCGAGCGCGGGGTCCGTGTCGAGCGCCTCGGCGAGGCGGTGGTACATCGTCGGTACGCCGAAGAACATGGTGGCGCCCGAGAGGAGTTCACGGGTGACGCCCTCGGCGTCGAACCGTCCCAGGTGGCGTACGGCGCCGCCCCGGCGCAGCGGTCCCAGAATGCCGAGGATCAGGCCGTGCACGTGGAAGAGGGGCAGCGCGTGGACGAGCACGTCGTCGGCCGTCCACTGCCAGGCGTCCTCCAGCGCGTCCAGTGTGGCGGCGACGGCCCTGCGCGGCAGCACGACCCCCTTGGGCGGTCCTGTGGTGCCGGAGGTGTAGACGATCAACGCGGGTGATTCCGGGGAGGGTTCGGCGAGGGGCCGCACCGGCGCCGTGCCGGTGGCCGCCGCGCCGGGATCCACCCGTACCAGTGCCGCCAGAGCGGGCGGGAGCTTGACGTCCGGGTCGGCGACGACATGGGTGGGTGCGCTGTCCCCGACGATGTGTGCCAGCTCCCGCTCGCCGCTCCCGGGGTTGACGGGGACGACGGGGACCCCGGCGAGCAGCGCGGCCACCACGCCCACCGCCGTGCCGAGCGTGGGCGTGGCCCAGACCGCGACCCGGCCGGCGCCGCTGAGCCCGCCGGCCACGGACCGGGCCGCGTCGGCCAGTTCGGCGTGGCTGAGGGTACGGTCGCCGAACCGCAGGGCGGGGCGCTGCGAGCGTGCGGCGAGGGCCGGGAGGAGAGGGAACACGCGGTGTTCTCCTTGCTGTCGACGGGACCGGTCCTCCGAAGCCTGACACCTCCGGCAGGGCCCGGACAGATCACCCGGCGCGGGCCGGGACGTCGGCGCTCGCGCGGACGGCCGCCGCCGGGGCGGTGACGGCACCTTCCGGGGTGGCGGTCATGACCGCCACGGACACCGCGCCCACCGGACCCGACTGTCACCCGACCGGAGGACCGCGGCCTGCTCGCCCGTTACCTGTGCCCGACCGACCGGCGGGGGATCTGCACCGAGGTCAGCGAGGCGGGCCGGGAGCTGCTCGCGCGAGCGCGGCCGACCAACGACACGGCGCTGCGCGAGGCCCTCGACGCGGCGGCGCGGGTCCCCGAGCCGGCGCCGCTGGTCAGGACCGTGGAATCGGGCCCCGGCGGCACTCCGGCCTGACCGGAGCCGGGCGCCCGCCGCACGCGGAGAGCCGGACAGAAACCCTCTTTGGGCCTCTGTCCGGCTCTGTCTTTCACGTACATCTTCTTGCTGCGGGTCCGGGCCGGGCGTCCGGCGGACCTACGGGGTCAGCTGTCGTGCTTCCCGTAACGCCGCTCGAACCGCTCCACCCGCCCCGCGGTGTCCACCACGCGTCCCTTGCCGGTGTAGAAGGGGTGACTCGCGGAAGAGATCTCCACATCGATGACCGGGTACGTGTTCCCGTCCTCCCACTCCACTCGCCGCGAGGAATCCGCGGTCGAGCGCGTCAGGAAAGCGGTGCCCGCCGCACGGTCGCGGTAGACGACCGGACGGGAGACGGGGTGGATACGAGGCTTCACAGTTCTCTCCCTCCTTACGATGGAGGTCGTTTCCATCAGGTAGGTACACCCGTATAACACGGCGGCCACCAGCGGCATTCCCCGCGCCGCCGGTCACCGCGACAGTGGAGACTGGGGTGGACGGGCCCCGGCCAGGGAGCCCCGCGCACCGGAAAGCGAGCGGCCCCCATGGGTGAGTTGATCTTGATACGGCACGGGGAGACCACCTGGTCCCGGTCAGGCCGGCACACCAGCTACACCGATCTGCCGCTGACCGGGCAGGGCGAGGGACAGGCACGCGCGCTGGCGCCGCTGCTGGCGGAGCGCCGTATCGGTCTCACACTGGTCAGCCCGCTGGCCCGGGCCCGGCGCACCGCCGAGCTGGCCGGTCTCGACGGGCCACGGATCACTCCCGGGCTGCACGAGTGGAACTACGGTGCCTACGAGGGCGTCACGACCGCCGAGATCCACCGCACGCGCCCCGGCTGGGACCTGTGGACCGACGGAGTCGCCCCCGGCCCCGCCGAGCAGCCCGGCGAGAGCCCCGAGGAGGTCGGCCGGCGCGCCGACGGCGTACTCGACGAGGCGCTGGAGGCGCTGCGTTCCGCGGACGACGATGTCGCCCTCGTCTCGCACGGCCACTTCCTGCGGGTGCTCACCGCCCGCTACCTCGGGCTGGCACCGGCCGCCGGCGCGCTGTTCCTGCTCGCCACCGGCACGCTGTCCCGGCTCGGCACCGAGCACGACCGTCCGGTGATCACGGGCTGGAACCTCGCCCTCCCCGAGAGCGCGCCGCACCCCGCGCCGCGCGCGCGGCAGAACGCGGCCTGATCACAGCGCTCGCCGCCGTACCGCACGCGACAGGGCGCCGGCCCGGGGAGATCCACCGGACCGGCGCCCTGCGCGCCACACCGTACGGGACGGTCAGGCGGGGGTGATGTTCTCCGCCTGCGGGCCCTTCTGGCCCTGCGTGACGTCGAAGTTGACCTGCTGGCCCTCCGTCAGCTCACGGTAGCCCTGGGTGGCGATGTTCGAGTAGTGCGCGAACACGTCCGGACCGCCACCGTCCTGGGCGATGAAGCCGAAGCCCTTTTCCGAGTTGAACCACTTCACTGTTCCGCTGGCCATGTTGAGTCTCCGTTTCGAGGGACGCTGAGGCTCCCCGCACGGTGCGGGGAACCGGAGGTGATCGCCCTGGTCCGCAGAGACGCTGAACAGCACAAACGCCCGCAACGGCACGTCACGGGCGAGCGGTACTTCGGAACCACGACAGCTGATCAAGACGCTACATGGCGCGACGCGATACAGCCACAGAAACGACCAACTCTTGCGTTCGCGCCGCTCGATCGGAGCGCGAACGGCTCCCCGTCACCCGTTCGCCGCTCCTCCGCCGGTTCTCCGCCTACCAGTGCGGGTGCACCGAGGCCCGCAGCCGCCGGTCGTACAGCTCCTGTACGGCGTCCAGGACCGGCGCGGTGAGCGGCGGCAGTCCGGCGGCGGCGCTGTTGGCGCGGACCTGGCCGACGGAGCGCGCGCCGGGGATGACGCTGCTGACACCCGGCTGCTGGATGATCCAGCGCAGCGCGGTCTGCGCCGGCGTGGCGCCGTCGGCCACCAGCCCGGCGAACTCGGCGGCGGCCGCGAGCCCCGTCGCGTAGTCGACGCCCGAGAACGTCTCGCCCCGGTCGAACGCCTCGCCGAGACGGTTGTACGTGCGGTGGTCGTCCGCGGCGAAGACGGTCTCCCCGGTGTACTTCCCGGAGAGCAGGCCGGAGGCGAGCGGAACCCTCGCGATGATGCCGACCCCGGCGGCCCGGGCCGCCGGCAGCACCTCTTCGAGCGGCTTCGTCCGGAACGGGTTGAGGATGATCTGCACGCTCGCGACCCCCGGCCGCGCGATCGCCGTCAGCGCCTCTGCGCAGGTCTCGACACTCACCGCGTAGGCCGCGATCCGTGCCTCCGCCACCAGGGTGTCGAGCGCGTCGAAGACCTCGTCGGAGGAGTAGACGGACGAGGGCGGGCAGTGCAGCTGTACGAGGTCGAGGGTGTCCACCCCGAGGTTGGCCCGGGAACAGTCGTTCCAGGCGCGGAAGTTGTCCAGTACGTAGTTCTCGGGGATCTGCTCGGCGCGCCGGCCCATCTTCGTCGCGACGTACACCCCGGCGTCCGGCCGGTCCTTCAGATAACGGCCGATCAGCCGCTCACTGCGGCCGTCTCCGTACACGTCGGCCGTGTCGAAGAACGTGACGCCCGACTCGACCGCCGCGTCCAGGACGGCGAACGCGTCCGGTTCGGCGACCGCGCCCCAGTCCGCGCCCAGCTGCCACGTTCCCAGTCCGACGGCGGAGACCGCTCGCCCTGTCCTGCTCAGTACACGCTGCTCCATACGGATCATGCTACGACCGACCGACCGGAAAATAATTTTGCGGATGCTGCATTTTTGCATACTCTGCAATACGTGAACAGTGACGGCACTGCCCCGGGGCTCCGGGAGCGCAAGAAGCGGGCCACCCGGGCGGCCCTGGCGGAGGCCGCGGTGCGGCTGGCCGCCGAGCACGGCGCCGAGAACGTCACCGTCGAGGCGATCAGCGAGGCGGCCGGTGTCTCGCCGCGTACGTTCTTCAACTACTTCGAGTGCCACGACGACGCGTTCGTCATGCTCGACCCGGAGGCCGGGGAGCGGATCCGGCGCGCGGTGCGCGAGACGCCCGCCGGGCCACCCGCCCTCGCCGTCGTCCGCGACGCCCTGGCCGTCGAACTCAGGGACGTGGAGGGGCGGCAGGAGATCTGGGGTCTGCGGGCCAAGGTGCTCCAGCGCTCCCCGCATCTGATGGTCCGCGGTCTGGGACTGCACATCGCCGAGGAGGTCCTGCTCGCCGAGGCGATCGCCGACCGGCTCTGCGCGGATCCGGCGCGCGTCGCCCGCACGGCGGAGCGCGCCGGGGCACCGGCCGACGCCGGCGAGCCCGGCCCGTGCCGTCCGATCGGCACCTCCGACCTCGGTCTCTACCCGAGGCTGCTCGCCGCCGTCGCCACCACCGCCGTACGGGTCGCCGTCGAGCACTCGTTCGCGCAGGGACGGCCCATCACGTTCTCCGACATCTTCCGGCGCGTCTTCGACCAGTTGGCCGCCGGGCTCGCGGAACCGCCCACCGGCGGCTGAATCCGCAGCGACCCTCCACTTCCCCGTTTGAAAGAAGAAGGACACGTGAGTTCAGCCGAGGCGCCCGAACAGGCGCCGACCTCCATGACCAACCGCCAGATACTCCAGGCGATGTCCGGGCTGATGGCGGGGATGTTCGTCGCCATCCTGGCCGGCACCGTGGTGGCCAACGCCCTGCCCCGGATCATCGCCGACCTCAACGGCAGCCAGTCCGCGTTCACCTGGGTGGTCACCTCCGAGCTGCTCGCCATGACGGCGAGCGTGCCCCTGTGGGGGAAGCTCTCCGACCTCTACGACAAGAAGCTGCTGCTCCAGCTCTCGCTGGCCCTGTTCATCGTGGGCTCCCTCCTCGCGGGCTTCTCGCAGGGGGTGGGGCTGCTGATCTTCAGCCGGGTCGTCCAGGGAATCGGCGCCGGAGGGCTGACCGCCCTCGCGCAGATCGTCATGGCGGCCATCGTCCCGCCCCGCAGGCTGGGCAAGTACGCCGGGATCTTCGGCGCCGTCATCGCCGTCGGTACGGTCTCCGGACCGCTGATCGGCGGGGTCATGGTGGACACCTCGTGGCTGGGCTGGCGCTGGTGCTTCTTCATCGGCGTACCGTTCGCGCTGGCCGCGATCCTGCTGATCCAGCGCACGCTGCGGCTGCCCATGGTCCGCCGTGAGGTGAAGATCGACTACCTGGGCGCGTTCCTGATCGTCGCGGGCGTCAGCGCGCTGCTCATCTGGACCTCGCTGGCGGGCAACAACTTCGACTGGCTCTCCTGGCAGACGTTCGCCCTGACGTTCACGGGAGTCGCCCTGCTGGGGGCCGCGGTCTACGTCGAGGCCCATGTCCCCGAGCCGGTCATACCGCTGGACATCTTCCGCAACCGGACGGTCAGCCTCACCACCGTCGCGAGCCTGCTGGTCGGACTGGCCATGTTCGGCGGCACCGTCTTCCTCTCGCAGTACTTCCAGATCTCGCTCGGCAAGTCCCCCACCGTCGCCGGTCTGATGGGGCTGCCGCTGATCCTCGGGCTGCTGGTCTCCTCGACCGTCGCCGGACAGCTCATCAGCTCCACCGGCAGGTGGAAGATCTACCTGATCGTCGGCGCCGTCACCATGACGGCGGGGCTGGGCATGCTGGCCACGATCGACGCCGGTACGAGCTTCATCCTGCTCAGCGTCTACATGACCATCCTCGGTATCGGTGTCGGCCTGCTGATGCAGAACCTGGTCCTCGTGGCGCAGAACGACGTCCCGGCCGCGGAACTGGGCGCCGCCACCTCCGTCCTGACGTTCTTCCGCAGCATGGGCGGCACGATCGGGACGAGCGTGCTCGGCGCGATCCTGGCCAACCGGGTCTCCGCCGAGATGAGCAAGAGCCTCGGTGACGCGGGCGGCGGGGCCTCCGGCGGCTCCGGCGGGCACGCCGTGCCCGACATGTCGCAGCTTCCCCCGGCAATGCGGGACATCGTGGAGCACGCCTACGGCGTGGCCACGGCGGAGCTCTTCCTGGTCGCCGCGCCGATCGCGGCGCTCACGGTGATCGCGGTGGTCTTCCTCAAGGAGAAGCCCCTCAAGACGACGAGCGGCATGGAGCGGCTCGCCGAGGAAGCGGCGGAAAAGGCGGCAGAGGAGGGCCTCCCCGTCAGGACCACCCCGGTGGGCTGAGAGCGGGCTCCCGGCCGCACCGTACGACCCGGCCCCGGCCGCTCCTCCGTCAGGGAGCGGCCGGGGCCGTTGGCGTCGCGGTCAGCGGGCAGTGGGCACCGCGTCAGCCGTCAGTGCGTCAGTGGTCGTCCCAGTGGCCCTCGTGCTCGGCGTGCCGGTGTCCGTCGTGTACGTAGTCCACGTGGTCGCCGTGCGGCACCGCCACATGACCGCAGCCCGCGCCGTGCCGGTGGTCGTGGCCGCCGTGCGGGGCGTGGCCGCCCGGCTCGCACTCGTCGACGTGGTCCTCGTGGACCTGGTGCAGATGCCCGTCGTGCACGTAGTCGACGTGATCGTCGTGCGGGACGGCCACATGGCCGCAGCCCGCGCCGTGCTCGTGCGCGTGGTTCGGATGGGGGGCGTGCGCGGTTGTCGTCATGGCACTCTCCGGTCGTGCTCGGCAGGCGGTGACACCCGGTCGCTCCGGGCGCTGTTGGCCTGAATTCGCCTCCGTAACGACGGACCGCCGACCGCGTCACCGTGGTGTACGGCATTCGGGTGCGACGATCATTTGGTAATGATGTTCATGTCTGATGCCTGGCCGGGGGCGGCCTCGTCGAGGGCGGCCCGCTCCTCGACGAGGTCGAGATAGGACGTGGCGCGCGCCGCCGCGGCGGGGCGGCGGACGGGCGCCACCCGTTCCAGCGCGCGGCGGCGGGAGCGGCGCGTGAGCAGGTCGGCGCTGAGCGGGGTGCGCTCCGACATCAGGAAGGCGCGGGCGCGGCGGCGGGCCCGGTGGCGCAGGACCGTGTAAAAGCCCACAGCGACAAGGAAGTTGACGGCGACCTTGATCCCGAGGCCGGCGGCGGAGTCCAGCACGGGCGCGTCGAAGAGCGCGTGCATGCCCATGGCGGTCAGCACACAGGCGGCGGCCGGCGCGAGCCGCCGGCGCACCGGCCGGTCGCTGTGCGCGAACAGCACACCGGCGCCGGTCCCGGCGACGGCGCTCATCGCCCAGTGCGAGCCGAGACCGGTCAGCAGGACCCGGGTGGTGAAGGACTGGGTGACCTCGGTGACGCCGTTCACCCCGCCGCCGGCCAGGATCGCGTTCATCGCGTACGTCCAGTTCTCCACCACCTGGAAGCCGAGTCCGGTGAACGCGCCGAGGAAGAACCCGTCCAGCGGGCCGCGGACCAGCCGGCGGGCGACGACTGCGATCAGGACGACGCCGGAGAACTTGAGCAGTTCCTCGTTCAGCGGCGCGGTGAGCGCCGCTCCCCAGCGCGAGCCGAAGCCGACTCCGGCGGCCCTGTCCCAGATGGACTGGAGCCCGTCGTTGGCGACGAGGGCGCACGCGGTCGCCGCACTGGCTCCCCACGCGACGCCGCTCCACGCCCAGCCGCGCGGCGGATCGCGGAACGGCCGTACGCGCGCCAGAGCGGCCTTGCCCACCACGACCGTGAGCAGCAGCAGGGCGAAGGCCAGCAGCGCGAGGTCGGGGAAGACCCGGATGACGGCCGAGAACTCGAAGACGACCAGGGCCGCGCCGAGCAGGCACAGTACGGCGCAGAGCCAGCCGACCGGCCACCGGCGCAGCGAGCCGCGCACCGTCCCGTACGCCGAGGGCCCCGGCGGCACGGCGCCGGCCCTCACGGCCGCTGCCCGGGGAACGACACGCTGTGCGCCAGCGCCGTGGCGGCCGCGACCGCGCCGGCCCCGGCGTCCGGCCGCGCCAGGACGGTGATCTCCACGGCGTATCCGCCGCCGGGCGGCAGCCAGAGCGTGGCCGTGCCCGTACGGCCGTCCCTGGTCAGCGCCCCGGTCCTGCCCCGGGCGCCCGAGCGGGCGGTGAGCGCCCGCGGCGCGCCCAGCCGGCTGTCGCCGTCCGCGACCGACTGGACCCGGCGCAGCCCCGCCCACAGCTCCCCGGCCCCGGCGGCCTCGGTGAGACCGACATACGCGGCGACCACGTCGACCCCGGCGCGGGTCAGCGCGTACGTGGAGCCGGCGTCGCTCCGCGACCTGCTCAGCGACCAGCCGTCACCCGCCACCCGCAGCAGGGCCGGATCGGGCCCCAGCTCCAGCACGGCGCCGCGCGGCAGCGGCTGACGGTCGTTCAGGGCCCGGCCGATCAGCTGCCAGCCGGCCGTCAGCGCGGCCATGACGAGCACGACGGCGGCGACGACCGGCGCCGTCCGCCGGGGCGGATGTCCGGTGTCCACCGTCGGGCAGTCCCTTCAGGGTTCGTGGCGCAGCGGGGTGAGCTGCTCGATGTCGTAGCGCACCCGGAGACCGGCGATCGCCTCCGGGTCGGGGGAACCACCGTCCTTGAGGATGTCGAGCAGCTCCTCGAAGTACCGCTCGTGGTCGGACGGCGGGGACGCCTGGAAGAACATCTTCACGGGCTGTCCTGTCCGGTTGGCGAACGCGTGCGGGCAGCCCGGCGGTACGACGATGACGGTGCCCGGGGTGGCCCGTACCGCTGTCAGGCCGGACTCCGACTCCCAGTGGCGCCAGTCGTCGGTCCGTACCCTCGGTTCGAAGGCCAGCACGTCCAGTTCACCGTCGAGGACGTAGAACAGCTCCTCGCTGCGGACGTGCCGGTGGGCACCGACGTCGAAGCCCGGCGGCACGATCACCTCGAAGCTGGAGGAGACCCGGGAGTGCTCCCCGGTGACCTTGAAGGTCACCTGCTGGGCCGGTGTACGGATGGTGTTGCCCCCGCCCGGGGGGACGATGAGCCCCTCGGGCCGCGCCAGCTGGGTCATGCGGTCTCCTGGACGGTGAGTGGGTGGCGGCCGGCCGGTGCCCGGTCGGCGCGCGCTCATGATCGCCCCGACCGGACCGGCCGCGAAGGACCCGCCGGAGTGTGTTGCGGCGGGCGTCGGACCGGGCCCGGTCCGGCGGGCCCGCGCGCCCCGCACACGCCACACGCACCGCGCACTCCACGCACCCGGCTCAGCTCACCCGTTCCGGGCTGCGGCCCGCGCCGGCCAGGATCTGCCGGTCCCGTGCGGCGGCGCTGACGGTGCCCCCGGAGGAGGTCCACCGCCCCAGCGCCATCTCGGCGGTGATCCCGGGGCCGAAGCCGGCGACGATGCCGCGCGCGCCGTCGCCCACGGCGCCCTCGTCGAAGAGCCTGCGCACCGCGTCCAGGACGACCGCGCTGGCGATGTTGCCGTACTCGGTGAGGGTGCCGCGGCTGAACCGGAATGCCTCGGGCGGCACTTCGAGGAAGTGGCTGAGGTCGTCGAGGATACGGGGGCCGCCGGCGTGGATGATGTAGAAGTCGAGCCCGGTGGCGTCCCAGCCGTGCTGGTCGGCCATGGTGCGCAGGGCGGGCGCCAGCGGTTCCATGGTGGTGGGGACGCGCTTGTCCAGCAGGAAGTGGAAGCCGGTGGCGCGGACGCTGTAGGCGATCCAGTCCGTGGTGTCGGGCACGAGGTGGGAGCCGTTGCGCTCCATCGTGATGCCGGTGCCGCCCTCGCCCCGGACGACGGCGGCGGCGACCGCGTCGCCGAAGAGCCCGTTGGAGAGCAGCGAGCCGACACCGAGGTCGGTGGGCTGGTAGCAGAGCGAGCAGAACTCGCACGCCACGATGAGGACGTTCGATCCGGGGTACGCCCGGCAGAAGTCGTGCGCCCGGTTGATGGCCGCGCCGCCCGCCGCGCAGCCGAGCTGGGCGATCGGCAGCTGCCGTGTGTGGCCGGGGAACCCCATCGTGTTGATCATCCAGGCCGTCAGGGACGGCATCATGAACCCGGTGCACGAGACGTACACGATCATGTCGATGTCCGCGGGACGCAGCTCGGCGTGGTCCAGGGCGCGCCGGACGACCTCGGGCACACGGGCTTTCGCCTCGGCCTCGTAGAGCACGTTCCGGTCCTCGAAGCCGGGGTGTCTGAGCGTCTCCTCGATGGGCTGGACGATATGGCGCTTGGTCACGCCGGTGTTCTCGATCAGCCGCAGCGCGAGCGGCAGTTGCGGGTGGTCGGCGTGGAGCGAGCGGGCGAGAGCGAGTGTGTCCTCCATGGTGATCACATGTTCGGGAACCGAGACCGCGGGTTTACACAGAGTCGCCACGACACGCTCTCCTTCATTGGTGTTCACTGTGAACTGCGGCCCACACTCACGGATGGCCCACCACCCCGCAACCCGGGACGGTCCGCCGGAAGAGGGGGGTACGGGCTCCCCGGCCGGCCCTCCGGCGGGCGGCGCGCGGCCCGGGCACGGCAGCCGAGGGACCGTCAGGGCCGCCCGGTGCGACTACGGAACGTAGGGGAAGGTCCGGTCCGTATCGTCCGTTCAGGGGGTGCCGGACGGGACCGCGGCGCACGGTGGTGCGACGGGGCAGTACGTGGGAGTACGTGGGAGGACGTGAGCGATGATCCTGCTGACCGGTGTCACGGGCACCGTCGGAGGGCTGGTGGCGAGGCGGCTGCGCACCGGCGAGCCGGTCCGGCTCCTCGCCCGCGATCCGCGCCGTATCGCGGCGCTCGCGGGTCCCGGGACCGAGGTGGTGGGCGGTGACTTCGCCGACGCCACGAGTCTGGCGGCCGCGCTGACCGGCGTCAGTGCCGCGCTGCTGGTGACGGCCGATCCGCTCGCCCCCGACCATGACGAGCGGTTCGTCGCCGCGGCGCGCGCCCGGGGCGTACGCCATGTGGTGAAACTGTCCGCGCGGGCGGTGACAGAGCCGGACGCGACCGACCTGATCACCCGCTGGCAGCGGTCCTGCGAGGAGGTGCTGCGGGCGTCGGGCCTCGGCCGGACCTTCCTGCGTCCGCGGTCCTTCATGTCCAACACGCTGGGCTGGGCGGGGTCGATCCGCGCGGAGGGGGTGGTGCGCGTTGTCGACGGGGTCTCGGCCAACGCGACCGTCGACCCGCGCGACATCGCGGATGCCGCGGCGCTGGCCCTCACCGGCCCCGTCCCCGGCGCCCCGGGCCGCGCGCACGCCCTCACCGGCCCGGCGGCCCTCAGCGCCGCCGATCAGCTCGCCGTCCTCTCCGACGTCCTGGCACGCCCCCTGCGCCTGGAGCGCCTGGACCGCGACCGTGCCCACCGCGACCTGCTGGCGCGCTTCCCGGCGCCGGTGGCGGACGCCCTGCTGGAGAGCGCCCTCCGGCAGGGCTCGGGAGTCAAGGCGGGCGTGGAACCGGACCTGCCGCGCCTTCTGGGCCGCCCGGCGACCCCGTACCGCGCGTGGGCACGGGACCACGCGGAGGCATTCGGCGCGGCCCGGGCGTGAGCCCGCGCGTCGGCGTCAGCCCGCCAGATCCCCGAGCAGCTCCCAGGTACGGCGCCGGTCGGCGTCCCCGGCGATCTCCGTCCCCGAGAACACCACCTCCGTCGCACCGGCGTCCCGGTAACGCCGTACCTCGGCGGCAACCCGCTCCTCGTCACCGATCACGGCCACATCGACGGCCCGCAGGCCGCCGGAGAGTCCGATGACCCGCGCGTAGGACGGGAACTGCTCGTAGAACGCGAGCTGTTGGGCGGCCTTCTCGCGTACCCGGTCGACGTCGTCGGTGACCACGCCGTACACCAGCGCGACGATCCGCGGCGCGGGTCGGCCCGCGGCCCGCGCCGCCGCGGTGACGGCCGGGACGATGTGTTCCTCCAGGGCGCGCGGCCCGGCCAGATAGGGCAGGATCCCGTCCGCCAGCTCGCCACTGGCACGCAGCGCCTGCGGCCCCATCGCGGCCACGAGCAGCGGCACACCGGCCTCGGCGCCGGACACGCGCGCGGACATCGGGGGACGCGCGGTGAGCAGCTCGCCGTGGAAGTCCGCGGTACCGGTCTCGGTCAACTGACGCAGAGCGGTGAGGAATTCACGCAGGCGGGCGATGGGCCGCTCGAAGGGGATCCCGAAACCCGTCTCGGTCAGTCGCTTGGTTCCGAGCGCCAGCCCGAGGTGGTAGCGGCCGTGCGTGGCCGCCTGGGCGGTCTGGGCCTGGCTGGAGATCAGCAGCGGGTGGCGGCCGAAGACGGGGATCGCGGACGTGCCCACGTGCAGGCCGGGCACCTCCCGCCCCACGATCGCCGCGAGCTGCGGCGAGTCGGCGCCGAAGGTCTGCCCGAACCAGGCGGACCGCAGCCCCGCGGCGGCGGCCTCGCGGGCGAGCCGCACGGTGGCATCGATCTGGTTGTCGGCGTCTGCCGCGTTGAGTGCTACTCCTACGGTCATGCCCGTGAAAACCAGCGGCGGCCCGCCACGCATTCCTGTGGTGTGTGACGGCTCTCTGTCAGTTGTGTGACGGGCGCTCCCGGGCACCCGCCGCGATGCCGTGCGGCGCCGCCGCGTCGATCGCCGCCAGGTCCTCGGCGCTGAGGTGGATGTCCGCGGCCTCGGCGTTGTGTTCGAGGTAGGTGCGCCGCTTGGTGCCGGGGATGGGGACGACGTCCTGGGCCAGCAGCCAGGCCAGCGTGAGCTGGGTGGGGGTGATGCCCTTGGCCGCGGCCAGTTCGGTGACCTTGTGGACGACCGCCAGGTTCGCCGCGATGTTCTCCTCGGTGAACCGGGGCAGTCCGCGGCGGGCGTCGTCCGGGGCGAGGTCGTCGCGGCGGGTGATCTTCCCGGAGAGGAAGCCCCGGCCCAGCGGGGAGAACGCCACGAACCCGATGCCCAGCTCCCGCACCGTCGCCAGCACCGTGTTGTGCTCGACGTCCCGGCTGAACAGGGAGTACTCCGACTGGAGCGCCGTCAGCGGATGGACGGCGTGCGCCCGGCGGATCTGGTCGGGGGTGGCCTCCGAGAGCCCGATGTAGCGCACCTTCCCGGCCCGGACCATCTCGCTCATGGCGCCGACGCTCTCCTCGACCGGCACCTTCGGGTCGACGCGGTGCAGATAGTAGAGGTCGATGACATCCGTACCGAGGTGGCGCAGGGAGCGGTCCACGGAGCGGTGCGCGTACGCGGCGCTGCCGTTGGGCCCGTGGGGCGTGCCGTCGTCGTCGAACTCGGTGGCGAACTTCGTGGCGAGGGTGATCTCGTCACGCCGTGTGCCGAGCGCGCGGCCGATCAGCTTCTCGTTCTCGAACGGGCCGTACGCCTCGGCCGTGTCGATGAACGTGACGCCGATGTCCACGGCCCGGTTGAGCGTGGCCACGGCCTCGCGCTCGTCGCGCGGGCCGTACCAGACGCTCATGCCCATCGCACCCAGTCCCTCGGCGGAGACGGTGAGACCCTGCGATCCGAGTGTCACGGTTTTCATGAGGAGGAGACGCCCTTCCGTTCGCGGTAAAAACTGATCTTGCGCTCGATGGCCTTCAGATGACTCCGGGTCTCGTTGAGCTGTTCGAGCACGCGCTCGCGGTGCTGCTCCAGCACCGCGAGCCGCTCGGCCTCGTTGTTCTCCCGGCGGCAGATCTCGGTGTACGCGCGGATGTCGCGGATCGGCATGCCGGTGCCGCGGAGCATCACGATGCCGTCCAGCCAGTTCAGATCCCGCGCGAAGTACCGCCGCTGCCCGGAGGCCGCGCGATCGGCGGGCTCGGCCGTCAGACCCTCGCGCTCGTAGTAGCGCAGTGTGTCGATGCTGAGGCCGCAGCGGGCGGCGGCCTCGCCGATCGTCAGACCGCCCGGCGGAATCTCCGGATCCGGCACCCGCCGGGGAACCACTGAAGTCATGACTCCACCCTCCACCCTGGAGCGCGCTCCAGGGCAAACGGTGACGGCCGCACCCCGGCTACACGCCCCACCGGCGGGCCGAGGCCGCCGCGCCCACCGCGACGCCCGCCACGATCAGGACGGCGCTCACGGCGAGCTCGTACCCGTCGAAGAGGCCGTTCCTAAACACCACCGACCAGAGTCTGAACCAGCCGCCGGTCAACTCGTACAGCACGCCACCCACTCCTTGGGAGAGCAGAAGAAAGGACAGGAATCCGAGGAAGGTCTTCACCCGTGAAGGCTAGAAACGGCGTACCGGGGAAGGCCATTGGCCATCGGCAGCGAGCATGCCTACCAAAGTCGCGGGCGGGCCCGGGGCGGTGCGTTCCGAAGTCGCCGCGATCCGGATCTCCGCCCGCCGGGTCACCCCGCCGACCGTCACCGACAGCGTGACACGGCCGGGGCGCAGGGCGGTGATGGTGCCGGTGGCCGGGTCGAAGACCGCCGTGTGGTGGGGGCGGGCACCGCTCCGGGAGCCGATGCGCAGGGAGCGCGAGCCGGTCCAGTCGGCGCTGAGCGGGAAGGCGGCCGGCACCGCCCGCGCCCGCGCGCCCGTCCCCTGCGTGACCGTCGCCGTGACGCGCGCGCTCCGGCCTGCCGCCAGGGCCGCCGGCGCCGTCAGGGTCAGCCCGTCCGTGTGCGCACGCGTCTGTACGGAGAGCCAGTCGGGCCCGCCGCGCCACGGCCGCAGCCGCGCGTCCGTCCACCGCGCGCGCGTCACCCGGTCCACTCCGACCAGTGACCAGCCCGTGAAGCCGCCGCGGTCGGCCGGTCCTGCCGGGGCCTTCCCCGTGTTGCCGTTGACCAGATACGGCACCCCGTCCACCCGCGAGGCGTCGAACACTCCGGCGTGGCCGCCGATGAAGGCGGCGCCCTTGCCCGTCGTCCGGCGGAAGTCCGCGAGCCACCGTTCCAGCAGGGCCGCCTCCTTGCGGTCGGCCAGCTCGCTGGCCCGCTGCCCGGTCGGATCGCGCGGCGGTACGTGCGTGACGACGAGGACCGAGCCCACCCGGTCGTCCCCGGCCGCCGCGTCGAGCTGGTCCCGTACCGCCCTGATCTGGGCGAGGCCGCCGCCGCGCAGGGTCAGCCGGGAGGTGTCGAGCGTCAGGAGCCGGGTGCCGCGGTGGTCGACGACCCGCTGGGCGGGCCCGAACCGCGCCACGAACCGGTCGATGGAGCCGCCCATCACCTCGTGGTTGCCCGGTACGTAGTACCAGGGCAGCGCGTCGCCCAACTCCCGCGTCAGCAGGGCGTGGGCGAGTTCGAGGTCCTCGGGCGCGCCCTCGTCCACGAGATCGCCGTTGACGATCAGGAAGTCCGGCTTCACGGCCCTGATCTCGCGCAGGGTGCGGCGGGCCCGCGCCACGATCGCGCTGTCCGGGTCCCGGGCGACGAACTGCGCGTCGGACATCACCGCGAAACGCCAGTCCCGGCCCGCCACCCGGGCCGCCGTGGTGATCAGCGGATCGGCCGGGCGCGCCGGTTCCGGCAGTTCCACGGCGGGCGGCACCTGAGCCGTCAGCTCGTCCACGGTGATCGCGCCGGTGTACTGCCGGTCGGCCGCGGTCTCGGCGAGATAGAAGCGCTCGACGCTCAGCGGCGCGGCGGCCCCCGGAGGTACGGCGAACGTCACGCGCCGCCAGCCGGTCCAGGTGAGGTACGGGCCGCGCAGCAACTGGTCGGAGCCGGCCGCGTCCTTGAGGTGCAGGGTGGGCCAGGCGCCCCGGCCGTCGCCCTTGATCCAGAGCGTGAAGGACTGCGGTCGCCCCGGCACCGGAACCGGCCGCGGCGGGTTGGCGTAGGCGGCGCGGTTGGCGGTGGACCGGGTGAAGTCGTACGTGAGGGTGAGCCCGGTGCCGGTGTGCCCGTCCGGGGTCGCCGCGAGCGAGCCGCCCGCGCGCGCCTGGCCGAACGTCCAGGACGCCGCGTCGTCGAAGCCGGCCACCGGCCGCTCGTCGAGTCCGACGGTGACGGCGAGGACGGCCGTGACCCCGGCCACCGTCGCCGTGATCCGGCCGGCGCCGCCGGCAGGGGCCCGCACGGTGAAGGAGCCGTGTCCGTCGTCGGTGACGGAGAACCGCGCGGGGTCGTAGTCGAGCCGTGCGTCGGCGGGTTCGACCGGGGCACTGGCACCGTGCGCGTCGAGACCGACGAGGCCGAAGGTGCCGGTCGCCGCCGTGTCGGCGAGGGCGACGCGCTCGGTGGTCGGCAGGAGCCGGGCGAGCGGGTCGAGCACCGTCAGCTCCGTCCTGCCGCCGGCCCGCCCCTGTTCGGCGCGTACCTCCGTGGTGCCGCCGGCCCGGGCGGTGAACACCCCGGCGGCGTCGACACGGCCCACCGAGGGCCGTACGGCGCGCCAGCGCGGACGGCCGGCCGCCGGTCCGTACGTCTCGTCGTGGCCGGTGGCGGTGAGCCGGCGCGTCAGCCCGGGGAAGACCCGCTCCGGGTGGCCGCCCTTCACGGGATCGGCGGTCGGCGCCCCGGCCGGGGGCGTACGGGTCTCGACCCGGAAGCCCGCGAGGCGTCCGCTGCCGGCCGGCGCGGTGATGGCGAGCCCGTTGGGGACCGGGCGCTCGCCGCCGTCGGACGGGCTGTTCGCGACGCTCAGGACATCGCTGCCGGGGGCGCGGGCGACGAGGGTGGCGGAGCCACCGCCGTCGAGGTTCAGCGCGTTGTAGGCACCCGCCCGGCGCATCATCAGTCCCAGCTCGGTCAGGGTGACGCCGCCGCTGTCGGCCTGCCGGCCGTCGACCGTGATCACCCGCATGACGGAGCCGTCGCGGGAGAAGCCGACGGCGGTGCGCGACGCGGCGGTGTTGTTGCCCGCGCCCTCGTGGCGCCGCGCCACGCCGTCCACCACGAGCAGCTCACGGCCGCCGACGGCGGTCCGGGGCAGCGGCCCGCCGTCGGTGCGCGGCCGGTACTCCAGCGCGACCGGATCACCGGGCCGCAGCGCGGCGAGCGCCCGCGCGCCCGCTTCCCTGCCGACGAGGACGGTGGTGCCCGCCACGACCGGGCCTGTGCCCGGACGGTCCGTCACCGACCGGACCCGGCCGTCCCGTACGGCCGCTTCGGCGACCGGGACCGCCCGGTCCACGGTGAGCGCGCGGTCGGCGGCTCCCCAGCCGGCCGTATAGGCGCCGATCCCGTCGGCGGGCACCCGCGCCGCGTTGTACGCGGCGAGCGCGCGCGGCCCCGAGGGGAGCGTCACCGTACCGTCGAAGTACAGCCGCAGGAGCCGGCCCGCGTTCCCCGGGCCGATGCCGACGGCCCGTTCGGCGCCCGCGCCCGCCGACTGCACGAGCCGGCCGGCCGCGAGGGCGGGGCCCTGCGGCGCGCCCGTCCCGTTGATGTCGAAGAAGTCACCGTTGAGCGCGGCGACGGTACGGCGGCCGGGCCCCGGGTCGTGCCGGGCGGCGAGCTCCGAGACCGGACGGCGGTCGGAGACCCGGCCGGAGGACAGATGCTCGACGCCCGCGCCGGCCGCGAGATCGACGGAGAGGGTGTGCACGCGCAGCCACGCGCCGGCTTCGAGCCGGTCGTACGAGGCGAGCCGGACGCCGGGGGCGACGGGCCGGGAGGAGCGCGCCGTCTCGATCCCGTCGGTCCCGTCGGTCCCGTCCGCGCCGTCCCCGGCGGCTTCGCGGGCGCGCGGTGTGCCCGTACCCAGGCCCGCACCGGCGCCCGCACCGGCGCTCGCGGGCGGCGGTGCGACCGGCCGCAGCGCCTCGGCCGCGCTCCGGGGCCGGGGATCGGGCCCGGAGCCGGCGACCGCGGCGGCCGGCGGGAGCGTCCCCGCCAGCAGCGCGGTCAGGGCCGTGGCCAGTACGGCGGTGCGCGCCGCGTACGCGCGGGACCGGCCCGGGCGGTCCGGAATCGTCCGCGAGACTCCCGCTGTGTCCACCACTTCTCCCCGGCACGCCGGCGGCCACCGTGGCCGCGCCACAGAGCAATGAACCAGGGGTGCGGGCAAACGCCGGGGAGAACACGCGGTGAAGCGTGCCGAAGGCGGCGGAACCCGCCGGGCGGCCCGGCCCGCCTCAGCCGGTCCCGGGCCCGTTCCTGCGCAGGAGCAGCAGCGCCCGGTCGTCGTCGCCGTCGCGCTCCACAACGGCCGCGAAGAGCTGGTCGGCCAGTTCCGGGAGCCCGGCCGGGCCGTCGAGGACACGCCGGCGGAGCACCTCCAGGCTGTCGCCCAGGTCGGTGCCCGGCTCCTCCACCAGGCCGTCGGTGCAGAGCAGAATCGTGTCGCCGGGCCCGAGCGTCCCCCGGGTGACCGGGTAGCTGATCCCGCCGGGCCCGGCGAACTCGGCGGAGAGCCCGAGCGGCAGTCCGCCGGCGGTGGGCAGCCACGCGCAGCTGCCGTCGGCGCGCCGCACCAGCGGGTCGAGATGCCCGGCGCGCACGATGCGCAGCGACCCGGTACGCAGGTCGACCTCCACATACGTACAGGTCGCGAAGCGGTCGGTATCCAACTGGCCGAGCAGGACCGAGGCGCGGGCCAGCGCGGTGTCCGGCGGGTGGCCCTCCGCGGTGTAGGCCCACAGCGCCATCCGCAGCTGGCCCATCACCACCGCCGCGTCGGTGTCATGGCCCTGGACGTCGCCGATCGTCAGCCCCACCCGGCCGCCGGGCAGCGGCAGTACGTCGTACCAGTCGCCGCCGACGCTGCGGCCGATCCGCGCCGAGCGGTACCGTACGGCGGTCCGCGCGCCGCTGACGGCCGGGATGTGCCGGGGCAGCATCGCCTGCTGGAGGTCCTCGGCGAGGTCGTGCTGCTGCTCGTAGAGCCTGGTGCGGTGGAGGCTCTGCGCGATACCGCCGCTGAGCGCGACCAGCAGGTTGCGCTCCTCCTCGTGGAAGCCGCCGGGCCGGGGGTAGAGCAGTCCGAGCGCGCCGATGGGCCTGGCCTCGACGATCAGCGGGAGATAGGCGCCGGAGGAGACCGACAGCGGTTCGATGTGCGGCCAGAGCCGCGGATAGGAGGCGCGGAACTCGGCACGGGAGGTGATGAAGCGGGGGCGTCCGGTGCGTACCACCTCGCTCATCGGGTACGGGTCGGCGATCCGGGTGTAGTGCAGCTCGGGGACGAAGGAGCCCGAGCGGGCCTCGGCGAGCAGCCGGATCCGTTCGCCCTCGACGACCCCCAGCATCACGCTCACGGCCGTGAGGTGCCCGAGCGCCTCCTCGTCCCGCAGGATGTCCAGGACGTCGTCGACGGTCCCGGCGGAGGCCAGCAGCGCGGTGGTGCGGGCGACCACGCCGGTCAGCCGCTGCCGGTCCTCGTCCAGATCGCTTCTGGCGGCGATCTCGGCCAGTTCGTGCCGGGCGCCGCGCACGATGCCGATGATCCGGTGCGGCCGGCCCGCGGCGTCGTACCGGATGTGCGCCTGGGTGTGGGTCCAGTGCGGTGCGCCGTCCCGGTCGCGGATCCGGAAGTACGCGCCGTAGTCGGCGATCCCCTCCTTGAGCGCCCGTGCCACCAGGGCCTTGAGGCGGGCCGCGTCGTGCGGCGGGATCAGGGCGGTGAGGGTGGCCGGATCGCCGGTGTACGCGTCGGGCCGCAGGCCGAACAGGCCGAGCGCGGTGGGGTCGAGATGGAGCGATCCGGTGTCGAGATCCCAGTCGAAACTGCCCATGCGGTTCAGAGCGAGGCTCAGGTCCGGATGGGCGGGCCAGTCGTCCGGCGGCGGCGTGGCGGCCGGTGGTGGTGCACCCCGATCGGCCATGGGGCCAGCCTCTCACCGATCGGGCCGCGGCACGCGCGGAGCACCTCCGGGGGTGGTACGGGGCAGCGTCGGAAACATCTTTAGAAAGCGCTTCCTATCGGCCGGGGAGGGGAGCAGACTCGTCTTCACGCCTCCGCGCCTCCATGCGCCGAGCGCGTCACCGCCCACCCCTGAAGAGGATTCCGCTCTCCATGCAGAAACCCGAATCCGTCCCGCGTCCGAGCCCGCTGGACCACCACTACTCCGGGGAACACCCGCTCCGTACCCTCGCCTATCTCTTCCGGCCCGACCGCCGCAGGCTCGCGCTCGCCGTGCTGGTCTTCGCCGTCAAGCACATCCCCGTCTGGCTGCTGCCGCTGATCACGGCCAACATCATCGATGTGGTCGTGGAGCACCGGCCGATCGCCGAGCTCTGGTACAACACCGGCGTCCTCGTGTTCGTCCTCGTCCTGAACTTCCCGCTGGCGCTGCTCTACGCGCGCCTGATGAGTTCCAGCATCCGCCGCATGGGCCGGGAGCTGCGCTCGGCGCTCTGCCGCCGGATGCAGTACCTGTCCATCGGCTACCACGCCCGGGTCAGCGCCGGAGTCCTCCAGACCAAGGTCGTCAGGGACGTCGAGGGCGTCGAGCAGATGACCCAGCAGAGCGCCGACATGGGGCTCGGCGCGATCATGACACTGGTCGGCGGGCTGGTGGTGATCGGCTTCCGGGCCCCCGCGGTGCTGCCGGTCTTCCTGGTCGTCGTCCCGCTGGCGGCGCTGCTGGTGCGCCGGCTGCGCTCGCGGATCCGCAGCAACAACGAGGAGTTCCGGCTGGAGGTCGAACGGATGTCCTCGCACGTCGGTGAGATGACCACGCTGATCCCGATCACCCGCGCCCACGGCCTGGAGCGGACCGCGCTGCACCGGGTCGACCACACCCTGGAGCGGGTGCTGTCCGCCGGGTTCCGGCTCGACCTGCTCAACGGCCGCTTCGGGGCGCTCTCCTGGATCCTGCTCAATACGATGGCGGTCGGCTGTCTCGCGGGCTCCGCGGTCGTCGCGTACCACGGCTGGCTGGGCCTGTCGGCGGGCGATGTCGTCATGATCAGCGCCTTCTTCACGGCGCTGACCGCCTCGCTGACCACCCTGATGGGGCTGACCCCGGTGATCTCCAAGGGGCTGGAGTCGGTACGGTCCATGGGCGAGGTGCTCCAGGCGCCCGATCTGGAGAGCAACGAGGGCAAGGCGCGCGTCGACCGGGTCGGGGGCCGGATCGACTTCGAGGGGATGGGCTTCCGTTACCCCGGGGCGACGGAGGCGTCGGTGCGCGGCTTCGACCTCTCCGTACGGCCCGGCGAGACGATAGCCCTGGTCGGGGCGTCGGGCGCGGGCAAGTCCACCATCCTGAACCTGCTCATCGGCTTCATCCGGCCCACGGAGGGCCGGATCCTGCTGGACGGCGCGGACATGGCGGAGCTGGATCTGCGCACCTACCGGCGCTTCCTGTCGGTGGTCCCGCAGGAGTCGATCCTCTTCGAGGGGTCCATCCGGGAGAACGTGACCTACGGCCTGGAGGGCGGCGCCGACGACGACGCGCTGCGGCGGGCGCTGGTCGCCGCGAACGCGATGGAGTTCGTCGAACGGCTGCCCGAGGGGCTGGACACGGTGGTCGGGCAGCGCGGCGCACGGCTGTCCGGCGGACAGAGGCAGCGGCTCGCCATCGCCAGGGCGCTGATCAGGGACCCGCGCGTGCTGGTGCTGGACGAGGCGACCTCGGCGCTGGACAACCGGTCGGAGGCGCTGATCCAGGACGCCCTGTCCCAGCTGGTGCGGGGCCGGACGGTGTTCGTCGTCGCGCACCGGCTGTCCACCATCCGGGGCGCGGACCGGATCGTCGTGATGGACCGGGGCGGTGTGGTCGAGGTGGGCAGCCACCAGGAACTGCTGGCCCGGGGCGGCGCGTACGCCACCACGCTCCAGCCGCGCCGCTCGGGCTGAGGCTGCGCCGATCAGGTGGGGGACAGAACCGATCCGAAATGGATGGCGTGTTGGGCGTTACCGCGCGTCGGCCACGGCGTTGAAGTGCGTGAAGGCCGCACATCGTGCGGCTGCGCTCCACACGTTCAAGGAGATTCTTGATGTCGCGTATCGCGAAGGCAACCGCTGTTCTCGTCGGCACGGGCGCCGTGCTGGCCGGTGGCGCCGGTATGGCCGCTGCCGACGCCGGCGCCGGCGCCACCGCTGTCGGCTCCCCCGGTGTGCTCTCCGGCAATGTCATCCAGGTGCCGGTGCACATCCCCGTCAACCTCTGCGGCAACACGATCGACGTCGTCGGTCTGCTCAACCCGGCGTTCGGCAACACCTGCGTCAACACCTCGGGCTTCCACGGCGGCTACGGCTACTGAGCCACGGTCACCGACCGCGGAATGACGGTGTGCGGCCCGCGGGCCGCGTGATCCGGTGAGGGACGGCCCCCCGCGTGCGAACGCGGGGGGCCGTCGCGCGTGCGCGGCTCTACTCGGCGTAGCGGTAGAGCCCGCTGTGGCCGAGGAGTTCGGACGGTTTGACGTTCCACGGCGGGAGGGGTTCCTCCAGGCTGATCACCCGGCCGCGCTGCGGATCGCCGGCGCCCAGCCGCCGCGCGGGCAGATAGCCGGAGGCCGGGTGCGCTCGCTGCCAGCGGTCCCAGAGCAGATCGACGAAGGAGTGATGGAGCCAGAAGACGGGATCGTTCGGGGAGGCCGTGCTGAGCATGGCGCCGCCGACCCAGCGGTGGACCCGGTTGTGGTTGCGTCCGCGCGCGTCTCCGGTGATCCAGCCCTCCAGCCGGTTGCGGAAGCCGGTGGTGACGGTCGAGTCCCAGGGCTCCGCGTCGTACGCCGTCTCGTCGAGCGCCGAGGCGACCTCGGTCCTGCTGGGCAGGGAGACCGGGGCGGACGGGCGGCCGAGGTCACGGGTCAGGAACTTGCCCGTCGTCACACCGTTCCTGATGGTCCAGTTGCCCTCCTTGTGGGCGAAAGGACCGGTGGTCACCTGCTGGTCGCGGGCGCGGCCGGTGCCGCCGAGGAAGTCCTCGGCCCAGAGCCCGGCGGCGGGCGTGTTGTCGGCCGTCCAGTCCCAGTACGGGACGGTCACCTTGGGGTCCACGCGCTGGAGGGCACGCTCGAACTCCAGCAGGAACCGCCGGTGCCAGGGCAGGAAGGACGGCGCCATATGTCCGGCGCGCGGGCCGTCCTGCTGGTCGGAGACGTTGTACTGGTCGTGCAGCCGGACGAAGTCCTCGTACTCGCCGGAGCGTTTCACCGCGAGGACGGCGGCGACGAAGCTCTTCTTCTCGGCGGCGGTGAGATCGCGCTGGTTCTTCCTGGTGTACACGGGTGGGCCCTCCCCGGGTCCGGATGGGGTCAGAGGTGGTGGACCGGTCCGGTGCCCGCGAGTTGGGCGCCCCTGAGGTCGTCCACCGCCGCCCTCGCCGCCTCGATCGGCGTCGGGAACGGTTCGTAGTGGTTGACCGCGCTCAGATAGCTGCCGTCCGCGCGCCGCATCAGATGCAGGGGCCGCCCGTCGATCCGGATGTCGGGCAGGGGTTCGGATACGGGCGCGGAGGCGGGCCCGGACGCGGAGCCGGCGGGAACCGCGGCGGGGGCCGGGGCGCCGGCCCGGATCCGGATATGTCGTCCCCGGTACATCTCGTCGAGCACCGGACCGGCGCCGTCCCCGTCCCCGTCCCCGTCCCCGTCGACGCCGCCGCCTCCGTCCCCGTTCCCGGAGCGGCCGGCCCGGAGGATCGGGGCCAGCGCCGCCGATGTGCCCGTGACCACCCCCAGGGTGAACAGCGCGCGCAGGAACCGGCGCCGGGTGCGGTCCCTCCGGGACGGCCCGGCGCCCCCGGCCGCCCGGCCCTCCGGCCTCGTCTGGATTCCGTCCGTCATCTGGCCTCCGCTCGTCGCACACCCTTCGGTGGGGACAACGAGACGGCGGGACAAGGGTTATCGGACGGCCGGGGAGGGACGGAAACGGGGTCAGACGATGCCGGTGACCGTCACCGTGATCCGCACCCGGTCGCCGGGCTCGGACAGCACGGCCTCCGCCGCCGCCCCGGCCGTCTCCCGTACGGCGCGGGTGACGTCGAGCGTCCGGTGCGTGGCGCGCGTGACCAGCTGGATGTCGATGTGCCAGACGCCCCTGCCGCCGGCCGGCGGCCGTACCCGTACCCCTGCGGTACCGCCGTCCGTACCGGCACCGGTGCCGGCGCGTCCGGCGCGGGAGGCCGCGGAGGCGCGGAGCCGGTCGACGATGCCGGGCCGCAGGAACGCCACCCCCGGGACCCGGCGCGCGGCGTCCGCCGCCGCGAGGGACAGTTCGTCCTGGATCTTCCGCTGTGTGCTCATCGGTGTCCTCCCTCCTCGTGCTCGGCGGCGTCCAGGACATCCACGATCAGTACGTCGATGCGCGCCACGTCGATGCCGATGGCCTCCCTGGCGGCTTCGGCCACCCGTTCCCTTACCGACTCGGCCAGTTCCGGCAGGCGCCACCGGAGTCCGGCGGCCACCTCCAGCCTGACCCGGACCGGGCCCCGGTCCCCCGGGCCCGCGCCGGCCGTCGTCGGGCGCCGGGCGGCGTCCGGGTCCAGCGGGGTGATCCGGCAGCTGCCGGCCCGTACGGACGGCAGGGTCTCGGCGGCGGCGCGGAAGGCGCGGGCAGCCGCGGCCTCCACGATCCAGGCGTCGTCCTCGGGCCCGCCGAGCGGCAGCGTCCGGCCGGGGCGCAGCTCCAGGCGGACGATGTCCATGACGCGGCCGGTCAGTTCGGCGAGACCGGCCGGGTCGGGTGCCTCGTCCGTACGGGCCTCGCGTACGGCGTCGTCCAGCGCGGCCAGATCGGCCAGGGCGGCGGCGCAGTGCGGGCAGGTGGTCAGATGGGGGTCGCCGGAGGCCTCTCCGGCGTCCCACGCCTCCCAGACGGCGCTCAGTTCGCGTCCGCAGGGCAGCGGTTCCTCGTCGTGGATCTGCTCGTGCCCGGGTGTCTCCCCCGGCTCCCCGGGGCGGCCCGGGCGCGCGTTCAGCGCCATGCGCTCATCGCCTCCGTCAGGTAGCGGCGTGCTCGGAAGACCCGGCCGCGGACCGCCTGAAGGCTGATTCCGACCGTTTCCGCGATGTTCTCGTACGACTGTCCGTGCAGCTCACGCAGCACCCAGCAGGCGCGCTGCTCCGGCGAGAGGCCGGCCATGGCCTCGGCCAGGGCGCGGGTGGCGGCGTGGGACTCGGCGACCCGGGCGGGCGAGGACTGATGCTCGGGCGCGGCCGGTTCGGGTACCGAGTCGAGATCGGTGGCCGGGCGGCGCGCGCGCAGCTGGTTGAGGCACCGGTTGGTGACGATCCGGTACATCCAGGTCCTGAAGGCCGATTCGCCGCGGAACTCCGGCAGCTTCCGCCAGGCGTTCACGAACGCGTCCTGTACGGCGTCCTCGGCCTCGGTGCGGCTGCCCAGCAGCCGGGTGGCCAGCTGGAGCATGACCGGGCCGTGCCGGCGCACCAGCGTCTCGAACGCCTCTTCGTCGCCTTCGCCCGCGCGTACGGCCAGCAGACCGTCGTCGGAGCGGTCCGGCTCCGGCGGCCGTTCCCGGTCCGGCGCGTGGGCCGGCAGTTGATTCCCGTTGCCGGGCACTCAGCGGCTCCTCTCGGCATCCCCGTTCCCCCCATTTCCGGGGGACGGGGGCTTGGACACCTGACACGGGTCATCGTCACGCGCGGAACGCCCTCAGAAGAATTTTTCCGGAATTCCGTCGTGTCCGCGTGACGATGTCCCCGATGGTGGGTCCAACGAGTCGAGAGTCCCCGAGAGCCGGGCGACCGGACGAGAAGTCAGGAGGCTGTCCCATGACAGCGACCCAGGAAGCTCCCGTGATCGAGAAGGCCCTGACCGGACCGGGTGGCGCGGGATCCCCTCTGGTGGGCTCCGCGGTCGTGGGCTCCACCACCGTGGGCGCCGGTGCGGTGGGTACGGACGAGCCGGCCGCCACGCGCGGCAGGACCTCGATCGCGGATGTCGTGGTCGTCAAGATCGCGGGGATGGCGGCGCGGGAGATCCCCGGCGTGTACGACATGGGCGGCGGGCTCTCCCGCACCATCGGCGCCGTGCGCGACCGGGTGCCCGGCGGGCGGCCCAATGTGGGCCGCGGTGTCAAGGTGGAGGTCGGCGAGCGGCAGACCGCGATCGATCTGGACCTGGTGGTGGAGTACGGCGTGGCGATCACCGAGGTGGCGCGCGATGTCAGGGAGAACGTCATCGCGGCGGTCGAGCGGATCACGGGCCTCGAAGTCGTCGAGGTGAACGTGACGGTCAACGACGTACATCTCCCGGACGACGACCACGACACGGGCGGCTCCGAGGCGCGGGTCTCCTGACGTCCGGCCCGGCCGGCCGGGCCGGACGCCGCCCGCAGGATGCCGCCCGGATGCCGCCCGCCGGTGCCGCCGGTCGGCGCCGACGCCGCGATCAGGCAGGCTGTGACCTGGCCCGTCGAACCATGACGGCATGGTCGAGCACGCAGGAGGCAGCGTTGTCCGCCGAGGAATCCGGACGCAGGGACGTGGAAAAGGCCGGCGGGAGCGCGCGGGCGTGGCGCGACCGGCTGGCCGGCGCGCTGCGCCGTACGCCGGTGGCGCTGTGGAACGACGATGCCATGGACCGGGCGGCGGCGCTCACGTACTACGCGGTGCTGGCCATCTTCCCGGCGCTGCTGGTCACCGTCTGCTCCATCGGGCTCATCGGCCCTGACGCCAGTGGTCAGTTCACCGATCAGGCCGCGGGGCTGGTGCCCGGGCAGTCGCGGACGCTGGTGCGCAGCGCGCTGATGGAGATGGCGCAGCAGCGGTCCGCGGCCTGGCTGCTGGGGTCGGCGGGCGCGGTCGGCGCGCTGTGGTCGTCGTCCAGCTATCTCGGGGTGTTCCGCCGGGGGTTGCACGCGATGCACGGCGCGGTGGACCACCGGCCGCCGTGGCGGACCGCGCCGCGGATCGCGCTGACCGCGCTCGGCATGCTGGCGCTGCTGGTGACCAGCGCCTTCACCCTCGTCCTCACCGGGGAGGCCGCGGCCACGCTGGGGCGGCTGCTGGGGATGGGGACGACGGTGTCGATGGTGTGGCGGTCGCTGAAGTGGCCGTTGCTGGTGGCACTGGCGGCGGTGCTGGTGCTGATGGTGTTCCGGACGGGTCCGGTCGGTACGCGCCGGCTGCGGCGGGCGCTGCCCGGTGGGATTCTGGCGGTGGCGCTCTGGCTGCTGACGTCGGCGGGGTTCGCGGTGTACACGTCGCACGCGGGAACGTACAACCGGCTCTACGGCTCGCTCGCCGGGATCATCGTGTTCCTGGTCTGGCTCTGGGTCACCAATCTGTCGCTGCTGGCCGGTGCCCAGTTCAACGCCGAACTGGCGCGGGGCGCGGCGGCGGACACGGCCGGGGCCGGTCCGACCGCGGCCGGGGCGGACACCGCGCGGGTGCCGGCCCCGGCCCGGCCGGCCGGTGCGGAGGAGCGGACGGAGTGAGCCGCTCCCCCATCCGCCGGGTCAGCAGCTCAGGTTGGCTCCCGGGGTGGTGCCCAGGATCTGCGTGAAGCTCTGGTAGCTGTTGATCCGGCTCTGCACCTGCCCGGGGTTGCCCCCGTTGCACTCGATGGACCCGTTGATGGAACGGATGGTCTCACCGAAGCCGTATCCGTTGACCATGGCGTTGTGCGGGGTCATCGTGCCGGGTCCGCTCTGGGTGTTCCAGTACCAGAGAGCGGTCTTCCAGGCCACCGCCGAGTCGGTCTGGACGAGGTTGGGGTTGCGCAGCAGGTCGATGCCGAGGGCGTCGCCCGCGGCCTTGTAGTTGAAGTTCCAGCTGAGCTGGATCGGCCCGCGTCCGTAGTAGGCGGCCTGGCCGGCCGGGCAGCCGTACGGCTGGGTCGTGTCGCAGTAGTGGGGGTAGTTGGCGGTGTTCTGCTCGACTATGTGGACCAGCCCGCCGGTCTCGTGGCTGACGTTGGCCAGGAAGGCGGCGGCCTCCTGGCGCTTGACGGTGTCGCTGCCGGTGTTCGCGAAGCCCGGGTAGGCGCTGAGCGCGGCGGTCAGCCCGCTGTAGGTGTAGAAGGGGTTCCGGCTCGGGAACATCTGGTTGAACTGGGCCTCGCCGACGACGAATCCGCCGGCCGGGGGCGGGTCGGTCGGGTTGCCGGCGCAGGTGTGGGGGGACCAGTACCAGGTGCTGATCACCGGGTCGTAGCCCGGGTTGTCGTGGGTCGCCACGTAGTACTTCCCGTCGGTGTACGTGACGATGTCGCCGGTGACGTACGCGCGGCCCGCGACCCAGGCCGGGTAGGAACACGCGCCCGAGCCGCCGCCGGATCCGCCGTCACAGCCGCCCTGGTCGGCCCAGACGTCGGTGGTGCCGGGGGTCTCCCCCTGCGTCCACCACTTGGCCAGCCAGTTGCGGCCGTTGTACGAGGCGGTGTTGCCGCCGGTGTACACGGCGGACGCGTTCCAGCCCGCGGCGCAGGTCGCGGCGGAGGCGGAGGGGACGGGAAGGAACAGCAGGAGGGCGAGGGCCGAGGCCATTGCGGTGAGCAGGGTCATGACACGCTGTCGCGCAGGACGTCTCACAGGTCTCACTCCTTCGAGCGGCGGGCAGCCGGAGCCGGCCGCTCGCCATGGGGGGTGAGAGAACCACACCGGAAGACGGCCACGCCTGTCAAGGTCTAGACCAAGTCCGCGGCCGTAGCCCGTAGCCGTAGCCGCCACCTCGGCCGTCAGCGGCGCGCGCCTGCCAGCGTCGAGGCGCGGACGACCAGTTCGGGCTGGAGCACGATGCGCCGGTGCCGGTGCGCGGCGGCCTCGTCGCCGGTCTCCTCGATCAGCAGATCGGCCGCGGCGCCCCCGAGCTGAACGGCGGGCTGGCGCACCGAGGTCAGCGGCACGGCGGCGGCCGCGGCGAACTCGATGTCGTCGTAGCCGACGAGGGCGATGTCCTCGGGCACCCGTACCCCCGCGTGGTAGAGGGTCTGGAGGACCCCGAGGGCGAGCAGGTCGTTGGCGCAGAACACGGCGGCCGGCCGGGGCGCCATGCCCAGCAGCCGCGCCCCGGCGTCCCGGCCCGCCGTGACATCGAGCCGCGCGGCCTCGACATGGCGCAGCGCGGCGGGCGGCAGGCCGGCCTCGGCGAGGGCCAGCAGCGCGCCGTCGCGGCGGTTCTGGCACTGCGCCAGATGCATCGGTCCGCTGACGTACGCGATGTCGCGGCTGCCGCGGCGCAGCAGATGGCGGACGGCCAGCGCGCCGCCGTTGACATCGTCCACGGAGACCGAGCAGCCGTCGGCGCTGGGGACGACCCGGTCGACGAAGACGAACGGGATGCCGTGGCGGCGGAACGCGTCGAGGTTGCGGCCGCTCATGTCGGCGGGGGTGACCAGCACGCCCCGTACCCGCTGTTCGGAGAAGAGCGTGAGGTACGCGGCCTCCTCCTCCGGGCTCTCCGCGCTGTTGCAGAGCATCACCCCGAGCCCGGCGGCGCGCGCGGAGCGTTCCGCGCCCGAGGCGACGGCCACGAAGAACGGGTTAGCCATGTCGAGGACGAGCACGGCCAGGATGCGGCTGCGGCCCGCGCGCAGCTGGCGCGCGGATTCGCTGCGTACGTAGCCGAGCCGTTCGATGGCGGACAGGACGCGGAGGCGGGTCTCCTCGGTGACGGAGTCGGGACGGTTGATCACGTTCGAGACGGTGCCCACGGAGACACCGGCCGCCCCGGCCACGTCCTTGATACCCACCGGCCGTCTCATCGGACGGCGACTTCCACCAGGTCGAGGCCGGTCAGTCCGGCCAGCGCGCGCAGTTCGGGCAGCAGCGCGCCGGTGGCCAGGGCCCAGTGGTGGCCGACCCCGCTGGCGCTCCACGCGTCGGTCCACTCGCCCGGGTCGCAGCCGAAGGAGACGCGGGAGGTGGTGTTGCCGATCTCCAGGTGCGGCCCGTCGACCACCTCGCCCTCGGCGGCGATCAGCCGGTAGCGGCCGTCGCGGGTCTGGCCGAGTCCGACCAGGGTGACGGGTCCGTGCCGTACGTCGAATTCGACGGAGACGCCCCAGCCGCGCTTGCCGTGGTAGACGCCGAGTCCGCGCAGCAGCGGCTTGCGGGCGCTGATGGCGAGGTGTCCGGGGCCGTCGTGGCCCATCTCGACCACGCCGGCGGTGAAGTCCAGTGCCTGGAGTTCGGTGAAGGAGCCGCCGGCGCCGAGGCGGTCGGCGATCAGCATGGCCAGCGAGGTGCGCAGTTCGTACTCCCCGCAGGCCGGGACCCCGCGCGAGGTCAGCAGGGAGGAGCCCAGGATCATGCCGGCGCCGAGCCGTTCGTGGATCTCGCCGTTCAGCCCGCGGTGGTAGTACGCGAGGGAGTCCAGGTCGAAGTCCGCGACGAGCCGGTCGAGGCCGACGGCGACGCGCGCGGCCCACCGCAGGTCGTCCTCGTCCACGGAGGCGGCGATCTCGAAGACCTCCCGGGTCTCCGCCAGCTTCGCCGTGACGTCGCCGTCCCCGGCCTGCTCGGCCCGTACCCGCAGATCGTCGAACTCGACGACCTCCACATGGCCGCCGAGCTGCCCGGGGACCATGGTGAGGTCGGTGGCGACGTCGTACATGCCGGGGTAGAGGTGTCCCATCAGCCCGTGCCGGCCGCGCCTGAGCACCGCGCGGACCCCGGCGGCGCGGATCCAGCGGCCGATGCGCTGCCAGGCGCGCTCGTCCTCCAGATGGCCGGAGACCGAGCGGAACGGGACGCCGACGCGTTCGAAGGCGTTGGCCATCTCGGGCAGCGGGCAGGCGCCGCAGTACGCGAGCCACTGGCCGGTGTCGAACGACGCGTGGTCCATGGCCGGGCTCGGCTGGAGGTTGATGAGCAGGACGGGCGCGCCGCTGCGCTGGGCGACGGGGACGAGCATCGTGGCCGTCATATAGGTGGTGAGGAAGCCGACGATCAGATCGCAGTCGGCGGCGCGCAGCCGCTCGGCCGCCGCCGCGCCCTCCTCGGCGTCGGAGATGAAGCCGACGTCGACGACCTCGGCGTCGAACGCGCGCATGCGTTCCGTGACACGGGCGGCCGATCGGCGCAGCCGCGGGAGCAGGTCGGGAAACTGGGGCCAGTACGCCCCCAGCCCGCCCGCGACCAGGCCGATCCTGGGTTTCCTGGCGACAGCGGGGATCCGTGCGGTCATGAGGGTTCCTTCGGCTGGACAGCGGCTTCTTGTGTCAGGACGGGAGCCGGAAGTCGATGACGCGCAGCGCCGAGGGCGTGGTGCCGCTCGACCTCTGCTGGTACATGTACGACAGAACACCTTCCTGCGCGAGGCGGGTGCCGTCCACGACGACCTCGCCGAAGGCGTTCGGTCCGCTGCCGGCGCTCTCCTGGTTCGTCGGCGAGTGGGACTCCGGTGGGGGCCCGTGCCGGGCCGGGCCCCGTCGGGACCCGGCCTGCCGGGTCCGCTCAGGCGAGGTGGAAGACCTCGGTGAGCGGTTTCATCGCCTCGTCCGGCCGGTCGCCGTCGAGGGATTCGAAGAAGGGGGCCATGTCCTTCTGCCACCGGGCGTTGACCTCGGTGGCCGCCATGGCCGCCTGGGCCGCCGCGAAGTCCCCGTCCTTCAGCTCCAGATAGCCGACGAGCAGTCCGTCGTCACGCAGGAAGAGGGAGTAGTTGTGCCAGCCGCACTCCGACAGGGCGCGGAGCATGTCCGGCCAGACGGTGGCGTGCCGCTCGCGGTACTCGGTGATGCGGTCCTGGCGGACCTTCAGCAGGAAACAGACGCGCCGCACGAGTGCTCGCCCCCTCTCTCTCAGAAGTCGAACTTGTCGATGTTCTTCTTGTCGAAGACGGTCGGCTCGCCGAGGATGACCTCGCCGTCCTTGCCGATGGTGTACTCGCCGAGCGTGCCGGCCGTGAACTTCTCGCCCTCGGCTCCGGTGATCTGCCCGGAGGCCAGGGAGGCGGCGGCGTACGAGCCGAGGTAGCCCAGTTCCTCCGGGTTCCACAGGGAGAACTGCTCGACGGTGCCGTCCTTGACGTACTTGCGCATCTGGTTCGGGGTGCCGAGGCCGTTGAGGACGACCTTGCCCTTGTACGAGGAGTCGCTGAGGTAGCGGGCGGCGGCGGCGATGCCGACGGTGGTGGGCGAGATGATGCCCTTGAGGTCGGGGTAGGCCTGGAGGAGGCCCTGGGTCTGCTGGAAGGACTTCTGGTCCGCGTCGTCGCCGTACGCGACCTTCACCAGCTCCATGTCCTTGTACGCGGGCAGCTTCAGCTCTTCCTTCATGAACTCGATCCAGGTGTTCTGGTTCGTGGCGTTCTGGGTGGCCGAGAGGATCGCGATCTTGCCCTTGTGACCGAGCTGCTCGCCGAGGTGCTGCACCAGGCTGCGGCCGATCTGCTCGGAGCTGGCCTGGTTGATGAAGAGCTGGCGGCAGTCCTTGGCCGTGTCGGAGTCGTACGCGACGACCTTGATGCCCTTCTTCATGGCCTGCTTGAGCGGACCGCACACCGCGTTCGGGTCGTTGGCCGCGATCAGGATGGCGTCCTGGCGCTGCTGGATGAGGGTGTTGATGTACGAGACCTGGGAGGAGGCGCTGGCGTCGGAGGGGCCGACCTCCTTGCCGGTGGCGCCGTACTCCTCGGCGGCCTTGATTCCGGCCTCGTCGACGATCTTCTCGTAGGGGTTGTTGATCTGCTTGGGCAGGAACGCGAGCTTGAGGTCCTTCTTGAGGGGCGCGTCCGGGTTGGCCGAGGCGGCGGCGGGGGCGTCCGCGCCGGCGGTGCTGTCGTCCTGCTTCGCGCTGTCCTTGGTGGTGCCGGAGCAGGCGGTCAGGACGACGGCGAGGGCGCAGGCGGTGGCGGCGGTGGCGGCTGCACGGCGTCGGGCAGCGGTGCGGATCGGCATGGCGGGTGTGCCTTTCTGACGGTTCGGGTGGCTCGGCGGGTCCGGCGCGGCGGTGCGCGGTGCGGCGGGCGGCGTCTTCAGGGCGTGGGGACGGTGTCGTCGGCCGCGCGCCGGTGCCGGCGTTCGACGGCGGCGGCGATCACGCGCGGGGTGAGTACGGAGGCGACGAGCAGCAGTCCGGTGACGATGACCTGGACCTCGTTCGGCACGTCGTTGAGGGTGAGCAGGTTCTTCAGGACCCCGATCAGCAGCACTCCGGCGACCGCGCCGAAGAGCGTGCCCCGGCCGCCGTCGAAGTCCACCCCGCCGAGCAGGACGGACGCGATGACGAGCATCTCGAAGCCGAGCCCGTTGTCGGCTCGGGCGCTGCCGTACCGGAGGGTGAAGACGATCCCGGCGAAGGCGGCGAACGCGCCCGTGACCACGAAGAGGATGAGTTTGTAGCGCTTGACCCTGATCCCGGCGAAGTAGGCGGCCTCCTCCTGCGCGCCGATGGCGAACAGGGACCTGCCGAAGGCGGTGGAGTGCAGCAGGACCGCGGTCACGACGGCCAGGCCGATGAAGAGCGCGACGGGATAGGTGAGGAACGTGCCGGGGATCGTGGTGGTGTCGACGGCCCAGTCCGCGTACGTACGGGGGAAGTCGGTGACGGCGTCGCTGCCGAGCGCCACCGAGGCGAGACCGCGGTAGAGGGCCAGGGTGCCGATCGTGACGGCGAGCGAGGGCAGCCCGACCCTGGTGACCAGCCAGCCGTTGAGGAGACCGCCGGCGACGCCGACGACGAGCACGACGGGGACGATGGTCTCGAAGGCCCAGCCGGCGTTCCACAGCGCGCCGGTCAGCGCGCTGCCGAGACCGAGCATGGAGGCGACGGAGAGATCGATCTGTCCGGCCACCACCAGCAGGGTCATCGGCAGGGCGATCAGGGCGACTTCGGCGATGTCGTTGAACGCGAAGGCGAGGTTCTCGCCGGACGCGAAGCCGTCGGTGGTGCCGAGTCCCACGACGAAGACCGCCACCAGCAGGGCGCCGACCGCCGTGTCCCAGCGCAGTCCGACGGCCCTGACGCGTTCGCCGGGGGTCGCGCCGCGCTCGTGCGGTGCAGTCGCCTGGGGCGGCGGCGCGGTCTGCGTGTCAGGCGCCATTCCCATGTCGGGCGCTCCTCTTCCTCAGTGCTGCGGTCATGCGCAGGGAGACGATCCGGTCGACGCTGATGGCCGCGAGGAGCAGTGCGCCGGTGATGGCGCCCTGCCAGAACGCGTCGACCTTCAGGACGATCAGCGCGCTGCCGATGGTGGTGAGCAGCAGGGCACCGAGCGCCGCGCCCCAGACCGTGCCGGTGCCGCCGGTGATGGCGACCCCGCCGACGACCACGGCGCTGACGACGGTGAGTTCCCAGCCGTGGGCGTTGTCCGCGACGACCGTGCCGAAGCGGGCGAGCCACAGGGCGCCGGCGAATCCGGCGACGGCGCCGGAGAAGGCGTACGCGCCGAGGACGCGGCGGCGGATCGGCACACCGGCCAGCCGGGCGGCCTCGGGGTTGGAGCCGATGGCGTACAGCTCGCGCCCCGAGCGGTAGGAGCGCAGGAAGTACGCGGTGCCGGCGAGCAGGGCCAGCGCGATCAGCGGCAGATAGGGCACCCCGAGGACGCCGCCGCTGCCGAGGCCCAGGATCCGGTCGGGCACGTCGTTGGCGCTGATCTGCTCGCCCTGGGCCCACCAGTAGTCGAGGCCCTGGATGATGTAGAGCATGCCGAGGGTGACCACGAGCGCGGGCACCCGGCCGAAGCTGACCAGCGCGCCGCTGACCAGTCCGCAGGCGATCCCGAGGGCGATCCCGAGGGCGATGCCGAGCAGCAGGACGGTGAGCACGCCGTGGTCGGTGCCGGCGACGAACTTGCCGCAGGCGAAGGCGGAGAGCCCGACGACCGAGCCGACGGAGAGGTCGATGTTGCGGGTGACGACGACCACGGACTGGCCGACGGCGAGCAGGACCAGAATGGAGGCGTTGAGCAGGAGGTCCTTGACTCCCTGGTCGTCGAGGAAGCGCGGGTTGGAGATCCAGGTGAAGAGGATGAGCAGCGCCAGGGCGCCGGCGATGCTGATCTCCCGGGCCCGGAACACGGCGTCCACGAGCGAGCGCGCCGAGCGGGCGCCGCCGGTGCCGGTGCCGGTGGGCGGCTGGTCGAGAAGTGTGGTCATGCCGTGGCCCTTTCGCCCAGTCCCAGTCCGGTCGCCGCCGCCATGACGGTCTCCTCGGTCGCTTCGCCGCGCGGGATCTCGGCGGTGAGCCGGCCCTCGTGCATGACGAGCACCCGGTCGGCCATGCCGAGGACCTCCGGCAGGTCGGAGGAGATCATGAGGACGGCGAGCCCCTCGGCGGCCAGCGAGGAGAGCAGCCGGTGCACCTCGGCCTTGGTGCCGACGTCGATCCCGCGGGTGGGTTCGTCGACGATGAGCACGGCCGGTTCTGTGGCCAGCCATTTGGCAAGGACCACCTTCTGCTGATTGCCGCCGGAGAGCACGCCGACGGGGTCGGCGAGCCGGTTGTACTTGAGCTGGAGGCGTACGGCCCAGTCCGCGGCCCGGCCGCGCTCCAGCGGGCGGCGTACGAGACCGGCGCGGCCCAGCCGGTCGAGGCCGGTGAGCGCGATATTCCGTTCGATGGACATGTCCATCACCAGTCCGCGCTGCCGCCGGTCCTCCGGGACCAGCGCGAGTCCGGCCGCCATGGCGGCGGTCGGCGAGCCGGCGGGGAGCGCCCGGCCGTCGACGACGACCTCGCCGGCGTCGGCCCGGTCGACTCCGAAGACGGCCTGGGCGACCTCGCTGCGGCCCGCGCCGACCAGCCCGGCGAGCGCGACGATCTCGCCGCGCCGCACGTCGAAGGAGATGTCGTGGAAGACGCCTTCGCGGGTCAGCCGCCGGACCGACAGCGCGGTGTCGCCGACGGTGGTCCGCTGTTTGGGGTACAGCTCGCCGAGGTCGCGGCCGACCATGGAGCGTACGAGGTCGTCCTCGGTGAGTCCGGCCAGTGGCTGCGAGGAGATCCAGCGGCCGTCCCGCAGGGTGGTGACGCGGTGGCAGAGCGCGAAGATCTCCTCCAGCCGGTGGGAGATGAACAGGACGGCGGCGCCCTCGTCCCGCAGGGTGCGCACGACGGAGAAGAGCCGGGCGGTCTCGCCGCCGGTGAGGGCCGCGGTCGGTTCGTCCATGATGAGGACGCGCGCGTCGAAGGAGAGCGCCTTGGCGATCTCGACGATCTGCTGGTCGGCGATGGAGAGGCCGCGGGCGGGCCGGTCGGGTTCGAGGTCGACGCCGAGGCGCTTCATCAGGGCGGCGGTGGTGTCCCGTACGGCCCCGCGGTCGATACGGCCGAACGACCTGCGGGGCTGGCGGCCCATGAAGATGTTCTCCGCGATCGACAGATCGGGGAAGAGCGTCGGCTCCTGGTAGATGACGGCGATACCGGCGTCCCGGGCGTCGGCCGGACCGTGGAAGACGACGGGCTCGCCGTCGAGCAGCACGGACCCGCTGTCGGGCCGGTACACCCCGGCGAGCGTCTTGATCAGAGTGGACTTGCCCGCGCCGTTCTCCCCGGCGAGGGCGTGGACCTCGCCGGGGAGCAGACGCAGGGAGACATCACGCAAAGCCCTGACAGCGCCGAAGGACTTGCTCACGTCCTTGAGGGCCAGGACCGGGGCGGGACCTGTGGCGGGCTGGTTCATGGGGGCTCCTCAGCAGCGATGGCCGGAGAGCACCACCCCGCCGTGAAAGGTTTCAAAGAAGTTGCACGGAAGCTAAACGTCGCCGACGGACGGCGTCAATGGGCCGCGCACGACATTTTCCGGGGATTCCGCAGTGCGCCGGGCGGCTCCCGCGGGCGCTGCGCGGAGGGTTGACACGCGTGGTCCACTCCCATAGCTTCACCGCGATGAAACGATTCATAAGGAATCGCGACACCGACTCGCCTGGCGAGTCCGCACCACGGGAGCGCTGAGAGATGACGGGTCGATCCGCCGTGTCCGCTGTGAAGGCGGCGCTGAAGTCACAGTCCGTCGAGACGCCGTCGTGGGCGTTCGGGAATTCCGGTACGCGGTTCAAGGTGTTCACGCAGCCCGGTGTGCCGCGCACGCCGGCCGAGAAGCTGGCGGACGCCGCCCGGGTGCACGCGCACACGGGCGTGGCGCCTTCGGTGGCCCTGCACATTCCGTGGGACCGCGTCGACGACTACGCCGCCCTCGCGGCCGAGGCCCGGGAGCTGGGGGTGCGGGTCGGCACCATCAACTCGAACGTGTTCCAGGACGACGACTACAAGCTCGGCTCCGTCACCCATCCGGACGCCGCCGTGCGCCGCAAGGCGCTGGGGCATCTGCTGGAGTGCGTGGACGTGATGGACGCCACCGGGTCGCGCGATCTGAAGCTCTGGTTCTCCGACGGCACCAACTACCCGGGCCAGGACGACATCTCCGCGCGCCAGGGGCGGCTCGCCGAGGCGCTGTCGGCGGTGTACGAACGGCTCGGCGACGACCAGCGGATGCTGCTGGAGTACAAGCTGTTCGAGCCCGCCTTCTACGCCACGGACGTACCGGACTGGGGCACGGCGTACGCGCACTGCCTCAAGCTCGGCGAGCGGGCCCAGGTCGTCGTGGACACCGGGCACCACGCGCCGGGCACCAATATCGAGTTCATCGTCGCGCTGCTGCTGCGGGAGGGGAAGCTCGGCGGGTTCGACTTCAACTCGCGCTTCTACGCGGACGACGATCTGATGGCCGGCGCCGCGGATCCCTTCCAGCTGTTCCGGATCATGTACGAGGTAATCAGGGGCGGCGGGTACACGGCGGAGACGGCGTTCATGCTCGACCAGTGCCACAACATCGAGGAGAAGATCCCCGCGATCATCCGCTCGGTGATGAACGTCCAGGAGGCCACGGCCAAGGCGCTGCTGGTCGACGCGGACGCGCTGGCCGCGGCGCAGCGCACCGGGGACGTGCTGGCCGCCAACGCGGTGCTGATGGACGCCTTCAACACCGACGTACGCCCGCTGGTGGCCGAGGCGCGCACGGAGCTGGGCGCGGACGCCGATCCGGTCGCCGCGTACCACGCCTCCGGTTACGGCAAGAGGATCGCCGCGGAGCGGGTCGGCGGCACCCAGGCCGGCTGGGGTGCCTGAGAGTCCCTCAGCCACCGAGCCCGTACCCCGTCCACCCGTAGAGACCGCACTTCACCGAGGGACACGATGACCGACCAGCCCCGTCTTCACCCCGAGGCCGAGCAGCTGCTCGCCCGTTCGCACCGGCTCGGCGCCGATCCGCGCAACACCAATTACGCGGGCGGCAACACCTCCGCCAAGGGCTCCGCCACCGACCCGGTCACGGGTGACGACGTCGAGCTGATGTGGGTGAAGGGATCGGGCGGCGATCTGGGGACGCTGCGGCCGGAGGGCCTGGCGGCGCTGCGGGTAGACCGGCTGCGTGCGCTGAGCGGTGTCTATCCGGGGGTGGACCGCGAGGACGAGATGGTCGCCGCGTTCGACTACTGCCTGCACGGCAAGGGCGGCGCGGCCCCGTCGATCGACACGGCGATGCACGGGCTGGTCGACGCCCCTCATGTGGACCATCTGCACCCCGACTCGGGGATCGCGCTGGCCTGCGCGGCCGACGGCGAGAAGCTGACGGCCGAGTGTTTCGGCGACACGGTCGTCTGGGTGCCCTGGCGGCGCCCCGGCTTCCAGCTCGGTCTGGACATCGCCGCGGTCAAGGCGGCCAGCCCGCGGGCGATCGGCTGTGTGCTCGGCGGCCACGGCATCACCGCCTGGGGCGACACCTCCGAGGAGTGCGAGCGCAACTCCCTGCACATCATCCGCACGGCCGAGGCGTTCCTCGCCGAGCGGGGCGCGCCCGAGCCCTTCGGTCCGGTGCGGCCGGGCTACGAGCCGCTGCCGGCGGAGCAGCGGCGCGCACGGGCCGCCGCGCTCGCGCCGCTGATCCGCGGGATCGCCTCCACCGACCGGCCGCAGGTGGGCCACTTCACGGACACGGATCCGGTCCTCGACTTCCTCTCCCGCGCGGAGCATCCGCGGCTGGCCGCGCTGGGCACCTCCTGCCCGGACCACTTCCTGCGCACCAAGGTCCGTCCGCTGGTCCTCGATCTGCCGGCCGGCGCGCCACTGGAGGAGGTACGGGAGCGGCTGGCCGCCCTGCACACCGCGTACCGCGAGGAGTACCGCGCGTACTACGAGCGGCACGCGGTGCCCGGCTCGCCAGCGATGCGCGGCGCGGATCCGGCGATCGTGCTGGTGCCCGGGGTGGGCATGTTCTCCTTCGGCAAGGACAAGCAGACCGCCCGGGTCGCCGGTGAGTTCTACCTCAACGCGATCAATGTGATGCGCGGCGCCGAGGCCGTCTCCTCGTACGCGCCGATCGAGGAGTCGGAGAAGTTCCGGATCGAGTACTGGGAGCTGGAGGAGGCGAAGCTGCGCCGGATGCCGGCCCCGAAGGCGCTGGCCTCGCGGGTCGCGCTGGTCACCGGCGCGGGGTCGGGGATCGGCCGGGCGATCGCGCACCGGCTGGCCGCCGAGGGCGCGTGCGTGGTGGTGGCCGATCTCAACGCCGAGGGCGCGGCGACGGTAGCCGAGGAGCTGGGCGGCGCGGACCGGGCCGTCGCGGTGACGGTGGATGTGACGGACGAGGAGGCGATCGGGGCGGCGTTCGACGCGGCCGTGCTCGCCTTCGGCGGGGTGGACCTGGTCGTCAACAACGCCGGTATCTCGATCTCGAAGCCGCTGCTGGAGACGACGGCCAGGGACTGGGACCTCCAGCACTCCATCATGGCCCGCGGCTCCTTCCTGGTCTCGCGCGAGGCGGCCCGGGTGATGACCGATCAGAAGTCCGGTGGTGACATCGTCTACATCGCCTCCAAGAACGCGGTGTTCGCGGGCCCCAACAACATCGCGTACTCCGCGACCAAGGCCGACCAGGCCCATCAGGTGCGGCTGCTCGCCGCCGAGCTGGGCGGGCTCGGGATCCGGGTGAACGGGGTGAACCCCGACGGGGTGGTGCGCGGCTCCGGGATCTTCGCGGGCGGCTGGGGCGCGGAGCGCGCGGCGGTGTACGGCGTGGAGGAGGAGAAGCTCGGCGAGTTCTACGCGCAGCGGACGATCCTCAAGCGGGAGGTGCTGCCCGAGCATGTGGCCAACGCGGTGTTCGCGCTGACGGGCGGCGAGCTGAGCCATACGACGGGGCTGCATATCCCGGTTGACGCGGGGGTCGCGGCGGCGTTCCTGCGCTGAGCCCCGCTCGCCGCGCCGGCCTCGCGCCCCCTCTCCCCCTCCTCCCTCTCTCCTCCCTCGCCCCCACCGCCTCACGAGGTCTGCCGTGTCACTCTCCGAACCGCTTCCCTTCGCCGCCGTCGACCTCGGCGCGTCCAGCGGGCGTGTCATGGTCGGGCATGTCTCCGACCGCGGCGCCGGCACGCTGCGCCTCCAGGAGGTGCACCGGTTCCCCAACCGGCCGGTGCGGACGGCCGGCACCCTGCACTGGGACGTCCTGTCGCTGTACGGCGGTGTGCTGGACGGGCTGCGGGCGGCCGGCGCGGCCGCCGGGCGCGCGCCGGCGAGCGTCGGCGTCGACACATGGGCCGTCGACTACGGGCTGCTCGACGCGTCGGGCGCCCTGCTCGGAAATCCGGTGCACTACCGGGACACCCGTACCGAGGGGGAGGGCGCGAAGGCCGGCGCGGTGCTGGGGCCCGCCGCGCTGTACGCGGCCACCGGGCTCCAGTACCTGCCGTTCAACACGCTGTACCAGCTCACCGCCGCCCGGGGGACCGCGGCGCTGGAGGCCGCACACCGGCTGCTGCTGATCCCCGACCTCATCTCGTACTGGCTGACCGGCGAGGCCGGTACGGAGCTGACCAACGCGTCCACCACGCAGCTCATCGACCCGCGCGCGCGGAACTGGTCGCTGCCGGTGGCCGACGCGCTCGGCATCGATCTGGGGCTGTTCGCACCACTGCGCGGCCCCGGCGACCCGGCCGGCGTCCTGCTGCCGGACGTGCTGGCCGAGACCGGGCTGAGCGGCCCGGTGCCGGTGACGGCCGTCGGCTCGCACGACACGGCCTCGGCCGTCGCGGCGGTCCCCGCGTCCGGGAACCGCTTCGCCTATGTCGCCACGGGCACCTGGTCGCTGGCCGGCCTTGAGCTGGACGCGCCGGTGCTGACCGAGGAGAGCAGGCGGGCCAACTTCACCAATGAGCTGGGGGTGGACGGCACCGTCCGCTATCTGCGGAACATCATGGGGCTGTGGCTCCTCCAGGAGTGCCTGCGCACCTGGGAGGCGGAGGGCACGCCCCGGTCGCTGGACGGGCTGCTGGCCGAGGCCGCCGAGGTGCCGGGGCTGCGGTCGTACGTCGATGCCGACGACCCCGCGTTCCTCCCGCCCGGGGACATGCCGCGGCGGATCGCCGACGCCGCGCGCCGCACGGGCGGGAAGGCGCCGGAGAGCGCGGCCGAGATCACCCGCTGTGTGCTGGACTCGCTGGCACTCGCCCACCGGCGGGCGATCGAGGACGCGCAGCGGCTGTCGGGCCGGGCCGTGGACACCGTGCATATCGTCGGCGGCGGCGCCCACAACGAGCTGCTGTGCCGGCTCACCGCCGATGCCTGCGGGTTGCCCGTGGTGGCAGGACCGGCGGAGGCGGCGGCGCTCGGCAACGTCCTCGTACAGGCGCGTGCCGCGGGCGCCGTCCGCGGTGGCCTGTCCGATCTGCGCGCGCTGCTGCGTGCCACGGTGGAGCCCCGCCGGTACGAGCCGACGCGCGACCGGGGCGCCCGGCGGGACTGGGACCGTGCGGCGGCTCTCGGTAACCGTCCGCCGATATGATGACCCGCGCGAGCAGGGACACCGCGTGAGGTGACCCACGGGATGCGACAGGACAGGCAGGACGCGTGGCGCAGACGGTCGGCATCAAGGACGTGGCCAGGATGGCCGGTGTCTCGGTCGGCACCGTCTCGAATGTGCTCAACCGGCCGGAGAAGGTGTCCGAGCACACCCGGGTGCGGGTGCGGGCGGTCATAGACCAGCTCGGTTTCGTGCGGAGCGAGACGGCCCGTCAGCTCAGGGTCGGTACGAGCCGCATTCTGGCGATTCTGGTGCTCGACATGGCGAATCCGTTCTTCGTCGCCGTCGCGAAGGGCGCGGAGCGCGCGGCGCGGGAGACGGGGCTCGGGGTGATGCTCTGCAACAGCGCGGGGAGCCCGGCCGAGGAGGCGGAGTACCTGTCGCTCTTCGCCGAGCAGCGGGTGCGCGGGGTACTGCTGACCCCGGCGGACGCGACGGGCCGCAATGTGCGGGACTTCGCGCGCCGGGGCATTCCGTTCGTCCATGTGGACCGGGCCGTGCCGGCCTCCGAGGGCTGCTCGGTCTCGGTGGACGATGTCACCGGGGGCGCGCTCGCGGTGCGGCATCTGCTGGCGGCGGGGCACCGCTCGGTGACGTACATCAGCGGCCCGATGTCGCTGCCCCAGTGCCGGGACCGGCACTCGGGCGCGCTGCGCGCCCTGCGCGAGGCGGGGCTGCCGGACGAGTCCCTGCTGCATGTGGAGTCGGCGCGGCTGGACGTCGCCTCGGGCATCGACGCCGGGGCCAGGCTGCTGGGTCTCGCCGAGCGTCCCACCGCGGTCTTCTGCGCCAACGACCTGCTGGCGCTGGGGGTGCTCCAGGCGATGTACGGGGCCGGGGTCGACGTACCGGGCGATGTCTCGATCGTCGGGTACGACGACATCGAGTTCGCCGCGGCGGCGGTCGTCCCGCTCACCTCGGTACGGCAGCCGGCGGACGCGATGGGGCGCACGGCCGCCGAGATGCTGATGGACGAGACGGGGCCCGACGCGGAGCGTCACACGCACCGTTCGGTAGTACTCCGCCCCGAGTTGGTGGTACGCAGCTCGACGCGCCGCCCGGCGCGCTGACCGTACGGCTCAGGCGGGCGCCGCGTAGCAGCGGACCATGACCGTCAGGTCCGGGCTCCAGCGCTGCTCCACGACGGCCAGCAGGTGCCAGCCGAGGCGTTCGTAGAGCGCCGCCGCCGCGGTGTCGGAGGCGACCACGTCCAGTACGGGGTGGAGTCCGCGCGCGGCGGCGTCCCGCACCGCCCGGTCCATCAGCAGCGCGCCGATGCCGTGGCCGCGCGCCGACGGCGAGACGAACAGCCGGCTCACCACCGCGGCGCCGGCGGCGGGCCGGCCCGTGCGCTCGCTCCACAGCCCGGGTGCCGCGTCGCCGTCGCCCGCCGGGGACAGCGCCACATGTCCGACGACCCTGCCGTCGAGTTCGGCGACCCAGGCGGCCTGCTGTCCGGGGGACGCCAGCCAATCGGCAGGGAATTCAGGCCAGTTCACCGGGTATCCGTCGCCCCGGTGGACCTCGGCGAGCGCCTGCGCGCACGCCTCCAGGTCACCCTTCTCCCGTGGCCGGATACGGTGCGGCGGGTCGGCTCTCTCGTCCAGGGAATCCATCGGTCGTATCACCGGATCATGCAACCACACCGTGGTCAGGGGCGCGCGCATGTTCCGTTGCCGCTCAAACCAAAAAGCGAAGAGACGGCGACTTCACGCCAAATACCTGGTGCGAGAACGGTAGTTGGTTCAAGATCAGGTCAATAAATCACCAACAGAAATCCATGGCCAAAGATGTCACGGATAGTCTCCGGCCGTGATATCGACCAGACAAGCACACTCCACCACCCCCACTATCGGCACTCCCCGCCGTTCCCTGCTGCGCGCGGCCCTCGCGGGGACGGCCGCGACGGCAGGTGTGGCACTGACGGCGCCCTCCGCGGGAGCCGCCACCCGGCCCCGCGCCGAGCGCCCCCGCCCGGCCACCCCGGACGCCGCGCTCCAGGAGCTCGCGGAGGGGAACCACCGCTGGCGCACCTTCCGGGAGCAGCACCCGCACGAGACAAAGACGGTGCGCGAGGCTCTCGTCTCGGGCCAGCACCCCTTCGCCCTCGTTCTCGGCTGTATCGACTCCCGGGTCCCCCCGGAGCTGGCCTTCGACCAGGGGCTCGGCGATCTGATGACCGTGCGCTCGGCCGGCCAGGTGCTGGACGAGGCCGTCCTCGGCTCCGTCTGCTACGGCGCGCTGGAGCTGGACATCCCGTTGATCCTGGTCCTCGGGCACCAGTCGTGCGGCGCCGTCAAGGCGGCCGTCGAGACGGAGGAGAGCGGGGAGCACCTTCCGGCCCACATCCAGTATCTGGCCGACGAGATCCGTCCGGTGATCGACCACAGCAAGGAGGGCGCCGAGCGGGTCGACTCCACCGTGAGCGCCCAGGTCGAGGCCGTCCGCAAGCGGCTCGCCGCGGAGCCCGATCTGGCGGACCGGGTGGCCAAGGGCACGCTGGCCATCGTCGGCGCGCGCTACGAACTGACGACCCAGCTCGTCCACCGCATCGGCTGATCCCGCCTCCCGCGCCGCCGTCCCGCTCCCGCCGGAGCCGGGCGGCGGCGCGTCACCCGCGCGGCCCTTCCCCAGCGTCAACGCCCCCGCCGCGGGCCCCGGTTCCTCCCTGCCCTCGGCCGGGGAACAGGACCCGACCGATCCGCAGCCGGGCCAGCAGCCCGCCCCGACGGGCTCCGTACGGCGTTTCGCGCGCACCGGGAAGACGGGCGGCGGGAGAAGTGTGTCCGTCACCGTCGGGACGCGGAGCGGGCCGTGCGGACCGGGCCTCCGCGAGGAGGCTCTCCAGCACCGCGCGGTGCCACTGAATCTCGTCCGGGTCGTCCGCCACCACCAGCCGGCGTACCGTCTCCCGCGCCGCCTCGGACTCCGGGTGCGCCAACGCGAGACGGGGCCGCAGCCGGTTCAGATACGCGCGCTCGTACGGGTCGCCCACCAGCTCGGCGAGGTGGGCCGGGTCGAGGACGCAGCCGGCGACGGCCGCCCGTTCCCAGGGATCGTCGCTCTCGTGGAGCAGCCGGCCGACGCGCCTGCCGCGCCAGTTGCGCGGCCTCCGGTCCTCCCCCGCGTCGAGGCCCGCACGCAGGGCCTCCGGGAACCGGCCGGTGAGCAGGACCGGTTCCGTCGCGGCGAACGACCTCAGGTCGTCCGCCAGATAGAGCCACACGACCGCCCGGTACCGGTTCAGATAGAAGCTCACCGGTGCGACGAGGCCGGCGCGCGCCAGCCGCGTGAACCGGCCCTGGCTGACGGAGAGCAGCTCCGCGCCCTCGGCCGTGCCCACGGTCCGCACCCGCTCCCTGAGCGCCTCCGGGAATCCCTCGGCGGCCCGCAGCCGCTCGATCTCCTGACGGCTGACCCGGCGCCGGCCGCCGGCCCCGGCCGCCCCGGCGGTGGTGCGGATGTGGCCGAGCTGGGCGGCGAGCGTGAACTCGCCCCGCCTCAGCTCCAGTTCCTGAGCGGCCGTGCCGGCTGCGACCGTCTCCGGCTGCCGCGTCCTTGCCTCATTGATGGACATGATGGTCCTCCCCCGCGAGTAGCGATTACTCTCGGTGATGACCGTAGCGCGACACGGAGGCCCCCCGCCGGGCCTGTGGATAACTCGCCGCGCACAGGAGAACCGGCCCGCGACGTACTCAGAGCCCGCTCAGGCTCGTGTGGTCCGGCTGCCGCGCCGGCACGCCGAGATGCTCACCGACCCGGTTGACCAGCAGCGTCATCTCGTACGCCACTTGGCCGACATCGGCCTCCGCCGTCGTCAGCACACACAGGCAGCTGCCCTCCCCCGCCGCCGTGACGAACAGGAGCGCGTCGTCGAACTCCACCATCGTCTGTCTGGCCTGTCCCGCCCTGAAGTGCCGCCCCGAGCCGCGCGCGAGGCTGTGCAGCCCGGAGGAGACCGCCGCGAGATGCTCGGCGTCCTCGCGCTCCAGCGCCGAACTGGCCCCCGTCACCAGACCGTCGTTCGACAGCACCAGCGCGTGTTTGATGTGCTCGACCCGTTCCGTCAGGTCGTCCAACAGCCAGTCAAGGCCCTTTTCGAGTGACATTTCCCGCCCCTCCCCGTTCATATGTTCCCGTATCCGCAACGCCCGTAGCGTTCCGTACCCGCCGCCTCGACGCAAGCGGCCTCCGGATCGGGCGCGATGCATGAGTCACACATCGCGCCGATTGTCCCACCGGCGGAAAATACGGTCATGCCGACAAACATGAGCAAGGACGAGTGGCAGGCCTTCGTCTCCGAGGGCACGCGCACCGGGAAACTGTCCACCGTACGGGCCGACGGAAGCCCGCACATCGCGCCGGTCTGGTTCGTCATGGACGGGGACGATCTCGTCTTCAACACCGGCAAGCAGACCGTGAAGGGCCGCAACCTGCTGCGGGACGGCCGCGTGGCCCTCTGTGTGGACGACGAGCGCCCGCCGTTCTCCTTCGCGGTCGTCCAGGGCCGGGCCGAGACCGACGAGGATCCCGCGGAGCTCCTCCGGTGGAGCACCCGGATCGCGGCGCGCTACATGGGAGAGGACCGGGCGGCGGAGTTCGGCCGGCGCAACGCCGTACCGGGTGAACTGGTGGTGCGCGTCCGGGTCGAGCGGGTCACGGCCTACGCGGACATGGCCGGCTGACCGGTCCGGGGGATCATGTCCCCATGACCCACGACCACACCCGCGTCCAGGAGTTCTTCGGCGCCCGCGCGGCCGGCTGGGACCGCCGCTTCCCCGACGACGGCCCCGCCTACACCGCCGCCGTCGCCGCGCTGGGGCTGTGCCCCGGTGACACCGTGCTGGACGCGGGGTGCGGAACGGGACGCGCGCTGCCGGCCCTGCGGGCGGCGGTCGGTGACGGCGGAACGGTGCTGGGCGCCGATCTCACCCCTCAGATGCTGGCCGAGGCCGTACGAGCGGGCCGGCGGCGCGCCGGAGGGCTGCTCCTCGCCGATGTGGCGCGGCTGCCGCTGCGCGACCGCGCGCTGGACGCGGTCTTCGGCGCGGGGCTGATCGGCCATCTGCCGGAGCCCGGGCGGAATCTCGGTGAGCTGGCCCGGGTGGTGCGGCCCGGCGGCCGGCTGGCGCTGTTCCACCCCCTCGGCCGGGCCGCGCTCGCCGCCCGGCAGGGCCGCCGGATCACGGACGACGACCTGCGGGCCGAGCCACGGCTGCGTCCCCTGCTGGCCGGTGCGGGCTGGCGGCTGGAATCGTACGCCGACGAGCCCGGTCGCTTCCTGGCCCTGGCCGTCCGCCGAGGATGAGCGGCGCGTCCCGCGGCACCGGTCCGCGGGTGTCGGCCCACAGGTGCCTGCGAACGCCTTCGGGTGCCGGTTACAGCGGCTTCGCGAAGAACGTGCTGTCCGCATTTCCTCGGTACAGTCCGAACCCCGCGGTCGGCTCGTATCCGCTGGACACATACAGGCCGACGGCCTCGGGCAGCAGATGGCCGGTCTCCAGCACCATCCGGGTCCGCCCCGCGGTCCGCGCGCTCTCCTCCAGGGCGGCCAGGATCCGGCGGGCCAGCCCGCGCCCCCGCGCCTTCGGGGACACGAACATGCGCTTCACCTCGGCGTCGCCCGGCTCGTACCCCTCCTCCTCGCTGTCCTGCGCGCGCCAGCCGCCGGAGGCGACGGCGATGTCCGTGTCGTACCCGAGGAGGTACAGGCCGCCCGGCGGCTCGAAGTAGGAGGGGTGCAGGGGTGTCGCGTCGTCGTAGCCGAATCGCTGCCGGTACTCCGCCTGTACCTGCTCGCCGAGGGCGACGGCGTCGGGGTGGTCGTAGGCGACGGGAATGATTTTCACAGCTCAGGACTCTACGGACCACGGTGGCGGGACATCCGTACGGGGCCCGGACCGCCGCGGAACGGACGGTACGGGCCCCGGGCCACCCCGCGCTTCTGGGCCTCGGCCCTCAGCGCGTCAGCGGCCGATCTCCTTGCGGTTGATCCGGCGCAGCCTGCGGCGCTGCGACGGGTCCAGCATCAGATACGCGGCTGCCGGAACCCCGATCACCACCAGCAGGGCGAACCAGAATCCGATCAGCGGCCAGAGAAGAAGGCCAACGGCCACTCCCCCGATGGCGATCTTCGCGTTTGTCGACATCTTCCACGCCTCCTCTGCGGCCGGGCCGCTCCATGTCCGGTGAACGTACGCGGGCGGCCGCCAGTTCCACTATGCGCCGACACGCAGCGGTTCGCCGACCTCGTGCAGATGTCCGAGGGCCTGCCGGTACGACTCGATCAGCCCGGTCTCGGTGTACGGGAGCCCCTGCGCGAGGCAGTGCCGCCGGACCAGGGGCTGGGCCAGGCGCAGGTGGGGGCGGGGCATGCTGGGGAAGAGGTGGTGCTCGATCTGGTAGTTCAGCCCGCCCAGGACCCAGTCCGTCAGGAGGCCGCCGCGGACGTTCCGCGAAGTGAGGACCTGCTTGCGCAGATGCCCCCAGCCCGCGCCGTTCTCCCCGTCGGCCATCTCCATGCCCTTGTGGTTGGGGGCGAAGGCCATGCCCAGGTGCAGCCCGAGCAGCATCTGGTGGATCAGGGCGAAGACCAGCGCCCGGCCGGCGCTCATGGTGGCGAGGAGAAGAGCCGCGTAGCCGGCCACATGGGCCAGGAGCAGCAGCCCCTCCACCGCGCGGCGGCGGAGCGGCATGGCGTTGTCGGCGCGCGAGAAGACCGCCTGGAAGCCGTACACCTTGAGGGCGATGCCCTCCAGGGTGGTCAGCGGAAAGAACAGCCATGCCTGGTGACGGGTGAGCCAGCGGCGCAGCCCGGTGCGGCCCGCGGTCTGGTCCGCGGAGAAGACCAGGATGTCCGCTTTCACATCCGGGTCCTTGTCGAGGTGGTTGGGGTTGGCGTGGTGCCGGTTGTGCTTGTCGTTCCACCACTCCTGGCTCATCCCGAGCAGCAGATTGGCGTGCACGAGCTGGATGGCACGGCCCCGGCCCCGGTCGGCCGTGATCTGGCCGTGGCCCGCGTCGTGGCCGATGAACGCCATCCTGGCGGACACGACCGCCAGCGGCGGGGCCAGGAGCAGTGCCCACCAGGAGGAGCCGAGGAGTACGAGGCCGGTGACGATCGCGGCCAGGAGCACGAGGTTCACCGCGATTCCCCGGGCGTACCAGGCTGCCCGGCGCTCCAGCAGGCCCTGCTCCCGCACCACCCGCAGGAGAGGGGCGAAGTCGCTGCCGCCCGCGCGGCCGGTGCCGGTCGCGGGGCCGGGTACGGGCTGCGCGGCAGGGGGTGCGGGGTGTGCGTCGGGGGGCGCGGCAGCGGCTCGGGGCATGGCTGTCTCCGGTCTGTGGGCGTAGGTGAGGGCCGGCGGGGCCGGGAAGGGTTCGCGCGGGACCGCGCTCGACCTCTTGCAACGTACGGCGGCGCGACCGGCCGGGACCATGAGGGAATCCCCCCGGACGGGGCGGGGGTTTCACGGAGGCGGAGGGGGGTGGTGACCGCAGCCGGGCGCCCGCGACGCGTCGTTGTGAGGTACCCTCGGCGGCTCCGACCCGCAGTAGTCAAACTTGAGGAATGCGTCTCGCTGTGCACAGGCTCCCCGCGGCAACACCCTCCGGGATCGCCGGACTCGCCCGCTGTTCCGCCGTCTTCCTTCCCGCGGATCCGGCGCGCGCCGGCCGGATCGCCTACTGGCACGCCGAGGGCGCGCGACCGCCGTCCGTCCCGGGTTCCCGGGAGGAACTCGTCGTCGTCGACACCGACGGCGGCCTTCTCACGGTCGGTGCGCTGCTGGTTCCCGTGGATCGGGCACTGCCCCTCCTGACGAGGGGGCGCACGGCGGCGGACGCCTCGCCGTCGGCCGCCTTCTGGGGCTCGGCCGCGCTGCTCGCCCTGCGGCTGGCCGCCCAGGGGCGGATGCTGCCGGGCATCACCGAGTCGGGCCACGACGCGTGGCGGGCAGGGCCGCTGACCGCCGACGACCTCGACCGGATCCGTACGCTGGCGGCCTCGATGCCGCCCACCGCGCACGCCGTACCGCTCGACGCCGGGCAGGATCCGCTACTGCTCCCCGACCCCGAGCGGCTGTTGCGGGAGTTCCTCGACGCGGTCGTCGACGGGCTGCCGCGCACCCCGGCCGCGCCGGTCGTCACCGGGGGCGCCGCCTTCGCCGCCGTACCGCCCCGCCGCTTCCCCGAACTGCGGGAGTGGGCCGGTGAGGTGGCCGCCGGGCACGACGCGGGGGTACGGCTCTCGCTCCGTGTGGAACTGCCCGGCATCGGCGACGGTTCCCTGCCGGCGGGCGCGGAACCGGCCGTACCGGTGTCGGCCTTCCGCGCCGTCCTCCAGATGCACAGCGTCAGCGATCCGACGGCCGTCGTGGACGCGGGCGACGTGTGGTCGGGCGACGCCGGTACGGCCTTCGGCCCGCGCGCCCGCATGGACGCCCTGCTCGCCCTGCGCCGGGCCGCCCGCGCGTGGCCGCCGCTCGCCCCGCTGCTCTCCGCCGCCGTACCCGACGGGATCGAACTGGCCGACGAGGAGGTCACCGAGCTGCTGGGCGAGGCGTCGGAAGCGCTCGCCGCGACCGGTGTCCAGGTGCACTGGCCGCGCGAGCTGACGCGCACGCTCACCGCGAGCGCGTCCATCGGCCTGCCCGGCGACGGCGCCTCCACCGGAGCCGGATCCGGTGCCGGTGCCGCGCTGCCCTCCTTCCTCTCCGCCGACTCCCGCGCCTCCTTCGTCTGGCACTTCGCGCTGGGAGACCGGACCGTCGACCGGGCGGAGCTGGACCGGCTCGCCGAGGCGAGCCGCCCCGTCGTCCGGCTGCGCGACCAGTGGGTCCTGGTCGATCCCGCGCAGGTCCGGCGCGCCCGCGAGAGTCGGGACCGGACACTCACCCCGGTCGACGCGCTCGAAGCCGTACTCACCGGCTCCACCGAGATCGGCGGCCGGCGGTACGCCGTCCAGCCCACCGGTCCCTTCGCCGGCCTGCGCGCCCTGCTGGCCGACCCCGAGCGCCCCGGGCAGGCGGCGGAGCCGCCGATCGACCAGCCGGCCGCGCTCACCGCGACGCTGCGCGACTACCAGCTCCGCGGTCTGAACTGGCTGCACCGGATGACCTCGCTCGGTCTCGGCTGCTGCCTCGCGGACGACATGGGGCTCGGCAAGACCATCACCCTCATCGCGCTCCATCTGCACCGCCAGAGCGATCCGTCGGCGGCGGGCCCGACCCTGGTCGTCTGCCCCGCCTCCCTGATGGGCAACTGGCAGCGCGAGATCGAACGCTTCGCCCCCGGTACGGCCGTACGCCGCTTCCACGGCGCCTCGCGCACCCTGGAGGCGCCGGCGGACGGCGAGTTCGTCCTCACCACGTACGGGACGATGCGGCTGGACGCGGCGCGGCTCGCCGGCGTGGACTGGGGGCTGGTCGTCGCCGACGAGGCGCAGCACGTGAAGAACCCGTACAGCGCGACCGCGCGGCAGCTGCGGACCATCGGCGCGCGGGCCAGGGTCGCGCTCTCCGGCACGCCCGTGGAGAACAACCTCTCCGAGCTGTGGGCGCTGCTGGACTGGACGACCCCGGGGCTCCTCGGCCGCCTCGGCACCTTCCGTACCCGCTACGCCGACGCCGTCGAGCGCGGTGAGGATCCGGCGGCGGCCGAGCGGCTCGCCGCGCTGGTCAGGCCGTTCCTGCTGCGCCGGCGCAAGTCCGACCCGGGGATCGCGCCCGAGCTGCCACCCAAGACCGAGACCGACCGGGCCGTCCAGCTCACCGCCGAACAGGCCGGACTGTACGAGGCGGTGGTACGCGAGACCCTCGCGGCGATCGCCGGGTCGGGCGGCATCGAGCGGCGCGGGCTGATCGTCAGACTGCTGACGTCGCTCAAGCAGATCTGCAACCACCCGGCGCAGTATCTGAAGGAGGAGGCGCCGCGCCTCGCGGACCGGTCGGGAAAGCTGGAGCTGCTGGACGAGCTGCTCGACACCATCCTGGCGGAGGGGGCGAGTGTGCTGGTGTTCACGCAGTACGTGGCGATGGCGCGGCTGCTGGAACGGCATCTGGCGGCGCGCGGGGTGGTGACGCGGTTCCTGCACGGCGGTACGCCGATCCCGGAGCGCGAGGCCATGGTCGACAGCTTCCAGAACGGCGAAGTGCCGGTGTTCCTGCTGTCGTTGAAGGCGGCGGGCACCGGACTCAACCTCACCCGCGCGGAACATGTCGTGCACTTCGACCGGTGGTGGAACCCCGCCGTCGAGGCGCAGGCGACGGACCGGGCGTACCGGATCGGGCAGGACCGGCCCGTCCAGGTGCACCGGATGATCGCCGAGGGCACGATCGAGGACCGGATCGCCGGTCTGCTGGCCCGCAAGCAGCGGCTGGCGGACGCCGTGCTGGGCTCGGGCGAGACAGCCCTGACCGAACTGACCGACGCCGAACTGGCGGATCTGGTGGAGCTGCGAGGAGGCGCGCGATGAGCGATACGAACCGTACGGAGGACGGGTCGGAGGACGGGGCCGAGGACGAGGTGCGCACCTTCGATGCCCAACCGCCCGCCCGGGGGCAGGGGTTCGCGGTGACCTGGTGGGGCCGGGCCTGGCTCCAGGCGCTGGAGGACACCGCCCTGGACAACCAGCAGCTGAAGAAGGGGCGGGCGCGGGCCCGGGACGGCGCGGTGGGCGCGGTGTCCGTACGCCCCGGCCGGATCACCGCTGTCGTACGCGACCGGGACGGCACCGCCCACCGGAGCGATGTGCTGCTGCGGCGGCTGACCGACGACGAGTGGGACCGTTTCGTGGAGATGGCCGTCGACAGCGCGGGCCATGTCGCGGCGCTGCTCGACCGGGAGATGCCGCCGCACCTGGTGGAGGACGCGGCGAGCGCCGGGGTGGAACTGCTGCCGGGTATGGGCGACTTGGAGGCGGAGTGCGGTTGCGGGGCATGGGACCACTGTCCCCATACGGCGGCGCTCTGCTACCAGTTGGCCCGGCTGCTGGACCAGGATCCTTTCGTACTGCTGCTGTTGCGCGGCCGGACCGAGCGGCGGCTGCTGACAGGCCTCCAGTCCAGCGGCGCGGCGCGGGCCGCCGCCGGTACGGAGCGCGCGGCCGGGGAGGGCCGGGCGCCGGCGGGGGTGGACGCGGCGGCGGCCTTCGCGGCTCGTGACATCCTGCCGCCGCTGCCCGCTCCCCCACGGGCGCCGGCCGAGCCGGGTCCGCCACCGTCCCTCGGCACGGAGACCGCACCGCCCGCCGGGACCGACGCGGCGGCCCTGGAGTTCCTGGCCGCCGCCACGGCGGCGCGCGCCCTTCGGCTGCTGTCCGACGCGCTCAGGCCGGACCATGAACACCAGCCGCTGGAAGCGGAACTGACGCTGCGTCAGGACGGGATACGGCTCGCCGCCACCACCGTGTCACCACGCCCTGCCCTGATCGACGAACGGCTGGCGTCGGGCACGGGCCGCCCGCCCGCGGAGCTGGACCTCGCGGTGCGCGCGTGGCGGTACGGGGGCGCCGGGGCCCTGGCCGTACTGGACGAGGAGTGGACGCCGGGCCCGGCGGACCTCGCCCGGGCGCGCGCCGCCCTCGACACGGCGTGGGCGGACGGCGGACGGCCGGGTCCGGCGCCGGCGCACGCGGGCGCGGCCCGCTGGACCGTGACCGTAACCGGAGCCGTGGCCGAAGCCGTTGCCGGAGCCGTTGCCGTGACCGGGGCTCAGGAACCGGTGGTTTCCGCTCCGGTCCCGGCGGGGCTGCGGTACGGGCGCGACGGCCGCTGGTGGCCCTACCGCGTGGCGCACGGTCGCTGGACCCCGGCCGGACCCGGCACCCACGACCCCGCCGCCGCGCTGGACGGCATGACCGACGGGTGAGCGCGCACGGGAAACCGCAAGCCGCTTGCCCCGCCCGGCCGACGGCGCGACGATGGCCCTGTCCGGTGAACTCCGACCGGGGAGACGTCGTTGACCGACCCATGGGTGGCGCTGGAGGCGGGCGCCGACCCGGCGAAGCGCCGCGGTGCGCTGTGCCGGGCCTACGAGTCGTTCGCGGCCGGCGGGCGGGTGGAGCGGCCAGTACGGCCGGTGGTGGCCGACTCCTGGCGGCGCTCCGCCCGGGCCAGGGTCTGCCCCGAGGGCGGCGCGGGCGTACCGGGCGCGGAGCTGCCGGACGACGAACTCGCCGCGTACCGCGACGCCCACCCGCTCTCCCGCGTGATGCCGCTCTTCCGTGAGCTGATGGGCGCGTACGCCATGGACGGCGAGCATCTGATGGCGGTGTGCGACGCGCACGGCCGGCTGCTCTGGGTCGAGGGTCACCGGGCGACCCGGCTGCTTGCGGGCCGGATGAACTTCGTGCCGGGGGCGCGCTGGGCGGAGGGGGTGGCCGGGACGAACGCGCCGGGCACCGCGATCGCCGTGGACCGGCCCGTACAGGTCTTCGCCGCCGAGCACTTCCAGCGGCCCGTGCACCCGTGGACGTGTGCGGCGGCTCCTGTCCACGACCCGCGCACCGGGCGGCTGCTGGGCGCGGTCGACATCACCGGCGGGGACCGGCTGGCCCATCCGCACAGCCTGGCCTTCGTGACCGCGGTCGCGCGCGCCGCCGAGTCGCAGCTCGCGCTGGACGCCCCGCCGCCCGTCGCCGGGTCCGTACGGCTGTCCGCGCTGGGCCGGGACGAGGCGCTGCTGCTGACGGCCGGCCGCACGGTGCGGCTCAGCCCGCGACACAGCGAGCTGCTGACCCTGCTGGCGCGCCGTCCGGAGGGCATCGCCGGGGACGAGCTGCTGGTGGAGCTGTACGAGGAGGAGTCGGTCACGCCGGTCACGCTGCGCGCCGAACTCTCCCGGCTGCGCGCGCTGCTCGGCCCCGGGCTGCTGCGGTCGCGCCCGTACCGGCTGGCCGCGCCCGTCGACGCGGACTTCACCGCCGTGGCACGGCGGCTCGCGTCGGGCGCGGTGACCTCGGCGATGCGCGCGTACGCCGGTCCGCTGCTGCCGGGCTCGCAGGCGCCGACGGTGGTACGGCTGCGCCGCCGGCTGGCGGACCAGCTGCGCGCGGCGCTGATCGCCCGGGGGGATCCGGGCCTGCTGGCGGACTGGGCGTACAGCCCGTGGGGCGAGGACGACCTGGCGGTGTGGCGGGCGCTCGCCGCCGTACTGCCAGGACCGCAGCGTCCGGCGGCGCTCGCGCGCGTACGGGAGCTGGACGCCTGGCAAGGGGGCTGACACAGAAGCCGCCCACCACCCGCCCGGCACCTCTCCGGCTCCCCGGCAACCCGGCAACCCGCTCGCAACGTTCCCGCCCCTAGCGTCGGCCCCGGCGCCGTCCAATGGCGGGCGGCGCGGAGTGCGGAATATCGGGAGGCCCTGGAGATGACCCGTTACGCAGCGCCCGGCAGTGAGGGCAGCATCGTCTCGTACGAGTCCCGCTACGACCACTGGATCGGCGGGGAGTACGTCCCGCCGGCCCGAGGCCAGTACTTCGAGAACCCGAGCCCGGTCAACGGCCGCCCCTTCACGGAGATCGCGCGCGGCACCGCCGAGGACGTGGAGCGGGCGCTGGACGCGGCGCACGGCGCGGCTCCCGGCTGGGCGAGGACGTCGGCGGCCGACCGGGCCCAGGTGCTCCTCGGGATCGCCGACCGGATGGAGGCGCGGCTGGAGGAGCTGGCGGTCGCGGAGAGCTGGGAGAACGGCAAGCCGGTACGGGAGACCCTGGCCGCCGACATCCCGCTCGCCATCGACCACTTCCGCTACTTCGCGGGCGCGCTGCGCGCCCAGGAGGGCACGCTCAGCGAGATCGACGACGACACCGTCGCGTACCACTTCCACGAACCGCTGGGGGTCGTGGCGCAGATCATCCCGTGGAACTTCCCCATCCTGATGGCGACCTGGAAGCTGGCGCCCGCGCTGGCAGCGGGCAACACCGTCGTCATCAAACCGGCCGAACAGACCCCTGCGTCCCTCCACTTCTGGCTGAGCCTGGTCGCCGACCTGCTGCCGCCCGGCGTCGTCAACATCGTCAACGGCTTCGGCGTCGAGGCGGGCAAGCCACTGGCGTCCAGCGCGCGCGTGGCGAAGGTCGCCTTCACGGGCGAGACCACGACGGGGCGGTTGATCATGCAGTACGCCTCGGAGAACATCAAGCCGGTCACCCTGGAACTCGGCGGCAAGAGCCCGAACCTCTTCTTCGACGACATCTGGGCCGCCGACGACGACTTCCGCGACAAGGCCCTGGAGGGCTTCACCATGTTCGCCCTGAACCAGGGCGAGGTCTGCACCTGCCCGTCGCGGGCGCTGATCCAGGGCGGCCACTACAACGAGTTCCTGGAGGCGGGCGTGGCCCGCACCGAGGCGATCGTCCCCGGCCATCCGCTGGACACCGCCACGATGATCGGCGCCCAGGCCTCCCACGACCAGCTCCAGAAGATCCTTTCGTATCTGGACATCGGACAGCAGGAGGGCGCCAAACTCCTGACGGGCGGTCAGCGCATCGAGTACGACGGCGAACTGGCCGGCGGCTACTACGTCCAGCCGACGATCTTCGAGGGCCACAACCGGATGCGTATCTTCCAGGAGGAGATCTTCGGCCCCGTCCTCGCGGTGACGTCCTTCAGCGACTTCGACGACGCGATCAAGACCGCGAACGACACCCTGTACGGTCTCGGCGCCGGCGTCTGGACCCGCGACGCGAACACGGCGTACCGCGCGGGCCGCGCCATCCAGGCGGGCCGCGTCTGGACCAACTGCTACCACGCCTACCCGGCCCACGCGGCGTTCGGCGGCTACAAGCAGTCGGGCATCGGGCGCGAGAACCACCGGATGATGCTGGACCACTACCAGCAGACGAAGAACCTCTTGGTGTCGTACTCGCCGAAGAAGCTGGGCTTCTTCTAGGCGCACGAAAAAAGGCGCCTGACCTGGACTTTTGCCCGTCAGGCGCCTTTCCCGCAGCTTGCTCTCAGCCGAGCCCGGCTTGCGCGCTAACTCCCAATTCCTCCCACATCTGTACCGCTCCTGACCAGTCGCGGCAGTGCAGTGGGGCGCGGAAGTCGATGACGGAGCGGCCGACAACGAACGCGTTCTGGCGGCGGTCGTCTTCGTGTGTGGACCTCACCACTTCCTGGAACATGCGTGTCCGTGCTTCCTCCAGCGAACATGACGCGGAGCAGCACGTGCTTCGCGCCGGCGAACATGTCGGCCGGGCCCTTGGTGGTCGGCGGCTGCTTGAGGATCTCCATCGTGCCTTCTTCGAAGAGTGCCGGCCGCCGCTGTTGTTCACACGGCAGCGTGACAGGTGGCCGCTCGGGGCGTTCAGGCGTGGGTGTCGTCGTAACCCATGTCGGCGCCGAGTTCTCGGGAGGCTTCGGCCTGGGCGAGGAGTTCCTGGGCCTTGGCCGTCACGCCTTCGATAGCGTCGGCGCCGGCGACGAAGCGCAGCAGGGGCTCGTCCTGGCCGGCGATGGTGAGCAGGGCGCGGGCGAGCTTGGCGGGGTCTCCGGTCTGCTGGCCGTTCATGCTCTTCCAGGCGGCGATGGTGGCCGTGGTGCGCTCGGCGTAGTCGTCGATGGTGGGCTCGGGCCAGATGGTGGAGCCGTCCACGAGAAGTTCGGTGCGGAAGAAGCCGGGCTCCACGACCGTGGTGTGGATGTTGTACGGGGCGACGTCGTAGCGCAGGGATTCCATCCAGCCCTCGACGCCGAACTTGGAGGCGGCGTAGGCGACGCAGAACTCCTGGCCGATCAGACCGGCGGCGGAGGAGAGGGTGATGATGTGCCCGGCGCGCTGCGCGCGCAGGACGGGGAGGACCGCGCGGGTGACGTTCATGGGGCCGAAGAGGTTGGTCTCGATCTGCTGCCGCATCTGCGCGGGCGTGATCTCCTCGAAGTAGCCGGCGAAGAAGTTGCCGGCGTTGTTGATCAGTACGTCGATGCGGCCGAAGCGGCCGACAGCGGCGCTCACGGCGGCCTCGGCGTCTTCCAGGCTGGTGACGTCCAGCTTGGTGACCAGCAGGTTGTCCTGGGCACCGCCGAGGGTCTTCTCGACTTCTTCGGGGCGGCGACCGGTGGCGACGACCTGGTGGCCGGCGGCCAGGGCCTCTCGGGCGATGTCGGTGCCCAGACCGCGTCCGGCGCCGGTGACGAAAATGACCTTGCTCATGAGATTCCTTTCAGATGCCGTAACGACACCCGTGTGTGGTGCGGTGCTGATGCGTGGCACCGTCAACGGGGTCGTGCGTCCGGCCTTCGGCGGGCGCGATCAGGGGCGCGGCCGAGGCCGCCCGTGCCCCGGGCGGTTCCTTCCGACTGCCTCATTCAACGTTCGCACCTTCACGCGCATCCACAAAGGGGAGAATTCCCTACCCGGAGGAAAGGTTCCGGGTATAAATTCCTACCCCTCATTGCCGGTCGATTCGGTGTCACACTGGCAATATGACTCGCAACGCGCATCTCAACGAGCTGGGCGAGTTCCTCAAGACCCGCCGGGCCGAACTGAGCCCCCGCGCGGTGAGCCTGCCCGAGACGGGCGGCCTGCGCCGGGTCAAGGGACTGCGCCGTGAGGAAGTCGCTCAGCTCGCCGCCATCAGCACCGAGTACTACACCCGCCTCGAACAGGGCCGTATCCAGGCTTCGGTGCAGGTGCTGGCCACTCTGGCGCGGGCACTCCGACTGGACGACGACCAGCGGGACTACCTCTTCGAGCTCGCCGGCAAGGACCAGGCCAGGCCGCGCCGTCGCACCGTACAGAAGGTGCAGCCCACGCTGCAGCGCCTCCTGGACAACCTGATCGACACTCCGGCCATTGTGATGGGCCGCCGTACGGACATCCTCGCCTGGAATTCCCTGGCCGCCGCCCTGATGTCCGATTACACGGAAATCCCGGAGAAGAAAAGAAACCACACGCGGATTCTTTTCACCGACCCCGCGATGAGGACGTTGTACGCGGACTGGGCGGAGGTCGCCCACACCACCGTGGCGCAGCTGCGGATGCAGGCCGCCAAGTATCCCGACGACCCCCGGCTGGCCGCCCTCGTCGGAGAACTGTCGGTGCGGGACCCGGACTTCCGCCGTTGGTGGGGCGACCACCATGTCGCCGCCCGCACCATGGGCAGCAAAACCTTCCACCACCCCGTGGCCGGTGAGCTCACTCTCGACTGGGACACCCTCACCGCCAGTATCGACGCCGAGCAGCAACTCGTCGTACTGACCGCCGAGCCCGGCACCCCGTCCCACGACGCACTGCGCATCCTCGCCTCCTGGACCACGGACCAACAGCAGCAGCCCGCACCCGGCACCACCGCCTGATCACACCCGTACGGACCGGCCGTGGACCACCGACGGAATGCGGTACACCGACGATCGGTGATCCACAACCACGCTGTCCGTCCCACGCGAAGGCTGTGTCGTGGCGCACCGTGGCGCGCGGCGGCCGGACCGTCCGCAGCACCTCGTAGCGCCTCTCCCCTCGTGGCGCCCCAGCCCATGGCCCGCCCCTACGGGCCAGTACATCCCGATCGATGAGGAACCCCGTGAGTGCCCTGTTCACCGCCCTGACCCTGCGGTCACTCGACATCCCCAACCGCGTCTGGACATCCCCGATGTGCATGTACTCCGCGGCCTCGGACGGGCCGGAGACCGGAGTGCCGACCGACTTCCACCTCACCCACCTGGCAGGCCGGGCCGCCGGCGGCGCCGGGCTGGTGATGGCCGAGGCGACCGGGATACGGCCCGACGGGCGCATCACCCCCTGGGACCTGGGCCTGTGGAACGGCCGCCAGCAGCAAGCGTTCGCCCGCGTCACCGCGGCCATCCGCTCCCACGGAGCGGTCCCGGCGATCCAGCTCGGGCACGCCGGCCGCAAGGCATCCGTCGACAAGCCCTGGCTCACCAACGAGTACATACCCGCATCCGAGGGCGGCTGGCAGACGGTCGCGCCCAGCCCGGTGCCGTTCACCGGGCGGTCGGTACCGCACGAGCTCACCTTGGACGAGATCCAGCAACTGGTACGCGACTTCGCCGAGTCGGCGCGGCGCGCGCTGGCCGCGGGCTTCCAGGTGGTCGAGTTGCACGGCGCCCACGGGTTCCTGATCAACTCCTTCCTCTCTCCGGCCGCCAACCACCGCACCGACTCCTACGGCGGCAGCTTCGAGAACCGTCTGCGCTTCCCCCTTCAGGTCGTCGACGCCGTACGCGAGGTGTGGCCGGAGGACCTGCCTGTCTTCTTCCGCACCTCGGCCACCGACTGGCTGACCGAGAATCCGCAGGACGAACGCGAGGGCTGGACCGGCGACGACACCGTCCGCCTCGCCAAGGAACTCCAGTCCCACGGCGTCGATCTGCTGGATGTGTCCACCGGCGGCATGGTCCCCGACGCCACGATCCCCGTCGGCCCCGGCTACCAGGTGCCCTTCGCCGCCGAGGCGCGTGCGGCGACCGGCATCCGCACCGGCGCCGTCGGCCTGATCCTGGAACCCGCCCAGGCCGAGGACATCGTCGCCACCGGCCAGGCCGACGCCGTCCTGCTCGGCCGCGAACTGCTGCGCAAGCCGTACTGGCCGCAGCACGCGGCACTCGAACTCGGCGCCGAGCCCCGCTGGCCCGAGCAGTACGGCTACGCCGTCCGTCGGCGCGGCAAGGGCTGAGAGAACGGGCTCCCGCGCTCGGAACGCGCGGGGAGCCGTCCCACCCCGCACAGGCGGGAATCCGCGACCACCCATGACCGGAAGGAACACCTCCATGAGTACAAGCCAGTCCCCCTCCATGAAGGCGATCGGCGTCCACACCTACGGCGGCCCGGAAGTGCTGCGTACCGTCGAACTCCCCGAGCCGCACGCCGGCCCCGGCGAGGTACGGGTACGGGTGCGCGCCGCCGGGGTGAACCCGGCCGACGCCATGCTTCGCGACGGCTCCCTCGCCGAGTGGTACCGCGGCCTCGAACCCCCGTTCATCGCGGGCATGGACGTGGCGGGAACGATCGACGAGGCCGACGACGACGTCAAGGCCGCGTACGGGCTGTCCGAGGGCGAGCCGGTGATCGGCATCGTCGACAACCACGGCCGGCACGGCGGCTACAGCGAGTACGTCGTCCTGCCGGCCGAGTCCGTCACGCGCCGGCCGGCCGGCACGACGTTCCCCGAGGCCGCGTCGTTCCTGATGAACGCGCTGACCGCCCGCAGCGTCCTGGACACCCTCGCCCTCGCGCCCGGTTCGACCCTGGTCGTCACGGGAGCCGGCGGCGCCGTCGGCGGCTACGTCGTCGAACTCGCCGCCACCGAGGGCCTGCGCGTGATCGCGGTGGCGTCGGCACACGACGAGGAGTGGCTGCGCTCCCGCGGCGCCGACACCTTCGTCGTACGCGGCGAGGATCTCGCGCAGCGCCTCCTGGACGTGGTCCCCGGTGGAGCGGACGCGGTCGCGGACGGCGCGATGCTGCACGACCTGATCACACCGGCGATCCGCGACAACGGCCGGATCGCGGTCCTCCGCTTCTGGGACGGCGACCCCGGCCGCGGCATCACCGTGCACCCCGTGAACGTCCGCACACGCGTCACCGACGCCGCAGCCATCACCCGCCTGCGCGAACAGGCCGAGTCAGGTGAACTCACCCTCCGGGTCGCGGCCGCTCTGCCCGCCGACCAGGCTCCCGAGGCCCATCGGCTGCTTGAGAAGGGCGGCCTGCGGGGTCGGCTCATCCTCGAATTCCCGCCCTCAGCAGCCATGTGAAAGGCGTCGCGGGAGTACGGAGACCGAGCGTCGTCCCACTCATTCACGGGCATCGCCCTGCTACCACCCCGTCCGTACAAGGAGCATTGTGTCTGGCGACACCCTTCCCTTCGCCGACGCCGTCCGGGCCCGTCACGCCGTTCGCGCGTTCCTGCCGGATCCGCTGCCCGCCGCGCAGATCCGCGGCGTGCTGGAGGACGCGCGGATGGCCCCCTCCAACTGCAACACGCAGCCATGGCAGATCCACATCGTCTCCGGCCGGCAGCGTGATCTGCTGAGCGAGGAGCTTCTGCGGGCCGAAGCCGCGGGAGAGGTATCGGGCGACTTCACCTTCGACCAGAACGAGTACTTCGGCCCGTACGCGCAGCGCTCCGCGCACCAGGCCAAGACCCGCAACGACGCCCTGGGTATCGCCCGGTCGGACCGCGAAGCACGCCGCGTGGCAGACCGGCGCAACTTCGCGTTCTTCGGCGCTCCCCACGTGGCCCTGCTCTTCGCTCCCGTCTTCGGCGACGGTGTGCGCGTGGGCGGCGACATCGGCATGTACGCCCAGACCTTCCTGCTCTCCCTCGCCGCCCGCGGCCTGGGCGGAATCCCGCAGACCGTGCTGGGCCTGTACGCCGGCACCGTCCGCGAAGTCCTGAACGTTCCCGACGATCTGAAGCTGTTCTTCGGCATCTCGTTCGGACACGAAGACCACGCGTCCCCCGACAACAGCTACCGCCTCGACAGGGTCCCGCCCCGGGAGAACGTCATCACCCACGGCACCCCCGGCCTGTTCGGCAACCACCCATCCCCCGCCCCCGCCTGACCGGTGGCCGACAGCGCCACCACGGGCCGATCAGGCCCGTACCGACCACACGAAAGGAACAGCGCCATGAAGGGCTACGTCATCCAGGAGAAGGGCCGCGCCGACTGGCAGGAGGTCCCGGTGCCGGAGATCGGACCGTACGACGCCCTCGTCCGGCCGACCGCGGTCGCGACCTGCACGACAGACGTGCATCTCATCGACTCGCTCTCGCTGCCGAACGCGCTGGGCAAGGTCATCGGCCACGAGGCGGTCGGCGTCGTCGAACGTATCGGCGAGCTGGTCACCGACTTCGCCCCCGGAGACCGTGTCGTTCTTCCCGCCGGGCTGGCCGACTGGCGCCACCCCCGGGCGCAGCGCGGCGAGGGCAAGTTCCACCAGAGCAAGAGCCCTTACTTCTCCGACGATCCGACCAACGGAGGGTGGTTCTCCGAGCTGGTGAAGTGCTTCGACGCCGACTCGAACCTGGCGCACATCCCCGACACGGTCACCGATGTCCAGGCCGTGTCCGTCGACGACATGGCCGCCACCGGATTCACCGGCGTCGAACGGATGGAGATCCAGTTCGGTGAGGTCGTCGTCGTCCTGGGCGTCGGGCCCGTGGGGCTGATGGGGGTGGCCGCCGCGGCGCTCCGGGGCGCCGGCCGCATCATCGCCGTCGGCTCGCGCCCGAACACCATGACCCTCGCCACGCGGTACGGGGCGACCGACCTCGTCGACTACAAGAAGGGCGACGTCCACGAGCAGATCATGGCACTGACCGGCGGCGTACAGGTCGACAGCGTCCTTGTCGCCAGCGGCGGCAACGCGAGCGACCAGATCGGCACGGCCATGAGACTCACGAAGTTCGGCGGCCACGTGTCGGTGGTCTCGGGCTTCTTCGACGACGAGACCGTCACCCTCCCGATGAACGTCTGGAACTACGGCGTGATGGAGAAGTTCCTCACCGCCGCCCAGGCCAACCAGGGCCGCGACTACATGGAGCGCCTCCTGCTCCTCATCGCGAACGGCAAGCTCGACACCCAGCCCCTCGCGACACACGTCCTGCACGGCTGGGACGCGGTCGGGCAGAGCCTCGAACTGATGCGCAGCCGCAATCAGACCGTCGTGAAGCCGGTGGTTGTCGTCGGCTGACCGCCGCCGGCGGTGAAGCCGCGTGCGGTCACACCCTCCGCGGCCAGGTTCGGCCGCCAGCGCGTCGAGCCGCTCCCGGCTCCGGGAAGCCAGCGCGACATCGAAGCCGCCGTGCCCGAACTGCCGGGCCACGGCGGCTCCCAGGCCGCGTCCCGCTCCCACGATGACGATGGTGGTCATAAATTCAGCGGGGTGAGATGCGGACCGTCGCCGATCTCGGTCCGTCACCCCGCATGATCGGCACCGCGGAGCTGCCCGGGTACTTCTCCTCGTAGGCGGCGTCGACGGCGGCGTCGACGCCGCTGTCTGCGGGTTCGAAGATGACCTCGTGGTACGTACCGGCAACGCGCACGCGGCCGGCCTTCTGGCGAATGGCGGCCTGATACCACTTCGACTGCTGTCCGTTGGCGGCGCGCACGTACACGTCGCCGTCGACGACGAGTGCCCAGGTCTGGGTCGGGGTGCCGTAGGTGGCACCGTCCTCACGGAACGGGGAGACGAAGAGATCCGCGTTCTCGGCGATCGCGCGGAGTTGTGCAGGGCTCCAGGAGCTCATGCTGATCCTTCTCTCAGGGAGGCGGGACTGTTCCTGGGGCCGGTGGCCGGTGACATGTCCCTCGACCGGGAGGCCCTCACCTGCCCCACCGACCCCGACCAGCAGCTTGTCATCCTGACCGCGGAGCCGGGCACTCCGTGCCACGAAGGGCTGCGCTTCCTCCGGTCAGGAACCGCTGCGCTGTCTCCCGTGGGTAGCGGCCCAACCGGCGAGCAACCGCAGCGCGTCGTCGTCGGATGAGCCCGCCTCGGCGCTGAAGGCGACCAGGGCCAGCCCCGGGTCGGCGGCCAGGTCGAACACCTCGTAAGACAGGTGCAGAGCGCCCACGACGGGGTGGCGGATGTGCTTGAGCCCGGTGCGGTGCAGGTGTACGTCGTGCGAGGCCCATCGGATCCGGAAAGCCTCGCTGCGGGTGGACAGCTCCCCCACGAGATCGGTCAGTGCCCTGTTGTAGGGGTCGCGTCCGGCCTCGGTGCGCAGCAGAGCCACACTGTTGTCGGCGGCCCGCTCCCAGTCGATCCAGAAGTCGCGGGCACGCGGGTCGAGGAAGTTGAAGCGGGCGTGGTTGACCGGCCGGGCCGGTTCTGCGAACACCGGCGCGAACAGCGCCTCCGCGAGGGGGTTCGCCGCCAGGACATCCAGACGCCCGTTGTGGACGAAGGCCGGCAACGCGCTCATCCCGTCGAGGACGCGCGCCACGCCGGGCCTGATCTTCTGGGCGGAAGGCTGACGGCGGGCACGGCGCGGGGCACCGGCGGCGCGGGCAAGCTCTGCCAGATGCGATCGCTCGGCTTCATCCAGCCGCAGCGCTCGGCCGAGGGCGTGCAGCACGCTGTCGGAGACGCCGCTGAGGTCGCCGCGCTCAAGCTGCGCGTAGTACTCGACGCTGACACCGGCCAGCTCGGCCACCTCGCTGCGACGGAGGCCCGGCACACGCCTGGCGCGGCCGTGGGACGTCAAGCCGGCGCCCTCGGGGGTGATCCTCGCACGTCGGGAGTTGAGGAACGCTTTGACCTCTTCGCGGTTGTCCACGCTTTCAGCCTAGAAGAAGCCCGTCCGCTGAGAGGTGTGCTGTCAGTACGCCCTTCAGCAGTGACTTCCTCGCCCGGTCGGACTGAGATCGACTGGGGCCATGAAGAAAGCTCTCGCCTCCGTGACCGGGACCGCGACCGCGGTCGCCCTCGCCGCGTGCTCCTCCAGCACAGTCGCAGACTCCACCGGATCGCTCTCGGAGACCGCCGAGGTCTCCTCACCCGGGTCCCGCTCGTCCACGAGCGCGGACGCGTCGGTGAACGACGGCACGCCCATCACGTTCACCGTCGGAGACCGCGTCATCAGGGCCAGGCTCAATGGCAGTGACGCCGCCCGGGACTTCGAAGAAATGCTGCCGGTCACTCTGCCGTGGTTCCGGAACCTGGATATCGAGTACATCTCCGAGCTGTCCGACCCGCTGACCGAGACAGGGCCTTTTTATACGGATGTCCAGCCCGGTGACATTGTTTACTACAATCCGCGTGACAGTGTGACCATCATCTACGAGCCGACCTCCTCGGTCCCGACCCTCACGAAGATGGGCGAGATCACTTCTGATGTGAGCGTCTTCGAAGACCTGCCCGCGAACGTGGACATGCGGATCGAGGCCGAGTGACGCTCCACTTGTCCGTGCGCCAGGGACACTCATACGGGTACATCGGCCGTGATGCCGTCATCGCGACCCGAGCGACCAGGTAGAAAACTCTCCCTCCCACGCGGCGTACGTCCCGTGCCAAGCTGCGTACGGCGTTGTGTCCCACTTGGCGGTGAGGTTCCGCGGGTTGCGGGCACGCCGCGTTGTGGGTCATGAGATACGGGTGTTATCAGGCCGTAGCGGACTCATCCGTCCCGAGGACGTCTCCAGGAAGGGCCTGCTCGGCCATGATCTTCGTCTTGATGCTTGTCAGACTCGTCGTGCTGGCGGCGTTCGGTGCGCTCCACTGGTACGCGTGGCGCCGCCTGGTGCGCGACACGATGCCCCGGGGCTCGCTCCAGCGGCGCGCCGGGAGCGTCATTTTCGTGGCCGGGCCCCTGCTGACGGGCGGCGCGCTCGTGGCCGAGAGACCGTGGGTTCCCTTCCTCCTCCAACAGATACTGGCCTGGCCCGGATATCTGTGGATGGTGGTGTTCCTGTACGTGCTGCTCTCGCTGCTGGCAGGCGAGGCGGTCCGGCCTTTGCTGCGCTGGTGGCTCGCACGACGGGACACCGGAGCACATGCGAAGGAGCGGGCGCACCGGGGCGGGGAACTCGTCGCCGTCGGCCCGGCTCAGTCCCTGGCGACAGAGCACTGCGGGTCCGGTATCGCGGGGGACATGCGGGAGCCTGACGCCGTGGCCGAGCACCCGCGTCCACCGGCGTCCGCGCCTTCGCTCCCCGGCCCGGCGGGCCTGTCCCGCCGCCTCTTCGTCTCGCGCGTCGTGGGCGGTACGGCAGCGGCCGTGGCCGTCGGTACCGTCGGCCACGGGACCTACAGTGTGCTGCGCGGTCCCCAGGTGAAGCGCCTCACCGTCCCGCTGGCGAAACTGCCTCGGAGCGCACACGGGTTCCGGATCGCCGTGGTCAGCGACATCCATCTGGGCCCGATTCTGGGCCGCGGATTCGCCCAGCGGGTCGTCGACACCATCAACGCGACCCAGCCCGACCTGATCGCCGTCGTCGGCGACCTGGTCGACGGCAGCGTCGAAGACCTCAGCCCCGCCGTCGAGCCGCTCGCCGATCTGCGGGCTCGCCACGGAACGTACTTCGTCACCGGCAACCACGAGTACTTCTCGGGCGCCGAACCATGGGTCGAGAAGGTGCGCGACCTGGGGCTGCGCCCGCTGGAGAACGCCCGCGCGGAGATGCCCGGCTTCGACCTGGCGGGCGTCAACGACGTGGCGGGCGAAGAGGAGGGCGAGGGCCCCGACTTCGGCAAGGCCCTCGGCGACCGCGACCGCTCCCGTGCCGCCGTCCTTCTGGCTCATCAGCCGATCGTCATCCACGACGCCGTCCGCCACGGCGTCGATCTGCAGCTCTCCGGCCACACCCATGGCGGCCAGCTCTGGCCCGGCAACCTCATCGCCGAGCCGGCAAACCCCACGCTCGCGGGCCTGGAACGCTACGGCGACACCCAGCTCTACGTGAGCCGAGGCGCAGGTGCCTGGGGCCCACCGGTCCGCGTGGGCGCCCCGTCCGACATCACCGTGGTCGAGCTTGCCTCGAGAAACGCCTGATGCTGTGAGCCCTCGGCTGCAGAGGGAGGTCGTGAGTCGTGACCTTCCCGCAGGTTGTCGTGGGAGGGTGACGGGAAGGTGAGTCGAACCACTGGCCCCTGGGGGTCACGGCCCAGCAGAGCGGCCATACCGGCGTGGTAACCCCGGTCCTCCGTCTCGTACTTGACGATGACCCGGCGGGCGCTCTCCAGCGGGCTGCCGGTGTCGGGGGTGTGCGAGGCCGGCCAGCCGCTCAGCAGTGCCTGTGGCTCGCACCCTGTTCGGCAAGAGCGTCGGCCGGGTGGTGAGTTGTGGCCCATCTCGCGAGTGTCCGGAGGGCATCCTCGTGGGATGGGCCGGCTTCAGCGCTCAGGGCGGTCAGGGGCAGGCGGGGGTCGGCGGACAGCTCCATGGTCTCGAAGTTCAGGTGCAGGTCACTGACGACAGGATGATGGAAATGTTTGAGTCCGGTGCGGTGCAGACGCACATCGTGCGCGGCCCAGCGGACACGGAACTCATCGCTGAGGGTGGACAGTTCGCCAATGAGGACGGTCTTCGCCCTGTCGTACGGGTCACAGCCGGCTTCGGTGCGCAGCACGGCCACGGTGTCGTCGGCGACCTGTTCCCACTTGAGCCAGAAGTTGCGGGCACGGAAGTCGAGAAACGCAAAGCGGGCCGGTTGGCCGGAGGGCCGGGGTCCCCGAAGAACGGCGCGTGCAGTGCCTGGGCGAGAGGGTTGACGGCGAGGACATCGAGGCGCGCGTTGGTCACGAAGGCCGGTACCTCGGTCATCAGCTCAAGAATGCGTGCCACGCCGGGCCAGACCTGCCGTGTGGGGGGTTTGCGACGAGCACAGGGGGGCGGGCCGGCCGCGCGGGCGAGGTCAGCCAGATGTGCCCGTTCTGCCTCGTCGAGCTGCCGTGCTCGGGCGAGGGCATCAAGGAAGCCGCCGGAGACACCGCTGAGGTTGCCCCGTTCGGGCTGGGCGTAGTACTCGACGCTGATGCCGGCCAGGTCCGCGAGGCGAACCCCCGCCGGCAGAGGCCGGTGGGGGTTCGCCACGTCTCACGCGCGAGCCGCAAAGGCCACCTCTTACACCATCACTGCAGTTCAGGGGCTCGCAAGCGCTGTACCACCAGCAGGCGAAGAACCTCTTGGTGTCGTACTCGCCGAAGAAGCTGGGCTTCTTCTAGACGCCAAAAAAGGGCGCCTGAACAGGCAATTCACCTGACAGGCGCCCTTCCTGGCGGGCATCTGAGCCACGGGGTGAAGTGCAGAGCAACTGCCGATATACCCCACTGCTATCCCACCCCTGACCAGCTGTTCCGGGGCATTTCCGGGCCAAGGCGCGGTTCATGCGTCCTCCGCACTGCCGCCCCGCCGGCCGTGAGGCCGGCATCCGGTGTCACCGGATGGCGACGACGGACAGACGCAGATGCGCGCATGGAGCGTCCGAGTCCTGTCCCGGCGGACCTTAAGCGCTTAGGCTACGCTCGAATGCCACCTGCCTCGGCGAGGAGAAGCCCGCATGCGCACGACGTTGGACCTGGCAGGACGCTGGACGTGGACAGTCGTCGCCGACGGCCGGACTCCGGTGCCGGAAGCGGCCATACCGCTCATCGGCCGGGCCATCGACGCGCAGGTTCCGGGGGCGGTCCATCTCGACCTGCTGGCAGCGGACCTCATCCCCGACCCCTTCGTCGACCAGAACGAGGACGAAGTCTCATGGGTGTCGAGATGCGACTGGGGACTCGGCCGCACGTTCACCGCCGCCCTTGGCGCAGAGCGGATCGATCTCGTCCTCGACGGTGTCGACACCGTCGCGTCCGTCGCGGTCAACGGGCGGACGGTCGGAAGTACCCGGAACATGCATCGTTCCTCCCGGTTCGACATCACGGCGGTCGCGGCCGCGGCGAATACCGTCGACGTCCGGTTCACGTCCGCGTACACGGAGGCGGAGCAGTGGGAGCGCGCGCTCGGAGCCCGGCCCAGCGCCTACCCACAGCCCTTCGCGTTCATCAGGAAGATGGCGAGCAGCTTCGGCTGGGACTGGGGACCGACCCTCCCGGGTTGCGGACTGTGGCGCGACGTCAAGGTGGAGACGTGGAGCACGGCGCGGATCGCCGCGGTGCGTCCCCTGGTCGGCTTGTTCGAGGACACCGGCATCCTCACCGCCCACATCGACCTTGAGCGAACCGGCTCGGGGGCAGCACTCCCGCTCCACCTGGAGGTCGAGATCGCCGGGCAGGCAGTCCACGCCGAGGTCCAGCCGGGCGAGGACTCCGCGACCGTCGTCGTCGCCGTTCCCGACGTGCGCCGGTGGTACCCGCGAGGACTCGGCGAACCGCACCTGTATCCGGTGGGTATATCGCTCCGGTCCGGGAAGGAGCGGCTCGACGAGTACCGCACACGGGTCGGCTTCCGAACGGTCGCCGTCGACCGGGCACCCGACGCTCACGGCACCCCGTTCGTCGTCACGGTGAACGAGCGCCCTCTGTTCGTCAAGGGCGTGAACTGGATCCCCGAGAGCGTCTTCCCCGGGGTGGTCACCGCCGACCGCGTCCGGACCCGTCTGGAACAGGCCGCCGACGCGAACGTGAACCTCGTCCGCGTATGGGGCGGAGGGGTCTACGAGAGCGACGCGTTCTACCGGGCGTGCGACGAACTCGGCCTGCTCGTGTGGCAGGACTTCCTCTTCGCGTGCGCCGCCTACCCCGAGGAGGAGCCGATCCGTTCCGAGGTGCTCGCCGAGGCCCGCGAGAACATCGTGCGGCTCAGCTCTCATCCCAGCCTCGCCCTCTGGAACGGGAACAACGAGAACCTCTGGATGCGCCTCGACAAGGACTGGGCGGCGCAGCCAGGAGGTGAGCTGACCTGGGGCGAGCGGTACTACCTGGAGTGGCTCCCGGACCTCGTTCGCGAGCTGGACCCCACCCGTCCTTACACGGAGGGGAGCCCCTGGTCGGGCAGTTGGGCGCACGACCCGAACGACACCGGCCACCAGACGTTCCATTCCTGGGACGCCTGGAACGAGGACGACTACGCGGTCTACCGGGACAGCTCTCCGCGCTTCGTGTCCGAGTTCGGCTGGCAGGGCGCGGCGGCCTGGAGAACGCTCCGGGACGCGATCACCGACCGCGAGCTGCGCATCGACGCGGAGAACGTGCGCCACCATCAGAAGGCCATTGACGGACACGCGAAGCTCGCGCGCAACCTCGCCCGGCACCTCCCGCCGACGGAGGACTTCGACCGGTGGCACCTGCAGACGCAGTGGATGCAGGTCGAGGCGGTCCGCACCGGCGTGCTGCACTGGCGCGCGAGCTGGCCGCGGACCACGGGCACCATCGTGTGGCAGCTCAACGACCTCTGGCCCGTCACGTCGTGGTCGGCGATCGACAGCGCCGGCCGCCGCAAGCCGCTCTACTTCGCTCTGCGCGACATCTACGCGCCGCGGGTCGTGACCATCGAGCCGTGTGACGGCGCACTGGAACTCTGCGTCATCAACGACGACGACAAGGCGTGGGACACAAGGGCGCATCTGGCTCGGCGGCGTATCGACGGTGTGCCCGTCGCGGAGCGGTCGTACGCGCTCTCGGTTCCGCCGCGTTCGGTGACCCGCGTGACGCTGCCGTCGGCTGTCGCCGATCCGTCGGATCCGGGCGCCGAGTTCATCATCGCGACGGTCGACGGCGAGCGGGCCGTTTGGTACTTCGCTCCGCCGAGGGACGTACGGCTCGACGGAACGCCGCTGGAGGTCACGGTCACCGCCGTCGCCGGTGGACTGGACATCGGTGTCCGCTCGCGTCACCTCGCGCGCGATGTGCTCGTCCAGCCGGACCGGATCCATCCCGGGGCGACGGTCGACCGCGGCTTCACCACCGTGCTGCCGGGAGAGACCGAGATCTTCCGTGTGCGCGCGCCGGAACCGCTCGATCCCGCCTCGCCGCAGGCGGCGTTCGTCGTCGCCTCGCTGCGGGATATCATCGGTTCCGACTGACGGGAGCTGGCATCGGTGATGACGAGTGCTCCGCAGCCCCGGCGGGTCACCATCGCGGACGTCGCGCGGGAGGCGCGGACGTCGACCGCGAGCGTCTCCTATGCTCTGAACGGCCGGTCCGGTGTGTCTTCGGCCACGCGCGAACGGGTCCTGGAGGTGGCGGCCCGGCTCGGCTGGTCGCCGGCGAGCGCCGCCCGCACGCTGGCGGGTGCGGGCGCGGAGACGATCGGTCTGGTGCTCGCCAAGGACCCTCGTGATCTCTCCGTCGAGCCGTTCTACATGCAGTTCATCGCCGGGGTGGAGGCGACGCTCGCGTCCCGCTCGATGGGGCTCCTGCTGGAGGTCGTGCCCGACGCGGACGCCGAGGCCGAGGCGATCCGGCGATGGCACAGGTCGCGTCGTGTCGACGGCGTCCTGCTCACCGATCTGGTCCCGGACGATCCGCGGATCTCCGTCGTGTCGGAGGGTGGTGTCCCCGCGGTCGTCGTCGGCGACCCGAGCGTCGCGGCAGGGCTGACGACGGTGTGGACGGACGACGCCGAGGCGATGCGGCGGGCGGTCGAGCATCTCGCGGCCCTCGGCCATCGGCGTATCACCCGTGTCGCGGGTCCCCACCGCTACGCGTACACGGCCATCCGCGACGACGCGTTCGAGCACGCCGCTCGCGCCGCGGGCCTCGAACACGACATCGTGCGTACCGATCTCTCGCCGGATTCCGGTGCGGCGGCCACGCGCGCCGTACTGTCGTCGCCCCGGGCGCCGACGGGTCTGCTGTTCGACAACGACGTCATGGCGGTCGTGGCGCTGACCACCGCACACGAACTGGGTCTCTCGGTCCCCGGCGACGTCTCCCTCGTCGCGTGGGACGACTCGCTGCTCTGCCGCCTCGTGACGCCGGGGCTGACGGCGCTCGGCCACGACATCGTCGCGCTCGGCGCCCATGCCGCGCGCCGGCTCCTCGATGTCATCGACGGTGCGGCCCCGTCCACTCATCAGGACGCGACCCCAACACTGCGGGTCAGAGCCTCGACCGGTCGTGCGCCGGTCGGGGCCTGACCTTCGCGGCGGTCTACCAGCGGAGCGCGGGATCCCACCGCAGCTGCACACCTCCGCGTTCGAGGTCGCGCTGGAAGTCGTCGAGCCGGCGCGCGTCGGAGCGCACCGCGGACGGCTCCAGGCCGTGGTCGAGGCAGTACGAGGCGAGGGCTCCCACGGCCTCGCCGATGGACCACTCGACGGGTTGCAGCCGGTAGCTGCCGTTCGAGATATGCGTGGTGCCGATGTTCTTCGCGGCGGGGAGAAGGTTCCGTACGCGCCGCGGCAGGAGGGCGCCGAGCGGGATCTCGAACGGTTCCGGCAGGCCGCCGCCGCCCGCGCTGCCACCGGTGGTGGCGTGCCGGTCGATCCAGTAGTAGTGACCGACGCCCACGGTGTCCGGATAGCGCTCGGCGCCCCGGCCGTCGCGGAGGTCCCGGTCGAAATCCTGCTCCAGAATCGTCCGCTCCGCCCGGATACGGCGTGACTCCCGGAAGTACGGCATCATGGCGAAACCGTCCGGCGTCCCCGTGACGCGCGGCACTGGGCGGAGTCCGGGCCAGCCGACGCCGCCGTCGGGTCGCGGCGCCTCCGTCTGGAGCCAGTAGAGCAGCGACCGGCTCAGCGCCTTCGACCGGTCCCAGTGGACCGCCGCGCCGTCGCTGCCGAACAACGTACCGCCGACGTAGTCGTTCATCGGCCAGTTCACGATGACGATGTCGCTCTCGTACGCTCCGTCCTCGAACTGGCGCCGCGCCGCGACGCGGCGGTAGTTCCACAGCTCGGGGGCTTTGCCCATGTTGCGGTGGTCCACGTCGATGGCGAACGGGTCGTCGTCGTCGTTCACGCGCAGGGTGTACTCCCTGGCGATCGATCCGTCGTGGGCGGCGCGGCGGAACCCGAGCATCTTCTCGCCGTCGAGCTGCGGCGGTCGCCACTCGCGGAAGAAGCCGTAGTCGTCGGGCCGGTCGATGGTGTGGTCCTGGCCGGCGAGGTGCTCGACCGCGAAGCACCAGGTGACGCTCTGCATGTCGAGGGGATCGCCGGTCTCCGGTGCGCCCGGCTCGCCCGTCTCGCCGCGGGCCTCGCGGCCGGTGACGAACTCGACTCCGCCGAGTTCCAGGAGGTCGCCCAGTTCGGTCGCGTCCAGTACGAACGGCGCGGAGAGGTCGCGCACCTCTCCCGCGCGGTCGCGCACCGTCACCGCGGTGACGCGGTCGCCGTCGGTGTGGACGGCGACGGGCGACGTCTCCCGCATGAGTGTGAGCCGTCCGGACGCCTCGTACGGGCGCAGCATGCTGTGGATCACCGAGAGGATGGCCTTCGGCTCGACGCTGAGCGGGCTGACCCACGCCGCGCCGGGGTTGAGGTGCTGGTGGGCTCTCGCGGCCGCGGTGAGCGGATAGTAGGTCCGGTAGTGCTCGCGTACGAGTTCGCGGAACTGGGCGTAGCTGCGGTTGCGGCCGGTTGTCTCGATGCGCCGGTGCTCGTCGCTGGGCACCAGTTGAGCCGTCAACTGTCCGCCCAGCCACGGTGTCTGCTCGGTCATGATCACCGATCTGCCGCGGCGCAGAGCCGCGAGCGCGGCGGAGACGCCGCCGACGCCACCGCCGACGATGAGAAGGTCGGCTTGCTGTCCTGTCACGGGAGAACACCTTTCTTTCCCGAGAACTCTCGGTAAGTTTCCCGATCATACTGAAGTGAAATCTCTCAAGGCGACGTCGTTCGCCGTAGACTTCCAGAACTCGAAGTGATCGAAGGGATACTCATGCGTGACAAGGAGCGTCGACCGTCGCTCGCCGAGGTGGCGGGCGAGGCGGGTGTTTCGGTCTCCACCGTCTCGAAGGTCGTGAACGGGGCGCCGGACGTCGCCCCCGACACCCGTGTGCGGGTGGAGTCCGTGTTGCGCGACAAGCAGTACCTGTCGCCGAAGCAGCGCTCCCGGCGCGATCTGGCGACGGTGGTGGTCGTGCTCGCGAGTTCGAGCATGTCGTCGCCGCTGACCGTGGAGATCCTGCGCGGCGCCATGCGCGCGGCCCACGAGGCCGGGCTTGAGCTGGTCCTTCTCGACCTTCCCGACGGAGTGCCCGCCGCGGGATGGATCGAGCGGACAAAGCGGAACGGGCCGGTGGCCGTGATCGCGGTGAAATCACGGCTGAGGACGGAGGAACGGGCGAAGCTCACGAAGAACGGAGTCCCCCTCGTCGAGGTCGACACCTACCGGTTGCCGGACAGCGACTCGTACTCCGTCGGCGCGACGAACTTCGCGGGCGGCATGGCGGCCACCCAGCATCTGCTGTCGTTCGGGCACACGCGCATCGGTTTCCTCGGCGGCGTGTCCGACACACAGGCGTCGATCGCGCGCAAGCACGGGCACCTGGCCGCGCTCGCCTCCGCGGGGATCCGGCCCGGCGCCGACATCGTCGAGGAAGGCGACTTCACGTACGAATCGGGACTGCTGGCCGCGGAGTCCCTCCTGGGCCGGCCGGACCGCGTCACGGCGATCTTCGCGGCGAGTGACGCGCAGGCGGCCGGGGTCCTGGAAGCCGCGCGGCGCGCCGGCGTCTCCGTCCCGCGCGACCTCAGTGTCATCGGGTTCGACGATCAACCCGTCGCGCGGATGACGGCGCCGAGGCTGACGACCATCAGGCAGCCGTCGGAAGCGATGGGGTCGTACGCGGTGGACGTCGCGCACAAGCTGCTGCTCGGCGGAGCGCCTCCCGTTTACCACACCGATCTCGCGACAGAGCTGATCGTTCGGGACTCGACAGCGGCTCCACAAGTTCTCGAAAATATGGCTTGATTTTCTCGGTAGCGCTGGTACTTTACTTTCCGCGGAGCGCTGCGAGGCGCGGAATGAGTACGAAGGAGTACTTCATGCGAGCTACCCGATCCCGAAGAGCCGCCATCGCGCTCACCGGAGTTCTGGCCCTGTTCCTCAGCGCGTGCAGCGGCGGTGACACCGGTGAGTCAGGTCCTGCGGACCTGAAGATGGCGCTCTGGTCGTCCAACAAGGATCACCTGGCGTTGCTGAAGAAGGTCGGCGACGCCTATGTCGCGGAGCACAGCGACGAGGTCGCGTCGATCACCTTCGAGCCCGTCACGAACCCGGACTACATAGCCGGGCTGACGACGCAGATCGCCGGTGGCGACGTTCCCGACCTGGCCTGGATACCCGAGGCGAGCGGCCCCGAGTTCGTCGACGCGGGCGTCCTGCACGATGTCCGCGACACGCTGAAGGGCACCGAGGGCTACGGCCTCGACGACATCCTCCCCGCCGCGCTCGCTCCGTGGCAGGACGACAAGGGCGGCGTCTACGCGTATCCGTTCTCCAACTCGCCGTTCGCGCTCTACGTCAACGAGGACCTCCTCAAGACCGCCGGCCAGCCCGATGTGGCGGCACTGGTCGGGACCCCGGAGTACACGTGGCAGACGGTCAGTGACATCGCCGCGGCGACGCACAGCAAGACAAAGGCCGTGGGGCTGAACATCCCGACGTTCAACCCCACGAACTGGAGCACGGTGACCATGCTCGGCAGCGGATGGGGTGCCGCTCCGTGGTCCGAGGACGGCGCGACATGCGAGTTCGCGTCGCCGGAGATGACCGAGTACCTCACCTGGTACCAGAAGCAGATCAGCCGCGGCGCCATCCCCGCCGTCTCGGGGAACGCGGAGCCCGCGGCGTTCGCGAGCGGCGACGTGGCCTTCAGCATCGCGCAGCTCAGCCAGTCGGGGAGCCTCGACGACAGCTTCACGTGGTCGTTCCTCCCCCTCCCGGCAGGGCCGAAGGGCTACCACCCCATCGTCGGACAGGCGGGGGTGAGCGTGCTCGAACGCGGCACCCACAAGGAGCAGGCGGCCGATTTCCTCGCCTACCTGACGAACCCCACGAACGCCGAGCTGCTCGCGCAGTTCTTCCCGCCGCCCCGTAAGTCGCTCCTCAATGTGGAGACGCTCTCCAAGGCAGCGCCGAAGCTCTCACCCGAGGCGATCCAGTCGGCGATTCTCGACGTGGTCCCCAAGGCCTCGGTGAAGCCGCAGCACCCGGTGCTCTCACAGTTCTCCGACAAGGTCCGCGCGGGCCTCGACTCGGTGTGGTCGGGAGGCGACGTGAAGGCCGCCGTCACCGGTATATGCGAACAGATCTCGCCGACGCTCAAGGGCTGACCCCAGTGACCGCACGTACCTCCGCAGCGAACGACCGAAAGGTCGTGCCGAACCCGCGCCCCCGTCCTGACCGGGACCGCTGGCTCGGCGTGGCCTTCGTCGCGCCCCAGGTCCTCGGCGTCATCATCCTCGGCGTCGTCCCCTTCCTCTTCGTCATCTGGTACAGCCTCAACGAGTGGCGTCCGCTCACCGGCGAGATGGAGTTCACCGGACTCGGCAACTACTCCCGCCTCTTCGCCGATCCGACCTTCTCCGCGTCGGTCGTCGCGAGTCTGTTCTTCAGCGCGGGCGTCCTCGTGCTGAACCTCGTGATCGCCATCAGCCTCGCCGTTCTCCTCAACCGGCGGATGAAGGGCATCACCGCGTTCCGTACGGTCTTCTTCTCACCGGTCGTGGTGTCCGTGGTCGCCTGGTCCGTGACATGGGGCTTCCTCCTCGCCCCCAACGGAGGCATCAACGGCGCGCTCCGGCTCCTCGGCATCGACGGACCCAGCTGGCTCGCCGACTCCTCGACCGCGCTCATCTCCCTCGTCGTCGTCCAGGTGTTCAAGGGCGTCGGCATGAACATGGTGCTCTTCCTCGCCGCTCTCCAGAGTGTCCCGGAGGAGATCCGGGAGGCCGCCCAGCTGGACGGCGCGTCGCCGTGGAAATCGTTCCGGTCGATCACCGTCCCGATGATCGCGCCGACGATCCTCCTCACCGGGATCCTCACCACCATCGGCTCGCTCGAAGTGTTCGCTCCCGTACAGCTGCTCACCGACGGCGGGCCGGGAAATGCCACCAACGTCCTGCCGTTCTTCCTCTACCGCACGGCCTTCGTCAGCCAGCAGTTCGGATACGCCAGCGCCATCGGCGTGGTGCTCTTCGCCATCATCCTGGCCCTGACGATGCTGCAGTGGACCTCCCGCCGGAAGTGGGTGCACGATGAGGTCTGATGCGTCGAGCGCGGCACGCAGCCGCTCACGGGTGACGACCGTCACGCTGTACGCGCTGCTTGTGGTCGCGTCCCTCCCGTTCCTCTATCCGACGCTGTGGATGATCTTCTCGTCGTTCAAGCCGGCGAACGAGATCTTCGTCCAGCCCCCCACGCTGCTGCCCAAGGAGTGGACGCTGGACGGGTTCGCGCAGGTCTTCACCGCGCAGCCGTTCCTGCGGCAGTACGGCAACTCGATGTACATCGCGGTGGTCGTCACCCTGGCATCGATCCTGCTGTCGGCGATGGCGGGCTACGCCTTCGCCCGCATCCGCTTCCCCCTGCGCAACGCGGCGTTCACGCTCATGCTCGCCACGATGATGGTGCCGACCGAGGTGACGATCATCCCGATCTTCACGGCGGTCCGGGCGATGGGCCTCACCAACACGCACTGGCCGCTCATCATCCTGCCGGTCTTCGGGCCCACGGCGGTCGTCTCCGTGTTCATCTTCCGGCAGCACTTCCTCAGCTTCCCGAAGGAGTACGAGGAGGCCGCGCGGCTGGACGGCGTGTCACGCGCCGGGGTGTTCTTCCGGATCGCCCTCCCGCTGGCGACGCCGGCGGTCGCGGCGGTCGGGATCATGGCGTTCCTGCGCTCGTTCAACATGTACTTCGAAGCGCTCATCTTCCTGCGCACCCCGGAGAACTTCACGCTCGGGCTCGCGATCACGCGCTATCAGGACTTCTACGGCGAGCAGATGTGGAACACACAGCTCGGCGCCGCGTCCCTGACCGTCGTCCCGATCCTCGTGGTGTTCCTCATCGCGCAGAAGCAGTTCGTCCAGGGTCTCGCCCAGACCGGGCTCAAGGGATGAGCCGACCCGGGATGAGCTGACCCACCACAGCGACGACGCGGACCGGACGCCGCCGCTGACCTCATCGCCCCGGTCGCACGACAAAGGAGTCGAGATGACGCATGAGGATCAGACACGCCCACCGATGCTGCCGCCGCTCAGCCGACGGAACTTCCTGGTCGGCGTCGGCACCGCCGCGGCGGTGATAGGGATGGGGAGCGCGGGAGCGGCGCCCGCGCTGGCGACCTCGGACGGCACCGTGCTGCCGCTCGTCGCCCCGCTCCCGGCCGGGCGGCCGGTACGGACGCAGTTCGCGCCCAACGAGCAGGTACTCGCCGCGTACCTGATGATCGTTGCTCCGCTCGCCAACAGCGTCCGGGACGTCGCGCCGAACTACGGGTGGATGGAGGACGGCTGGCAGCGCACGCCCAACCAGCCGTACAACTCCCGGATCATGGAGCATGTCGCCACCCTCTCGTGGTTCTACGCCAACGACCGGCCGTGGAACCCGTACTACCGCGACCCCGCGCTCCTCGCGCGCCTGGACGCCGCCCTCGGCTTCTACCTCTCCCTGCAGCACCCCGACGGGTCGTACCCGGAGTACTCGCCGACCGAACACCACCTCTCCCCGACCGGGTTCGGCACCGTCGCGCTCTCCGCCGTCCTCCGGGACCTCCGCGCCGCCGGTGAGCTGTACGACCGCCGGCTGCGGATCCGCGACGCCATCCGCGCCAGCTCCGCATGGCTCGTCGACACCTCCCGTCCGCACTGGAACCGCCCGGTCCAGTACGCCAACCAGGTCGTCGCGGGGCTCTCCGGCGTCGTCGAAGCGGCGCACATCCTCGGCGAACCGGCCGTCAGCGCCTCCGTACCGAACCGGCTTCAGATCATCCTCAAGGACGGACAGGCACCCGCCGGGTTCTTCCACGAGCCCGTCGCACCGGACGCCGGGTACAACTTCGACGTGATGCTCCCCGACCTCGGCGCGCTGTACAAGCGGCTGCCGGACCCGGCCATCATCCAGCTGGCCGAGCGGTTCGCCGCCTGGTTCGGCTACATCGTCGTCATGGAACCCGGACGCAACGAGGGCTTCATCCTCTCCGGGACGAGCGCGCGCAACATCGTCGCGACGTTCGTCACCACTCCGGTGGACGACCTGGACCGCAGCGCGCTCGCGCGGACCCTGGTGCCCCATGTGCCCGCGCTGGGCGCGTTCTTCGCCGGCGCGGAGGAGAAGACACAGGCGCGCGACGCCTGGAGCGCCTCCACGGCGCCGGTCTCCCCCCGGCAGAAGCAGGACTCGTCGCCGCGGCTGCACATGCACGTCCCGCAGGCCCCGCTCGGGATCCCTGGCGCCCAGCGCGACGCACAGGTCGCCGCGTTGCGCTATCTGCGCGAGTCCACGTTCACCGAACTCCGCAAGGGCACCCTCGACCAGCAGTACGTGTTCGTGCGCCGTCCCGGGTACTACACCGCCGGCCTCTACGGTGTGCGGCAGAACTCGCTCCAGCGGATGGGGACGAACGCGTTCTGGCACCCCGTCGCCGGCATGCTCGCCCTCACCGTCAACAGCACGGGGCCGGATGACTGGACGACCGTCGCCGACACCGTCGGCACCGCCTCCTCACGTGGCCCGGTGAACGCGACGCACCACGCCGGGTCGACGGCGTCCGGTGCCGTCATCCCGGCGGACGCGCTGACCGGATACACGGGTGTGTTCACCACGAGGTACGTGACCGAGGACGGCGCCGTGACAACGGACGTGACACACCGTGCTGATGGCATCGGGCGTGTGCTGACCACGCCGGGAGCGTCCCGCGAACGCATCCCCCTCATCATCGGCACCGGAGACCAAGTGGCCTTCGCCAACGGCACACCGGCGCCCTACGGACAGGAAACGATCACCGTCACCCGAGGGCTCACCGTCACCCGCGGAAGCATGCGGTTCATCATCGACTGGGGAGTGAACCGTGAAGCGAAGTACGCGCCGCTGGACCGGTCCTACCTGGGCAATCGCACCCATCGCATTCTCACCATCAGCTTTTCCGGGACGCTCTCGGTGGATCTCCGTGTCGAGCCGGTGAGCTGAGTCGAGACCACCCGGGCACGGGCCGGTGTGTCGCCCCGGATGGCGGCCAGATCCCGTCCTCGGACCTGGCCGCCGACGCGGACGGCGACGGTGTACGCGTACTGCCGTCAGCCGTCAGCCGTCAGCCGTGCGAGGTGACTACGCCCAGACCCAACGGATGGACACCCGGCCCTGGCTGATGTTCGCTATCTGGCGGAAGGCGGCGGGGCTGAGATCCAGATCGTCCGTGGCGCAGCCCATGCACTTGTCGACGATCGTCACGTACACCACGCCGAGCGGGCCGCGGACCTTCAACTGCTTGCCGCACGCGGCCGAGTTGTTGGGGTTGGGAGCGGTGCCGTACCACCGCTGCGAGACAGCCACCACCAGCTGGCTGTCGTTGTTCCTCCACCCGCAGGCACCGAGACCGGTGTTGTAGTACGTGCCGTCCCCGTAGTGGACGTACTGGACCGAGACGTCATCCGCGGCGGCGGCGGGGCCGGCCGTGACACCGGTGGCTCCCACGGCCAGGACGGACGCGATGCCGGCCAGTACGGCGCGGCTGCGCACACTTCCCTTGATGACGTTCGTGAGGCGGGACACGTGATCAGCTCCTTGAAGAACGGTGGTTCAAGGAATGCGGGGCAGGGCTGCCCGGCGACGGTCATGTTTTCCCATGGACCCACTCACGTCACAGATGTTTCAAGGCCAAGCTGTGATCAGATATCGAGCCACCTCCAACCTTGGCCATGGGCAGGTGGGTCGGACCGCCGCACAGCACGCGGAAGCTCCCGGTGGACGGGGCTCGATCGGGCCGGGTGGATCTCGTTGACATCCTCACCAGTGTGCTCCAACCGGACGTACCTCATCACTACCGACGTTCAGTCGGATATTCCTCGTCCTGGCAGGCCGGGGGGTGGGGGTTTCTGTCAGTGCCGTCAGCGAGCGAGTTGCGTGGTTTTCTGTGTGCCCGGATCGCCGAACAGTGCGAGCTGCGGCCCGAGGATGTCGAAACGGACCGGCCCACGCAGGAGTTCGGGCTGTCGTCCCGTGGTGCGGTGACTGTCATCGCGGCTGTGCAGGAGTTTCTCGGACGTCCACTGTCCCCGGCTCTGGTCTGGGAGTTCCCGACGGTGGATCTGCTGGTCGACGGGTTGCTGGCGGACGCGCCCGCCGCGCCCCGTGCGCCGCGGGAATCGCGGCAGCCGCAGGGCGATCCGGACATCGCTGGCGCGCCCCCCGGCGCTCCCTGGACACCTTCGGCGAGGACGGCCTGCTGCGCACCGGCGACCTCGGCGTCTTCTACGACGACCAGCTCTACGTCACGGGTCGCATCAAGGACCTCGTCATCCTCGACGGCCGCAACCACTACCCCCAGGACATCGAAGCGACCGTCCACACCGCCCACCCCGGTGTCCGCCCCGGCCGAGCCGTCGCCTTCGCCGCACCCGGAGCGGACGGCGAACGCCTCGTCGTCGTCATCGAGTACGACGGCGACGACGCACCCGAGGCCCTCATCGGCGCGGTACGCACCGCCGTGAAGGCCCGCCACGACCTGCGCGCCGACGACATCGTCCTGACAGCACCCGGCGGTGTCGCCCGCACCTCCAGCGGCAAGCTCGCCCGCCGCGCCACCCGCCGCGACTACCTTGCCGGAGCGCTTCCGACGCGGTGACATGCCGGATACGCCAACGCCCCGGCCGACAGCTGTGGCGACGCCGCCGGTCCCGTCGTACGTTGGTGTGCGGGCACAGAGATGGCAGTCACTGGTCTTCCAGGTACTGGCAGTACCTCGCAGGTCATCGCGGACGGGCCTACGGTGGAGGTCACGGCGGGGACCGCCGTCGCAGGTCGGGTCGGATCGTCCCACGGGGCGCGGTCGCCGGCGGCGGAGCGATTGCGGGGATCCGGACGATGGCAGACAGAGACAGGAAGAGCGTGGCCGCCGAGGTCCGCGAGTTCCTGAGCACCCGGCGGGCCCGGATCACGCCCGAGCAGGCCGGGCTGCCGGTCCACGGCGGCAACCGGCGCGTCGCGGGCCTGCGCCGTGAGGAGGTCGCGCTGCTCTCGGGTATGAGCGTCGACTACTACGTCCGCCTGGAGCGCGGGAACCTCTCCGGCGCCTCGGACTCGGTACTGGAATCCCTCGCGCACGCGCTGCGGCTGGACGAGGCCGAGCGCACCCACCTCTACGACCTGGCCCACGCGTCGACCCCCTCGGGCCGGCGCCCCGCGGCGACGGCGTCCTGGGTGCGGCCCACGATCTTGCGCCTGCTCGACTCGATGGCGGATGTGCCGGCGTACGTACGCAACGCGCGCTTCGACATCCTGGCCGCGAACACACTGGGGCGGGCGCTGTACGCGCCCCTCTTCGACTCGCCGCTGTTCGCGCAGCGCGGCCCGGTCAACAGCGCCCGCTTCCTGTTCCTGGACCCCATGAGCAAGGACTTCTGGGTCGACTGGGACAAGGTCGCCGACGACTCGGTCGCGTTCCTGCGCATCGAGACGGGCCGGACACCCCACGACAAGGCGCTGACCGACCTGATCGGGGAACTGACCTCCAAGAGCAACGACTTCGCCCTCCGGTGGGCCCGCCACGACGTGAAGTTCCACCGTTCCGGGGTGAAGAACCTGCACCACCCTCTGGTCGGCGATCTCGCCCTGCCCTACGAGGCGATGGATCTGCCCGCCGATCCCGGACTCCGCCTCAACTTCTGCACGCCCGAGCCGGACTCCCCGGCGAGGGAGGCCCTGGGCCTCCTCGCCAACTGGGCGGGCACCGGGACCGCCGTCCCGGCCCCGAACGACCGATGACGACTGAACACACCCGAGGAGAACCCTTCATGCAGTACCGACCGCTCGGCCGCACCGGTGTCCAGGTCAGCCCGCTCTGTCTGGGCGCGATGATGTTCGGCCCCTGGGGCAACGAGGACGAGGCCGACTCGATCCGGATCATTCACCGTGCCCTGGACGCGGGCATCAACTTCGTCGACACCGCGGACGTGTACTCCGCCGGCGTCTCGGAGGAGATCGTCGGCAAGGCGCTCAAGGGCCGCCGCGAGGACGTGTTCCTGGCGACCAAGTTCTTCATGCCGATGGACCAGAACGACCCCAACCAGCGAGGCGGCTCACGGCGCTGGATCATCCGCGAGGTCGAGAACTCCCTGCGCCGGCTCGACACCGACCACATCGACCTCTACCAGGTCCACCGCCCCAGCCCCGGCACGGACGTCGCCGAGACCCTCGGCGCCCTCTCCGACCTCGTACACCAGGGCAAGATCCGCTACATCGGCTCCTCGTCCTACTCCGGCTCCCAGATCGTCGAGGCCCAGTGGACCTCGCGGGAACGCCACCTGGAGCGGTTCGTGACCGAGCAGCCGCCGTACTCCCTCCTGGTCCGCGGCATCGAGGAGGACGTCCTGCCCACCGCGCGCCGCCACGGCATGGGCACCCTCACCTACAGCCCGCTCTCCGGCGGCTGGCTCTCGGGCCGCTACCGCAAGGACGCCGCCGAGGGCCCCGCCTCCGCGGCACGCCCCCAGGCCCGCTTCGACATGAGCACCTCCGCCAACCAGCGCAAGCTCGACGCCGTCGAACAGCTCGCGCTCCTGGCGGAGAAAGCGGGTCTCACCCTGATCGAGCTGGCCGTCGCCTTCGTCATCAACCACCCCGGCGTCACCTCGGCGATCATCGGTCCGCGCACCATGGAGCAGCTGGAGGCGTTTCTGCCGGCCGCCGATGTCACACTGCCGTCCGACGTGCTCGACGCCATCGACGAGATCGTCGCGCCCGGCGTCACGGTCAACCCGGTCGACAACAGCTACGGCGACTTCGAGCTGCGCGCCGACCAGCGACGCCGCTGACACGAGCGCGTCCACGGCGAGCGCGTCCACGGCCGGCCGGCCGCGCGGAACGTCGGCCGGTCAGCTCGTGGTGTATCCGCCGTCGACCGGCAGGGCGACACCGACGACGAGGCTCGCGGCGGGGCTGCACAGCCACAGCACGGCCGCGGCGATCTCCTCGGCCCGGCCGAGCCGCCCGATCGGCTGCTGCTTCATGATCTCGGCCATGGCCTCGGCTGCCGTCAGTTCCCCCGGCAATCGTGGGCCGGCGGATCAGAGGTGCGGCGATGTCCTGCGGGCGGGGCGCCACTCGCGTTCCGTCGGCGGTGGTCAGTGCGAGGTACGGGGGCTGGTGCACGGACCGCCGTACTCGGCGTCGGTGACGTGCTCCAGCCAGGTGACCTCGTCGCCCTCCCACGAGGACCCCGGCCTCACCCTCACCGCTCTCAGCGCCGAACCCGGCACCCCCTCCCACGACGGCCTCAGGCTCCTGGCCAGTTGGGCCGCCACCCTCGAACAGGGTGCGTAGGCGGCCCCTGACCCCGCTTCTCCGGCACGCGAGACGGTGCCGCCGTCACGGCTTGACCGGCTTCACCTTCTTGTCGACGCCGTTCACCCGTACCGTGACGTCCTTCCGGTTCCGCGCCCGGTCGGCCACGATTCTGTAGGACGTGACCTTCCCGTCCCGCCACGCGCAGCTGACCTCGTAGCCGCCCCGGGCGCGGAGCCCGGTGAAGGAGCCCTTGGCCTTCCATCCGTCGGGCAGGGCGGGCAGGAGGTGGAGGGCGCCGTCGTGGCTCTGCAGGAGCATCTCCGCCACGGCGCCCGTGATGCCGAAGTTGCCGTCCATCTGGAAGGGCGGGTGGTTGCCGAACATGTTGGGCAGTGTGTTGTACGTCAGCAGTCCGCGCAGCATGATCCCGGCGCGGTGCCCGTCGCCGAGGCGGGCGAAGAGAGCCGCCCGCCAGGGCCAGGTCCATGAGCGGCGGCTGTCGCCCGAGACCGTCGCGGCGGTGAACGGGACGCCTTCCTTCTCACCGCACCGGGCCTTGAGCGAGACGAGGGCCGCGGCGGCGAAGTCGGGCGTCTTCGGGGTGATCTGGCGGCCCGGATAGACCGCGAAGAGGTGCGAGGTGTGGCGGTGGTGGTCGGTGGGGCTGTCGTTGTCCTCCTGCCACTCCTGCAGCTGGCCCCACGCCCCGATCCTGTTCGGGGCGAGGCGCGCCTGCAGGTCCGCGATCCTGTCCCGGTATGCGGGATCCGCGTTGAGCTCCGCCTCGCAGTCGAGGTAGTTCTGGAACAGGTCCCAGATGATCTGCTGGTCGTACATGACGCCGTCCTCGCGCGGCCCGTGCTCGGGGGACCAGCCCTTCGGTGCCACGAGGAGGCCGTCCTCGCGCTCCTTGAGCTGGTCCTCCCAGAACGCGCAGATCTCCTTGATCATCGGGTGGGCGACGGTGCGGAGGTGGACCAGGTCCTGAGTGAACGCCCAGTGCTCGTACAGGTGCTGGGCGTACCAGGCACTCGCGACGGTGTTCCACTCCCACGAGTTGCCGCCGAAGATGCTCTGGCTCGTGCGGGCGGTCCAGCCGGGTGTGTCCTCGCCGAAGGCGTTGCGGGTCGCCACCCGGCTGGGCACCGCCACCTGCTCGACGAAGCGGACGAGTGCCTCGTGACACTCCGGCAGGTTCGTCGTCTCGGCTCCCCAGTAGTTCATCTGGACATTGATGTTGGTGTGGTAGTCGGAGGCCCACGCCGGCTGGTTGCTGTCGTTCCACAGGCCCTGGAGGTTGGCGGGCAGGCCGTCGGGGCGGGAGGAGCTGATCAGCAGGTACCGGCCGTAGTCGAACATCGTCCGCTCGAGTGCCGGGTCCTCGCCGCCCGCCGCGTAACGTGCCAGCCGGGCGTCGGACGGCAGGGCGACGACGGCGGGGTCGGAGGTGCCCCAGGTGACCGAGACCCGGTTCATGAGGGCGCGTGTCTCGGCGGTGTGCTCGTCGCGCAGCTCGTCGTAGGACCGGGCGGTCGCCTCGGCCAGCGTCCTGGCGACGACCGGTTCCGGATCGGCTCCACGCCATCCGGCGGCGGCGTCGGGCCGGTAGTCGGTGCGGGCGTCGAGGAACAGGGTCAGTGTGGTGCAGCCGCTGAACCGCAGCACCGGCCCGTCGGCGCGGACGTCGCCGTCGGTGTGCACGGCCCGGACGGTGCAGGTGTGTTTGAGGCCGTTGCCCATGACACCGCTGAAGGCTATCCGCCCGGTGCCGGTGGTTGTCGGGGCGTCGTCCTGTGCGGATGTCAGCGATATCGCTCCGGAGAGTCCCCCGGCGGCTTCCGACGTGTACCGGAAGACCATGACGTCCGCGGACCGGCCGGCGAAGGCCTCGCGCAGCATGCGCCGTCCGGGCGCGCCGAAGCGGGTGACGTGGACGCCCTCCACGAAGTCGAGGCTGCGCCGGTAGTCGACGACCGTCCGCCGCGTACGTGTGCCGAAGCCCCTGCCCGCCAGTGCGATCTCCGCGATCTGAAAGCCGGTGGCGGAGGCGCCGGGAGTCAGTGTGAGCCGGTAGGCGCGGTAGGCCGTGGTGTTGGTGACCCCGAAGGTCCGGGTCTCACCGCGGCCCGCGAAGGGGGCTCCGGGGTGCTGTGTGTCGAGGGCCGTCCAGGCATGCCCGTCCTGCGACGCCTCCAGCACCCACCGTCGGGGGTCGTCCCGCGGCCGGTCCGGGGCCGCTGTCAGCGCGTACGAGGTGAGGACGGCCGCGCGGGGCAGGTCGGCCTGCCAGACGACCGCCGGGGCGGCGGCGTCGACCCGCCAGACCGTGGCCGGATCGCCGTCCACAGAACGCGATATGTCCGTGGTGCGGGCCCCGTTCCGGGCACCGGCGCCGGCTCCCTCACAGTGGCCGCTCGGCGACGACAGGTAGACCGTGCCGCCCGCGTCGAGGTCGACGCCGGACAGTCCGATCTCGCTCACCTGGAAGTGGCTGACGCCCGCCTTGGGCACGAAGTCGAACCGGTAGAATCGGTAGGCCGCGGCGTCGGCGCAGGTGAATTCCTTCGTCTGGAGACGGCTCTCGAAGGGCGCCTCCAGAACGCGGCTGTCCAGTGTGGTCCAGGTCGCGCCGTCGGCGGATCCTGAGAACGTCCACTCCCGCGGATCGCGCCGCGGCTCGTCGTTCGCGCTCGTCAGACGGTAGGTCGCGACCGTGACGGCTTCGGGGAGCTCGGCCTGCCACCGCACCTGCGAACCGGGTCCCTCGACGCACCACTTGGTGGCCGAGTCGCCGTCGTACGTCTTGTCGACGCCCTCCGACGAGGAGCTGCTGTACGGTCCCCCCGGGGCCGTGATCTTCGGGTGTGCGCCGGGAGTGAAGGTGACGACGAGGTCACCGAAGTTCCGGTACGAGCCGAAGCCGGTCATGCCGGTGTCGAAATCGCTGTCCGGCTTGCCGGCGAGTGCGTTGTCGTAGTTGTTGACACCGCCCCACAGGCTCTGCTCGTTGAACTGCACGCGCTCCTCGTAGGGATCGGCGAAGAGCATGGCGCCGAGCCGGCCGTTGCCGATCGGCAGGGCCCCCGACTCCCAGTCCGTGGCGGGCACGGCGTACGTCAGTGCCTCGCGTGACAGGGCCGGCCACCGGACAGCCGCCGGCGCGCCGCTCCCCGCGGCGGCGGCCTGCGCCTGCACCGCGGGCATTCCGTCGGTCAGTTGACCGACCAGGGGGGTGAGAGCGAGAGCACCGCCGAACTTGAGGACGCGTCGTCGCTGCGGTTGGGATTCATCGGTCACAGTAATTTCTCCCGGCCCGTTCATCGGCTCGTTTCCGAGGAAGCGCTGCCCCGTCGATCCCCGTCGGAGACACCATCATCGTCGCCGGGGAAGGGAAGCGCAGACCATCTTTCCGGCTTATTACGTGGCTTGTTCGCGCCATGGCGCAGACGCGTCATGACACATCGTTGTTGTGAGTTCAACCGTCTGCCACCTTGTGATGCGTGTGCACACCCTTCACCGCTACGGAGGCCGACACGTGTTATCCCTTCGCAGACCGCAGGTTGTCCGTCTGACGTTCTGCACAGCATTGGCGCTCGTGACATCGATGTCCTCAACTGCCGTGTCCTCCTCGGCCGCCGCGTCCCCGGCGGGAGCCGCCCAGAAGTCGCACAGCACGCTCGAACCGCGGGCGGTGACGCTGATCACCGGGGACCGGTTCCTGGTGGACCACAACGACGACCTGGTGTCGGTCACGCCCGCCGAAGGCCGCGAGGATATCGGCTTCCGGGTCGAGAGCTCCGGCGAGCACCTGTACGCCATCCCCGCGGACGCGGAGCGGATGCTCGCCCAGGACACCGTGGACCGGAGCCTGTTCGATCTGAAGGCTCTGCTGGACGCGGGGTACGACGACGCGCACCTCGGTCAACTCCCCCTGATCCTCGGCGGAACCACGTCCACCTCGCTGTCCTCCGCCCGGCTGGGCTCGCGCCCCGTTCCCGACGGGACGGTCGTCACGAGGAAGCTGTCGGCCGTACGCGGCGCCGCCGTCGAGGTCGACAGGAAGCGGGCCGGTGAGCTGTGGAAGGTTCTGACCCGCCCGGCCGCCTCCCTCGCGTCGGACGGGCAGCGCTCCGCAGCCGCCGGGATCCGGAAGATCTGGCTCGACGGCAAGGTGAAGGCCACGTTGGACCGGAGTGTGCCGCAGATCGGAGCGCCGAGCGCGTGGGCGGCCGGTTACACCGGCAAGGATGTCAAGGTGGCTGTGCTGGACACCGGCATCGACACCGCTCACCCGGACCTGGCCGGCCGTGTCGTCGCTGAGAAGAACTTCTCCACCGCCGCCGACGCGAAGGATCACTTCGGGCACGGTACCCACGTGGCGTCGACCATAGCGGGCAGTGGTGCCGCGTCCGACGGCACGTTCAGGGGCGTCGCCCCCGATGCCGGCCTGCTGAACGGCAAGGTGCTGGGCGACAAGGGCGAGGGGAGCTACTCGGGGATCCTGGCGGGGATGCAGTGGGCGGTCGACCAGGGCGCGCACATCGTCAACATGAGCCTGGGTGGCCCGGACAGCGCGGGAACCGACCCTCTCGAAGCCGCTGTCGACGACCTGTCCGCCCAGCACGGCACCCTGTTCGTCGTCGCCGCGGGCAACGACGGCAGGAACGGTGACAGTACGGTCGGCAGCCCCGGCAGCGCGGACGCCGCGCTCACGGTGGGCGCCGTCGACGATTCCGACGCCCTGGCGTCGTTCTCCAGCACGGGGCCCCGGGTGGGCGACAACGCCGTCAAGCCCGATATCACCGCCCCCGGTGTGCACATCGTGGCCGCCCGCGCGTCCGGCACGACGATGTGCCAGAACACGTGTGTACAGCCGGGTGACGGGCCGGTCGACGAGAACCACACCTCGGCGTCCGGCACCTCCATGGCCACGCCGCATGTCGCCGGCGCGGCGGCGCTCCTGGCCGGCGCGCACCCCGGTTGGTCCGGGGAGCGGCTGAAGGGCGCGCTGATGGCCTCCGCCCGGCCCACCGCCGATCAGGGCGCGTTCCAGCAGGGCGCGGGCCGGGTCGACGTCGCCGCCGCTATGAGCGGGCGGGTGACCAGTTCCCCGGCCTCCCTGAGCTTCGGTCTGGCCACGTATCCGCACACCGACAACGTGCCGGCCGGCGCCACCCTGACGTACCGCAACAGCGGCGACGAGGACGTTGTGCTCGACCTGACCGCGTCGACGGCCGACCGCTCCGGCCGGCCGGTCAACGACGGCACGTTCACAGTCTCCCCCGAGCGTGTCACCGTCCCGGCCGGCGGCACCGCGACCGCCACCGTCACCAGCGACACCCGCGTGGGCCCGGCCCTCGGCCAGCTGTCCGGCGCGGTGACCGCCACCACGGCCTCCGCCGTGGTCGCCCGCACCCCGCTCGGGACCGTCCGGGAGAACGAGGCCTACGATCTGACACTGGGGCACATCGGGGCGGACGGGAACACCCCGTCCCCCCTGACCAGCGACACTCTCTACGAGGTCACCACCGGCGAGATGTACTCGCTCTCGATGCGGTCCGACGGTACGTCGGCAGTGCGCCTTCCCCCCGGCACCTACCACCTCACCAGCACCGTCTCCACCCGCCGGGCGGACGGCTCGTACGAGCGGGCGGTCCTCTACCGGCCGCAGATCGTCATGGACAGGAACACGTCCCTGACGCTCGACGCCCGTGTCGCCAAGCCCGTGAGCGTCACTCTGCCCGATCGCGAGGCCACGGCGGCCAGCGGTGTGCTGGCCGTCCGAAGGACCACGGACGACGGGCAGGGCCGCCTGACGAGTTCCTGGCTGGGCGCGTTCGACCGGCTCTCCTTCGCGCAGATCGGCGGCCGGGCCACCACCGGATCGCTCCGGACGATGATCGGTGGTGTCTGGTCCCGTCCCGAGGCATCCGACGCCACCGGATCCCCCCACTACCGCCTCGCCTACTCGCTCCCCGACAGGCGCGGCGCAGCCGGTCTCACCCGGCACCTCACCCGTGGTGACCTGGCCCGGATCGACAGCACCCTCGGCGCCTCCGTCGCGGGCAAGCGGGCCGACGTCTCGGCCGTACCGTACGCGGCGGACGGTATGAGCTCCGCGGGGGTCGCCCTTCGCAGTACCGCCGCCCTGCCCCGTCCGCAGATCGACTACGTCAACACGGAAGCCGCGGTCTCCTGGGGCTTCATCGTGACGCAGAACAGCCCGACGCTGCAGAACGAGGCCAGCTACTACAGCCCTGAACGACGGTACCGGGCCGGCCGGACGTACCGGACCAGCTACGGAGTGGGCGTCTTCGGCCCCGGACTCGGTCTGGCCGAAGGCCGGGACAGTTTCGGCAACGAGGGCTGGGGGCTCCTGCGCACCGGGGACACACTCCGGATGCGCCTCCCCCTCCACACCGACGGCGAGGGCCACCCGGGCAGCACGGGACTGCGTTTCGGCGGCAGCGCCCGCACCACGCTCGTCGCCGACGGCTCCACCCTCGCCGACATCGCCGCCCCGCCCTCCACCAATGTCAACGTGCCTGCCGGTGAAGCCCGTTACACCCTGTCCACCGACCTCAGCCAACAGGCCTCCATCACCGGCGTCTCCTCCCGGATCATGTCAACCTGGACGTTCCGCTCCGCCACGGTGGCGACCGGCACCCAGCGGATCCCGCTGCTGAACGTCCGCTACGCACCGAGCCTCACGGCGGACTCGAGCGCGCCGGCCGGTGAACCGGTCCGCGTGCCGGTCACCGTCGAGGGAGCCGGCGGCGGCGTACGGTCGCTGACCGTGGATGTCTCGTACGACGCGGGCAAGACGTGGCAGAACGTGCCCGTGAGCGCGGGCCGGAGTCTGCTGCTGCGGCCCCCCGCGGACGCCGGCTCGGTGTCGCTGCGCGCCAAGGCGGTGGACCGCGGAGGCAACACGGCCGAGCAGACGATCATCCGTGCCTTCACTGTGACCCCGCTCGACAACTGACCATCTCCACGGTCACGCCCGGCCCGGCCCCTCCTGAAGAGGCCGGGCCGGGCGCCGTGTCGAACGAGGCAGCCGGAGGCCTACTCTTTGCTGATCCATCCACTGCTGGCCGGAAGGAGGGCGGGCCCCGTGCTGACCGGTCTCGGCTTGAACCCCATCGAGGAAGACGTCTACTTACGCCTCGTCGACTGCGGCGAAGCCACCGCCGTCGCACTCGGTGCGCTCCTCGACCACCCGGCGGACGCCGTCGTGGAAGCGCTCGGCGGGCTCGCCCGCCGCGGGCTGGTCACCGGCACGCCCGACGAACCCTGCCGCTATGTCGCCGGCCCGCCCACCGTCACACTCGGCTCGCTGCTCGCCGCCCAGCGGGACGTGCTGCACCAGGTCGAGTTCGCCATCACCGAACTGGCGGAACGCCACCGTGCCGCCGCCGGCCGTGATCTGGGCGGCCTCATCGAGATCGTGACCGGAGTGCAGCCCATCAGCCGGCGCTTCCTTCAGGTCCTGGAATCGGCCGACCGGGAGATTTGCGGCTTCACCAAGGCCCCGCCGGTCGCGGTCGGGCCGAGGGACAACCCCGCCGAGGCCGTCGTCGCGGGACGAGGGCTGCGCATGCGTACGGTCATCGAGCAGTCGTATCTGGCCGACCCCGACGCACGGGTCGACATCGACCAGGCGCTCGGCCGGGGCCAGGAGATCGCGATCGCCGCCGAACTCCCCGTGTCCATGGTCATCGCCGACTCGTCCATCGCGCTGCTGCCGGCCTTCGCCGACCCGCAGGACACACCCCGGGCCGTCCTCATCACATCGAGCGGCCTGCTGAGCCCACTCGTCACGCTCTTCGAGAAGACGTGGAACGAGGCGTATCCCCTGAACTCCCGCACGGTCAGGGAAGGCGCCCCGATACCTCACGCGGACGGCGCGCAGGACCCGGCCCAGCTCATCTCCCTCGACGCCAAGATCCTGGATCTCCTGCTGGCCGGCCTCACCGACCGCGCCGTCGCGGGCAAGCTCGGTGTGTCCCTGCGTACCGTCACCCGCAGAATCCGGCACATGATGGACCTCGCCGGCGCCGACAACCGCATCCAGCTGGGCTGGCGGGCGACACAACGCGGCTGGATCTGACCCGGCGGGCGGGTCACTCGGGGCGGACGCCCGCGTTCTCCATGACCCGCTCGGCGGCGCGGGGCCAGTCTCCGTCGCCGACAACGACGGTGCCGGTCACGGTGTTGCCGCGCAGGCCGTCGCTCAGGCTGATGGAGCCGTTGCTCGTCCAGTTGTCCGTCACCGTGAGCGCGCCCGTGTTGTTGGTGGCGTTGGAGTTCTCGTGGTTCCAGTCGCCGGTGTCGCGGAAGACGTTGTTGATGTCGGAGTAGTCGCGCGATCCCTCGTCGTGGTAGATGCCGTAGTGGCCGTTGTTGTCGGCGCAGTAGTTGCGGTCGATGAGGGCGCCCGGCGCGGCGGAGAGGGTGTAGACGCAGGCGCCGTCGTCCATCGTCCGCATCACGTCGTGCAGGTAGTTGCCGGTGACTCTGAGGTTCTTCAGGGTGGTGGGGGTGGTGTGGACGGGCTGGAAGTCGTACAGCCCGCGGTTGACGTAGTCCTGGCTGCCCCCGGGGTCGTTGGTGCCCCAGCCGTAGCCGACCGCGATGCCGGTGTAGGGCATGTCGTAGATCTCGTTGTGGGAGACGGTGGCGTCGGTGGCATAGGTGACCAGTACGGCCGTCATGTCGCGGTAGTCCAGCGCGAGTTGGTGCATCACGTTGTCGCTGATGGTGATGGACCGGTCGGTCATCCGGGGGTCGCCCGGGTGGTGGGCGTCGGCCTGGACACCGCCGACCACGACACCGCCCCCCGCGCCCTGGGTGAAGACGTTGCCGGTCACCCTGATGGTGTCGGCGCCGAGCCCGACTCCGGTGGTGTGTGCGTTGGCGTCGTTGCCGATACCGAGGGCCACCTGGCCGAGCCGGCTGAACCGGTTGCCGGTGAAGCTGATGTGGGAGGCGGCCGACACCTGCACGGCGGCCGGCATCTGGTGCCAGTGGGGACGGGTCGCCTCGAAGAGCCGGCAGCCGTACTGGCAGGAGTTCAGCGCGTCCGACGGGCGGGCCCAGGCACCCTGGACGAACGCGCCGGTCTGCTGGTTGGCATACCCCTGACCGGTGGACGGCAGCAGCCAGCTGGTGTGCGAGAACTCCAGGCCGGAGAAGGAGATACGGGTCGCGGGAGCGCCGTAGGTGCCGCCCACGGAGAGGAGTGACTCCAGCCGTGGCATCTCCACGTCGACGGTGGACATGTTCTGGCCGGGGAGGGGCTTGTAGTACAGGGTCCCGGCGCGGGTGTCCAGATACCACTCGCCCGCCGTGTCGAGGAATTCATACGCGTTCTCGATGTACAGCGGCCCCTGCCGGAAGGGGCTGCCGATGGTGTCGTACCCGAAGGTGTTGTTGTTCCAGGCCGGCTGTTCCATGGTCATGACGCCGTCGGCGATGTCCGCCACCGGGGAGTAGCGGTTGGTGAAGGAGCCGAGGGCGTTGATCTCGGTACGGCCGGGATCGGCCAGGCTGTTCAGGTACTTCAGCGCGCCGCTCGTGAAGGTGTAGCCGGCCGCGCCGGAGGTCAGGTCGGCGCGGTTCAGCCGGGTACGGGCGCGGGTGGCCTGGACGCCGTCGACGTACAGCTGCCGGAAGTCGAAGCCCGTGCCGACCTCGGCCTTCCAGATGTTCTTCGCGCGGTCCCGCAGCGTCCAGCCGGTGGCCTTCCGTCCCCCCGATATGACGGGACGGGCACCCGGCGCGGCCTTCCAGGTGACCGTGTGCCCGTTGGTGCCGGAGTCGGCCCGGGTGAAGGTCAGCGGCGCGGAGAGCCGGTAGGTGCCGCCCGCGAGCCGGACGACGATGTCGGACCTCATGGATGAGTTGAGGGACCGTACTCCCGCCTTGGCCTGCCCGATCGAACAGGGGCGGGCGGCTGAGCACGCGGTGCCGCGGCCGTCCGGTGAGGCGTGGAGGATCACCGCCTGTGCCGCGCGGACGGGCGGCGCCTGGCCCAGCGCCGTCGCGGTCACCGCGGTGAGGACCGCGATCGCGGTCAGGCAGGCTCTGCCCGCCCGGCCCCGGGACGAGGGAAACGCATGTGTGAACCGCACGTGGGCACCTTCCAGTGGCCGAACGAAGCGGCAGTTACATTAGTCGTCATACGAATTGCGGCAACAGATACTTCCCAGTAACTTCGCCGGGGCGCGGTTACGGAGCCGGGCGGCGGCCGGCCGGTGAGCGGCGGCGCTGCCAGGCGTCCTCGATGTGTGCCGTCATGGCCTGCGCGGCCCCCTCGGGGTCCCGGGCGAGCAGGCGCCGCATCAGCTGCCGGTGCTCCGCGTTGGCCAGTTCACAGGCGCGGGTGTCGGGTGCGCCGCTGTACAGGGCGGTGGTTCTGGCCTGGGTGTGGACGCTGCGGACGATGGAGCCCGCGAGCCGGTTGCGGGACGCCTCCATGATCCGGCCGTGGAAGACGAGATCCGTCTCGATGAAGCGGTGCGGCGCCCCGGTCTCCCCGTCCAGCCGCACGAGCAGCTCCTCGACGGCACGGAGATCGTCCTCCGTCGCCAGGATCGCCGCCTGGGCGGCCATCTGGGACTCCAGTGCCGATCTCACGCCCACGAGCTGGTCGAGAACCACGAGTTGGTCGTCGTGCCGGAAGGTGGCCGCCAGTACGACGGGGTCCAGCAGGTTCCAGGAGTCCTGCGGTGTGACCGTGGTTCCTGAGCCCTGTCTCGCGCGGACCAGCCCCTTGGCCTCCAGGGCCTTGACCGCCTCGCGGACGGTGGTGCGGCTGACCCCGAAGGTCTCGCACAGGTCGGGCTCGACGGGCAGCGCCGAGCCGGGAGGGAAGTGGCCCGCCACAATCCGGTCGGCGAGCGCCTCCACCACGGCGTACGCCAGCCTGGCCGGGCGCCTGGTCCAGGGCTGGAGCGCGGGCGGAGCGCCTCCACTGTCCGTGCCCCTGTCCGTCATGGCGACCGCCCTTTCCGTTCCGATGGGTGCCCGCATCCTAGCGGCACATTGCTTGACGGAATTCGTATGACGAATTATGTTGCCCAGGCATTTCCGGCTTCTCTGTGAGGTGGGACACCAGTGCGCATCACCGATGTCACGAGCTACCCGATCCGGGTGCCCGCCGCCGACCCGCCGTTCGTCTGGCGGCACGGGCTGCGGGGCAGCCCGCCGGAGGGCGAGGCCGCCGTACTGCACATCCGCACCGACCAAGGGGTCGACGGTGTGGCGATGAGCCCGCGGCGGGGCTCCGCCGTCATGCTGGCCGATCTGCTGGACCGGGTGCTGCGCGAGGAGTTGCTGGGGCAGGATCCGCTGCGGCGCGAATGGCTCTGGCACCGGCTGTGGGAGCTGGACCGCATCGAGGAACTGCCGCTGTACCTCCTCGGTCTCGTCGACACGGCACTGTGGGATCTGGCCGGGCGCCTCGCGGGCCGGCCGACCTGGGAGGTGCTGGGCGGCTACCGCACCTCCATCCCCGCGTACGCCTCCACCGTCACCTACTCCTGCGTCGCCGAGTACCTGGACATCGCCGACCAGGCGCTGGAGCTCGGCTACCCGGCCATCAAGCTGCACGCCTGGGGCGACGCGCGACGCGACGCCAAGCTGTCCGTGGCGCTGCGCGAGCATGTCGGCGACGACATCCCCCTGATGTTCGACGGCTCCGCGGGCTTCGATCTGCCGGATGCCGTGCACGTCGGGAACGCGCTGTCCGATGCCGGTTATCTCTGGTACGAGGAGCCGATGCGCGAGTTCAGCGTCACCGCGTACCGGCGCCTGGCACACGCGGTGCGCGTGCCCCTGCTCGTCGCCGAGACCTCCGACGGGGCGCACATGAACTCCGCCGACTTCATCCAGGCCGGCGCCGCCACCTTCGGCGTCCGCGCCTCCACCCAGCTGCGGGGCGGTTTCACCGGCGCCATGCGCACCGCCCACCTGGCCGACGCCTTCCGGCTGCGGGCCGAGGTGCACGGACCCGAGATCCCCAACCGGCACCTGTGCATGGCCATCTCCAACACGACCTACTACGAATCCCTGGTGATGGGGAACCCCATCACCAGGGAGAGCGGCATCGACGCCGGGGGCATCGTCCACGCCCCCGCCGGCCCCGGCGTCGCGCTGCCCGCCGGACTCGACTACCCGGCCGCGCTCCGGCCGTTCGTCGACGCGGCGACAGCCACCCCGCCCAGGGCATGACCACCGGGCGTCCCGCCCACGAACCCGTCCCGCACGATCGCCAGGCAACCCAGCGCGAACGAGGTCAGCAATGAACAACGGTGTTCGCTACTCCTCCCGTCCGTACCGCTCCCGTCCCCGTGTCAGAGGGGCCGTCGCGGCTGTCGGTGTCCTGTGTCTGCTCCCGCTCGCGGGGTGCGCCGACGCGGATCCCGCCCCCGCGGCCGACGGGGCCTCCGCAGAGTTCTCGCCCGTGCCCCAGAAAGCGGGCAGTGAGATCACCGTCTGGGCGGACGCCACCCGCGTACCGGGCGTGGAGGCGTATCAGAAAGCGCATCCGGACGTGAAGATGAAGATCGTCACGTACAGCGGCGACGCCAACGGGGCCAACGACCTGCAGACGAAGGTGCAGCTCTTCGACCGGAGCGGCAGCGGCTGGCCCGACGTCGCCTTCACCGCGAACGTCAACGACGGCACCTGGGCCTCCCGGGGCAGGACCCCCTACGCGGCCCCTCTGGACCGGGGCATCATCCCGAAGGCCACACTCAGCGGCTTCGCCGACGGCGCCCTGGACCCCTGCGTCTTCAACGGCCGTACCTACTGCGTCCGCAACGACCTGGCCCAGAACGTCCTCTGGTACGACAAGAAGCTGATGGACTCGTTCGGGTACTCCGTCCCGGCCACCTGGGAGGAGTACCAGGCCCTCGGGGAGAGAGTCGCCGACGAGCACCCCGGCTATCTCGTCGGCACCGTCGGTGACTCCTATGCCCCGGAGGTGTACTTCTGGGCGAGCCGGTGTCCGGCGAGCACGGTCACCGGCGGCAAGAAGGTCACGGTGAACCTCGAAGACCCCAAGTGCACCCGGATGGCCAAACTGCTCGACGGTCTGATCGCCAAGGGGTCGGTCTCCAAGGAGACGGTCTTCAGCGCCGGCTTCGTCAAGGACAAGGCCGACAAGGTGCTCATGCTCCCCGGCCCGTCCTGGTACGGCCAGGTGCTGTTCCACTCGACCTTCAAGACGCCCGAGGGCCGGATCGCGGCAGCCGCTCCCCCGAAGTTCGCCGACGACACCACGAACTACACCGGCAACGTCGGCGGCGGTCTGTGGTTCGTCTCCTCCCACAGCCAGAACCTCGAGGCGGCCTCCGGGCTGGTGACCTGGATGACCACCTCCAACGACTACCAGGCCACCGCGGGCACCTACCCCGCCTACAAGCCGGCCGCCACCGCCTGGCTCGCCAACCAAGCCTCGACCGGCTACTTCGCCGGTGACATCGGCCCCGTCCTCCAGCAGGCCGCCGAGCGGGTGTGGCCGGGCTGGTCCGCCACCCCGTACAGCCAGGAGGCGATCTACGCCTCCACCGTCGTCCCCGCCCTCAACTCGGGGAAGTCACTCACCAGCACGCTCGGCGCGTGGCAGACCGCCATCACCGACAGGGCCACGTCCCTCGGCTACACCGTCGGGCGGTGAGCCGACCCCATGACCGCTCCCTCGGCACCCTCCGCGCCCTCCGCGCCCCCCGGCCTCCCCGTCGTACGGCCGAAGCGCGGCGCACGCAGCGCCCGCAACCCGCTCGGCCGCGCCGGATACCTCTTCGTCTCCGGATACGTCGTCCTGCTGCTCGCCTTCGGTGTCCTGCCCACCGGGTACGCCCTCTGGCTGGCCCTGTCCAACTCCCGCGGTCAGTTCGTCGGGCTGGGCAACTTCACCCGTACCTTCGCCGACTACCGCTTCGGCCCGGCCTTCGCCCACATCGGGCTGTATCTGCTGGTCTGGCTGGGCGCGCTGATGCTCCTGGTCGTGCTGCTCGCCCTGATGCTGCACGGCCGGATGCGCCGCACCTCCTCGGCCCTGCGGTTCCTCTTCTACCTGCCGGGGGCGCTCGCCGGGGTGGCGAGTGTGCTGCTCTGGCTCATCCTGCTCGACCCGGCCTCCAGCCCGGTCGGACGGCTGCTGGAGGCCCTGGGCTGGCACACCCTCGCCCAGGTCGTCGCTCCCGGCCATCTGCCGGTGCTCTTCACCGTCATCGCCTTCTGGACCGGGGCCGGGGGCTGGATCGTGATCATGTACGGGGCACTCAACAACATCCCCGACGAGATCCTGGAGGCGGCCAGGATCGACGGCGCGAGCACGCTCCAGATCGCGCTGCGCGTCCAGATCCCGATGCTCACCAAGTGGATCGCCTACATGCTGCTCCTGGCCTTCGCCGCGGGCACCCAGCTGTTCGTCGAACCGCAGCTGGTCTCCACCGCCAGCTGGGGCATGATCCCCGACAGCTGGTCCCCCAACCAGCTCTCCTACCAATACGCCTTCCAGGCGGGCGACTTCAACGGCGCGGCGGCGCTCTCCGTCGACCTGCTCCTCCTCGGGCTCGGCTGCGCGGCACTCGTCGTCTTCCGCGCCGGGCTGTTCGACCGGGACTGAAAGGCCGTCATGACGCTCACCTCCTCCTCCGCCGACCGGACCCGGCGCACGGCATCGCGGCGGGTCCGCCCGAAGGACCTGGCCGCCCGCGCCGCGTGGACCATCGTCCTGGGCCTCTTCCTGCTGTTCTTCGTACTGCCGGTGATCTGGCTGCTGCTCGCGCCGGCCAAGAGCGACGGCCAGATCCTGCGCGGCGCCCCGTTCTCGCTGGGATCCCTGAACGGGCTCGCCGACACCTGGCACAACCTCTACAGCTTCCAGGACGGGGCCATCCTCGACTGGCTGAGGAACTCCGCCCTCTACACCTTCGGCGCGCTGGTCATCACCCTCGTCACCGGCATACCCGCCGGATACGGCCTGGCCCTCACCCGGTTCATCGGCCGCCGGCTGCTGCTGACCATCACGCTGCTGGTGATGCTGATGCCCTCGGCCGCACTGGTCCTGCCGCTGTACCTGGAGATCAACGCGCTCCATCTGGACGGCACGGTCTGGTCGGTCATCCTGCCCTTCTCGCTCTTCCCGTTCGGGGTCTACCTCACCTACATCTACTTCTCCTCCCACATCCCCGCCGACCTGCTGGCCGCCGCGCGGATCGACGGCTGTTCGGAGTGGCAGGTCTTCCGGCTCGTCGCCCTGCCGCTGGCCAGGCCGGTCGTCGCGCTGGTCGGCTTCTTCAACTTCGTCGGAAACTGGAACAACTTCTTCCTGCCGTTCGTCATGCTGCCGGACAGTTCGCAGTACCCGGCCCAGGTGGGGCTGAACAACCTGCTCACCTCGTCATCGGCCTTCAACACCTCCGCCGGCCTCGGAAACCAGATCATGCGTCCGGAGCTCGCCCTGGCCGCCCTCGTCACGGTCCTGCCCGTGCTCCTGGTGTTCCTCTTCTCCCAACGGGCCCTGGTGTCCGGCATGCTGGCCGGCGCGACCAAGGAGTGAGCACGGTGCGCAGGCGGCCTCTTCCGGGGCGCGGGAGCGGGTCGCGGGAGGGTCAGGCGTCGGGCAGTGACGCCGCGAGGTGCTCCCACGCCGCGTGCACCTGCTCACCCACCATCCCGAACTGGGTGATGACCGCGACGCAGCGGCCGTCCTCGTCGTCGAGTTCGATGGCCGAGGTCGGACCGTGCGCCGCCGTGGAGCGGACGAGGTGGCACGCGCGGACGCCCGTGAGGTCGATCTCCACCGAGCTCTCCGCGATCACCGCGAACACCCGCCCCCCGACGGTCCGGTCGGTGACGTGCACCCGCCCGCCGCACGCCTGCATGGCCGCCGGGGCGAACACCGCGACACCGACCGGCAGCCCGACGGAGCAGACGTGGTCGAGCACCGCGGGCACGACGCCTGCGTCGATCGCCCGGTGCTCACCCCGGTACCGGCCGAACGCCGCGCGCCGGGCGGCCCCGCCGTCCACGAGGACCGCGTCGAGCTGCGCGAGCTGATCGCCGCTCTCCCACGCCGGTACCTCGGGGGCCGTGGAAGGACCTGCGGCCGGCGCGCCAGCGGCGACCGTGCCGGCGAGTGAGGCCAGCAGCCGGTCCCCCTCGGAGAGCAGCCGCCCCTGGTGTACGGTCCGGCCGTCCGCGTCGTACAGATGGAGGGCGACCGTGCCGCTGCCCTCGTCCCGCGCGACCACGGCCGAGGCGACGGCCTCGCTGTCGAGGCGCAGCGCGATCGAGCCCGGGTGGACGGCGAACGCGTCGCCGCGCAGGCTCGGGAACGCGTAGCTCCCGGCCTGGTCGATCCGGGCGACCGGCCCTCCGGTGACCGCCTGGACGTACTGGAAGAGCGTCAGGCACCGCGCCAGCTCCGGCATCCGCGCGTCGATCAGCCGTACGCTGCTGTTCCGCCTGCCGCAGCAGTCGAACGCGCAGGCCCCGTACGGCTCGGGGTCGTGATCCGTCATGCTCAGTACACGTCCCGTACGTAGCGCTTGGCCCGGCGCAGGTTCGCGAGGTACTCCGCGGCGTCGTCGCCGCCGCGTCCGCGCTGCTCGGCGATGACGTCCAGGAGCGCCGCCTCGACGTCCTTCGCCATGCGGGAGGCGTCGCCGCACACATAGAGGTGGGCGCCGTCCTCCAGCCATCCGTACAGTTCGCGCGAGCGTTCGCGCATCCGTGTCTGCACGTAGACCTTCTCGGTCTGGTCGCGCGAGAAGGCGAGGTCGAGTTCGGTGAGGACGCCGCTCTCCCGCAGGCGGGTCAGCTCGTCCTCGTACACGAAGTCGGTCGCGCGGTGCCGGTCGCCGAAGAACAGCCAGTTCCGGCCGGAGGCGCCCCGCGCGGCGCGCTCGTGGAGGAAGCCGCGGAACGGCGCGATACCGGTGCCGGGGCCGATCATGATCATGGGGGCGTCGTCGTCCGCCGGGACGCCGAAGGAGGCGTTGGGCTGGAGGTAGATGCCCGCGGACGTGTCCTCGCCCACCCGGTCGGCCAGATAGGTCGACGCGACACCGGCGTACGTCCGGTGCGGGGTGCCGTACCTGACGGACGCGACGGTGAGGTGGACGCGGTCCGGGTGGGCGAGCGGGCTCGACGAGATCGAGTACTGGCGTGCCTGCAACGGCCTTAGCAGCGGCAGCAGTTCGGCGAGGCCGGGAGCGGCGGATCCGGCGTCGCGGAGCAGGTCGAGTACGTCCCTGCCCCAGAGCCAGGAGTCGAGGTCGGACCGGTCGCCGTGCGCGACGACCGAGGCGAGGCCGCTCGACGGGGCGCGCTCCACCAGATCGGCGATCAGGTCCTTCGACGGGGTGCGGATCTCGCGGTCCGTACGCAGTATGTCGGCGAGCGGCCGTCCGTCCGCCTCCTCGTCACCGCTCGCACCGAGGTGCGTCAGGAGCGCGCCGACGAGCGCGTCGTCGTTCAGCGGTACGACGGCGAGCGCGTCGCCGGCCTCGTACGTGATGCCGCTGTCGCCGAGGTCGAACTCGTAGTGCCGGATCTCCTTCGCGCCGGCCGGCCCGGACAGCAGCCGGTTCACCGCGAGGCGGGAGCGGTACGGGGTGCGCTTGTTCCAGGTGGCGGGGGTACGCGGGGGGCGCGGGGCCGGGGCCGGGCCGCCCGCCGGGGCCGCCGGGGAGGCGCCGGTCTCGGCGGCGATCCGTTCCAGGACCGCCGTCGTCCACCCGGCCGCGGGGTCCTCGAAGTCGACGTCGCAGTCGACGCGGTCGTGCAGCCGGGTGGCCCCGAGCTGCTCCAGGCGGGTGTCGATGAGCTTCGCGGCCTGGCAGAAGTCGTCGTACCCCCGGTCCCCGAGCCCGAGGACCGCGTACCGCAGCCCTTCGAGGCGCGGCGCGGTGCCGGACTGGAGCGCCTCCCAGAACAGCCCGGCGTTGTCGGGCATCTCGCCCTCGCCGTAGGTCGAGACGACGACGAGCAGGTGGGACATCGCGGCGAGCCGCTCGGGCGTGGTGTCGTCGAGCGCGGTGGCGCTCCCGCCGAGGCCGCGGGCGCGGGCCCCGGCGACGGCCGCTTCTGCGAGGAACCCGGCGTTGCCGGTCTGGGTGCCGAACAGGACGTCGACCGTCGCCGCGGGCGCGTCGGCCGCCGCGGTGCCGCGGCGGCCGGCGGCGGCGACACCGGCGAGGAATCCGGCGAGCCATGCCTCCTGACCGGCGGAGAACGGCGCGTCGACCGGGATGAGGGTGCCGGTCGGGGGCATGAGGGTCACGCGGTCACCGTCTCGGTCGGGGCCTGCGGTATCTGGTGGTGGCGGGCGGCGAAGCCCGCGAGGTCGTCGAGTGCCGCGTTCGCGAGCAGCTCGTCGAACCGGGCGGCACGGACCCGGCCGGCGTTCTTCACGGTCTGGTGGATGATCCAGCCGTAGGTGCCGGGGGCGTCCACGCTGAGGTTGTTGCGCTGCCTCAGCGCGCGCTTGTAGTCGTCCAGGCGCAGAATCGCGATCAGCGTCGCGAGCTCGTCGTCACCGAACCGTTCCAGCGTGGAGCGCAGGTACTTCACGACGCGCTGCTTGACGAAGAAGTCCTCGGTGAGCACGAGGTTCCGTACGGCCTCGGCGACCCGCGGGTCGTCCGGGCCGCTCGCTCCGGGCACCCGCTTGAGCGCGAGGTCCTGCGCGACGCCGAGCACCGTGTAGGACGACAGCAGCGAGAACATGTCGTCGCCGTCCCGGTCGCCGAAGGCCGGGGCCCGGCCGCCGAGGACGGCGCGGCGGTCGCGGTAGTCGGCCTTGAAGGCGCGGAGCTTGTCCGTCGCGATCGAGGTCGCCAGTTCGTCGAGGAGTTCCGGGCGGGTGGCGGCGGCGAGGATGTCGCCGGCGTCCTGGTACAGCAGCAGCGCGCGGGGCATCCCGCAGTACACGTGCCGCCGTTCGCCCTCCCAGTCGTGGAGCAGCCGCGCCGCGAGTTCGGACCCGGTGGCCTCCAGATGCCAGGTCAGGAGCAGCCGTACGGCCGCCTCGTGGAAGGCTCCGTGCGCGGTGTCGGTCACCGGGAACACCAGCAGCGAGTCGGCGCTCACCCGGTCGCGGAGTTCGCCCGACGGGTCGTACTGGTAGAGGAACCCGCCGCTCATGCCGTTGCCGAGGCCCTTGCCGAAGCCGCCGAGGTTGAGGACCGTACCGCCGGTCATGTACTCGCAGCCGAAGTCGCCGAGGCCCTCGACGACCGCGGTCGCGCCGGAGTTCCGTACGGCGAACCGGTCGCCTGCCTCGCCCTGTACGAACGTCCGGCCGCCGGTCGCGCCGAACAGCGCGAAGTTCCCGATGAGTACGTTGCCGCCGGGCTCCGCGCTGCCGCCGCCCGGGGCGCGGACGACGATCCGGCCGCCGCTCTGGCTCTTGCCGACGCCGTCGTTCGCGGTGCCGGTGTGTTCGAGGGTGATGCCGTCGTTGCAGAAGACACCGTACGACTGTCCGGCGGAGCCGGTGGAACGGATGAGGACCGCGCCGTCGACGAGGCGGCGACGGCCCCGGTCGTCGGTGGTGACGGCGGGCGCCGCGGCGGTGTCGTCGGCGTTCAGCTCGTAGTTGAGCAGCCGCTCGACGTCGATGCCGAGCTGACCGCCGACCGACTTGTCGCTGTTGCCGAGGTGGACGCCCTCGACGAGCAGGGCCGGCTCGCGCCGCTCGACGAGTGCGGCACGGACGCGCTCGATGAGGGCGTCGTCGGTGGTGAAGTCCTTCTCCAGGTACTCGGGGTCCGCCACCACCTTCTCGGGTACGCGCGCGAGCAGGCGCCGGACGTCGAGGCGGCCGACGCTCGCGGGGTGGTCGAGGAGTTGCAGCAGGTCGGTGCGGCCCCGGGCCTCGCGCAGGGACCGCAGACCGAGGCGGGCGAGGATCTGCCGGACGTCGTGCGCGATGTTGAGCAGGTACTGCGCCAGGGCGCGCGGGTCGCCCTCGAAGGCCTCGGCGTTGGTGGTGAGTCCGGCGGGGCACTTCACGTTGCAGTTCTTCGCCATGACACAGCCGAGCATCATGAGCGCGGTCGTACCGAACTCGAAGCTGTCGCCGCCGAGCAGCGCCGAGGTGACGACGTCGCCGCCGGTCTGGTGCGCGCCGGAACAGCGCAGGACGACCTTCTGCCGGAGGCCGTTCGCGACGAGCGCCTGGTGCACCTCGGCGACGCCGATCTCCGCCGACCGCCCTGCGTACTTGAGACTCGTGACGGCCGCGGCGCCCGTGCCGCCGGTGTTCCCGGCGACGTTGATCACGTCCGCGCCGGCCTTGGCGACACCGACCGCGATGGTGCCGATGCCCTCGGAGGAGACGAGTTTCACGACGACCCGTACCCGTGCGGCCTTGCAGTCGTGGATGAGCTGCGCGAGGTCCTCGATGGAGTACGTGTCGTGGTGCGGCGGCGGCGAGATCAGCTCGATGCCCGGGGTCCCGCCGCGGGCGGCGGCGATGTCGACGGTGACCTTGGGCGCGGGCAGCTGGCCGCCCTCGCCCGGCTTCGCGCCCTGGCCGATCTTGATCTCCAGCTCCTGGAGCATCGGGTCGGCGAGGTAGCCCGCCCAGATGCCGAACCGGCCGGACGCGAACTGCTTGATGCGGGAGCCGCGCAGTGTGCCGTACCGGGTGTGGTGCTCGCCGCCCTCGCCGCTGTTCGACATGGCGCCGACCATGTTGGTGCCGTGGGCGACGGCCTCGTGCGCAGTCGCCACCAGCGCGCCGTGGCTCATCGCGCCTGAGGCGAGCGCGGGGGTGATCTCGTGCGCGGGCCGCACCTCGGAGAGCGGGACGCTGTCGGGGGCGGCGCGCAGGAGGGTGAGCAGGTCGGCGGCGGTGCCGGTGGCGGCGACCAGGACGCCTTCGGCGTCCACGCCGAGTGCCGTGACCTCGCCGGGGTGCGCGAGCGCGAGGCCGTCGGCGAGTGCGGTGTGGCGCTCGGTGCTGCCGGGCTCCGGTGAGCCGAGCCGCAGTCGGACGGTGACCGTGCCTGCGGCCCGGTCCACGACCGACGCGGTCACCCCGCGGACGGTGACGCTCGCGTTGCCGGTCGTGGAGAACCGGCCCAGCTCGCGGGCGAATTCCTCCGGGGTGCGCAGCCCCGTGACGTCGGCGGGCAGCGCGAGTACGTCGCGGAGCGCGGACGGGCGGCGGGACCGCTCCTCGTGCGTCGTCCGGAGGAAGGCGCGGTACCCGGGGGTGATCCGGAACGCGTCGATCTCGGCGTCGCTGAGCGCGTCGTACCCGGTGTTGCGGTAGGCGGCGTCGGTGATGCCGAACGCGTCGTCGAGCTGGCCGAGTGTGAGCAGGCGCAGCGCGTCCGGGTCGCCGGGTGCGCCGTCGCCCGGCCCGTCACCGTCGGGCCCGTCCTGCCGGTGCCGGCCGAACTCCGGCCGCTCCTCGGTCATGCCGCCGAAGCCGCGTACGGCCGTGATGCCGAACGAGTGCCCGGCGCCGTCCGACCGCTCCTTGAACAGGCCGAGCAGCGGGATCTGCTGCTCGGTGGCGACCGTACGGGCCCGCTCGTGCCAGTCGGTCGCGGCCTGCGCGATGCGGGCGAACCCGACACCGCCGACCGGGGCCTCCATGTGCGGGAAGGCCCGTGCGAAAACGTCGTCGCGGGTGTCGAGGTAGTTCGGCTCGAAGAACTCGCCGCCGATGTAGCTCTCGGCGGTGCACAGTCCGACGCGGCCCATGGTCTTGGCGAGGGCCTTCTCGGCCGCCTTGCGGAACTTCGCCAGCGCCCGGTCGGTCCCGGTGATCTCGCCCGCGGGGGCGGGCGCGCTCGGATGCCGCTCCTCGGCGCGCAGCCGTGCGCTGAGACTGTAGACGGCCGAGGCGCCGAAGCCGAGCGCGGTCGCGACGTGGTGGGAGGAGGGCAGCTGCCCGCTCTCCACCACGATCGAGACGCGCAGGCGCAGCCCGGTCTCGATGAGGCGCTGGTTCACCAGGGCGACGGCGAGGATCACCGGCAGCGGCGCCCGCGTCGAGGAGATCGCCCGGTCGGTGAGGACCGCGATGCCGCCCCCTTCCGCGGCGAACCGCTCGACGCCGTCGCAGAGCAGGTCCAGTGCTGCCCGCAGCGCGTCGGCGTTGGCCCTCTCGTTCCCCGGCACCGGCTCGTAGAGCATGGCGAACCGCTCCAGCGGCACGATCCGCTGGTCGCGCAGCCGGACCATGTCGAGGTGCCCGAGCACGGGTGAGGAGACGACGAGCTGCCGGCCGCCGGCGCTTCCGGTGCCGCCGGTGCTTCCGGTGCCGTCGGGCTTGGGGCCGAGGGCGACCCGCATGCTCATGCCGTCGGCTTCGCGGATGCTGTCGAGCGGCGGGTTCGTCACCTGGGCGAAGCGCTGCGAGAAGTACTTCGCCATGCCGCCCTCGGTGTCGCTGAGCGCGTTGATGGCGTTGCCGTACCCCATCGCCGAGATCCGCTCGGAACCGTTGTCGAGCATCGGGTCGAGCATGAACCGGAAGCTCTCCTGGTTCAGCGCGTACGCCACGTACCGGCCGGCGAGCGTGAGGTCGCCGTCGTAGCCGAGCGTCGTCGTGCCGCGGTAGTAGTCGGGCGCCGGCAGGTCGTCGAGCCGTACCCGTGCCGCGTCGAGCAGTTCGCTGTACGGGCGGCGCGCGGCGAGGGAGTCGAGCACCTCGCGGGTACGCATCCTGCGCCCGGTGCGGTGGTCGACGACGAGCATGCCGCCCGCCTCGATGCGGCCCCGGTGCACGACCTCGTCGTCGGGGAACGCGACCTGCCCGGCCTCCGACGACACCATGAGGTACTCGGCGGTCTCGACGGTGCGCAGCGGGCGCAGGCCGAGCCGGTCGAGCCGGGCGCCGATGACGTCCCCGTCGCTGAAGATCACGGCGGCCGGGCCGTCGTTCTTCTCCTCGTACAGCGAGAAGTACTCCAGCATGTCCCGGACGGCGGCGGGCAGGGTGCGGTCGTTCTCCCAGGCGGGCGGCATGAGCGACACGACGGCCTCGACGAGGTCCAGGCCGTCGTCGGACACCCGGCTCTGCAGCGTCTGGTCGAGCCGGCTGGAGTCGGACTGCCCGGGCGGGCGCACGATGCTCCGGGTACGGGCACGCGCGAGGGCGTCGTCGGACAGCCGGTTCTTGCGGTCGGTGTTCAGCTCGCCGTTGTGCGCCATGAGGCGGAACGGCTGCGCCATGGTCGGGTGCGGTTCGGTGTTCGTGGAGAACCGGGTGTGGAAGTACAGCGACCGCACGGAGTGCCGCGGGTCGCGGAGGTCACGGAAGTACCCGACGATCTCGTCGGAGTTGAGCCGTCCCTTGAGCACCTGCGTCCGCGCGCCGAGCGACAGCGGGTACAGCCCGGCGTAGGTGTCGTCGGCGTAGGCGACGGCCTCGACGGCGAGCAGGGCACGGTGGGCGCCGGCGTCGACCTCGTGGCGCTCCCAGCCCTCCGGGGCCCGGAACACCCACTGCACGATGGGCAGTTGGTACTGCTGGGCCGCGGGCCTGGCGACGGTGTGGTCGACGGGTACGTCCCGTACGAGCAGCACCTCGAAGCCCTGCTCGGCGATGCTCCGGCGGACGAGGTCCATGGCGCCGTCGCGGCGCCCGGCGCCGGTCGGTACGAAGCAGTTCGCGACACCGAAGTGCCCGGCGCGCAGGTCCTCGCCGGTGAGTGCGCCGAAGAACTCCACCGACAGGTCGACGCTCACGCCGGCGCCGTCGCCGACGCCCTCGGCGGATTTTCCGCCCCGGTGCGGGATGGCGCGGAGCGCTTCGTCACCCCTGCGGATGACGTCGTGGCTCGGCGCCCCGTCGAGGCGGGTGAGGAAGCCGACGCCGCAGTCGCTGTGATCGCGGGCAGGGTCGTACAGACCGAACGGAAGCTGATTCAAGTGCGGGTCCTGTGAGCGGGTTCCGGCAGCGGACGGCCAGGCTGCGTCGGTGAAGCGCTCGCCGCGGGCGGACCGGTGTGACGGCCGAGGCCCTGAGGGGTACAAGCAGCTACGGTAAGGCTTACCTAACCCCTACCGCAAGTGTCTGGCCTGTGCGTATGCGCCGCCACACCGCCGGGTGAACCCGCGGAGGCCGGTCAGGGCCTGCGTCCGCGGAAGGTACGGCGCAGGTCGCTCACCCAGGCGTCGGGGTTCTCCCAGGGGATGAAGTGGCCGCCGTGGTCGTGGGCGTTGACGTTGACGTGGTTGAACCAGTCGGACTGCGGGCCGGACGTGAACGCCCTGACGCGCTCGTCGGCGGTGTGGATGCCGGGCGGGTTCTCGTACGTGACGAAGGTGAGGCCGACCGGGGCCTGTACGACCGGGGTGCGGTCGTGGGCGGGGGCCCAGGGGTAGCGGTTGGCGTTGGCGTAGTAACGCATCGACGTGGCGATGGAGTTGTTCACCCAGTAGATCGTGGCGTGGGTGAGCAGATCGTCCTTGGTGAAGACGGACTCGATGTCGCCGCCGTTGTCGCTCCAGGCGTTCCAGCGCTCCAGCAGCCAGGCGAGCAGTCCGGCGGGTGAGTCGCTCAGCCCGTGGGCGAGGGTGGCGCCGTCGAGCATGTGGACGGTGACGTGGGACGCGAAGTGGCGGTCCTGCTCGATGATGCGGGCGCGGACGTCGGCGGGCTGGTCGTCGGTGAGGGGCCGGTTCCGGGCGAAGTCCCAGGCGCGGGGGCCGGTGAAGAAGTCGAGCGGCAGTCCGGAGCCGATGTGGATGCCGTACAGCTCGTCGGCGTACTTGTGGCCGAGCTGGCTGGAGACGATCCCGCCGATGTCACAGCCCCCGGCGGCGTACTTCTCGTATCCCAGGGTCTCGGTCATCAGGGTGTGCCAGAGGTCGGAGACCTTCCAGAAGTTGATGTCGGGAAAGCCGGTGAGCGGGCCGGGGAAACCGAAGCCGGGCAGGGACGGCACGATGACGTCGAACGCGTCGGCGGGGTCACCGCCGAACGCGGCCGGGTCGGCGAGCGGGTCGATCACCTTCGACCAGTGCCAGAACGTCCACGGCCAGCCGTGGGTGAGGATCAGCGGCACCGGGCGGGGGCCGCGGCCGGGCTTGCGCATGAAGTGCACCGGGACGCCGTCGACGCTCACCCGGTAGTGCTCGTAGGCGTTGATGGCGGCCTCGGCCGCGCGCCAGTCGTAGCCGTCCCTCCAGTGGGCGACCAGCTCGCGCAGACTGCTGTCGGGGACGCCGTAGGCCCCGTCCTCGTTCCCCTCGTCCAGCGGCGGCCGGGTGAGTGCGAGCCGGGCGCGCAGGTCGCCGAGAACCTCCTCGGGCACATGGATCGGGGTGGGCTCCAGGGGGAAGGCGTGCGAGGTGGTCATGGCGTGGTTCCTTACCGGATGATCTGTTCCCAGGGTTCAGCGGTTCGTGGCCGATCATGCTCTCGCTCCGGACCGGCCGGCGCACGGGGGTGTCCGTCGGCGTGCACGGCGCGGCGGCGCGCCCCGGTCGGCGGCGCCGGCCCACCGGTGCGGTCACTCCGTGACGGTGGGCGGCGCGGTCAGGAACGGGCGCACCTCCAGCCACTCGTGGATCGGCCTGCCGCCCGCCCCCGGGGCGGCCGACAGCTCCCCGGCCAGCTCGACGGCGCGCTCGTAGCTGTCGACGTCGATGATCATCCAGCCGGCGACGAGGTCCTTGGTCTCCGCGAACGGTCCGTCGGTGACCGGCGGGCGCCCCTCACCGTCGTAACGGACCCACGCGCCCTCGGGGGCGAGCGCCTGACCGTCGACGAACTCGCCCGTCTTCTCCAGCCGGGCCGCGAAGTCGTTCATGTACCGCACATGCGCCGAGACCTCCTCCGGGGTCCACCGGTCCATCGGCACGTCGTTGACCGGAGTCGGAGCGCCTCGGTAGTGCTTCAGCAGCAGATACTTCGCCATCGTGGTTCTCCTCGGTACTCACGCGACCCCTTGCGGTCGCGTTCATCCCGGGGACGGAGCCGGACGCGGGCTCTCGACATCGGCGTCCGGTTCTTTCCGGGCTCGCCGGGGAGGAGCCCGCGTGTGCCGTCACGGTGCCCGGGTCCACAGTGTCGCGCGCGGGCGAGAGTTTCCGGGCAATAGCGACACGGGACACGCGTGTTCCGGGTCAGGTCTCCGGGGCCGGCGGCGCGTCGGCGGCGCCTGCGACGCGGCCGGGGCCCCGGCCGTCCCCGCTCGGGAACGCCGGGGCCCCGGGCGGGTCATCTGCGCAGCAGGAGCGAGGTCATCCGCAGCCGGCCGCTGTGGATCCATACGTCGGAGTACTCCACCGGGCGGCCGTCGGCGAGGTAGGTGACCTGCTGGAGGTACTGCACGGGCCGGCCCGTCGCCAGGGCCAGGGCGTCCGCGACCTCGGGAGAGGCGGCCTCCGCGCTGAAGGTGCGCCGGGCCGTGGCGATCTTCAGGCCGTAGGTGCCCTCCAGGACCCCGAAGAGACTCGTCGTGCTGAAGTCCACGTCCTCGATGCCCGGCGCGAGATCCGTGCGCACGAAGTTGAAGAGCAGGGCGACCGGCCCTTCCACCGTGCTGCGCACCCGGACCAGACGGAGCACAGGTGTGCTCCCGGGGGCCAGGTCCAGCAGGGCGGCGACCGGGCGGGGCGGGGCTATCAGGGAGCACTCCCGTACGACGGTGGAGGTGACGATGCCCTGGCTGGCGAAGTCCTCCGAGAGGGTGCTCAGCTTCTGGGCGATGGCCGGCTCGATCACCGTCGAGGTGACGTACGTACCGCGCCCCCGTACCTGGCGCAGCAGCCCTTCCTCGATGAGGGTGGCCAGGGCGCGGCGCACCGTGCCGCGGCTGACGCCGAATTCCTGGGCCAGCTCGGGTTCGCTCTTGAGCCGGTAGTGCGCCGGCCACTCGCCGCCCGCGATGCGCAGCCGGATGTGTTCCGAGATCTGGACGTGGATCGCCGTGGGGACGTCACGTTTGATGTCCGCAGGACCACCTTCGTCGGCCGTCGCGGTCATGCTTCTCCTCTCGGGAAGTGGCTGTGCCGTGCCCCGGGGCGGGGGTGCCCGGGGCACGGCGGCCACTGGTCAGTAACTGGTGGTGGAGGCGTCGCCGGTGTCGGTGATGATCGATATCCCGGCACTGGTACCGAGCAGGACGGCACCGGCGCGCAGGAGCTCCAGGGCCTGCCCGTAGCTCTTGATGGACCCGGACGCCTTCACGAGGACGCCGTCCCTGGCCCGGTCAACAAGGTAGCGAACACTCGTCGGGTTCGCCGTTTCGATCTGCCCGCTGCTGGCGTTCTTGAGGTAGGCGGCGCCGGCCTCCATCGCGAGTTCGACCGCGGCCTCCTTCTCCGCCTCGGTGAGCAGCGGCAGTTCCAGCATGACCTTGACGGGCAGGCCACAGGCGCGGACCACCCCGGCGATGTCCTCCCGGAACTCGTCGTACATCCCACTCTTGAGCCAGCCGATCTGTACGCCGATGTCGATCTGTGTGGCGCCGAGCCGGGCGATCTCGGCGGCCTCGGCCGCCTTGCCCGCGCTGGTCATGACGCCGACGGTGGGGAAGTCCAGCGCCGACGCGACGCCGATACCGGTCCCGCGCAGCTCGGCCGCCACGAGGGGCACCCAGGAGGCCGGGACCATCGCGGCGTTGAAGCCGTGTGTGATCGTTTCCTGGGCGTGGGCCACCATATCGTCCCGGGAGGCGTCCGGTTCGATTCTCGTGTGCTGGATGTAGGGCGCCAACTCGGCCGGGCTGAGGGTCGGTTCGGTGGCGGTGGGGGCGGTGTCGAACACGGGGACATCTCCTGTGGTGGAAGGGGCGGTACGGAACGGCGGTGGGACCGCCGCGGAGTGCGGAAAGGCGCGCGGAGGGTGTCAGAGTCTGGACGCGTACGGTTCGGGGACGACGACGTCCTCTCCGCCGAACCAGCGGGGGGCGTCCACCCCGCAGAACAGGCCGATGTTGCCCCAGGGCTCGAAGGCACCGGTGCGGACGACGACCTTGGCGGTACGGGCCAGTTCACCGAGCACCTCGGTGTGCGGGCGGGTGGTGAACTCGGCGCCGGTGAAGCGTTCGCGCAGCCAGGCGTCGAGCCTCGGGTTGTGAGTGGGCACGTCCTCGGCGCGCACCACGCCCTCGACGACCAGTTCGTCGGCGATCAGTCCGAGGACGGTGCGCAGGTCCGGGAAGTTCTCGGCGAGGGCCAGGTCGATCCGGTGCGCGTCGCGGGGGACCGGGAAGCCCGCGTCCACGACCATCAGCAGGTCGGTGTGGCCGAGTGTGGCCAGGGCCCCGCTCAGTTCGGCGTTGAGGATGCCGGTTCGCTTCATGGTGGGTTCCTTTCGGTGGGGGTGCGGGGCGTACGGGGCGGCGTACGGGCGGCTCAGGCGGCCGGTGCGGCCCCCGTCGCCAGGGTCATCACGGATTCCTCGGTGGCCAGCGCGGTCTCGACCGTGCCCGCCACCCGGCCTTCGCTCAGCACCGCGATCCGGTCGGTCAGGGTGAGGAGTTCGGGCAGGTCGGAGGAGGAGCAGAGGATCGCCAGGCCCTTCTCCGCCAGCGCGAACAGCTGCTCGTAGATCTCGGCCTTCGCTCCGACGTCCACACCGCGGGTGGGTTCGTCGAGGATCAGCACACCGGGGTTGATCGCCAGCCAGCGGCCCAGTACGGCCTTCTGCTGGTTGCCGCCGGAGAGGCTGGTGATGGGCTGGCCCATGGTGGCGGTCTTGACCCGCATCCGCTCGGCCTGTTCGGCCGCCCGCCGGTCGAAGGCGCCGCGGCGGAGCAGCCCGAAGCGGCTGAACGCCTTCGTGGTGAGCGCGCCGACGTTCTCGCCGACGCTCATGGTGGTCAGCAGCCCCTGGGCGCGGCGCTCGCCCGGGACGAACGCCAGCCGGCGCCCGACACTGGCGATGGGATCGCGCCGCTCGTAGGGTTCGCCGAGCAGTTCCACGGTGCCGCCGGTGCCCCGCTCGCCGCCGAAGATGTTGTGGAGCAGCTCCACCCGGCCGGAGTCCGGCAGTCCGGCGATGCCGAGAATCTCACCGGGCCTGATGTCGAAGGAGATGGAGCGGTGCCGGCGTCCGCTCAGTTCCCGGACGCTCAGGGCCGGCCGGACCGCCGGGTCGGTGCGGTGTTCCGCGCGGCGGGTGAACTGCCCCAGCTCGCGGCCGACCATGGCGGCGACCGCCCGCTCGGGGGTCGTCTCCGTGTTCCGCCACGATGCGACGTGTCCGCCGTCGCGCAACACCTCGATGCGGTCGGCCAGTTGGAAGACCTCGGGCATACGGTGCGAGACGTAGAGCATGGTCGTCCCGGCCGTCTTGAGGTTGCCCATCAGGGTGAACAGCCGCTCGGCCTCGGCCGGGGTGAGCATCGCCGTCGGCTCGTCCAGGATCAGGACACGGCAGCCCCGGGCGACGGACCGGGCCACCACGACGAGCTGCTGGGTGGCGAGGTCGAGCGAGCGTACGGGGGTCTCCGGGGCCAGCCGGAGGTCCAGCTCGGCGAGGAGCGCGGCGGTACGCTCCACCATCTGCCGCCGGGAGGGGAACCAGCGGTGCCCCGGTTCGACTCCGCTGAGGACGTTCTCCGCCACACTGCGGTCGGGCAGCAGGGAGAGTTCCTGCGGGACGATCGCGACGCCGTGCCGGTCGAGCATCGTACTGGGGTCGAAGGAGGTGACCTCCTCGCCGAAGACGGTGACACTGCCCGCGCTGGGCGGCTGGAGGCCGGCCAGGATCTTGAGGAGGGTCGACTTGCCGGCACCGTTCTCGCCGAGCAGTGCGGTGACCTCTCCGGCGGGTACGTCGAAGGAGACGTCGGTGAGGGCGCGGACCGCGCCGAAGCTGCGGGACAGGCCGCGGACGCCGATGGCGGGGGCCGTCACTTCTCCACCGTCGCTTCGTCGAGGTTGGCGCGGGTGACGAACTGTGCGCCGGTGTTCACGCCGGTGATCTCGGTGCCCTTGGTGAGGAAGTCGTGGAGCACCTTGACGGCCTCGAAGCCCTGCTTGGACGGGTTCTGACTGATCGTGAAGTCGATGACTCCGTCGCGCAGGTACTCGGCGGTCTGCGGGAGCAGATCGAAGCCGACCGTCATGGGGGCGTCCTTGCCACCGGAGCGTGACACCCACTTGGCCGCGGCGGTCGTGGAGCAGCAGTCGAGCCCGGCGATGGCCACCACACCGGACTGGCCGGACATGGTGGACTCGACGGTGTTGTACGCGGCGCTGGGCTCGTTGCCGACGTTCACCGGTCCGACGATCTCCAGGCCGCTGCCGGCCAGGCCCTTCTTGAAGCCGCCGAACCGGTCGTGGGACCAGCCGGCGCCGGTGTCCACGGAGAAGACGACGACCTTGCCCTTCTTCCCGCCCAGTTCCTTCACGAGCCGGGTGGCCTGGTCCTGGCCCGACGCCTTGAGGTCCTGGCCGACGAAGCCCATCTGCTCGGAGCCGGGGTTGTCGGTGTTGAAGGAGATGAGGGGGATGCCCGCCTTGTGGGCCTGGGCGATGACCGGCTTGAGCGCGTCACTGGACGCGGAGGAGACGGCGAGCCCGTCCACGGCCTTCTGCTGGATGAGCGTCTGTATCTCCGACACCTGCTTGGCGGCGTCACCGCCGGTGGGCCCGATGAGGGCGGTCTCGGCGCCCAGCTCCTTGCCGGCCTGCTTCATGCCCGCGCCGATCGGTGTGGCGAAGGCGAGGGAGGGGTCGTGGTAGCTGAGCTTGATACGCATCGGCTTGCCGTCGTCGATCCGCTGCTGGATGTAGGAGGCGAGCTTGAAGGATCCGTCGTCGGAGCCGCCGCTGCCGCCGTTGGCGGAGGTGACGGCGCCGCAGGCGCTGAGGCCGAGGGCCGCTGTCGCGGCTGTCGCGGCGACGAGGCTTCTGAGAAGGGTGCGAGAGGACATCGGTGACTCCTTTGTCGTGGATGCTGGCTGAGGGGGCGGGGTCAGGCGCGGGTCTTGCGCCGGCGCTGCCAGGTGTCGGCCGCGACGGCGGCGACGATCACCAGGCCGGTGACGACGGTCTGCCAGAAGGACGAGATCCCCTTGATGTTGAGGATGTTCTGGAGCAGTCCGATGAAGGCGACGCCGATGACGGTGCCCCACATCGTGCCGGAGCCGCCGAAGAGGGCCGCGCCGCCGATGATGACCGCGGAGATCACGGTGAGTTCCATGCCCTGCCCGGTGACGCCCTGGACGTAGGAGAGGAACGAGAGGCCGAGTACGCCCGCGAGGGCCGCGGTGAATCCGGAGAGGACGAACGCGGTCAGTTTGACCCGCTTGACGTTGACACCGACGAGGCGGGCGGCTTCCTGGTTGCCACCGACTGCGTAGGTGTTGAAGCCGAAGCGCGAGCGGGACAGGAGCACCACACCGATGGCGGCGACGACGGCGAAGATGACGAACTGCATCGGTATCAGGCCGAACAGCTCGCCCTGCCCCAGCAGGTTGAATTCGGCGACGCCCGGCTGGGAGGAGCTGAGGGAGATGGGGGCGCCGTCGGAGATGAGCAGGGCGAGGCCGCGGAAGACACTGAGGGTGCCGAGGGTGACGATGAACGACGGCACACCGAGGACGACGACGGCCAGCCCGTTGAGCAGCCCGGCCAGCACCCCCACGACGAGCCCCGCGAGCATCGCCAGGGGCCAGCTCCAGCCGTTCGAGATCAGCATCCCGGTGGAGATCGCCGACAGCGCGTAGATGGAGCCGACGGACAGGTCGATCTCACCGTTGAGGATCACGAAGGTCACACCGGCGGCCATGATGCCGATCTGGGCGATCTGCTGGCCGACCGAGAGCAGGTTGTCGGACTGGGCGAAGCTCGGTGAGAGCACGACGCCCAGGACGAAGAGCGCGACGAGGGCCGCGAAGACCCCGGACTCGCGGGCGTGGAGCAGTCTGCGCAGCGGGAGCGGGATCGCCCTCGCCGGTGTGGTGATCGAGGTCATCGGGTGATTCCAATCCGGGCGTTCAGCTGGTCTCTGGTGGGCAGGGCGGGAACGACCCCGGCGATGGTCACGGTGTGGGAGCCCGCGGCGGCGGCGAACCCGACCGCCCGGTCCAGGTCGTGGCCCTCGGCCAGGGCGACGGCGAGCGCGGCGGTGAAGGAGTCCCCGGCGCCGGTGGTGTCGACGACGGCCTCGGCCGGGTACGGAGGGACGGCCGTCACCCCGGCCGGCCGCGCGACCAGTGCTCCCCCGCCGCCGCGGGTGAGGACGGCGGCGCCTCCGGTACGGTCCCGCAGGGCCGTGACCAGCTCCTCGTCCCCGAGTCCGTGTCCGGCGCCGAGGCCCAGCAGGACGGGGGCCTCGGTCTGGTTCGGGGTGATCACGTCGATGAGCGGCCAGAGGTCCGCCGGCAGCGGCCGGGCGGGCGCGGGGTTGAGCAGGGTCCTGGTCCCGGTCCGGCGGCCCGCGCGCAGGGCGGCGGCGACGGCCTCCTCGGGGATCTCCATGGAGACCACCAGGATGTCGGCCGAGGCGATCTCCGGCTCGAAGGCCGCGACGGCGGCGGCGTCCAGCTCGTCCAGTGCGCCGGGCGCGATGGCGATGCGGTTCTCCCCGGACGGCTCGACCAGGATGAAGCCGACCATGGTGGGCGCCCGCGCCGTCAGTACGTGCGCGGCGCCGACCCCCTCGGACCGCCACAGCGCGCGGGCGGCGCGTCCGAAGTCGTCGTCGCCCACGGCGGTCAGCAGGGAGACCTCGGCGCCCAGCCTGGCGGCGCCGATGGCCTGGTTGCTTCCCTTGCCACCGGGGCCGGGCTGGAACACACCGCCCGAGACGGTCTCACCCGCCTCGGGCGACCTGGGCACTCGCATGGTGAGGCCGGCCCCGTAACTTCCGACAACAGCGATCTTCATCGACACACCGCACCCTTGTATGGGGACAACTATGAACAACCCGGAGCGTAGGTACAGGGATGTCCCTAGTCAATAGGTGACGCCGAGGTGAATTTTTCGAGGTGAATTCCGGCGCCCGCCGTGCGGCTACGGCGCTCCCGGGCCGTCGCCCGCGCCCGCGCCACCGCCCGGACCCGTGGCGCGGAAGGTGCGCCGGTACGCCGACGGGGCGACCCCGGCCTCCGCAGCGAGGTGCCGCCGCAGCGAGGTGGCGGTGGCGAAGCCGACCTCGTGGGCGACGCGCTCCACCGGCAGGTCGCTGGACTCCAGCAGGTGCCGTGCCCGCCGCAGCCGCTGCTGAGTCAGCCAGCGGCCGGGGCTCAGACCGGTCTCCTCGCGGAAGCGCCGGGCGAAGGTACGGGTGCTCATCGCCGCGTGTGCGGCCAACTCATCGAGCGACAGCGGCAGTTCCAGCCGCTGCTCAGCCCAGTCGCGGGTCGGCCCGGTGCCGGTTCCGCCCGCCGGGGGCAGCGGCCGTTCGATGTACTGCGCCTGCCCGCCGTCCCGGTACGGCGGCACGACACAGCGGCGGGCGACCTGGTTGGCCACCTCGCTGCCGTGGTCCTGGCGCACCAGATGCAGGCAGACGTCGACACCGCTCGCCGCCCCGGCGGAGGTCAGCACATCTCCGTGGTCGACGAAGAGCACACCGGCGTCCAGCTCGACCCGGGGGAACAGCTCCTGGAAGTAGTCGGCGAGCGCCCAGTGGGTGGTGGCCCGGCGCCCGTCCAGCAGGCCGGCCGCGGCCAGCAGGAAAGCGCCGGTGCAGATGGACACCAGGCGCGTGCCGGGGCGTACCCGGGACAGGGCGGCGAGAGCCCGGGGATCCGGGGCGGCGGCCGAGGCGGGCGAGATCGCGTACGGCGGGATCACCACGGTGTCCGCCCCGGCCAGCACCTCGGGACCGTGCCCCGGGGTGACGGTCAGGTCCGAATCGGTACGTACGGACCGCCCGTCCACACTCGCGGACAGCACCTCGTAGCGGCCGTCGGCGGAGCCCAGGACCCGGTGCGGGATGCCGAGTTCGAAGGGGTAGACGCCGTCGAGGGCGAGAACGACGACCTTGTGGGCACCGGCCCGCTGGTCCGGGCACAGCCGGCGGTCGATTTCGGCCGCGCGGTCGGCGAGGTCACGGGCCCGGGAGGGGGTGGCGGGCGCGGGGCCGGCGGCAGGGGTGGGGGGCATGGCAGGAATGTATCGGAGGATGACCTTCTCGCCATCGTCCGGGCCGACCGTACGCGTCAGGATCGAGGCATGACTTCGACGGACACCCGCGCGCACACGGACACCCCCGAGAATCCCGGCACCCCGGCCCCGACGGCCGCCTCGGACTCCCCGGACCGCACCACCGCCCCGGACCGCACCACCGCCCCCGACGGGCGCCCCGTGATGCTCGCCCTGCACCAGACGGCCCTCGGCGGCCCCGAGGTCCTGCGGCTGACCGAGCTGCCGCGGCCCGCGCCCGGCCCCGGGGAGATCCTCGTCGCCGTGCACGCGGCGGGGCTCAATCCCACGGACTTCAAGCACCGCGCCCTGAGCATCTTCCTGCCGCCCCCGCCGCTGACCCTCGGCTGGGACGTCTCCGGCACCGTGGTGGAGACCGGCTTCGGCGTCACCCTCTTCCGGCCCGGCGACGAGGTGTTCGGCATGCTGCCCTACCCGTACGGCGCCGGTTCCCACGCCGAGTACGTGACCGGCCCCACCCGCGCCTTCGCCGCCAAGCCCGCCGGGATCGACCACGTCCAGGCCGCCGCTCTGCCGCTGGCCGCGCTCACCGCCCGGCAGGCCCTCGTGGAGACCGCGGACCTCCGGGCCGGGCAGCGCGTGCTGATCCACGCCGCGGCCGGCGGTGTCGGCCATCTCGCCGTACAGATCGCCAAGGAGCGCGGCGCGCACGTCACCGGGACGGCGAGCGCCCCCAAGCACGGATTCCTGCGCGAACTCGGCGCGGACGTCTGCGTCGACCACCGCTCCGAGGACTTCACCGACACCGAGGAGCCGTACGACGTCGTCCTCGACGCCCTCGGCGGGGAGAACGCCACCCGTTCCGTGGGCGTGCTCCGCCCCGGCGGTGTCCTCGTCTCCCTGCTGCCGGGCGCCGAGGACACCCCGGCCGCGGCGGAGAAGGCCCGGGTCCGCGCCGTCACCCTGATCGTCGAGCACGACCACGCCGGGATGCGGGCCATCGCCGACCTCGTCGAGCGGGGCAGGCTCCGCGCCCATGTCTCCGGCACCTTCCCCCTCGCCGAGGGCGCGCGGGCCCACGCCCAGGGCGAGACGGGCCGCACCACGGGCAAGCTGGTCATCACCGTGCGCTGAGGTGGGACGGGCCGGGGACGGCCCCGGGCCTCCCAGGGCGTACGGGCGCGTGTGGCCGGGAGGACAGCAAGGCGGAGCGAATGCTGTCGAGCATCTCGAAGACGTCGACGGTGCCCCGGAGCGGGTGCCACGCGTGCTCCGTGTCACCGCGGCGGATCGCCTCCGTCACGGCGCGGAGCATGGGCACGTAGCCGTTGCCCTGGCCGCGACCGTCACCGACCAGCCGCGGTCGCTGGCCCGGCAGATACTGGCGACGATGGACGGCTTGGAGCTGCAGTGGCTGCGCGACCCGGACACCACCGGCCTGGTCCGGGAGTGGGACACCGCGTCCCAGGTCCTCTTCGGGCCGCCGGGCGCCTGAACCGGGCCCGAGCGCGCTTGCGCAACTCGCCACGCAGGCCAGTTCGTTGATTTTTCACTCCCGCGACACCACAAGCGCTTGAGTTGCTCAACCGGTCGGGCGAGAGTGGGCCCCGCACGCGAAGCAACCGCTCCCCCCACCCCTCGCGGTCCTTCAGGAGGACTCTGTGCAGAGAAGTACGCGCATACGCCGGGCCTCGCTCGTCCTTGTCAGCTCGGTCGCGCTGGTCGTCGCTCTCCCCGGCAGCGCCCTGGCCGCCCCGCCCGCGTCCCTGCCCGCCAACGCGGACGCGCTGGAACAGAAGTGGCAGCCGGCGTACGACTACGACACCGACGGGTGCTACCCCACCCCCGCCATCGGCCCCGACGGCACCGTCAACGGCGGTCTCAATCCGTCCGGTTCGCCGAGCGGCGAGTGCCACGACGTCTCGGACCTCGACAACACCAACGGCTACGCGCGCGAGAAGTGCAACAACGGCTGGTGTGTGATCCTCTACGGTCTCTACTTCGAGAAGGACCAGGCGACGATCGGCGGCCACCGGCACGACTGGGAGCACGTCGCGGTCTGGGTGCAGAACGACCAGGCGAAGTACGTCGCCACTTCCAACCACGGCAGCTTCACCGTCCATGCCGCCAGTGCCGTCCGCTGGGACGGTACGCACCCCAAGATCGTCTACCACAAGGACGGCCTGAGCACCCACACCTTCCGGCTCGCGAACGCGAACGACGAGCCGCCGGAGAACGCCTACCACACCTGGCAGTTCCCGGCCCTGGTCGGCTGGAACGGCTACCCGGCCGGTCTGCGCGACAAGCTGAGCGCGTACGACTTCGGCAGCGCGAACTTCGGCCTCAAGGACGCCAACTTCGCGGCCCACCTCACCAAGGCCATGCCCTCCGGCATCTCCTTCGACCCCAACGCCTGACCGGCGGCGCCGAGGGTGGTGCGGCGGCGCCGCCCATCCTCGGCCGTCGGTGAACGCGCCCCGCCTCAGCCCGGGTTCAGCGGCCGGGGCCTCGCGCGGCACCGTCCTGCCCCGTCCGGGTCTCCGCCAGTTCGGCCACGGCCCGCGTCCACAGCTCCGGCAGCGACTCCCCGTGGGGAAGGGCCCGGTCGGCCACGAAGGACACCTCGGCCCAGGTGTCGAAGAAGGACAGTCCCACCCCGAAGAGATGTCCGGGCACGAGCAGCGGGAGCAGGGCAGTTCCCGTCACCCGGGTCTCCCCCAGGCTGCCCTTCTCGGCGAGGGGCATGGACGTGGCCATGACGTCGGTGACCCGTGGGGAGATCACCCGTCGCATGTACCACTCGGTCGGGCGGTCCGGCATGAACCGGACCAGGTCCTGAATGGCCTGCCGCCAGGTCTCGCCCCGCAGCTTCCGGGTCCTCGCGATGACGCGGTCCAGCCGCCACAGCGGCGACGCGGCCGTGCCCTTCGGGGCCGTCCGTACGGGCAGCTCCAGCGGCAGGGCGAAACAGCGGTTGCCCCAGGTCTGGTCCTCGTCGGGGCGACGCGCGTCGACGGGTACCAGCGCCGTCACGCGCGGGAGCGGTACGCCCGACCGCGCCGACCAGGCCGCCAACGTCCCGGCGAGCGCCGCCAGATGGACGTCGTGGGCCGAGCCGCCGTGCGCCGCGCCGATCCGGCGGAGGTCTCCCGCCGGTACCCGGCCGCGCCACAGGCGTTTCTCGCCCGTGGGTACGAACGGGGCGGCCCGACGGGGGCCACGGGCGACGAGGGGGCGGGACGCGAACCTCGCGGCCAGGGCGACGGCCATGCCCACCCGTCGCGGCAGCTCGGCCCGGCGGCCCTTCGCCGGCACCGGGCGGGCCGAGGGCTCCCCCTCCCCCAGCATGGTCCGGAAGGTCATCGCGGCGGCCGCACCGTCCTGGCAGACATGACGGAAGCGGTAACACACCGCGTACTGGTCGGACGCGTGGCCGTGGAGCAGCCAGACGCCCCAGTAGGCGCCGGGCGCGAACGGCGTGTTGAGCGCGGTGTGCAGGGCGGCGTCCCAACCGCCGGGGCCGTCCGCCACCACCTCGTGGACATGCCGGCCGACGGAGAAGTCCGCGTCCGGCCGCCACCAGGGGCGCCCCGGGCCGCCCTCGACCCGGCTCGTCTGCAGGGGCAGGTGCGGCAGGCGGAATCCCACGTACGCACGGAGATCCGCCAGGCTCGGGGGCGGACCGCTCAGATACGCCACACCCCCGGCGTCCCAGCGGACGTCGGGGCGGCGGCGTTCCATGCCGAGGAACGCGCGGTCGAGCGCGTGGGCGGGGTGGCGCGGCGGGGGAACGGGCGGGGGCGACAACGGGGCTGACGGGACGGACTCGGGCATCGAAGAACTCCAGTTCGTGCCGGTGGACGGGCCGAGGACGGGGGCAGGTGCCGGTGGCGGGGCGAGTGTCGCGCCCCTCGGGGCCGCGTGCCGGCCGGTGCCCGTGGATCCACTCGAAAGGAGGACATAGCCGCTGGCCGTCCGTACAGCAGAGGCCACATCCGTCACGTCCGCCACGTCCGTACGGGTGAACCGTGGCGCGGGTACTCCGTTCAGGTGAGTGCGGGGAATCGGGACCCCCTCCACCGCCCGCCTTCTGACACTGTGTGCGGTGCGTCAACGGTCACCGGCCCCGGGGGGAGGTCCTGAGAGCTTCCGCGCTGCCGAAACGCCCCGGCAGCCACGCGCCGACGACGGCCCGCCCTCGTCGCGCGGTCGTGGTCCCGTCCCTTTCGAAGCCCTTGGAGGCATGGTCGTGCATGTCGCCCTCACCGGCGCCACCGGATTCCTCGGACTGCGCCTGTTACGTCGTCTGCTCGCCACGCACCGATCGGTGACGGTCCTGGTGCACGCGGGCTCGGGCGACGCGCTGCGCCGCATCACCCGGTTCTTCGAACTGACGGGCGCGCCCGAGGCGTTCACCGCCGGACTCGCCGACCGGCTGCGGGTGGTGGAGACCGAGTTGGAGCAGCCCCGGCTGGGTCTCCCGGAGAGCGTCTTCCGGGAGCTGGCCGACGGTCTCGGCGCGATCTGGCACAGCGCGGGCAGTATCAACCTGGAGGGAGACCTCCCGGAGCTGCGCCGGACCAACCTCGAAGGCACCCGGCACGTACTGGAGTTGGCGGCAGCCGGACGCGGCCGGCCCCTGGTCCACCACGTGAGCACCGCTTTCGTGGCCGGGGGCAGGCGCGAGGGCGTCGCGTACGAGGACGAACTGAACGACACGTACGGCTTCGAGAACGCGTACGAACACTCCAAGTACGAGGCGGAGAAGCTGATCCACGCGTGGTCCCGGGAGCACACCCGGCCGGTCGTGGTGCTGCGGCCGAGCATTCTGGTCACGGATCTGCCGCCGCACCCGGAGCTGCCCCCGCACCCGCTCCAGGTCGTCGAGCGGATCATGCGCGAGGCACGCCACACCGCCCGCCCCGGGAGCCCGGACCGCGACGGCCGCCCCCGTGTCCGGCTGGTGGGACATCGGCACGGCCGGCTGAACCTGATACAGGTGGAGCACGCGGCCGAGATCATGGTGCGCCTCGCCGGCCGGACGCCCTCGGGCGGGGTCGACACGTACCACGTCGTCCATGACCGCGACGTACCCGTACCGACCGTCGTGACCCTGCTGGAACGGCTGGGGCCGGTCTCCATCGAGCTGGTCGCCACGGAGCCGGACGATCCGTCGCCGCTGGAGTCCGTGCTGAAGTTCTACCCGGGGCTGACGGCCTATCTCGCCCACCGGCGGCGCTTCGACGACACCCGGGTCAGAACCCTGCTCGGGCCGTCGGCGGCCTCCGACCGGGTGGACCTCGGCTATCTCTGGTCCGGACTGGCCGCGCCGTCCGCCGACTCACCTTCCACCCCGCACTTCTGAGTGACCGTCAGACATGTCCTGAGTACCTGAGTGCCTGTGCAGCTGTGCGACCCGCCGCCTCTTCCGCTGGAGCCCTCCGTGTCCGTCCTCGCCGCTCCCGACTCCCCCGCCGCGTCCCCGCCGGTCTTCTCCCCCGAGGGAATCGCCGCCGTCGCCCGGATCGTCCGGGAACCCGTCCATGTCGTCAGCGGTCCCGACGGCCGTGAGCTGGGGCTCGCGACCGGCCCCGTGCCCGGCGGCCCGGTGCTCGGTACGCTGCCGCCGCTGTACCCCGAGTGGCTCGGCGGACGCACCTTCTGCGAGGCCCACGGCGTCCGGTTCCCCTATGTCGCGGGCGAGATGGCGAACGGCATCGCGACCACCCGGATGGTGTCCGCGATGGCCCGTGCGGAGATGCTCGGGTTCTTCGGCGCCGGCGGCCTGGCGTACGCCGACGTGGAGCGGGCCGTGCACACACTGGCGGACGAGCTGCGCTCCCACGCGAACTGGGGTGTGAACCTCATCCACTCACCGGCCGAACCCGAGCTGGAGTTCCGCGTCGCCAAGCTGCTGCTGAGCCGTGAGGTGCCCCGGATCTCGGCGTCGGCGTTCATGGAGCTGACGCCGGCCGTCGTGCTGTGCGCGGCCCGGGGGCTGCGCCGGGGCGCGGACGGCGGGATCGTCCGGCGTACGCGGCTGCTCGCCAAGGTCTCCCGCCCCGAGGTGGCCGAGCGGTTCCTCTCGCCCGCCCCGGCCGCGCTGCTTGACCGGCTCGTCACGCAGGGGGAGTTGACGCCCCGGGAGGCGGAACTCGCGTCGTGCGTTCCGGTGGCCGAGGACATCACCGTCGAGGCCGACAGCGGAGGGCACACCGACAACCGGCCGCTGTCGGTCCTGCTGCCGAGGATCGCCGCGCTGCGCGACACACTGTGCCGGCGGTTCGGCTACCGCCGGGCGGTCCGGGTCGGCGCGGCCGGCGGGCTGGGCACACCGGACGCGGTGGCCGCCGCCTTCGCCCTCGGCGCGTCGTACGTGGTCGTCGGATCGGTGAACCAGACGGCCACCGAGGCGGGACTGTCCGACGAGGCCAAGGCGATGCTCTGCGCGGCGGACATCGCCGATGTGACCATGGCGCCGGCCGCGGACATGTTCGAGCTGGGCGTCCAGCTCCAAGTCCTGTCCCGGGGAACGATGTTCGCCCAGCGGGCCGGCCGGCTCCACGCGGCGTACCGGGCACACGGTTCGCTGGAGGAGATCCCGCCCGCGGTGCGCGCCCCGATCGAACGGGATGTGCTGCGCGCCTCCTTCGACGAGATCTGGCGGCGCACCGTCGCGTTCTGGGAGGCGCGCGATCCCGCCGAGATCACCCGGGCCGAGGCCGACCCGAAGCACCGGATGGCCCTGGTCTTCCGCTGGTACCTGGGGAGTTCGAGCCGGTGGGCGATCACCGGCGAGGCGGCCAGGCGCGCCGATTTCCAGATCTGGTGCGGTCCCGCGATGGGCGCGTTCAACCGGTGGGCCGCGGGCACCTTCCTGGCCGATCCCGCGAACCGGTCCGTGACACAGATCGCGCTCAACCTGCTCGAAGGCGCCGCGGTACTCACCCGCGCCCATCAACTGCGCACCTACGGCGTTCCGTTGCCGTCCGACGCGTTCACCTACACGCCGTGCGCGCTGGCATGAGCGCCTCCGGTGCCCCGGAGGCGTCAGCGCCCTCCGCCCGATCCCGAGGAGAGACCGTGACCGCCTCCACCCCTCGCCAGGTGCCCGTCGCCGTGGTCGGCGCCGGCGCCCTTGTGCCCGGCGCGACGGACGCGGCCGGCTACTGGCGGATCGTGACCGGCGGACGGGACATGATGACCGAAGTGCCGCCCTCCCGCTGGCTGGTGGCGGACCACTACGATCCGGACCCGGCCGCCCCGGACAAGACGTATGCCCGGCGGGGCGCGTTCCTGCCCGACGTCGACTTCGACCCGATGACGTACGGTGTGCCGCCCACCAACCTGTCCTCGACGGACACCTCGCAGCTGCTCGCCCTGCTGGTGGCCGACCAGGTGCTCAACGATGCCGGCGGTCTGGCGGGCATGGACCGGGACCGGGTCGGTGTCGTCCTCGGAGTGGCCGCCCTGGAACTGCTTCCGCACATGTACGGTCGCACCGAACGCCCCGTGTGGCGGAAGGCGCTGCGGGAGAGCGGTCTCACCGAGGCCGAGGCGGGCGCCGTGTGCGACCGTATCGCGGCGCACTACACACCGTGGCGGGAGTCGACCTTCCCCGGGGTGCTCGGCAATGTCGTCGCGGGCCGGATCGCCCACCGCTTCGATCTGCACGGCACCAACCACACCACCGACGCCGCCTGTGCCAGCTCCCTGGCCGCGCTGTCCACCGCGGTCGGCGAGCTGGCGCTCGGCCGGGCCGATCTGGTGATCAGCGGTGGTGTGGACACCGACAACGGCATCGGCATGTTCCTGTCCTTCTCCAAGACGCCCGCGCTGTCGCGCAGCGGTGACTGCCGTCCGCTGTCGGACGCGGCGGACGGCACGATGCTCGGCGAAGCCGTCGTCATGTACGCCCTGAAGCGGCTGTCCGACGCCGAGCGGGACGGCGACACCGTCCACGCGGTGATCCGGGGCATCGGCTCCTCGTCCGACGGCCGGAGTCCGGGGATCTACGCGCCGCTGGCCGGCGGGCAGGCGCGGGCCCTGCGACGCGCCTACGAGGAGGCGGGCTACGGTCCACAGACGGTGGAGCTGGTCGAGGCGCACGGCACCGGGACCGAGGCCGGGGACACCGCCGAACTCACGGCGCTGAACGAGGTGTTCGGAGCGTCGGGGCGTACGGACGGGCAGTGGTGCGCGATCGGCTCGGTCAAGTCGCAGATCGGCCACACCAAGTGCGCGGCGGGCGCGGCGGGGCTGCTCAAGGCCGTCATGGCCCTGCGTCACCAGGTGCTGCCGCCGACCATCAAGGTCGACCGGCCGCATCCGGCGGCAGCCGCGCCCGACGGTCCGTTCTACGTCAACACCGAGGCCCGCCCCTGGGTACGGCCCGCCGGGCATCCGCGCCGGGCCTCGGTGTCGGGCTTCGGCTTCGGGGGCAGCAACTTCCACGTCACACTGGAGGAGTACGTGCCCTCGGGCACCCCCGGCCGGGTGGCACCGCGCCATCGCGGCGCGCCGGACGAACTCGTCCTGTTCAGTGGCGCGTCGCCGTCCGATCTGGTGCCGCCGGACACCGGCGGCGGCCGTTCGCTGGCCGCGCTCGCGCGGGAGAGCCACCGCGCGTTCTCGCCCACGGACCCGGTGCGGCTGGCCGTCGTCGCCACCGGCGTCGAGGAGCTGCGGGAGAGATACGCGCGGGCGCTCGCACTGATCCGGCAGCGGCCCGGCACGGCGTTCTCGGCACCGACGGGCGCTCGGTACGCCGCCGGGGCGCCCGAGCCCGGCCGGATCGGCTTCCTGTTCCCGGGACAGGGGTCCCAGTACGTCGGGATGGGCGCCGGTCTGGCCATGCTGTCGCCAACCGCCCAGCGGGTGTGGGACGAGCTGGGCGGCACCGGGTCCGACGGGCCCCCGCTGCACCGGGTGGTGTTCCCGCCGCCCGCCTTCACCGACGAGGAGCGCGCCGGCCGGCAGGCGTCCCTGGCCGCCACCGAGTGGGCGCAGCCCGCGCTCGCGGTGCACGCGCTCGCGCTGCTGGAGGTGGTGCGGTCCCTGGGGCTGCGGCCGGACTGCGTGGCGGGCCACAGCTTCGGTGAGCTGGTGGCACTGCACTGCGCGGGTGTCCTGGACGGCCGGTCGCTGGTCACCCTGGCCCGCAGGCGCGGCGAGCTGATGCGGGACGCGGCCACCGCGCCCGGCGCGATGCTCGCCGTGGCGACGGACCGCGCGCGCGTGGCGGCGGTGCTGGCCGGTGGCGGACTCGGCAACCTCTGGCCCGCCAACCACAACTCCCCTCTCCAGACGGTGCTTTCCGGGACGGCGGAGGCAGTCGCGCGCGCCGAGAAGGTGTTCGCGGACGAGCGCGTCGGCACCCACCGGCTGACCACCTCGACCGCTTTCCACAGCCCGCTGGTCGCCCCGGCCTGCGAGCCGCTCGCCGCGTTCCTGCGCACGGTCCCGCTCTCGGAGCCCCGGATCGAGGTGTACGGCAACGCGGACGCGGCCCCGTACCCGGCCTCGCCCGACGAGGTACGCCGCCGGATCGCCGGTCACCTCGCCTCGCCCGTGCTCTTCCAGGACCAGATCGAGGCGATGTACGCGGCGGGGGTGCGGACCTTTGTCGAGGTGGGCCCGGGCACCGCGCTGACCGGCCTGGTCGGGCAGATCCTCGGCGACCGTACGCACGCGGCCGTACCGCTGGACCGGCCTGGCCGGTCCGGGATCAGCACCTTGCACACCGCCCTCGGCGAGCTCGCCGTACGCGGTGTGCCCCTCGATCTCGACCCGCTCTGGGCGCCGTACGAGGCGTCCGGAACGCCGGCGCCGGTGAAGGAGGACCGGCCCCGGATGACCGTGCGGATCGGCGGAGCCAACTACGGCCGGCTCTACCCGCCCGGCGCCGGAGCCGGGGCCGCCGGGCCGCCCTTGCCCGCGTCTGTGCGGGATCCCGACCCCGTGCCCGTTCCCATTCCCGCGCCTGCTCCCGTTCCCGTTCCCGACACCGTGGCGGATCCCGTGCCCGCCTTCACCCCCACTCCCCACCACACACCGGAGCCACCGATGTACGAGACGGCGACCGCCGACGCCCCGGAGCCCGCCCACGACGCCGACTGGTACACCGCGGTCGAGAGCGTGCAGCGGCAGACGACGGAGGCCCACGCGGCCTGTCAGCGCATGCTGACGGACAGTCATATCGCGTTTCTGCGGATGACCGAGACGACCCTGACCGCGATGCTCGGGGTACGGGGAAGGCACAACGGCGCGGAGCAGGACGCCGACGGGGTGATCGACACCCCGGTACCGCCCCCGGCCCCGGCTCCCCTGGCACCACTGCCGCTCCCCCGCCCTCCGTCGCCACGTCGGGCTCCGGTGCCCGTGGCACCGGCCGCGGTGGAGGTCCCCGTACCCGTACCGACACCCGACCGGACGCCCCCGCCGGAACCGGCCGCCGACGCCCCCGCGCCGGCGGCGGAGCTGGAGGAGGCGCTGCTCTCCGTGGTGGCCCAACTCACCGGCTATCCAACGGAGATGCTCGGCATGGACATGGAGCTGGAGGCGGATCTGGGGGTCGACTCCATCAAGCGGGTCGAGATCCTGTCGGCGGTACGGCGGCAGGTGGGCGATGTCGCGGCGGGGGACGTCGGCCGGCTGGGCAAGCTCCGCACACTGCGCGAGATCGTCGAGGCGCTCACCACCGCCACCAGTCCCGAGGTTCCCGATACGGCGGGTGCCCCGGTCCCCCAGACACACAAGGCACCCGAGGTCCCGAAGGAGCCGGCGCTGACCAGGCTGGCGCCGCGCGCGGTGGAGTCGCCGGCGGCCGGCCTGGCGATGGCCGGGCTCCTGGACGGGCCGGTCCTGGTGACCGGCGAGGGCCCCGACGGCGACGGGCTCACCGGCCTCGTCGCGCGGAAGCTGGCGGAGCGCGGCGTGGACGCGACCGCCGTCGCCGAGGTGCCCGAGGACGCGCGTGGTGTCGTCCACCTCGGCGCGTTGACCGGGCGCGGTACGCCGGACGAGGCACGGGAGGTCCACCGGTCGGTGTTCCGCGCGGCGCGTTCCGTGGCGGCCCATGTGTCGGCCCAAGGAGCAGGTACGCATGGGTTGTTCGTGACCGTGCAGGACACCGGGGGCGACTTCGGGCTCGGCGGCCGGGCGGCCGACCGCGCGTGGCTGGGCGGGGTCGCCGGGCTGGTCAGAACCGCGGCGAAGGAGTGGCCAGGATCCTCGGTCAAGGCCGTCGACTGCGAGCGGGACGGCCGGGACGACGAGGCGGTCGCGGAGGCGATCGTAGGGGAACTGCTCGAAGGCGGCCCCGCCGCGGAGGCCGGTCTCCGCGCGGACGGTACCCGCGTCACCCTGCGGGCGGTGCCCGCGCACGTCACACCCGCCGCCGCGCGGCGGATCACCTCCGCGTCGGTGATCGTGGCGACGGGCGGGGCGCGCGGGGTGACCGCCGCCGCGCTGCTGGACCTGGCCAGGACACACCGTCCGCGGATCGTGCTGCTCGGCAGGACGGCGCCGGTCCCCGAACCCGCCGGGCTGGCGTCGGCCCACGACGAGCCGGCCCTCGTCCGGCTGCTCGCGGAGCGCGCCCCGGAGCACTCCCCGGCGGACTCCTCGCCCGCCCGGATCGCGGTGCGGGCACGGGAGATCCTGGCCGCGCGTGAGGTACGGGCGACTCTGGCGGCACTGGAGGCGGCGGGCTCTCCCGTCCGGTACGTCCCGGTCGACGCCCGCGACGGCGAGGCCCTCGCCGCCGTGCTGCGCGACGTACGCGAGACATGGGGCCCGGTCACCGGCATCGTGCACGGCGCGGGGGTCCTGGCCGACAGCCGGATCGCCGACAAGACCGACGCGCAGGTCGAGCACGTGATGTCCACCAAGGTGGACGCGCTGCGCGCGCTGCTGGACGCGACGGCGGAGGATCCGCTGGAGGTGATCTGCCTCTTCTCCTCGGTGGCCGCCGTGTACGGCAACGCCGGGCAGAGCGACTACGCCATGGCGAACGAGATCCTGGGCCAGGTGGCCTCCGCCGAGCAGGCGCGCCGCCCCGGCGCTCTGGTGCGGTGTATCGCCTGGGGCCCCTGGCAGGGCGGCATGGTCACACCCGCTCTGGCCGGGCACTTCGGCCGGTCCGGGGTTCCGCTCATCCCCCTGGAGCAGGGCGCCGCCGCCTTCACCGCCGAGTTGGACGGGACGGCCGGCGAGGCGCGGGCCGTGCTGGCGGCCGGGGACGATCCGGCGGCCCTGTCCCCCGCCGGTGATCCTCCCCCGGCACAGCTGCTGGTCCGGGCGGACACCATGCCGTATCTGGCCGACCACGCGCTCGCCGGGGTTCCCGTGCTGCCCGTGGCGATGGTCCTGAACTGGTTCGCCGGGGCCGCCACCGCCTGGCGGCCGGATACCGGGCCGCTCGTCCTGCGCGATCTCCGGGTGTACAGGAAGTTCGCCCTGCCGGAGCTGACCGGCGAGGGCCACCGACTCACCGTGCGCGCCGGCCGGGGCGCGCCCGGTTCGGCGCCGGAGCTGGAGACGGAGTTGGAGACGGAGCTGCGGGGCGCGGACGGTGTGGCACACTTCCGGGCCGTCCTGGGCACCGGGGGCGCGGAGCCGGATCCGGCCACCTGGAGCAGCCCGGACGTCCTGGCCGGTGCGGACGGTGTGGAGAGTGCGGAGCAGGTGGACCGCGCCGCGCTCTACGACGGAGAACTCCTCTTCCACGGCACCCGGTTCCGGTCCGTCCGCACCCTGCGCGGTGTCTCCGCGCACGGCGCCGAGGCGACCGTCGAGGGCCTGCGCGCCCTGGGGTGGCCGGGGGAACGCTGGCCGCTGGATCCGGCCGCCATGGACGGGGCGCTCCAACTCGCCCTGCTCTGGGCGCGGAACGCCACCGGCGCGGCGACGCTGCCGATGGCCGTCGCGGAGTGCAGGGTGCACCGGCGCGGGCCGGTGGACGGCACCGTGCGGTGTGTGGTGCGGGGCCGGAAGACGCACAGCACGGGAGCGCGCTGCGACGCGGCGCTGATCGACGCCGACGGGGCGGTCCGGCTGGAACTGCTCGGTGTGGAACTCGTCAGCCGTCCCTCCTAGGCAAGTGAGACGCGCATGGATTTCGAACCGATCGCCGTCGTCGGCCGGGGCTGTGTGCTGCCCGGCGCTCTCGATCCCGACACGTTCTGGGACAACATCGCAGCGGGCCGCAGCAGCCTGTCCACCGTCCCCGAGGGCCGGTGGCGGCTGCCTCGACGCTGGGCCATGGGCCCCGTCGACGACCATCTCGACCGCACGTACTCCGATGTCGGCGGGTACGTCAGGGGGTTCGAGTCCGTCTTCGACCCGAGCGTCTTCCGGATCGCGCCGGAGCGGATCCTGTCGCTGGATCCGCTCTTCCACTGGGTCATGTACGGCGTCCGCCAGGCCCTCGTGGAGGCGGGCCGCGAGGGCCCGCTGCCGCGCGCGGGGCTGGTGCTGGGAAATCTGTCGTACCCCACGCCTCTGGGGGCGGCCTTCGCCGAGCACGTCTGGCTCTCCGCGCAGCGCCCCCCGGTCCGTGACGCCCTGCTGACGGGCGAGCGCCGGACGCGGCCCGACGCCCGTAACCGCTTCTCGTCCGGGCTCCCGGCCCACCTCGCGGCCCGGGCGCTCGGACTCGGCGCGGGGGCGTGGTCCCTCGACGCCGCCTGCGCCTCCTCGCTGTACGCGATCAAGCTGGCGTGCGACCGGCTGCACGACGGTACGGCGGACCTGATGGTGGCCGGGGCGGTGAGCCGGGCCGATCCCCTCTATCTGCACGTGGGGTTCTGCGGGCTGTCCGCGACGAGCCGTACGGGGCGCAGCCGGCCCTTCCACCGGGACGCGGACGGGCTGGTGCACGGCGAGGGCGCCGGGTTCGTCGCCCTGACGCGGCTGTCCGAGGCGCGCGCCTCGGGGCTGCCCGTGCTCGGTGTGATCCGCGGTGCCGGGCTGTCCAACGACGGGCGCGGCGCCGGGCTGATCAGTCCGGCGGAGGACGGCCAGGTACGGGCCATGCGGCTGGCGTACGACGCGGCGGGCCTCGTGCCCGGGAGTGTGTCGCTCGTCGAGTGCCATGCGACGGGGACGCCGGTCGGGGACGCGGTGGAGGCGCGCGCCATGGCGCGGGTCTTCGGGGCCTGTGCCGATCTGCCCATCGGTTCTGCGAAGTCGAACGTCGGGCACCTGCTGGCCTCGGCGGGCGTGGCGGGGCTGCTGAAGGTGCTCGGCGCGCTGCGTACGGGAATCCGCCCGGCGACGCTCGGTGCCGAACGCCCGCTGGACGCGCTGGCGGGTACGCCGTTGCGGGTGCTGACCGCGCCGGAGCCGTGGCCGGGGCCGCGCCGGGCTGCGGTGAGCGCGTTCGGGTTCGGCGGGACCAACGCCCATCTGATCGTGGACCTCCCGGACTGCGCCCCGGTCTCCGCCGTACGCTCCCCGGCGCGCCCGGTGTCGCCCGTGACCGCGACCGTGACCGCACCCGCAACCTCGACCGCGGCCGCGACCTCGACCGCCCCCGCGACCGCGCCGGCCCCGGTGGCGATCGTCGCTCTGGGCGCCCGGGTCGGCGACGGGACCTGCACCGAGGACTTCCGCCGGGCGGTGCTGGGCGGCGAACGGCGCGGGCCCGCCACGGAGATCGCCGTGGAGCTGACGGACCTGTGCTTTCCGCCGCTCGCCCTGAGCCGGACCGTACGCCATCAGCTGCTGGTGCTGGAGGCGGCCCGGGAGGCGGTGCGGACGGTGTCCCTGCCCCGCGAGCGGACCATGGTGGTCATCGGTATGGGGGCGGACCCGGAGGTGGCCCGGGCGGGGGCACGGTGGCGGGTTCCGTACTGGCTGGAGCAGGCCGGGCCGGCCGCCGCTCAGCCGGCCGGGGACCACGCCGGGGACGCCTTCGTGGGGCCCATGACCTCGGAGGCGGTCGTGGGCAGCATGCCGAACCTGGTGGCGAACCGTGTCAGCACCCAACTCGACCTGGCCGGAGCGAGTTTCGCGGTGTCGGCGGAGGAGGCGTCCGGTCTGGTGGCGCTGGAGGTCGCGGCCCGGGCCGTCCGGTCGGGAGAGGCGGACGCCGCGCTCGTCGGTGCCACCGATCTCTCCCACGAGGTGGTCCACCGGGCCGCACTGCGGGAGCTGGGGCGGGCGAGCGAGCCGGGGGACGCCGCCGTCGTCCTGGTCCTCAAGTCCCTGGACACCGCCCGCAGGGACGGCGACACCGTCATCGCCCTGCTCGACGAGGCCGCCGCCGCCCCGACCGCCACCGCTGTCCCGGCCGACGTGCCCGACATGGTCGTCGGGGACGGACCCGACACGGTGTTCGACCCGGCGTCGTCCTTCGGCCGCGCGCACGCCGCGTACGGGCTGGTCTCCGTCGCGGTCGCCGCGCTCGCGCTCCAGCACCGCGCGGTACCGCGGCCGGGCGGGCCCGCGGACACCGGGGCCGTCGCGCACACCGCGAAGGCCGCGGTGACCCCGGTGGAGGGCCCCGTCGCGAGCGTCCGGCTGCGCGCGGGGGACGCCCGGCCGTGGCTGCGCGGCCGGGCTCCCCGCCTGCACGTCTTCTCCGGGGCCGACCGCGGGGAGGTGCTGGCGGCGCTGGACTCCGGTACGCGGTCCGATGCCGGCCCGGCCCGGCTGGCGCTCGTGGTGGACGACGACGCCGCGCTCCCCGGCCGCACGGAGGCCGCCCGCAGCTGGCTGGCCGACGGCGGGATCCGTCCGGCGGATGTGCTGTACCGGGACAGGCCGGTCACGGGGCAGACGGCGTTCGTCTACACCAACGGCTCGGCCGCGTACCCGGGGATGGGCCATGAGCTGATGCTCGCGCTGCCGTCCCTCGGCGAGGCCGTCAGGGCCGGGCACCGGGCGATCGGCACGCGGCTGCGCTCCCGGACGGAGCGGGGTGTGCTGGGCCGGATCTGGGCCGCCGCCGAACTCGCCGTCGTCCACACCGTGTTCACCCGGGATGTGCTCGGGCTGCGGCCGGACGCCGCGGTCGGGTACTCCTCGGGCGAGTCGGCCGCGCTGGTCGCCCTGGGGGCCTGGCCGGACGCCTCGGGACTGTACGACGCGACCCTGGCCAGCGGGCTGTTCACCACGGAGCTGACCGGTGAGCTCCGGGCGGTCAGGCGCCACTGGGCGCGGCTGGGCGTCCGGGGCTCCCGCTGGGCCACCTGTCTCGTCAACGCGCCTTTGGACGTGGTCCGTTCGGAGCTGGCCGGCGAGGTAGCGGTCCATCTGATGGCGGTGAACGCGCCCGGGGTCTGCGTCATCGGCGGCGAGTCCGGCGCGTGCGCGGCCGTCGTGGCCCGGATCGGCGCCGACCGCGCGATCGAGCTGGACTATGAACTGGCCGCTCACGCACCGGAGTTGGCGGAGGTTCAAGAGGTGTGGCGTGCGGCGCACCACCGTCCCACCGTCGATGTGCCCGGGGTGCGGTTCTACAGCGGGGCCACCGGACAGCCGTACCGGCCGACGGCCGAACGGGCCGCCGAGGCGCTCACCGCGCAGGGGCTGAACACGATCGACTTCGCGGCCACCGTCGAGCGGGCCTGGGCCGACGGTGTGCGCGTCTTCGTGGAGCACGGGCCGCGCAAGCTGTGCACCGGCTGGGTCAAGCGGGTGCTCGGGGACCGGGAGCATGTGGCCGTCGCGCTGGACACCCCGGGCGACACCGGGCTGCGGCAGCTGTGCCTCGCGGTCGCCGAACTCGTCGTCGCCGGGGTGCCGGTACGCGCCGACGAGCTGTTCGCACGGCTCGCGGACGCCGCCACCGAGGTTCCGCGCCCGGGGCCCACCGTCAGCATCCCCGTACCCACGACTCCGTATCTGCCGCTCGTGGCAGCGGCCGTCGAGGCGGCCCCGGAACCGGCCGTGGCACCGGCCGCCGTGACCCTGCCCCGGGCCCCGGAGCTGGCGCCGGTGCCGGATCGGGAGGCGGCTCGGCCGGCCGCCCCGGTGGCGGGGGTCCGTGCCGCGGTCGCCCGGCAGAGTCTGCGGGTGGCCGCGCTCCACCGGGAGGTCATGGCCGTACACACCGAGGCCCACCGGCGGTTCCTGCGGGTCTCGGCCCTCGCCGTCACCGCGCTGACGGTGGGCGGGGCTCCCGCCCACCCCGTACGTCCGGAGCGGCGGCCAAAGATCGCAACCGCGCCCGCCCCCGTACTCTCAGGTACCCAACCACTCCGTCCGGGGCCGAAGTTCGACCGCGCCCAGCTGGAGTACCTCGCCTCCGGGGAGATCTCCGCGCTGTTCGGCCCCCGGTTCGCCGAGCAGGACGCGTACGCGGTGCAGACCCGGATGCCCGAGCCGCCCATGCTCTTCGCGGACCGGGTCACCGGCATCGACGCGGTACCGGCGGCGCTCGCCGCTCCCGGCCCCGTACGCACCGACGGGACGATCTGGACCGAGACCGATGTCCTGCCGGACAGCTGGTATCTGGACTCCACCGGCCGGGTGCCGGCCGGTGTGCTGATCGAGGCGGGCCAGGCGGACCTGCTCCTGCTCAGCTGGCTGGGCGCGGATCTCCTCAACCGGGGCGAGCGCGCCTACCGGCTGCTCGGCTGCGAGGTGACGTACCACGGCGGCCCGCCGACTGCGGGAGACGTCCTGCGCTACGAGATCCACGTCGACGGCCACGCGGAGCACGACGGTGTCCGGCTGGCCTTCTTCCACTACGACTGCTTCGTGGACGGCGTACTGCGGCTGAGCGTCCGCGAGGGCCAGGCCGGGTTCTTCACTCCGCAGGAGCTGTCAGGCGGTGGCGGGGTGCGGTGGGATCCCGCCGAGCGCCCGCCCGGTGACGATCTGCCGCTCGACCCGCCCGCCGTGCGCTGCGCGCTGACCCGGTTCGGCGCGGAGCGGGTGTCGGCCCTGGTCGCGGGCCGTCCCGCGGACTGCTTCGGGCCCGGCTGGGAGGCGACGGCGGCCCATGTCCGCTCCCCGGGGCTCGACGGCGGCCGGCTGCGGATGATCCACGAGGTGACCGCGTTCGACCCGGCGGGCGGACCGTGGGGGCGCGGCTATCTGCGGGCCGAGACCCCGCTGTCGCCGGACGACTGGTTCTTCGCGGGGCACTTCAAGAACGACCCCTGTATGCCGGGCACGCTGATGCTCCAGGGCGGTCTCCAGGCGATGGCGTTCTATCTGGCGGCCATGGGCTTCACCGTGGACCGGGACGGCTGGCGCTTCGAGCCGGTCGACGGCAGGCCCAGCCGGACGATGTGCCGGGGCCAGGCCACCCCGTCGGGACGGCGGGTCGTGTACGAGGTGTTCGTGCGCGGTGTCTCGGCCGGCCCCATGCCCACGCTCCACGCCGATGTGCTGGGCTCGGTGGACGGGGCGAAGGCGTTCCTGGGCCGCGATGTGGCGCTGCGGCTCGTACCCGACTGGCCGCTGTCGCACTGGCGGCGTTCGGGCCCGCCCGCCGTCATGGCCGACGGTACGCCCGTACCGCTTTCCCTCCTCGGCGGGCTGACCGGGCACCGGGAGGAGAAGCCCGTGGCGACGGCCGCCGACGGCTTCCCCTTCGGCTACGCCTCGCTGCTGGCGGGCGCCTGGGGCCGACCGAGCGAGGCGTTCGGCGCCGTGTACGAGCCGTTCGACGGCACCCGCGGGGTCGCGCGGCTGCCGGGGCCTCCGTACCACTTCATGAGCCGGATCGTCTCGGTGGACGGACCTCAGGGCGGTATGCGGGAGGGCAGCGAGGTCGTCTCGGAGTACGACGTACCCGCGCGGGCCTGGTACTTCGAGCAGAGCGGCGGCCGTACGATGCCGTTCGCCGTGCTCATGGAGATCGCGCTGCAACCCTGCGGGTGGCTGGCCTCGTACGTGGGCAGCGCGCTGACCACCGGCGCCGACCTGCTGTTCCGCAACCTCGACGGGACGGGGACGGTCAGCGGTGAGGTCACCCCGGCGACGGGCACGGTCCGCACCCGTGCCGTACTGACCCGGATCTCCCGCGGCGGGGACATGATCATCGAGTCCTTCCGGGTGACGTGCACGGCCGACGGCGTGCCGCTGTGCGAACTCTCCACGGTCTTCGGTTACTTCCCGCCGTCCTCCTTCGCCCATCAGCCGGGCCTGGCGGTGCCGGCCGAGGAGCGGGCCCGGCTCGACGAGCCCTGCGGCCGGGCGGTCGATCTGACCGGGCGCCCCGCCCGGTACTGCGCGGGGCAGCCGCGGCTGCCGGGCCCGATGCTGCTGATGCTCGACCGGATCACCGGCTTCTGGCCGGCCGGGGGCCGCGCGGGGCTCGGCCGGCTGCGGTCGGAGAAGGACGTGGACCCGGGCGAGTGGTTCTTCCGCGCGCACTTCTTCCAGGACCCGGTGCAGCCGGGGTCACTGGGGCTGGAGGCCATGTGCCAGCTGCTCCAGTACCACCTGCTCGAACGCGGCGCCGCCGAGGGTGTCCCGCACCCCAGGTTCGAGCCGGTGCTGCCCGGCCGCGAGACGGTCTGGACGTACCGCGGCCAGATCACCCCGGCGAGCCGGCTGATCCGGGTGGACATGGACATCGTCGAGTCCGGTACGGACGCGCGGGGCCCTTACGCGGTCGCGGACGCGTCGCTGTGGGGTGACGACACGTGCATCTACCGGGTGCGCGGCCTGGGCGTGCGCGTGGTCTCCGACACCGCTCCGGCTCCCCGGTGACCGGGTTGGCGATACGGTTGCGCTCTCGGCTTTGGCGGTGCGAGGAAAGGAACGAAGGCGTGGCGGTTCTCGGGGCCATTCGATCGGCGCTGGAAGCGGTGTACGTACGGCGCCTGGCCCGGAAGCTCGAAGGGGCGCCCCGGCCGAAGCATGTCGGGATCATGCTCGACGGCAACCGGCGCTGGGCCCGGGGCGCCGGGCACGACGATCCCCGCGAGGGCTACCGCGCGGGAGGGGCGAGGGCGTCCGACTTTCTGCGCTGGTGCACCGCGGCGGGGATCGAGCATGTGACGCTGTGGATGCTCTCCGACGACAATCTCCACCGGCCCCCGGCGGAGCTCGGCCCGCTGATCGAGATCATCGAGGAGACCGTCCAGAGCATCTGCGCGGCGTCGGAGCCGTGGGAGATAGAGATCATCGGCGCCCTCGATCTGCTGCCCGGGGAGAGTGCGCGCGTCCTGAAGGACGCCGCCGCCGCGACGGCGGGGCGTGGCGGTCTCAAGGTGGATGTCGCGGTGGGCTACGGCGGTCGCCGGGAGATCGTGGACGCGGTCAGGGCGGCGTTCGACACACACACCAGCGCGGGCGGTGACCCGATGGAGCTGGCGGAGAACTTCGAGGCCCGGCACATCTCCGAGCATCTGTACTCCCCGGCCGGCCATGACACGGACTTCATCATCCGTACCTCGGGTGAGCAGCGGCTGTCCGGGTTCCTGCTGTGGCAGAGCGCCTACGCCGAAGTGCACTTCGTCGAGGTCCTGTGGCCGGCCTTCCGCCAGATCGACCTGCTGCGGGCGCTTCGCTCGTACGCGGCCCGGGAGCGCCGTTACGGCCGCTGACGCCGAGCGGCGGCGTGTGGCGTGCGCGGCGTGCGGCGGTGCGCGGCGGCGTGCGGCCCGAGCGGATGTCCCGCACCCTGGAGCACAGGAGACCGGGACAGGTCCGGGACCGGGGACGAGGTACGGCCATGGAGTTCGGCAGACGGGCGGTGCTGCTGGGCGCCGGCGGGCTGGTGGCGGGGGCCGCCGCCGGGTGTTCCGGGGGTTCGCGGGCGGGGGCCGGGCCGGGCGCCCGCGCCGTCGCCGCGACGCGTTCGCCCGTACCGCTGCCGACGACCACCCCGTGGCGGCCCGACCGCGCCGATGTGAGCCCCGACGTCAAACTGCGGGCCGTACAGGTGGTGGAGGCCATCGGGGCCTGGTCCGCCGGGCAGGGCGGCGCGGCGGCGGCGAAGCGGCGGGTGGCCGCGCTGGGCGCGGCGCCGTCCCTCGTGGACGCGGCGGGGGCGCTGCTGCCCGCCGCCGGTGAGGCCGCGCTCCAGGTGGTCGACGCCCAGTACGGGGGGATCCTGGCGGACTCGGCTAGGGCCTGTGTGGGGTTGTGATCTGGCCCAGGGAGCGGGGCGTGGTGCGTGCGATCGCAAGGCGCCGAGAGGCCCTCGTAGCGGAGCTACTAGGGCATTTCGGCAACGCCGCGAGCGTGCGTGCCACGCCCCGCGAGCCCAGATCACAACCCCACACAGGCCCTAGTATGCTGGTGGTCTGCTGGCAGTGGATCCCGGGGCACGCGGGCGGCACGACCGTCGACGTACGGCTGCGCCGCGCGCGGCCCCGCTGGGAGGTCACCGCGCTGCACCCGGCCAGTCCTGGCGGAGCCGTAAGGTCGCTGCCCGCAGCCGCGCGCGAGGTGCTGGCGGAGCGCCGGATCACGCTGCCGCCCGCGGCAGCGGCCGATGTCCGCGCCGGGCACATCCACGAGAGCGTCCTGCGGGCGCTGCTCCGGCTGGCGGGTACGTACCGGATGGACGTGAGTGTGATCCGCTCCGGTCACCCGCTGGACGTCTTCGGCACCGACCGGCCCAGCGACCATCCGCGCGGCCGGGCCTTCGACGTGTGGCGGATCGACGGCCACCGGGTCGTGGACCCGGCCACCCCGCGACGGCTGGTGGAGACCTTCATGCGCGACGCGGCGGCGGCCGGTTCGTACAACGTGGGCGGTCCCGTCCTGCTCACGGGCGGCGGCGCGGGCCAGTTCTTCAGCGACGCCACCCACCACGACCATGTCCACGCGGGGTTCACGGGCTGACCGCCGGCACGCGTGGGCGCGTGGTCCGCTCAGCCGAACTCCTCGACGTACTCCTGCGGTGGTCCCAGCTCGGGGCGGTCCCGCAACTCCAGTTCCCGGCCCAGCCGTTCCAGTTCCAGGACGGTCACGGTGTTCTCGCCGGGGCGCAGCAGCGGTGCCGGGCAGTAGAGCGTGATCTGCGGCCCGATCTCCCAGTAGCGGCCGAGCAGGAACCCGTTGACCCAGACCAGGCCGCGGCCCGATCCCGGCAGCGCGAGGAAGGTGTCCGCCGGGGTGTCGACGCGCAGGGTGGCGACGGCGAATCCGGTGTGTGTGGTCGCGGGGCCCGCGGCGAGCGCGGCGGTCAGTTCGGCGGCGGACCACTCCTGCAGCGCGACCGGGGTGCTGTCCCAGCCCTGCACGGTGCGCCGGTCGACGAGGACGGGGCCGAGCAGGCCCTTGTGCGCTCCGATGCCGGGCCCGTAGTTCACCCGGCCGAGGTTCTCGGCCAGCACCTCCAGCCGTACGGCATCGCCCGTTCCGTGCAGGGGGAGTTCGGGGGAGCCCGGTTCGGCGGTGCCGAGGAGGGTGCCGTCGCGGAAGACCAGTGCCCGGTCGCGTACGTCGGTGAGGAGCAGCCGGTGCTCGCCCGCCGGGATACGCGGGTGTGCGGTGTGCAGGACCATTCCCGCGTCGAGGCCGAGCTGTTCGAACGAGGCGGGGCGCGCGGCGGTCGAGGTCGGGGCGGGCACGGCGCGCAGCCCCGCGAGCAGGTCGGCGCGGTGGACGAGCGGCACGCGTGCGGGCGGGAGCGTCTCCGGCCGTGCGGGCGACCGCAGCGGCCCGCGGGCGCCGAGTGCCTCGCGTACCGCGAAGAACTTGGCGGTGAGGCTGCCGTCCTCGGCTATCGGCGCGTCGGAGTCGTAGCTGGTGACGACGGGCTGCAGCCGGCCCTCGCTCTCGTTGGCGCCCGCCCACAGACCGAAGTTGGTGCCGCCGTGTGCCATGTAGATGCTCACACTGCCGCCGTCGGCGACGATGCCGCGCAGGGTGCCGACCGCGCTGTCGACTCCGCGGACGTGGTGCGGCTCGCCCCAGTGGTCGAACCAGCCGTTCCAGAACTCGGCGACCACGAAGGGCTCGTCCGGGCGGCGGGCCGCGAGGAGCCGCCGGGCGGCGTCGGGCTTGGAGCCCAGGGTGACGGCCGTCAGGGTCCCCGGCAGGGTGCCGCCGTCGAGCATCAGCTCGGTGGGTCCGTCGGCGGTGAACAGCAGTTCCCGGATTCCCCGTGCGGTCAGGGCCCGGCGGTTCCACCGCAGATAGGCGCGGTCGTCGCCGAAGCTGCCGAACTCGTTCTCCACCTGTACCGCCACGACCGGACCGCCCTCGGCGGCCTGGAGTGCGGCGATGCGCGGGATCAGCTCGTCGAACCAGCGGCCGACGGCCGAGGTGAACGCCGGGTCCGAGCTGCGGACCGCGACGTCCCGGCCGGTGAGCCAGCTCGGCAGGCCGCCGTTGGACCACTCCGCGCAGATGTAGGGTCCGGGCCTGACGATGACGTCGAGACCCTCCTCCCCCACGGTGCGGATGAACCGCTCGACGTCCCGCCAGCCGTCGAAGCGCGGCGCCATGTCCTCGCGGGGCTGATGGAAGTTCCACGGCACATAGGTGTCGACCGTGTTGAGCCCGAGGTCGGCGAGGCGGCGGATCCGGTCCCGCCAGAGGCCGGGGTGGACGCGGAAGTAGTGCAGCGCCCCGGACAGGACGCGGTGGGGGACGCCGTGCCGGTACACCCGCCCCGCGCGCCAGGTGAGCGCGGCGGTGGCGGTTCCGACGGCTCCGATCGCCTCGTCGGTCGTGGTGGGTGCCGGAGAGATGGGTGTCGCGGGCGACTCAGTCACGCGGCGAGCGTATGTTATCGGTGCCATACGTAACAAGGTCGCGTGATCGGGCGGAGGACGCCGCGCGCGGCCGCGGGAGAGGAGCGCGCCATGACCGAGGGCACCGCCAAGCCGAGGCAGCCGAGCATGGCCGATGTGGCCAGGACCGCCGGGGTGTCGGCGCAGACCGTCTCGCGGGCGCTGCGCGCGTCGCCGAACGTCGATCCCGAGACCCGCAAGCGCGTGCTGGCCGCCGTGGAGCAGGTCGGCTACCGGTTCAACAGCGCGGCCAGGGCGCTCTCCTCCGGGCGCAGCCGCACCATCGGGCTCGTCCTGCTGGCGTCCGGCGGGTACTACTCGCGCTCGGCGGTGACCGCCGGTGTCGAGGCTGCCGCCGGTGCGGCCGGGTACGCGGTGAGCATCGCGGCCATCGCCGCGCTGGACGTCGGACTGATGGAGCAGTCCCTGTCCCGCCTCGCCGACCAGGGCGTGGACGGCTTCGTGATCGCCGTGCCGCTCATCTCCGTGACCCGGAAGATGGAGGACATCACCCGCGACATCCCGACCGTCACCCTGGACGGCTCGCGGACTGCGGGCGCCCGGGTGCTCGGCATCGACCAGCGGGAGGCGGGCCGGGTCGCCACGCGGCACCTGCTCGATCTGGGGCACCGTCAGGTCTGGCACATCTCGGGGCCCGACGAGTGGATCGAGGCGCGCCGGCGGCGGCAGGGCTGGCAGGAGTGCCTGGCCGAGGCCGGGATCGAGGCGCCGCCGCCCCTGGAGGGCGACTGGTCGCCGGACTCGGGGTACCGGCAGGGGCGGATCCTGGCGATGATCCCGGAGGTGACCGCGGTCTTCGTGGCCGGCGACGAGATGGCCTTCGGGGTGATCCGCGCGCTGCGCGAGCGCGGCCGTTCGGTGCCCGGGGACCTGTCCATCGTGAGCGTCGACGACATCGCCCTGGCGGCCTACTGCTCGCCGCCGCTGACGACCGTCCGGCAGGACTTCTACCGCTACGGCGAGGCGGCCGTGGCCCTGCTGCTGCGGGGTGACGACATCGGCACCGGCGGGCCGGACGCCGCTCCGACCCTGTCGGTGCGCGCCTCCACGGCGCCGCCGCGCTCCCGGTGACCCACCGAAACGCCGTTCCCGGGGCTCTTGCGCCGCGTGGGGTTCGATGCCATCGTGAACGCGCATGTTATCGGTGCCATCGTAACAACCCCCTGTGCATGGGAAGGACTCCCCCATGAGGAGATCGCTCGCCCTCGCGGGCTCCGCGGTCACGGTGCTCGGGCTGCTCGCCGGCTGCTCGGCCGGCGAGGGCACCGCGGACTCGGGCCGGACGACCCTCAAGGTCGCCGCCCTCGAAGGCGGTTACGGCCGGGACATGTACGCCCAGGTCATCAAGGCGTACGAGGCGGCGCACCCCGAGGTCGAGGTGCGGTTGCAGATATCGAAGAGCATCGAGGACGAGATCACCCCGAACATGAAGGCGGGGCGGTATCCGGACGTCGTGGTGCTCGGCCAGGGCCGCAAGGCCGCCCTCACCGAGACCCTCGTCAAGGACAAGGCGCTGGAGGACCTCACCCCGGTGCTCAAGGCGAAGATCCCCGGCGAGGACAGGACCGTGGGCGACAAGCTCACCAAGGGCATCGTCGGCAATCTCAACACCAACCCCTACGGCACGGATCAGACGTATCTGATGCCGATGTACTACGCGCCGACCGGGCTCTTCTACAACAAGGGCCTGTTCAAGGAGAAGGGCTGGCGGACACCGGCCACCTGGGACGAGATGTTCGCGCTCGGCGACACGGCGAAGCGGCAGGGCATCCCGCTCTTCACCTACCCGACCGCCGGGTACCTCGACTCGTACTTCTTCGCGCTCCTCGCCGGTATCGGCGGGGAGGAGTTCCACACCGACGTCATGACGTACAAGCAGGACGTCTGGAAGTCGGCGAAGGCGCGCCAGGCTCTCGACATCACCACCCGGCTGCTGGGTTACGCCGCGCCGGCCACCGTCGGGTACGCCAACGAGCAGGACTTCACCAAGAACCAGCAGCTGATCCTCGACAACAAGGCGCTGTTCATGCCGAACGGCACCTGGATCGTCGGCGAGATGGCCGAGGCTCCGCGTGCGGAAGGCTTCGAGTGGGGCCTGACGCCCCTCCCGGCGGTCACTCCGGGCGGGGAGCGTTACATCACGACGTCGGTCGAGTCGGTCTGGGTTCCCAGCGCCGCGAAGGAGAAGGACGCGGCGAAGGACTTCATCACCTATCTGTACTCCGACGAGGCGGCGAAGATCTTCGCCGAGTCGAACGCGATCCAGCCCGTCGAGTCCGTCACGAGCGCCCTGTCGCCCCAGAACGCCGAGTTCTACCAGGTGTACGAGGACCCGTCGGTCTCCGCGCTCGTCGGCGGGTTCGCGAGCACCGCGCCCGTCGAGGGCGTCGACATCAAGGCCACACTCTTCGACACCGCCAACAGCATCATCAGCGGCGACACCACCGAGGAGAAGTGGCAGGCCGCGCTGAACGACGCCAGCGAGAAACTGCGCCGGTCGGGCGGCTGAGACCGCCGCGCTCCCCCAGGACCGCCTCGTACGACCCAAGGACCGGTACGGTGACGACGCTCTCCACCACACCCCCAGGCTCGACGAACCACACCTCCAACACCGCTCCGCCCAGAGGTAGTTCGCTGCGCGGAGCCGGAACCCCGGCCCGGCGGCGCGGCAGTGGCCGCTTCGTACTCGCCTGCCTGCTTCCCGCACTCGTGCTCTTCGCGGTGTTCATGGTCGTACCGACCGTGAACGTGTTCCGGATGTCGCTCTACACCTGGAGCGGGTTCTCCCCGGACATGCGATTCGTGGGGCTCGACAACTTCACCCGTCTCCTCGACGACCGGCAGTTCGTGCGCGCGTTCCAGAACACGGTCGCGCTCCTGGTCGTGGTGAGCGTCGTGACCATGGGTATGGGCCTGTTCCTCGCCGCGATCATGACGCGGCAGCGGCTGCGCGGGCGGAACCTGTACCGGTTCCTCCTCTACATCCCCAACGTGCTCTCGGTGGTCGTGATCGCGGCGATCTTCTCCGCCGTGTACGACCAGGAGAACGGTCTGCTCAACGGCACACTGCGGCTGCTGTCCCTCGACGGTCTCCAGCGGGTCTGGCTCGGCGACCAGAAGATCGTGCTCTACTCCGTCGCGGTCGCGATGGTCTGGCAGTCGCTCGGCTACTACATGGTCCTCTACATGGCGGGCATGTCGAGCGTCCCGGAGGAGCTGTACGAGGCGAGCGCGCTCGACGGCGCCTCCCCCGCCCGGCAGTTCTTCGCCATCACGCTGCCGCTCATCTGGCAGAGCCTGCGCACCACACTGACGTTCTTCATCATGAGCGCCGTCAACCTCAGCTTCGTCCTCGTCCGCGCGATGACGGGCGGCGGGCCCGACGGCTCCTCGGAGGTACTGCTGAGCTACATGTACAAGCAGGCGTACACGAACTCGTCGTACGGCTACGGCATGGCCATCGGTGTCGTCATCTTCACGTTCTCGTTCCTCGTGTCGCTGCTGGTGAGCCGGGCGACGCGGCGCGAGCCCCTCCAGTTCTGAGGACAGGCACCATGACCCTGCTCGGTCCGTCCCGATCGCACACCGCCCGTCCGCGCGCTCCCCGGCCGGGTGCCGGGCGTGTGCTCACCCATGTCCTTGTCGTCGCCCTCTCGCTGGCCGTTGTGGTGCCGGTCGGCTGGGTGCTGCTCGCTTCGCTCAAGCGGAAGAGCGAGTTCTTCGGGAGCCCCTGGACGCTGCCTGAGGGCCTCCATGTCAGCAACTACGCCGACGCGTTCGTCTCGGCGCACCTGGGGCAGTACTTCCTGACGTCGGTGCTGGTCACGGCGCTGGGGCTGGTGTTCGTCCTGGCGGTCTCCGTGCCGGCGGCGTATGTCATCGCCCGGTACGCGTTCCGCGGCCGGCGCCTGGTGGAGATCGCGCTCCTGGGCGGGCTCTTCGTCAACGTCAACTACATCGTCGTCCCGATCTTCCTCATGCTCGTCGGCTGGGACCGCTCGCTCCTCGATGTCCTTCCCGGCGGGTTCTTCATCGACAACCCGGCGGTCCTGTCGCTCGTCTACGCGGCCACGTCGATCCCGTTCACCGTCTATCTCCTCACCGCCTACTTCCGGTCGATACCGGTCGAGTACGAGGAGGCCGCCGCGGTGGACGGGGCCTCCCGCTTCCGGATCATGACCGCCATCATGCTTCCGATGGCGCGTCCCGCGGTCACCACCGTGATCCTCTTCAACTTCCTCGCCTACTGGAACGACTTCATCATCTCGCTCACCCTGCTCCCGGGCGAGGGCAAGACACTGCAGGTCGGACTGCTCAACCTGTTCACCGCGCAGAAGGCGGCGGCCGACTACGGGCGCCTGTACGCCGGCATGGTCATCGTCATCGTTCCCGTACTCATCGTCTACGTCGTCATCCAGCGCCGGCTCATCGAGGGCATGGCATCCGGCGGTGTGAAGGGCTGACCGGCCCCCACCGCACCGGCCGAACAGGCTCCGGCACCAGTGGAAGGACACACCGGCATGAAGGAATCGACACACACCGCGTTACGCATCGCCGCCCGTACGGTCCTCGCGGCACTCTGCCTCGCGCTCGTCGTCACCGCGCGCACCACGGTCGGGTGGGGACACCTCCTGGTGATGGCCGCGGGACTGGCCGGGCTGCTGGCCCTGCTCGCCGCGTACAACCGGAGGTTCCGGTGACCGACGAGTACGGGAGGAAGCTGGCGGCGGTCCGGCCGAGCGGGCGTCAACTCGCCTGGCAGGAGATGGAGTTCTACGGGTTCATCCACTTCGGTATGAACACGATGACGGACCGGGAGTGGGGCGAGGGCCACGACGATCCGGCCGCCTTCGACCCGGCCGCCCTCGACGCCGACCAGTGGGTCCTGGCCCTGAAGAGCGCCGGGATGACCGGTGTGATCCTCACCTGCAAGCATCACGACGGGTTCTGTCTGTGGCCGAGCGATGCCACGGACTGTACGGTCGCCGCCTCGCCGTGGCGGGGCGGCCGGGGCGATGTGGTCGCGGAGGTCGCCGACGCGGCACGGCGGCACGGCCTGCGGTTCGGCGTCTATCTCTCCCCGTGGGACCGTACCGAGGCGTCCTACGGTTCCGGGACCGCCTACGACGACTTCTACGTCGCCCAGCTCACCGAGGTCCTGACCCGGTACGGACCGCTGTTCTCCGTATGGCTGGACGGCGCGAACGGCGAGGGGCCGAACGGCAAGCGCCAGGTCTACGACTGGGAGCGGTACTACGCGGTGGTGCGCGCGCTGCAACCGGACGCGGTCATCGCCGTGTGCGGGCCGGACGTCCGCTGGTGCGGAAACGAGGCCGGGGAGACCCGCCCCGACGAGTGGAGCGTGGTGCCGGGCGCGCTGCGGGACGCCGAGCGGACCGCGGACCGCTCGCAGCGGGCGGACGACGGCGCCTTCGCCCGGCTCGTCCGCAGCGACGACCGCGATCTCGGCAGCCGCGCCGCGCTGGCCGGACAGGGGGCCGGGCAGGGGGCCGGGCAGGGGGCCGATCCGGTCTGGTATCCGGCGGAGGTCAACACCTCCATCAGGCCCGGCTGGTTCCACCACCCGGCCGAGGACGGCGCGGTCCGCTCCGTGGACGAGCTGTTCGCCGTCTATCTGCGGGCCGTCGGCGGCAACTCCTGCTTCCTGCTCAATGTCCCCCCGGCCAGGGACGGGCGTATCCACGCGACCGATGTCGCGGTGCTGGAGGGGCTCGGGCGGCGTATCGAGGACTTCCGGGCGCGGCGGATCGCGGCGACGGCGACGGTCTCGTCCGGCGCCCCGGGCGACATCGCGACCGCGTGGCCCGGCCGGGGGCGCACACCGTGGCGGCCGGACGACACGGATCCGCTGCCCGCCGTGACCCTCGCGTTCGCGGGACCCCGCCAGGTCGAGGCGGTCGTCCTGGGCGAGGACATCGCGTGGGGCCAGCGCGTCGAGCACGTCGTGGTCCGGGGCCGCCTGGACGGCCGGTGGACCACGCTCGCCGAGGCCAACGCGGTGGGCCACCAGCGCGTCCTGACCTTCCCGCCGGCCGAGGTCGACACCGTACGGGCCGAGGTCACCCTGGCCCGGGACACGCCCGTCCTCGCCCGGATGGCCGCGATCGGGACGGCCTCGTGAAGAGCGCTCTCCGGCGCGGTGTCCCGCCCGGGCGGAGGCCGGTGGGCCGGGCCGTCGCACTGCTCGCCGGTGTGTTCCTGGCGGTCGCCGCCGTGGTGATCACCGCGGTGGTGGTCACCGGTGTGGTGGACACGGGCGACCGCATCGACGAGAAGGTCGCCGCCGTCGACGGGCATCCGGTGACCCGCGACGAACTCCTCTTCCACATGCGGCGGCTCGCGCCGGCCGTCCAGAACGAGCTGCGCGGCACGTACCACCTGCGAGGCACCACCGACTGGAACGCGCGGGCCGGCGACAGGACCGCGCTCCAGCGGCTCACGTCCCGTGCCCTCGACGAGATCCGGCGGGACAGGGCCGCACTCGTCCTCGCGAAGGAGCAGGGGCTCGTCGGCTCCGTGGACCACGCGGACTTCCTCACCGCGCTGGCGCGGGAGAACGCGTCCCGTGCCGAGGCGATCGCCGCGGGCCGCACCGTCTACGGCGTCGCCGAGTTCACCGCCGAGGAGTTCTACACCCACCGGCTCACCGAGCTGACCACGACCCTCAAGAAGCGGCTCGGCGCGGACGCGGACGGCCCGCTGCGGGTCACCGACGCCGAAGTCCGGCGCGCGTTCGACAGCGACCGCGCCTCCTGGAGCGCCAACGCAACCACCTACCGGTACACACGGCTCGTCGTGCCGGTGGCCGACGGCGCCTCCCCCGACGGCGCGGCCCGGCTGCACCGCCGGGTAACGGCCGCCGGGCATCTCGCCGCCGTCACCGGGGAGTCCGGAGCCGAGCTGAGCTCCGGCACGTACGACGGCGGTGGCACCACCGGGCTGAACGCGCACGACCAGGACCTCATGGCGGTGCTCGGCACCCTCGCGCCGGGCCGGATCTCCGCCCCCGTCACGGGCACCGGCCACATCACCTACTACGAACTCGACGGCAAGGAAGTCGACGAGGAGAAGGCGTTCGCCGACTACGCGCGGCGGATCAGGCAGTCGCTCGTCGAGAAGAAGTTCACCCAGTTCCTCCAGCGCCGGGTCGACGCGAGCACGACCGAAGTCGACACCGCGGCGGTGGACGCCATCAACGCAGAGGATGTGCAGCGATGAGACCTGTCGACACCCCAGCGCGGTTCTCGGCGCGGGCGCTCCGCGCGCGCCTCGCCCCCGTACTCACCACTCTGCTCGCCGCGCTGCTCGTGGGACCGCTCGTGCCCGCCGCGCATGCCGCCGGGGCCGCGGAGCGCGCTCCCGTACCCGCCGCCGCACGCGCGTCCTGGCCGGGCGACACACCGAACACGACCGGTGGCACGGACTACTTCATCGACGCCACGCAGGGCAGTGACAACGCTGTCGGGACTTCTCGCGGAGCGGCCTGGCGCACCCTGGCCAAGGCGAACGCGACCACGTTCGGGCCCGGCGACCGGATCCTGCTCAAGGCCGGTGAGCAGTGGCAGGACGAGCAGCTGTGGCCGAAGGGCTCGGGCAGCGCGGGCCGGCCGGTCACCATCTCGGCGTACGGCGACCCGGGCGCCCGGCGGCCGTACATCGCGACGAACGGTAAGGTCCCCAGCCCGTTCCAGGCGAACGGCACGAAGAACCCCGCCACCGTCGGGCTCACCGGCGCCATCGTGCTGCGCAACCAGCAGTACTGGCACATCGACAACGTGGAGCTGTCCAACGACAACGACTTCGCGACCGACATCACCACGGGGTCCGTCGTCCGCGACGGCATCGCGGTCTCGGTCAACGCCGACCTCCTCAAGGACGGCGAGGACAGCGTCATGGACCACTTCCGCATATCGGAGGTGTACGTCCACCACATCGACGGCCCGAGCCAGTGGCAGCGCATCCACTACGGAGGTGTCAACTTCCAGGTCTTCGGCAGCCGGAGCTACAAGGAGTACGGAACGGGCGGCTACTACTTCAAGGACGTCCGGATCGAGAACAACACCTTCGAGAACGTCGAACTCCACGCCATCCAGTTCGCGTTCAACTGGTTCGGCGCCGACGGCACCAGCGCGGGCCAGTACGACGAGAGCGGAAAGTTCCACGAGGGCTGGGAACAGCTGTGGGTACGCACCCGCGACCTGTACAGCCGTGACGTCTACATCGGCCACAACTACGCCAAGAGCACCGGCCAGGGCGCGATCCAGCTCGCCAACACCAAGAACATGACGGTCGAGTACAACGAGGTGAACGGGTTCCTGGAGCGGTACGACGGGGTCTCCTGCGCGCTCTATCTGTGGGCCGGCGCCGACTCGGTCATGCAGTACAACGAGGTCTACGGCGGCCCGAGCGACGAGTACGACGGCACCCCGTGGGACCTGGAGTACACGAACTTCAACGTCACCTACCAGTTCAACTACTCGCACGACAACGCGGCGGGCTGGATGGCCTACATGGGCAACAGCCACAACTCGATCGCCCGCTACAACCTGAGCGTCAACGACAACGGTGTGCTCGTGAAGAACATGCTGTCGACCAACTACTCACCGACCTACTTCACGAACAACACCTTCGTCTACGACGGCGCGGAACTCGACACCGTCCACGACGAGACGTTCCTGAGCCGCGTCTACTTCCTCAACAACATCTTCTACAACACCTCGACGACGACTCCCACCCCGTGGTACCGGCGCACCGGCGCCCTGCGCCAGGCCGTGTTCTCGAACAACGACTACTACGAGGCCGGCGGCGTCCACTCCGCTCAGGAACCGGCCGACCCGAGGGGGCTGCGGGCCGATCCGCGGTTCACCGGGGACCCCGCCGCGTACGTCACCGGGGCGGGCGTGGACCGGATCCGGGACGCGGCGGCGCACTTCGCGCCGCGACCGGACTCGCCGCTCATCGACGCCGGCCGGTACAACCCGCATCTGGGCACCGAGGACTTCCTCGGCACGCAGCTCTACTACGGCGACGCACCGGACATCGGTATCGCCGAGGCGCGGACCGGCCCGCGCGTCACCGACCCGGTCGACAACGACCCCGTCGAGGACGAGACGGACAGCCGGGTCGACCTCGCACGCGGCAGACCGGTCACCGCCAGCTCCACCCACCCCGGCGCGAACGGCACACTCGGCGCGGAGAAACTGACCGACGGCGACCCCGCGACCCGCTGGGCCGCGGCCGACGACGCGGTCTACCCGATCACCCTCGACATCGGCTTCGGCGCGGACACCACCTTCGACGAGGTCTACCTGGACGAGTACACCGACTCCGGCACCAACCCGCGCGTGCGTACCTTCGAACTCCAGCGGTGGGACGCCGGATCCGGCCACTGGGTGACCTTCGCGAGCCGCGACACCGGTATCGGGCACGACCTCACCGTGACCGGATTCGGCAGTGTGACGTCCTCCCGGCTCCGGCTGGCGCTCACCGGGAAGATCGCGACGGAGCGCTACACACCGACGATGACCGGAATCGCGGTCTACCGCACCGGGACCTGACCGGAACCGGAACGTATCCGCCTGTTCGCCCACTCCTCCAGGGAGAGCACTCACGGTGCACAACCACTTCTCTTCGACGCTCGACCGGCTCGACCGCGTACGGCGCGACCGCATCCTGCCCCGGGTGCGCACCCGGCTCGCCGGCGTACGCGTCGAGTCCTGGGCCGTGTCGGACGGCGACGGCGAGCCGGTGAGCCCCGGCCACGCGCTCGGGCTCACCACCGACAGCGGTCGCGCCCTCCCGGACTACCGCCCCTTCGCCCCGGGCTCCGCGTGGGGCCCGGCCTGGTCGACGACCTGGTTCCGGGTCAGCGGCACGGTGGACATCGCCGCCGCCCCGCCCGGACCGGTCGAACTCGTCCTGGATCTGGGGTGGTTCGACCACTCGGTGGGCGGTCACTGCGAGGGCCTGGTCTTCGCCCGGGACGGCCACGTGGTCAAGGGCCTCCATCCCCGGCAGAGCAGCGTCCGGCTGTACGACGGGGAGAGCGACTCCGGCCTGCTCGACGCCGAGGGCCGCTTCGTCCTCCATGTCGAGGCGGCCGCCAATCCGCTGCTGCTCGGGCTGCCGCCCTTCGTCGTCACCGAGCACGGGGAGAAGGGCGCGCGGGAGGAGTTCGAGGAGTTCCGGCTGCGCCGGGCGGAGACCACCGTGTTCCGCGCCGAGGTGCACGGTCTCCTCTGCGATCTGGAGGTGCTGGGCGGCCTGGCCGCCGAACTCGGCGAGGACGAACCGCGCCGCTGGCGGCTGCTGCGCGGCATCGAGGAGGCCCTGGACGTCTACGACGAGACCGACGCGGCGGCCACTGCCAGACGCGCACGCGCGGTGCTGGCGCCGCTGCTGGCCGCGCCCGCCCACCACAGTGCCCACCGGATGACCGCCGTGGGGCACGCGCACATGGACTCGGCGTGGCTGTGGCCGCTGCGCGAGACGGTGCGCAAGGTGGGCCGTACGGTCTCCAACGTCCTCGCGCTGCTCGACACGCACCCGGACCTCGTCTACACGATGTCCGCCGCACAGCACTTCGCCTGGCTGGAGGAGCACCAACCCGCGCTCTTCTCCCGGGTGCGGCGGCATGTCGAGGAGGGCCGCTTCGTCCCGGTCGGCGGGATGTGGGTGGAGCCGGACGGTGTCATCCCGACCGGCGAGTCCATGGTGCGGCAACTGACCTACGGCAAGAGGTACTTCCTCGACCGGTTCGGTATCGAGACGCGCGAGGTGTGGCTGCCGGACTCCTTCGGGTACTCGGGCGCGCTGCCCCAGCTCGCGCGCCGGGCCGGCGCCCGCTGGTTCCTGACCCAGAAGATCTCGTGGAACGACACCACCGTCTTCCCGCACCACTCCTTCTGGTGGGAGGGGATCGACGGCACCCGGGTCTTCACCCACTTCCCGCCGGTGGAGACGTACGCCGCCGATGTCTCCGCCCGCGAACTGCGCCACGCGGTGAGCAACTTCAAGGACAAGGCCATCGCCTCCCACTCCCTGCTGCCCTACGGCTACGGCGACGGGGGCGGCGGCCCCACCGCGGAGATGGCGGAGCGGCTGCGCCGGTTCGCCGATCTGGAGGGCGCGCCCCGGGTCGTCTCCCGTACCCCGGCGGAGTTCTTCCAGGACGCCGAGACCGAGCTGGCCGAGGTCACCGCGGCCTCGCCGGCGCTCGCGCCCGTACACCGGGGGGAGCTGTATCTGGAGCTGCACCGGGGCACACTGACCTCCCAGGTGGCCATGAAGCGGTACAACCGGCGCTGCGAGTCGCTGCTGCGGGCCGCCGAGTACCTCTGCGCGGCGGCCACGCTCCTGCACGAGGCACCCTGTCCGCGGGAGGAGCTGGACGCGATCTGGCGCGGTGTGCTGCTGCACCAGTTCCACGACATCCTGCCCGGCACCTCCATCAGCTGGGTGCACCGTGAGGCCCGCGACTTCTACCGGTCGGCCGTGGCGCGGCTGGGCGCCCTCGCCGAGCAGGCCGCCAAGGTGCTGGGCGGGACGGACGGCGACGGCGCCGCCGTACTGCCGCCGTTCCTTCCGGCGTCCGGGAGCAGTTCCACCACCGTCGCCGTCACGGAGGGAGACGGCAGCGCGACGGTGCTGGACGACGGGCTGCTGCGGGCCGTCGTCGACACCGAGGGCCACATCACCTCACTCGTCGATCTGCGCACCGGCCGGGAGACCGTACCTCCCGGCGCGCACGCCAACGAGCTGGAGATCTTCCGTGACGAGCCCGTGCGCTGGGACGCCTGGGACGTGGACCGCCACACCCTGCGCCATCCCCGGCCGGTCGGCGAGGTCACCGGCCGCAGGGTGGTCCACGACGGAGCCGACGCCGGTGTCGAGGTCGTCCGCCGGTTCGGTGTGTCGGTGTGCACCGTGACGGTGTGGCTCAGGGCGGGCACCGGGCGGCTGGAGACGGAGTGCGCCGTCGACTGGCAGGAGCGCGAACACCTGCTCAAGGTCGCACTGCCGGTCCATGTCATGGCGCGGACGGCGCGGTTCGAGACGCAGTACGGGTACGTGGAACGCCCGTTGCTGGTGAACACGGCGGCCGAGGACGCGATGTTCGAGGCCGGCATGCACCGGTACATCCATGTGGCCGACGGGACCTACGGACTCGGGATCGTCAACGACACCATGTACGGCGCGGACGCCCGGGCCCGGGGCGGCGCCACCGTCGTCCGGCTCTCGCTGCTGCGCGGCAGCCGGTTCCCCGACCCGGAGGCCGATGTGGGCCGGCATGTGTTCCGCTGGGCGCTGCTGCCGGGCGCGGACGTGCCCGCCACGGTCGAGGCCGCCTACCGGTTCAACACTCCCGAGGTCGCCGTCCCCGGGCGGCTGCGCCCGCTCGTGGAGCTCGAAGCGGTCGGCGGCCACGCGGTCGTCGACTGGGTGAAGCTCGCGGACGACGGCTCGCGGGATCTCGTCGTACGGATCTACGAGACCCAGGGCGGCCGGGCCCAGGCCCTGCTGCGCCCCTCGCCGGCCCTCGGCACGGACGCCGTTGTCCACGAGACGGATCTGCTCGAACGCCCCTTCAACCCGGACGACGGCCTGCCGCCCGCGCTCCCGCCCTGCCCGCCCGGCGCGCCCGCCCGCGCCGACGGCGCGCGTCTGGACCTCGGCCCCTTCCAGGTGGCGACCCTGCGTATCGCCGCCCACACATCAGGAGGATCCATATGACACCCACCGCCGGCCGGCGCGCGCTCGTCGCGGGAACCGTCCTCGGATCGCTGCTGCTGTCCTCGTGCGTCATCGGCGGCGACAACACATCGGCACCGAAGGCCTCGGACACGGAGGTCTCCGGCACGATCACGTTCCAGACCTGGAATCTGAAGAACGACAAGTTCACCTCGTACTTCAACGATCTCATCGCCTCCTTCGAGAAGGAGAATCCGGACACGAAGATCACATGGGTGGACCAGCCCGCCGAGGGCTACCAGGACAAACTCTCCGCCGACGCCGCCGCCGGCTCCCTCCCCGACGTCGTCGACATGGGTCCCGAGGCCGCGTACACCCTCGCGCGGGCCGGCATGCTGCTGGACCTCGGCAAGGCGGATCCGAAGGCCGAGGGGAAGTATCTGGACAAGGCGTGGCAGGCGATGACGTTCGACGGCCTGGGCGGCGGCACGTACGGCTACCCCTGGTATCTGAACACCGGTCCCTCGTTCTTCAACAAGAAGCTGCTGGCGAAGTGTGCGCTGGACCCCGCGAAACTGCCCGCCACGTACGACGAACTGTTCGACCAGGCCGAGACCATGGCCGAACACTGTCCGGACGAGGCGATGATCGCCAGGATGCCCGCCATCGAGACCTTCGGTGAGTACGGCGTACCGCTCATGGACGAGGGCCGGGGGAAGTTCACGTACAACGACGCCAAGGGCGTGGAGCTGGTCGAGCGGTTCCGGGCGCTGTACGCGAAGAAGGGGCTCGACGCGGAGGCACTGAACAACCTCCAGACCAAGGAGGTCGAGGAGTTCAAGGCCGGCCGCCTCGCGTATCTGCCCGGCAGCTCCTACACCCTGGGCGATATCGAGGAGACCGCGCCCGACGTCTACAAGAACCTGGCCATCGGGCCGCGTATCAGCAACGGCTCGCCCAACATGTACATCGAGTCCCTCGTGGTGAACGCGCGCTCCAAACACCCGGGGCTGGCCAAGGCGTTCGCCACGTACGTGACCAACTCGGCCAACCAGCTCGCCTTCGCCGAGAAGGCCTCCGTCTTCCCCTCGTCGGCCGGGACGCTGGACGACCCGTACTTCACCGAGGACGACGGCGACCCGGCGACGAAGGTACGGATCGAGAGCACCGAGCAGGTGCGGAAGGCGGTCGTGTGGTGGCCGCCGGCGTTCTCGGGGTCCTCGGACAGCGAGACACTGCGGGAGCAGATCGCGCAGGCCCTGCTCGGCAAGAAGTCCGTGCAGTCGGCGCTTGACGCGTCCGTCACGTACTCCAACGAGCGGCTGGAAGCGAACGGATGACAGCCACCGTGTCCCGCGGACCCTCCCGGTGGCGGAGCGGACGCGGACTCCGCCGCCGGAGCCCGCTGGCCACACACCGCTGGTTTGCGACGCCGTGGCTGTTCCTGCTGCCGGCGCTCACCGTCATCGTCCTCATGGTGCTCGTGCCCTTCGTCAATACGCTCCAACTTGCCTTCACCAACTCGACGTTGCTGAGAACCGGCGGGTTCGTGGGCGTGGACAACTTCCGCAGGATGTTCGCCGACGAGCGGTTCACCACGGCTCTGCTGAACTCCACCCTCTACACGGTGTGCGTCGTGCCCGTCATGGTGGTGCTGCCGCTGATGCTCGCGGTGCTGATCAGCGCGACGGACCGGCTGGCCGGGTTCTTCCGTACGACCATGTATCTGCCGGTCGTCATGTCCCCCGTCGTCGTCGGGCTGATCTGGACGAACATGCTCGACAAGAGGGGCCTGGTGAACGAGCTGGCCGGCACACTGGGTGTCGCCGCCGCGCCCTTCCCCTTCCTCAGCGACCGCTGGCTGCTCCTCTTCAGCGCGATGTTCGTCACCGTGTGGATGGGCCTCGGCTACTACATGGTGATCTATCTGGCGGCCCTGGTGAACATCGACCGCGCTCTGTACGACGCGGCGGCCGTGGACGGGGCCGGCCCGGTGCGCACCTTCCTCAGTGTCACCGTGCCGGGGGTGCGTTCAACGATGGCGCTGGTCACGGTGTTGTCCTCGGTCGCCGCCTTCCGGGTGTTCGGCGAGATCTACGTCCTCACCAACGGCACCGGCGGAGTGGGCGGCGGCGACCTCACCATGACCATGCTCATCCAGCGCGAGGGCACCGGACTCCAGGCGCGTACCGGATACGCGGGCGCGATCAGCCTCGTCATGTTCGTCATCCTCGGCGGACTGCTCCTGGCGCAACTCGCCGCACAGCGCAAGCAGAGGAACACCTGATGGCCCCTTCCGTCTCCCGGGCGCGCTCCGGTGCCGCGGCCCGTTACGCCGTCCTCGTCCTGATGGCCCTGCTGCTGGCGGGGCCGCTGCTGTGGCAGCTCTCGCTGTCCCTCAAGGGTGCGGGCGAGCCGCTGTACGACCGGCCGCCCCGGGTGATCCCCGAGCACCCCACGTTCGAGCACTTCGGGACGGTGCTCGACCGGATTCCGGTGCCGCACTATCTGCTCAACTCCCTTCTGGTGGCGGCCATGTCGGTGGCCGGCAATGTGGTCGGGGCCACCTGCGCCGGCTACGCGCTGGGCAAGCTGCGCTTCCGGGGCAGGTCGCTGGTGACCGTGCTGGTCGTGGCGGCTCTGCTCGTACCGTCGGAGACCGTCCTGATCTCGCAGTTCCTCACCGTCAGGGCGGCCGGGCTGGCGGACACACTCCTCGGCGTCGCCCTGCCCACCCTGGTGGCGGCACTGAACGTCCTGCTGATGCGCAACGCCTTCGCGAGTCTTCCGCCGGAGTTCGAGGAGGCCGCAGTCATCGACGGCGCCCATGCCTGGCAGCGGTTCGTCCTGGTCTCCGTGCCCCAGGTCAAGGGCGTGATCACGGTGGTGGCGGTGTTCGCCTTCGTCGGCTCGTGGAACGACTTCCTGTGGCCGCTGATCGTCCTGTCGAGCGAGGAGAACTACACCCTCACCGTCGGTCTGAACCGGCTGCGCGGCACCTTCTACGACGATCCACGTCTCATCGCCGCCGGTACGGTCATCGCCCTGATTCCCATCGTCGCGTTCTTCGCCGTACTGCAACGCCACTTCTTCCGCGGGCTGGAATCCGGCGGGCTGAAAGGTTGACATGCTGAGGTCCGGAACCGACTCCCCCACCGCGGCCTCGCCGCCCGCCGTCGAGCGCCTTCTCGCCGAACTGTCCCCGACCGAGAAGGCCGGCCAGCTCAACCAGCGGCTCTACGGATGGCAGGCCGTGGAGCGTGCCGCCGGCGGCGGATTCAGGCTCACCGACCGCGCGCGGGCCGAACTGGACCGGTGGGGCGGCCTCGGGGCCCTGTACGGGCTGTTCCGCGCGGACGCCTGGTCGGGCCGTACCTGGGACAACGGCATCCGTCCCGAGGAACGCGCCGAGGTCGCCGCCCTGGTCCAGGAGGAGGTGGTCAGGGCGGGCCGGCACGGCATCGGTGTGCTGCTCTCGGAGGAGGCTCCGCACGGCCACCAGGCCCTCGGCGGCACACTGCTGCCCACCAACCTCGCCGTCGCCGCCGGATGGGACCCGCGCACCCTTCAGGAGGCGGCGGCGTCCGTCGCCGCCGAACTGGCGGCGAGCGGTGTGCACCTCGCGCTGGTGTCGGCCCTCGACCTGCTGCGCGATCCGCGCTGGGGCCGGGCCGAGGAGTGTTTCGGCGAGGATCCGCTGCTGGCGGCCGAGCTCACCCGGGCCGTGGTGACCGGCATGCAGAGCGGCCTCGACGGCCCCGCGGGCACCGGGGTCGCCGTCGTCCTCAAGCATCTGGCCGCCCAGGGCGAGGCCGTCGGCGGGCGCAACGGCCAGTCGGCCGTCATCGGCCCGCGCGACCTGCGCGAGTTGCATCTGCCGTGCGTACGGGCCGCGGTGGAGGCGGGCGCGCGGGGGTTCATGGCGGCCTACAACGACATCGACGGCGTACCGTGCTGCGCCAACCGTGAGCTGCTCACCGGCTTCCTGCGCACCGAGTGCGGGTTCGACGGGATCGTCATGGCGGACGGTCTGGCCGTGGACCGGCTCGCCGTCATGGCCGGCAGCCCGGCCGCCGGCGCGGCGGCGGCGCTGGCGGCCGGGGTGGACCTCTCGCTCTGGGACGAGTCCTTCGCCCTGCTGGACTCGGCGGCGGCCGAGGACCCGGCGCTGGCCGCGCTGGTCGACACCGCCTGCCGCCGGGTGCTCACACTCAAGCACCGGATGGGGCTGCTGCCCGAGGGGCCCGGCGACGCGTCCGGCTCCCCGCGGGACGGGGTACGGGAGCGGGCCGCGGCGCGGGAGCGGCTGACGCTCGCGGCCCGCACCACGCGCCGGCTGTCCAGGCGGCTGGCCCAGCAGTCCCTGGTGCTGCTGCGGAACACCGGCGGGCTCCTGCCGCTGGATCCGCGGCCCCTCACCAAGGTGGTGCTGGCGGGACCCAACGCCCGTCATGTCACCGCGCTGCTGGGGGACTACGTGCCGCCGCTGCCCGCGTGGTCGGCGGAGAGCCTGGAGGTCGCCCTGCGCAGGGCGCTGCCGCACACCGAGGTGGTCTGCGTCCCCGGTGTTCCGTCGGCGGCCGATCTGAGCGACGCCTCCCTGGTGGTCCTCGCCCTCGGCGGAACGAGCCACCGCGCCTACGCCGACCGGTTCGCCGCCAACGGCGCCGTGGCCGAGACCCCGGCCGTCGCCACGGCGGGCGAGGGGGTCGATCTCGCGGACGTGTCCCTGCCCGGGGACCAGGACGCGCTGGTCACCGCCGTACGGGCCGGGGCGCGCTGCGCCGTGGTCGCCGTCGTCGTCGCGGGCCGGCCGCATGTGCTCACGGCGGTGACCGAGCACACGGACGCCGTGCTGTGGGCCGGATACCCGGGCCCGCACGGCGCCGGCGCCGTCGTCGACGCGCTCCTGGGCGCCGTCGAACCGGTGGGCCGGCTGCCGTTCACCCTGCCCCGCCATCCCGGCGTGGTACCCGTGCGGTACAACGACCGGCATCCGGCCGAGGGCGTCTACCGCGACGCGGCGGACCCGGTACTCTTCCCCTTCGGCTTCGGCCTGCGCTACCGGCCGGTCGTCCTCGACGGCCTCACGGCGGAACTCACCGGCGGGACCGTACGGGTCACGGTCGCGGTGACCAACCGGAGCGACACCGAAATCCAGGCCGTGGTACCGCTGTTCGCCCACCGCGGCGGCGGGACCGTGCTGCCCCGGCTGCGCGAGCTGCTCGCGTTCGAGCGGGTCACGGTCGCGGCGCGGGCACGTACCGCCGTTGTCTGGGAGCTGCCCGCCGCGCGCTGTCTCGCCGAGGGCGCGACGCGGCACGCGCGGACCGATCTGTACGTGGAGGACCTGCACACCGTCCTGCGCCCGTACGGCACTTCACCGACCGGCCCGTCCTGAGGACCGGTCGTACCCCCTGCGGAGAAAGCGAGGAAATGTCATGTCGCGCAATCGCAGAACCGGAGGAAGGTCCGCGTTACGGGCCGGCGCCGGCACCCTGGCCGTGGTACTCACCCTCACCCTCGGCTCCGGCAGTGCCGCGGCGAGCGACACACTGCCATGGACCGGGGAGAGCGCGATCGGGGCCAACCAGCCCTACCAGCACGGCTACTCCCCCACCGAGCTGCTGCGCTGGAACCCGGCGGACGACACCGACGCGGCGTATCTGCGCGCGAAAGTGCCCCTGCAGACGCGTACGGCACCGAACTCCGCGACCCAGCGCGACCGGGCGCTGCCCGCGGAGACCCAGCACCTCACCCTCGCGGGCGACTACGGCAACGCCTTCTTCGAAAGCCACCCGTACACCAACGAGTTCAGCCAGTATCTCTTCAACTACTGGCAGTACACGGACGCGTACGCGGCCTGGCACGGGATGCCCACCGAGGGCGTACCGGTGTCCTCCTACGATCCTGACCTGGACTGGCGGGAGAAGTGGTTCGAGTTCGGCATGCTGAACCTGCCCAACCCCGGGTATACCAACGCCGCGCACGCCAACGGGGTGCGGTCGCTGGCCTGCGTCTTCTTCTCCCCGAACGACCGCGGTGACCAGGACTACTCCGAGCTGCTCGTCCGCGACGCCTCCGGTGCCTTCCCGGCCGCCGCCAAACTCATCGAGGTCGCCGAGTACTACGGTTTCGACGGCTACTTCGTCAACCAGGAGAGCGCCGTCGCCCCGGCCGACATACCCGCGTACAAGCAGTTCCTCAAGCAGCTGCGCGACGGCGGGATGTATGTGCAGTGGTACGACTCCATCCACAACTCCACCGGCTCGATCTCGTACCAGAACGAGTTCAACGCGGTCAACGGCCCCTTCGTGCGCGACTCCCGGCTCGGTGACGTGTCCGACTCCATCTTCCTGAACTACTGGTGGAACAAGTCCCGGCTCACCAACTCGAAGGCGTACGCGGCCGGACTGGGCCTCGACTCCCGCGCCAGTGTGTTCGCGGGTGTCGAGGCGGGGATGTACCAGTTCAACCAGCCCTACAACCTGGACGACAACCTCGGCCCCGACGGCGCCCCGATGAACGCCATCGCGACACTCGGCGCCGACTTCGTCTCCTCCGACTACGCCGCCAAGACCGACGACGACGCCCAGGCGCAGGTCTTCGACCGGGAACGCCGCTGGTGGACCGGCTCGTCCCAGGGGGCCACCACGCCCGAGGGCGGCTGGAAGGGCATCTCGAAGTACATCGCGGAGCGCTCCGTCATCAAGGGCAGTACGTTCGCCACGTCGTTCAACACCGGCCACGGCCTGTCGACGTGGAGCGGGGGGAGGCTGTCCAGCGACGCCGAGTGGGGCAACATCAACGTCCAGGACATCCCCGTCTCCTGGCAGTGGTGGATCGACGCGGACCGCTCACCGCTGGCCGCGGACTTCGACTACGGCCCCCGGTACACCCCGGCGAGCAGGTTCTCCTACCGGAAGATCGGCGGCTACGACGGGGGCAGCTCCCTCGTCCTCAGCGGCACCCTCGCCAGTGACAACACGGTACGGCTCTACAAGACCGACCTGTCCCTGACGTCCCGCTCCAGCCTCGGCCTCACCTACAACAAGCCCTCGGCCGACGACGGTTCCGAGCTGCGGCTGGCCCTTGTCCTCGCCTCGGACCCGGACAAGGTCGTGCAGGTGCCGCTGGCCGGGACCGGCCGGCACACCGACGGCTGGGAGACCGTCACGGCCGATCTGTCGGCGTACGCCGGCGAGCGCGTCGCCTCGCTCGGCCTCGTCGTCGCCGCCGGGCCGGGGACCGTCGAGAACTACCAGGTCAACCTGGGCTCCCTGGCCCTGCACGACGGCGTCGACCGCACCCCGGCCGCCCCGAAGGGCCTGACCATCACCCAACTGCTGCCCGGCACGGATGAGTTGTTCCTCGGCTGGAAGCTCGGCGGTTACGACAGCGTCCGCCGCTACGAGGTCTATCTGGACGACACCTACCTCGGCGGCGTCTACGACGACGTCTTCTACGCCAAGCGCTTCACCGCCACCTCGGGGACCATCAAGCTCGTGGCGGTCGGCCCGGACGGCAGCCGCAGCGCGCCGGCCACCGTACCGTTCGATCTGGGGACGGCGCCCGACGAGGTGACCACCGTCGCCGGCCGGGACGGCACGCTCAAGGTCTCCTGGACACCGCCCCCTTCGGGCCTGCCCATCACCGTGAAGGTGACCGGTGTCGACACGTCCGTCCCCTACACCAGGACGGTCACCGTCCCGGGCACCAGCACCGGCACCACACTGACCGGCGTCCCGGTGGACGGCACGAAGTACCTCCTGACCGCGAGAGCGGGGACCGGCACACCGACCGCCGTACGCGGCACCTTCACCGACACCGAGATCACGCCCTACCCCGCCTCCGCCGTACGTATCAGCGGAAACACCTTCACCTTCTCCCGGCCCACACTGGCCGACTGGCACACCCTCACCATCCTTGAGGACGGCGTACCGAAGCAGTTCGCGACGACCTACGGGTCCGGGAACAAGCCGTACATCATCCGCGGCCGCACCACCCGTGCGGCGATGACGGTCACCATGTCCCGTCCCACCGGCAGGGTCGTGGCCGTCCTGGAGGACTACGCGGGCAACAAGGCCGAGACCGTCCTCCGGGGCAGTTAGGGCTTGTGTGGGGTTGTGATCTGGATCAGGGAGCGGGGGCGCGGGCGGCCGTTCACCCCCGCTCCCGGCGCGCGCCGACGGATATCAATCAACTCTCCAGTGGTTGAACCAGTTCCGGAATTCCGTCGTCATAGAGTTGAGTACCGATACGGAATTGTGGGACGCCCAGACGATGTCCCCGACAGAACCCCCGAGGGGACCCTTGCCCATGCGACAGCCACTGGCTGCCCTGATCACCATCACCACCCTGCTTGCCGTCACCGCGTGCAGCGCGAGCGACTCGTCGGACAGCTCCGCAGGCAAGGACTCCGCCGGCTCGAAGGCCGGCGCCGACGGCTCACCGGTCAGTCCCGCCCAGATACCCGGGCTGCGTCTCGCCAACGACAGCAGCGAGGGCGGCTCCTGCCGCTGGGCCACCAGCTATCCGGTGATTCCGGGGGCGGACGCCCTGACGGCGGCGCTCAAGGCGTATGTGGAGAAGCAGCGCGACAGCTACATCGAGAACCGGAAGGAACTGGACGGCGAGGGTTCGGCCTGTGCCGACGGCGCGTCCGAGGACGGCGCCGGGGCCGGCGAGGGGGGCCATGAGCTGAACGTCAGCTTCTCCTTCCTGGCCGCGTCGGCCGATGTGGTCGGCCTGCGGTTCACCCGGTACGAGAGCGGCGGCGCGGGCGGCGGGCTCAGCGACACCACCATGTGGTTCGACGGCAGCACCGGGAAGGTCGTGCCCGCCCTCTCCCTGATCAGCGACAACAAGGCCACGCTGCTCCAGTTCGCCAACGCGGTGAAGAACTCCCTCAAGGACAGTGACGGTGTCACCCCCGCCCTGCTGACCAAGGCACTCGTCTCGTCCCGCGAGTCCAGCCTCGACAATCTGTCCTTCACCCCGAAGGGCGACCTGCGGGTCGCCTTCAGCCCCGGTACGGTCGGCCCGCCGGACGCGGGCGCGGTCACCGCGGAGGTCCCCTCCGACGAAGTGAAGCCGATGCTCTCCGACTTCGGCGGCCGGGTGTGGGAACAGATCCTCAACCCGGGCAAGGAACTCACCCTCGACGGCAACCCGCCCGACGACGCTCAGGCCGGTGCGCCGGGCAAGGGCGCCGCGGACAAGCGCTCCATCGACTGCCTCACGTCCAAGTGCGTGGCCCTGACCTTCGACGACGGTCCCGGCCAGTACACGCAGGAACTCCTGAAGCATCTGGCGGAGTACAACGCCCGCGCGACGTTCTTCCTGGTCGGCCGTAACGCGGAGCTTCAGCCCGGTGTCGTGAAGGAGGTGGTCGCCGCCGGTCACGAACTCGGCAGCCACAGCTGGGAACACCGTGACCTCAGCCAGATGTCCGCCGGTGACGTCCAGACCGACCTGGACCGTACCAACGCCGCGATCAAGAAGATCACCGGCTCCGACCCCACCGTCATGCGCCCGCCCTACGGAGCGCACAACGCGACCGTCGACGCGGCGACCAAGCTGCCGATGATCCTGTGGTCCGTCGACACCGAGGACTGGAAGTACCACGACAGCGCCAAGGTCTCGGCCACGGTGACCGCCACGGTCAAGCCCGGGGACATCGTCCTGATGCACGACATCCACGCCACCTCGGTGGCGGCGGTGCCGAGCATGCTGGAGAAGCTGAAGGCCGACGGGTACGAGTTCGTGACGGTCTCCGAGCTGTACGGCCCCGACGGACCGAAGGCCGGTGCGCCGCTGAGCCAGCGGCAGGACGCGTTCGGACGCGGCTGAGCCGGCGCCCGCGGATCGAGGGGCGGTCTCCCGGAGGCCGTCCCTCGATCCGTGCCATGTCCGGTGCCCGGGTCCCGTTACCGTCGCGGTCCCGCGGCGGCGTAGGCCGCAGTGCCGGCGACCGTGAGGACCAGGGCCGTCCAGGTGCCCGCCGCCGCGCCGGGCGGCAGCAGCATCCAGGCCGCCACCCGCGTCGGCACACTCGTCGGGGGCGGGGCGAAGAACGAGAACGAGAGCCAGGCGAACGGCAGCGTCCACGCGTACTGGGCGCCCACGAGCACCGCGCCCAGGGCGGCCAGTCCCATCAGGCCCGCGCTGTCCCGGACGATGAACGCGGTGGCGGCCATGGGCTCGCCCAGGGCCTGCGCCGTGAGCAGCACCCCGGCGACGACCGCGCCGGCGAGCAGCACATGCGCCGCTCTGCGGGGCGCCCAGCGGATCGCGGCCGTACGGTCCAGCGCGAGATCCTGCCCGCCGAGCCCGACCGAGGCGGCCATCGCCCCCGCGGCGAGGACGAGCAGGAGCAGCTGCGGGTTGCCGTCCCCGGCGAGCGCCGACACCGCCACCGCGCTGATCACCACCGCGGCGAGCGACGCGGGGACCTGGCGCGAACGCGCGTACAGCGTCAGCCATCTCACCGGGACGCACCGCCCTTCAGCGCTTCGAGCAGCCCGCCCTCGCAGGACAGCGCGGCGTCACGCATCGCGTTGACACGTGAGAGCTGCTCGGCCCGCGGCAGCGCCCTGAGCTCCTCCCACACCGGTCGGCCCCGCTCGATCGTGTCGATCCCGATGTCGGTGGAGCCGCCGAGCCGCTGGAGGTCCCCGAGGACCCAGCCCACCGCGACGGTCCGCGCCGTGACGTCGTCGTAGGTGACCGAGCCACCCCCGCTGATGGGGGAGCACTCCGGCACCAGGCCGATGGCGATCAGACCCCGGGTCAGCACCTCACCCTTCGCCGTGGCGATCATGTCGTCGTCGAAGCTGATGAGCACGGTCTCACGGGGCCACCGCGGTGCGGAGCCGGCCCACGGAACGGTGACGTACTCGTGGACCGAGGCCGGCGCCCGGCCGCCCAGGGCTCCGCGCAGCAGGCGCAGCGCCTTCTCCCCGGGATCCGCGAGGTCGGGGAGCCGTCCCTGATGCGCCTTCGTCACACACACCGGGCCGTCGCAGACCATCTCCGCGGCGGTTCTGTCGGCGACGTATATCCGGCGCGGGTCGGAGGGGAGGACGAGCAGAGCGAGCACCGCACCCGCCACGAGGGGCGTCAGGGCGACCAGCCGGGCGCGCGGGCCCGCGGCGACCAGCAGCGCGAAGCCGGTCGCGGCCATGCCGAGCAGCCAGACCGTCTGCCCGAGGTGTACGGGGGCGGAGAGCGTGACGAACACGTCGCTCACCTCCGCCACGGCCGGTGACAGCAGCGAGAGCGTGTTCGGCTCCCTGATTTCGAACCCCGTCGCCGGGTCCGTCCGGGTCTGCGACATGTGCATGAGGGTCATGAACACGAAGGCGCTCATGGTCAGCGCGGGCGGGGTGAGCACGGACGGCAGGGCGCGCCCGGCTCCCATGCCGAGCACGGCACCCGCGACGAGGGAGAGCGCCCCCACCAGGGAGATCGGCAGCCATCCGAGGTGTGTGTAGGCGGTGTTGGCGAACACCTGGACCGCTCCCTGGAGAACGAGGAGCGCGAAGGCCGTGGCCAGTACGGCCGCCATCGCGCCCGCCGGCGCGGCGGCTCGGTGCCAGGCGTGCCGCGGTGTGCTCGTCAGCAGCTCGGACACCTTCGAGCGGTGGTCGCGCAGGCCCTGCAGCGCCCCGAGCCCCACGGCGAGCGGCCACAGGTAGAAGAGCAGACCGCGGGTCCACAGGGCCAGGGATGTCCACTGGGCCGTCCACGCCGTGGTGCCCCACCCGGTGGCGACGCCCAGCAGGTACGGGAACACCAGTGCCGTTGCCAGCACCACGACGCCGGCCCACGGTGCGAGGGAGCGCTTCAGCTCGATGCGCAGAACACGTGTGTTCACCAGGTTCCGCCTTCCCGGCCGGGGCCCTGCAGCAGCGCCGAGTAGCCGCGCTCCAGGGGGCTGTCGCCCACGTGCTCGGGGCCGCCGGCCGCCGCGAGTTCGTCCGGGGTGCCCTGGAAGACCAGCCGCCCTTCGGCGAAGAGCACCACGTCGGTGCAGGCGGCGGCGACGTCCTCCACCAGGTGGGTCGAGACCAGGACGCAGGTGTCCGTGCCGACTTCCTGGAGCAGTTCGCGGAAGCGAAGTCGCTGTGCCGGGTCGAGGCCGACGGTCGGCTCGTCCAGCAGCAGGACGGTGGGGTCGTTGACGATGGCCTGGGCGATGCCGACCCTGCGGACCATACCGCCCGAGAGTGCCTTCATCTTCTCGTCGGCGCGGTCCGCGAGGCCGACGCGCTCCACGGCGCGCTGTACCGCCGCCGGGATGTCAGCCTTGGGTACCTCCTTCAGCCACGCCATGTACTCGACGAACTCGCGCACCGTGAAGCGCTTGTAGTAGCCGAACTCCTGGGGCAGGTAACCGATCCGGCGGCGCAGCGCACGGTGTTCGTTCCTGCTGCTCACGGACTCGCCGAGCATCGTCAGGGTGCCCTCGGTGGGCCGCAGTACGGTGGCCAGTGTCCGGATGAGGGTGGTCTTGCCCGCCCCGTTGGGACCGAGGAGTCCGTGTACGCCGATGCCCAGGGACAGATCGAGGCCGTCGACGGCCATCCGTTTCCCGCCGACCCTGACCCTCAGTCCGGTGGCCTGGATCTCCCAGGCGTAGGACGTCGGTGCGATGTCGGCCGCGCTCATCGCGGACTTCATGTGGTGTTCCTTTCCGATGGTCATCGTTGGTCCTTCAGTACGGAGTACGCGCCTCTGCGGGCGATCACGACACCGATTGCGAGGGCGAGGGCCAGCCCCCACGCGGGCAGGGCGTCCGTCTGCAGGGCGAAGGCGGTGCGGCTGGTGGCCAGGGTCGGTGCCACGACCACGGCGGCCCACACCGCGGCGAGTACGACGGCGGCGCGGGTCACACCGACGACACCGCCGAGTGCCAGCGTCGCCGCTGTGAAGGCCAGGCAGGGCAGCAGCCACTGAGCCACCATCACGCCCGTCGCCCATCCGCCCACCAGCAGTACGGGGACGACCACGCCGAGCACGGACGCGGTGCGCCGCATCACCAGCTGGAGGCCGGCCCTGGGCGCCGAGGCCGTCAGCTCGTACGCCGGGTCCAGACCGCGCGACCAGGACGCCGCGACGCCGAGCACGGGCAGGACCGGTGCGAACAGCAGCACCAGCGACACCTCGCCGGGGACGAAGCCGAAGGCGGAACCGGCACCGGAGCCGTCGTCGACCAGGTCGAGCAGCAGGGCCAGCAGTGTCACGACCACGACCATGGCCAGCCACGGCACCATCGTGGGCGTCATCCACCTCGACAGCCGCGCCGACCAGCGTCGGCCGCGCGGCATCGTGGCCGTGACCGCCAGCCGGGGTTCGAGACCGGACCATACGGTGTCGACCAGTGCCGCCACGGCGGGGGCCTCGGCCCCGACGGCGGCGGACAGCCGGTCGCGGCACCCCCGGCACTCCCCCAAATGGGCCTCCACGGCCCACAGTTCGTCGGCGGCGAGGTCCGCGCCGCCGCGTGCGTATCCCTCGATGATCCGCGTCGACGCGTGTTCCACGGTCATACCAGCGCCCTCCTCATCGCGATCCGGGCCCGACGGGCGCGGGTTTTGACCGTGCCCTCGGGCAGCCCGAGCAGGACCGCGGTCTCCCGGACGGACAGCCCGTCGAGCACCATGGCCTGCAGTACCTGTCTCAACTCCGGCGCGAGGCGCCGCAGCGCGTCCCCGACATCACCGCCGACGGTCGCCGCGAGCGCCTCCTCCTCGGCGGCGGGCGCCACGTCGGGTACGGCCGCGGCCGGCGGCGGCTCCGCGTGGTGGGCCCGGCGCCGGAACGCGTCGACCAGGCGGCGGGCCGCGATCGTCCACAGCCAGCCGACGGCCGAGCCGCCGGCGGCGGCCCCGGCGAACGCGCCCGCCGCTCGCCACACCGCCAGATAGGTCTCCTGCATGACCTCGGCGACGATCTGTTCATCCGCGCAGCGCCGGCGCAGCCGCACCGCCATCCACGGCGACGTACGCCGGTACAGCTCCTCGAAGGCCGCGCGGTCGCCCTTGGCCGCGAGCCGGACGAGACGTTCCTCGTCCAGTTCGTGCAGCGGCGCTCTCCTGAGTGTTCTCACGCCTGCTAGACGCGGGGGCCGGGCCGCGGGTTTTCCCTTTTCTGTGACACCGGTCACACACCATGGATGCTTGCTATACTCAAGCAAGTGATGACGGGAAGGGACTGGTCATGCACGGAACTGCCGATGTGGCCCGAGGGGACGGGCAGGACGTTCTCGTCGTGGCGGGCGATCCCGGAGACACCGAACTGCTCGTCTCGACACTGGAGTCGGCGGGCTACCGCGTCGACGCGGCCGGCAGCGCTTCCGAGGGAGTGGCACGGCTCAAGCGGGCGCGGTTCGACCTGGTGGTCTGGGACGCCGTACTGCCGGACAACAAGGACCTCGCCCGGGGCCGTCGCCTCGTACTGGAGAACCGTCCGCCGCTGCTCTTCCTGATCACCTGCGACTATCTCCACACACTCCTGCCCGAACTCGGCGGAGGCGCGGAGGACTACGTCACCAAGCCCTTCCGGGCCCCCGAAATCCTCGCCCGGGTCCAGATCCTCCTCCTGGGAAACCGTCGTTCCGGGCAGCGGCCGGCGATGCCGCGCTACCGCGATCTGGTCCTGGACGACGCGACGTGCCGGGCCCGGCGCGGTTCCCGGCCGCTCGATCTGACCCCCGCCGAGTACCGGCTTCTGCGCTACATGCTGGTCAACGCCGGACAGGTGCTGTCGAAGGAGCAGATCAGCCGGCATGTCTGGGGCGACCTCCGCGCGGACGAGGCCATCGAGAAACTCGTCTCCCGGCTGCGGCAGAAGGTGGCGCAGGAGGGACCCGCGCTGATCCACACGCGCCGGGGCTTCGGCTACACGGTCGGACAACCCACCGCGTGACGGGTGCCGCATCACACTGACGTGTGACTGACCCGGGCCACGTTCTCCGGGTTCCGGGAGACGTCCGGAAGAAGTCAGACTTCCCGGCTTTGCTACAGGTGATCGCGCACTTGAGTGCACGTGACCGCGCTCTACCACCTGTTCCGGTATCTCCGTACCTCCGGAGTCCCGCACCCGAGGAGTCACCATGACCGGCATCCTGAGGCCCGAGGACCAGTTCCACGTAGGCATCGTCGCGGAGGACTTCCACGCGACGAAGGACCAGCTCTCCCGGCTGTTCGGGTTCGAGTGGTGCGCCGAGATGGGCGGGGCCACCGAGGTGAACCTGCCGGCCGGCGGCGACACCGTCCTCGACTTCCGGTGCACGTACTCGCGGTCGAGCGCCGGCCCCGAGGACACCGCGCCCCGGCTGGAGATCATCCGTCGCATCCCCGGGACCCTGTGGGAGCCGACGGCCGGTTCCGGTATCCATCACTTCGGCTACTGGTCCGACGATGTCGCGGGCGACGCCGCCGAGCTCGTACGCCACGGCTACGTGACGGAGGCGACCCGCAGGGGTGCCGACGGCGCTCCGTTCTTCGTGTTCCTGCGCAGTGCCGAGCAGACGGGCTTCCGGGTGGAACTGGTCTCCAGGGCGGCCCGGCCGTCCCTGGAGCACGGCTGGACCCTGTAGCCACGCGCGCAACCACACACACGCACATCCAGACGTTTCCCCCAGGAGTGAGCATGACAACTGTAGGTATAGCCACCGGAGCCGGACGCGGGATGGGAGAGGCGTGCGCGCGCCGGCTCGCCAATACGGTGGACGTGCTGCTGCTCGTCGACCGGGACGAGGCGGGAGCGGCGGCGGTCGCGAAGGACCTCAACGACGCCGGCCACCGGGCCGTCGCCGAGCCGTTCGCCCTCGACGTCACCGACCGCGAGGGCCTGGCCCGGCTCGCCGAACGGGTCGGCGGGCTCGGCACACTGCGCGCCGTCGCCCACGCGGCGGGCATCTCCCCCACCATGGCCGACTGGCGCCGTATCTTCGAGGTCGACCTCGTCGGCACCGCCCTCCTGGCCGAGGCGCTGCGCCCGCTGGCCACCGCGGGCACGGCCCATGTGTACTTCGCCTCGATGTCCGCGATGCTCGCGAACATCTCCCCCTCCCCGGAGATCGCCGCGATTCTCGACGACCCGCTGCGGCCGGACTTTCTGGCGCGGATCCGCGACGCCGTCGGCCCGGACATCGAGAACACCGCGCTCGCCTACCCGTGGGCCAAGTACGGCGTGCAACGCTTCGCCCGCAAGGAGGCGATCCGGCTCGGACCGGTCGGCGCCCGTGCCTGTTCCCTGTCGCCCGGCGTCATCGACACCCCTCAGGGTCAGCAGGAGGCCGCCGCGCACGCGTCGATGCGGAAGCTGATCGAGGCGACGCCGCTCGGCCGCACCGGCCGGTCGGAGGAGATCGCATCCGTCGTCGCCTTCATGCTGTCGGAGGAGGCGAGCTTCCTCAACGGCATCGACATCCTGGTCGACGGCGGTGTGTGTGCGGCCGTGCTCGACCGGTGAGATGACACTCCCGGCCGGTGCCGGATCAGCGGGATCAGCGGGTCAGAGGGCGCGCAGGCCCCGGTCGGTGAAGGCGATCAGCCACTCGAAGCTCTCGTCGATGTCGGCGCTCCACTGGAAGCCGTTGGCCGACTGCAGCGTGGCGAAGCCGTGGCAGAGGCTGCGGAGCATGCGCAGGGCGTGGTCCACGTCCGGCTCCGCGATCTCGTAGCCGCGCAGGACCGCGGTGAACGCGTCGAGCAGCCGCTGTCCCGCGGTGGCCAGCGGATCGTCCGGGCCTGAGGGTTCCACACCGATCGTCGCGGCGTACCGGCCGGGGTGCGCCAGGACGAAGGCGCGGAAGGCGCGGGCCGCGGCGGCGAGGGCATCGCGGCCCGCGTACCCCTGGACCGCGCCGCCCACGGCGTCGGCGGCCTCGCTCAACGCCAGGGCCGCGATACGCCGGTTGAGGTCTTCCTGGCCGCCGACGTGCTTGTACAGGGACGGGGTGCGCACGCCCACCCGCTCGGCCAGCAGACTCATCGTCAGACGGCCGAAACCCACCTCGTCGGCGAGCGCGGCGCCGGCCGCGACCACGGCCGCCGGGGCCAGTCCCGCCCTAGGCACGAGCGTCGTCCGGCCGGAGAAGAGCGAGCATGAGCGAAACCACCTGATCGGGGAACTGGTCGTGCGGGTAGTGCCCGGCGCCCTCGATCATCTCAAGGCGGCCGAGGCCGGACGGCAGGGCGTCGACGATCGCGGAGCCCTCGGCGTGCGGGTCGGCCCAGTCCGGGTCGAGTGTGCCCATCACGACGAGAACCGGGCACTGTACGTTGCCGAGTTGCTCACCGGCGTCGGTCGGGGCGCTGCCGCCCATACCCCGCATGGCCTTGACCCGGCCCGGCTCGCGCAGCAGGGAGTCGATGCGGCCGAGCCGCTCGGCCCAGTCGGCCGGCTTCACGCCGGGGTAGGCCACATCGAGGTACGAGCGCCAGAGCCGTACGCTGCCGAGCCCGCCCGCGCCGAGCAGCCGCAGCATGGCCTGCCGGAAGCGCTTCACGCGCAGGTCGCCGAGGCGGACGGACTGCTTGCGGGTGAACGGCGCCAGCTCGACGACGGCGCTGATCAGCGCGGGCTCCTTGGCCGCGGCGATGGTGGCGGCGCCGCCGGAGATCGAGTGGCCGACGAGCACGGCCGGGCCGCCCAGATGGCGGATCACGGCGAGCAGGTCCCCGGCGATGGCGGTGCGGCTCCAGGCCGGCCACCCGACGCTGGACTCGCCGCAGCCGCGCAGATCGACCGCCGCGACCCGATGCCCCGCCGCCACCAGCCGAGGCGTGACGGCCCGGTACGCGGCCCGGCTGTCGCCCATCCCGTGCGCGAGAACGATCAGCGGGCCGGAACCCGCCACCTCGTAGGCGATCGTGCCGCCGTCGACGGCGAGGTACTGGGTCCCGGTCATGGCATCCCCCTCAAGCTTGGCTAACCTCTTTAGCCAAAAGCTAATCCCCTTAACCAGACCTGTCAACAACGGCGGCCCCGTCCACGCGTACCCGCTACACACCGCCCCCGGTGGCGCGGCCGAGGTAGGTCACCGGGCCCGCGTCCTGTACCGGAATCTCCTGGAACCCCACCCGGTCGTAGAACGCCCGTGCCCGGGTGTTGGCCGGGGACATCCCCAGGTGGACGGCCGGTACGCCCTTCTCGGCGAGCGCGCCGAGGAACCGTGTCATCAGCGCGCGCCCGAATCCCGCGCGCTGGTGCCCCGGCAGCAGGTCGATGTGGAGATGTGCGGGGTACGAGGTCAGCTCGGGCAGCAGCATGCGCTCGGGGCGGTGCAGGAGCACGGCGATCCGGTCGGCCGGTGTGAGCGGGGGCCCGGCAGGATGCGGATAGCGCTCCGCGACGGCGGGCAGCCACTCCGTACGGAAGCGTTCCACGAACAACTCGGTGTCCGAGGTCCCGAGGATGTAGCCGACGGGCCGGCCGTCACCGCCGTCGACGACAAAGACCAGACCCGGTTCGAGTTCCGCGTACGGACCGGCGAAGACGCTGGGCAGCAGCCCGTGGTCCTCGTACAAGTGGCGGGCGTCGCCGCCCTCTTCACCCGTCCGGATACAGATGTCGTAGAGATCCTGCCGGTCCGTGGGGCGGTACGGGCGTACGAAGGGCTGAGTGGTCATACGGGCTCCGCCTTCTTCCTTTTCCTCGGTTCACCTCAGGAGCCGCCGTCCAGCCCCGCGGGATCACCAGTGTCCCCCGTACCGGGGCGCGTTCAGCCGGATTCCGTCAATGCCGCGCGCGCGGCGGCAAGGATCTCCTCGGAGAGCGGGGAGCCCTTGGTGGCCCGGGACAGGACCAGTGCGCCGAGCATGGTGCAGAGCCGGGCGATGCCGTCCTGGTCCTCGGTCGCCAGCCGCTCGGCGAAGTCGCGCGCTCCCTCCGTGTAGGTGCGGCGGGCCTCGCGGTCCTCGGGTTCGCGCGCCATGTCGGTGGCGAGCGCGGCGACGGGGCAGCCGTCAGCCGCGCTGTCGCGGTGCTGGACGGAGAGATAGGTGTCGATCAGCGCCCGCTGGGCCTCGTCCCGCCGCCCGTCGTGCCGCGCGAGTCCGTCGTGGTGGAGCCGGCCGAGCTCACCGAAGGCGTGAGCGGTGGCCTCGTCGACGAGCGCTTCCTTGGAGGCGAACTGCTTGTAGAAGCCGCCGTGGGTCAGGCCGGCCGCCTTCATGAGGTCGGCGACGCTGACATGGGTTCCCTGCTCCCGGAACAGCCGGGAAGCGGTCTCCACGACCCGCCGGCGGTTCTCCTCGGCTTGCGCCTGCGATACGCGGCCCATCAGCCACCTCCCGATTGATTTCGCTTGACATCTATCCTAGGCGAGGGTTTAGATTGTAGTCGTAATCTAATGATGGCGGGCCGTCCTGACGGCGGCCACGACGCTGGGAGTGGACATGGAACTGAAGGACGCGGTCGTGGTGGTCACCGGCGCCAACCGGGGGCTCGGCCGGCATCTGGCCGCGCAGCTCGTGGCGCGCGGCGCGAAGGTGTACGCGGCGGCCCGCCGGCCCGAGACGGTGGACCTGCCGGGCGTCGTCCCGCTGCGGCTGGACGTGACGGACGACGAGTCGATCCGGGCCGCGGCACGCACCGCGTCCGACGCGACCCTGCTGGTCAACAACGCGGGCATCTCCACCGCCACGCCGCTGATCGCGGGCGAACCGGACGCGGTGCGCCTGGAGATGGAGACGAACTTCTTCGGTCCGCTCGCCGTGACGCGCGCCTTCACCCCCGTCATCGAGGGCAACGGCGGCGGCGCCGTACTCAACGTCCTGTCCGTCCTGTCCTGGCTGCACCCCGCAGCCCTCGGCTCCTACGCGGCGGCCAAGGCCGCGGCATGGGCACTGACCGACGCGGCCCGGGAGGAACTGGCGCCGCGCGGCATCACCGTCTCGGCGCTGCACGTCGGATACATGGACACGGACATGGCCGCGGGCATCCCCGCCGACCAGAAGGCCGACCCCGCGGAGGTCGCCGCGCAGGCCCTGCACGGCATCGAGACGGGTCTGCCCGAGATCCTCGCCGACGAGACCACCCGGTACGTGAAGCAGACCCTGGCCACCTCGCCGAACGCCGCGTGAGCAGCGCCCCCGCGATCCCCGCTTCCCGCTTCCCGCTTCTTTGAAGTAAGGACAGACCTGATGCGTTACACGACCTTTGGACACCTGACCGGACTGCGCGTGTCCGAGTACGCGCTCGGCACGGCGAACTTCGGCACCGGCTGGGGCGCCGGGGCCGAGCCCGACGAGGCGCGCCGTATCTTCGACCGGTTCACCGAAGCGGGCGGCACCTTCCTCGACACCGCGGACGCCTACCAGTTCGGCGAGTCGGAGCAGCTGACGGGGAAGTTCATCTCCGCCGACCGGGACCACTACGTCCTGGCCACCAAGTTCACCCTCGGGGCGGCGCCGCAGCCGAGCATCTCCAGGACGGGCAACAGCCGCAAGAACATGGTCACTTCGGTGGAGGCCAGCCTCAAGCGCCTGGGTACCGACTACATCGACCTGCTCTGGGTGCACTTCCCCGACGAGCTCACCCCGATCGAGGAGATCCTGCGCGGGCTCGACGACCTGGTGAGTTCCGGCAAGATCCACCACATCGGTCTCTCCAACTTCCCCGCCTGGCGCGTCTCCCGGGCCGTGGCCCTCGCGGACCTCAGGAACTGGGCGCCCGTCGTGGGCATCCAGAACGAGTACAGCCTCGTGGAGCGGACCGCCGACCGCGAACTGCTCCCGATGGCCGAGAGCCTCGGACTCGGCGCCGCCCTGTGGTCCCCGCTCGGCGGCGGGCTGCTCACGGGTAAGTACCGGCGCGGCACCGAGGGGCGGCTGAGCGACCTGGGGGCGGTGATCCACACGGAGAGCACCGACCAGAAGACCGCCGTCGTCGACGCCGTCCTGGCCGTCGCCGAGGAGACCGGCGCGACACCCGCCCAGGTGGCGGTGGCCTGGGTACGGGAGCGCGCCGCCCGGTCCGCGACCTCGCTCGTCCCGATCATCGGGCCGCGCGGCCTCACCCAGCTCGACAGCTATCTGGGCGCTCTCGACGTCCAGTTGACCGCCGAGCAGTTCGCCCGGCTGTCGGAGGTCAGCGCGACGCCCCTCGGCGTTCCCCACGAGGCGATCGCCGCTTCCCTGGGCGGTATCCAGGGAGGCGACGCCGGCCGTGTCGATCAGCCGGCCGCGCCGGTCGCCTGACCGGCCGCCGCCCCGGCTACATGTTGATCATGTGACCCGCGAGGCCATGGACGGCGTCCTTGACCGCTTCACCCAGGGTGGGGTGGGCGTGGACGTTGCGCGCGACCTCGTGGACCGTGAGGTCCCACTGCTGGGCCAGGGTCAGCTCGGGAAGCAGTTCGGTGACGTCCGGGCCGATGAGATGGGCGCCGACGATCTCGCCGTGCTTCGCGTCGCTGATCAGCTTCACGAAGCCGGTCGCGTCGCCCAGGCCGTGGGCCTTGGCGTTCGCGGTGAACGGGAACTTCGCGACCCGGACGTCGTACCCCTTCTCCTTCGCCTGTGCCTCGGTGTAGCCGAAGCTGGCGATCTGCGGCTGGCAGAAGGTGGCGCGCGGGATCATCGCGTAGTCGAGTTCCATCGTCTCGGCGTCCGCGATCGTCTCGGCGGCGATCACCCCCATCGCCTCGGCGGCGTGCGCGAGCATCAGCTTGGCGGTGACGTCGCCGATGGCGTAGAGGTGCGGTACGGAGGTACGGCAGCGGCCGTCGACGTCGATGGCGCCACGCGCGGTGACGCGCACACCGGTGTTCTCCAGGCCGTAGCCGGTGACGTTCGGGGCGAAGCCGATCGCCTGGAGCACCTTGTCGGCCTCCAGGACCTGCTGGGTGCCGTCCTTGCCCGTGACGGTGACGCGTACCCGCGGGCCGGACTCGTCGATGGACTCGACACGGGTGGAGGTGAGGACATCGATGCCGAGTCTCCGGTACTGCTTGGCCAGTTCGGCGGAGACCTCGGCGTCCTCCAGCGGGGCGACACGGTCCAGGAACTCGACGATGGTGACCTTCACACCGTAGTTGTGCAGGACGTAGGCGAACTCGACGCCGATGGCCCCGGCGCCGGCGATGACGACGGAGGGCGGCAGGTCGTCGGAGAGGATCTGCTCCTCGAACGTCACCACCCGGGAGGTGCGCCGGGTGCCGGGCAGCAGCCGGGGAGTCGCGCCGGTGGCGATGACGCAGTGGTCGAAGCCGATGGTGCGGGTGTTGCCGTCGTAGTCGCCCACCTGGAGTGTGTGGGGGTCGAGGAACGTGCCGCGCCCGCTGATCTCCGTGATGCCGTTCTTCTTCATCAGGTAGTGGACGCCCTTGACCCGGCCGTCCGCCACCTTCCGGCTGCGGCGGAACGCCTCCCCGTAGTCGAAGGAGACCTGACCGTCGGCCTTGATGCCGAAGGTCTTCGCCTCGCGCGTGAAGATGTGCGCCAGTTCGGCGTTGCGCAGCAGGGCCTTGGTGGGAACGCAGCCCACGTTCAGACAGACGCCGCCCCAGTACCGCTCCTCCACCACCGCGACGCGTCTGCCCAGTTGGGCGGCGCGGATGGCGGCGACGTACCCGCCGGGGCCCGCGCCGAGTACGACGACGTCGAAGTGCTCACCCTGCTCGTCCATGGACGCTTCCTTTTCTCGGCTCACGACGGGAGTTGGCCATTCACAGTAGACAGACCCATCCGTACCTCATGAGCACCACGCCCAAGCGACGCCTGCCCCGGGCACCACACCGAAGCGCCGTCTCCCGGTTTCCACATTTCCCCGCGTTTCCCGTTTCCCCCGAAAGGCTTGATCCCCATGTCCGAGCAGATCCTGCCCACCACCGCACGCGCCTGACACCTGGACGCCCGCCCGAACGGCCGCCCAGAAGGCGGACCCGGACCTGGCGCCGCTGACCGAGGAGTACGGCTACGACGCGGCGTTCAACTACAAGGACGGACCGGTCGCCGAGCAGCTGGCACAGGCCGCGCCGGACGGCATCGACGTCTTCTTCGACAACGTGGGGGCGAGCACCTGGAGGCGGCGATCGGCCCTGAACCCGCTTCAACGGACCGCGCGAGCGGCCCTCCGTACACAACACGGCACAGGACCGCTTGTCGGCGCGTTCACTTGCGGGCTCATTACATTACGGTCATACTTTAAATGACCCCCCACCCCAGAGGACACGACCATGAATGATTCACAAGAAGTACGGAACGACGCGGTGTCGTCGTACAGGAACGCGCCGACCCGCACCCTCACCGCCGGGGACGTGACCTTCGCCTACCGCGAGCTGGGCCCCCGGTCCGGTGTCCCGGTGATCTTCCTCGTCCACCTCGCCGGAGTCCTCGACAACTGGGACCCCCGGGTCGTCGACGGCATCGCGGCCAAGCGCCGGGTCATCACGTTCGACAACAGGGGTGTCGGCGCCTCCACCGGTTCGACACCGGACACCATCCGGGCGATGGCGAAGGACGCCGTCACCTTCATCCGGGCGCTCGGCTTCGAGCAGGTCGATCTCCACGGCTTCTCACTGGGCGGCATGATCGCCCAGGTGATCGCGGAGACCGAGCCGCGGCTCGTCCGCCGGCTGATCCTCACGGGGACCGGTCCCGCGGGCGGCGAGGGCATCAAGAACGTGACCCGGCTGTCCCACCTCGACACCGTCCGGGGGCTGCTCACCCTTCAGGACCCGAAGCAGTTCCTCTTCTTCACCCGCACCGCCAACGGGCGCAGGGCCGGGAAGGAGTTCCTGGCCCGCCTCAAGGAGCGCACCAGCGGCCGGGACAAGGCGATCTCCCTGTCGTCGTACGGCGCCCAGCTCAAGGCCATTCACCGCTGGGGGCTGGAGCAGCCGTCCGATCTCTCCGTCATCCACCAGCCCGTGCTGGTCGCGAACGGCGAGAACGACAGGATGGTTCCGTCGAAGAACTCGGCCGACCTGGCGCGGCGCGTACCGAACGGCAAGCTGGTGCTGTACCCGGACGCGGGCCACGGCGGCATCTTCCAGTACCACCGGGAGTTCGTGGAGAAGGCCGTCGAGTTCCTCGAACGGTGAGCGGGCGCGAGGTGAGAGGCCGGCCACCCGGTGAGGGAACGGCCGCCCCTCAGAGCGCGATGAGGGCGAGGGCGTTCTCGACCCCCCGCTCAAGGACCTCATCGGCGAACCGCCGGTCGGAGAGGGCCCGGGAGAGTTGCAGCGCTCCCGCCATCATGGTGAAGAGCCCGATGGCCCTCCCGCGGGCCGACCGCGGATCCCCGGGTGCCAGCCGGGCGGCTATCTCCGCCACGATGTCCCGCGCGCCGTCGGTGTAGGCGCGCTTGGCCTCGTCCCCGCACCGGCCGATCTCGCCGAGCAGGGCCGCGGACGGGCATCCGGCGCCGGAGTGGTCCCGGTGCTCGGGCGACAGGTACTCACGGGCGAAGTCCTCGAGTCCGGGGCGGCCGGGCCGCAGTTCCCCGTACTTCGCGACCTGCGTGCGCAGTTCGTCGGCCACGACACGGGCGACGAGGTCGTCCTTGGACGCGAAGTGGGCGTAGAAGGCTCCATTGGTCAGCCCGGCGTCCGACATCAGCGCGGAGATACCCGAGCCGTCCACACCGTCCCGCTTGAACCGCTTGCCGGCCGTCTCGATGATCCGCTGCCGGGTCTCCTGCTTGTGCTCCTTGGCGTAGCGCACCACGAGCCTCCTCCTCCTTCGCCGTGAGGGCATCCCTCGTACTACCCAGCCTATTCCATGACCTGCCATATGTAATATTAAAATCATAATCCAATGGAAACGGAGACGACGATGAAGGCCTTCATGATCGAGCGGTACGGCGACAGGAACGGGGGCCGTATCGGCGAGGCCCCCGACCCGCCGGTGGGGGCCGGCGATGTCCTGGTAAGGATCCACGCGGCGAGCGTCAACCCGCTGGATCTCAAGCTCCGCGACGGGGACTTCAAGGCGATCCTGCCGTACCGTCTCCCGCTCGTCCTGGGGAACGACCTCGCCGGGGTGGTGGTCCAAGTGGGCGCGGCCGTCACCCGGTTCGCGGTGGGCGACGAGGTCTACGCGCGGCCCGGCAAGGACCGTATCGGCACGTTCGCCGAACTCATCGCCGTCCACCAGGACGACCTGGCGGTCAAACCGGCCGCGCTCACCATGGCCGAGGCCGCGTCCCTTCCGCTGGTCGCCCTGACCGCGTGGCAGGCACTGGTCGAGCGGGCGCGGCTGCGGCCGGGCCAGAAGGTACTGATCCACGCGGGCTCCGGCGGCGTCGGCACCATCGCCGTCCAGCTGGCGAAGCACCTGGGCGCGTACGTGGCCGCCACCGCAAGCACGGCCAAGACCGGCCTGGTGAAGGGGCTCGGCGCGGACATCGTCGTCGACTACAAGCGGCAGGCTTTCGAGACGGTCCTCGACGGATACGACGTCGTCCTGGACACCGTCGGCGGCGAGACGCTCGAAAAGTCCCTGCGGGTGCTCAAGCCCGGCGGGACGGTCATCAGCGTCGCGGGCCCTCCCGACGCGGCCTTCGCCCGTGAGCTGGGCGCCAACGCTGTCCTCCGGCTGGTGATGAGCGCGCTGAGCTTCCGGACGCGGCGCCGCGCCGGGCGCCGAGGTGTGACGTACTCCTTCCTGTTCATGAAGGCCGACGGCGAGCAGTTGCGCGCGCTCACCGAGCTCATCGACACCGGGAGGATCCGCCCCGTCGTCGACCGTGTCTTCCCGTTCGCGGAGACCCGGGAGGCCCTGGAGTACGTCGGGGAGGGCCGCGCGAAGGCCGGCAAAGTCGTCGTCACGATGGTGTGACCGAGGCCGGATCCCGGCGCCGGATCCCGTACCCGGCGCCGGTGCCCGTTCACCTTCCGCGCCACTCCTCGGCCAGCAGCTCGTAGGACCGCACCCGGTCGGCGTGGCCGTGGGTGATCGTGGTGATCAGCAGTTCGTCGGCGCCGGTGGCCTCCTGGAGCTGGGCCAGCCGGTCGGCCACCCGGCCCGGGGAACCGACGAACTGGGTGTCGAGGCGGTCCTGGACCAGGGCCCGGTCCGTGTCGGACCACACGTGGGCGCGCGCCTCGTCGGGTGTGGGGAACGGGATCGCGCCCTCCGCCGTACGGATGGAACGGACCCACAGGCCGTAGCCGGTGGCGAGTTCGCGGGCGGTCTCGTCGTCCTCGGCGACCACGACGTCCGCGGACACACTGACGTACGGCTTGCCGAGTACGTCGGAGGGCCGGAACGCGGCGCGGTAGCCCTCCACCGCCTCCAGCACCGTGGCCGGGCTGACGTGGTAGTTCGCCGCGAACCGCAGCCCCTTGGCGCCCGCGGCCTCGGCGCTCTCGCCGCCGCTGCTGCCGACGATCCAGATCTCGATGTCGGCGCCCTCCCCCGGTACGACATGGGCCTCGATGCCGTCCGCGGAGCGGTAGGTGCCCGCCAGCAGCGCCAGGATGTCGTCGATCTGCTCGCCGTAGGCCGCCGACTCGGCGTTCGGCAGCAGGAGCAGCTTCCGCTGGAGCGCGATGCGCGGCGAGCCGAGCAGGTACGCGAAGGAGAAGCGGGGCGGGATGCGCAGGCCGCCCGGGGTACGGCCGTCGACCACGGGGGTCGCGGCCGGCAGCGGGGTGGTGGGGGCGCCGGGCGGCCGGCCGCCGGAGCGGCCGAGGCCCAGGTCGAGGCGGCCGGGGTGCAGCGCGTCGATCAGGCCGAACTCCTCGACCGTGGACAGGGCGGTGCGGTGGCCGAGCTGTACGGCACCGGAGCCGAGCCGGATGGCCGAGGTCGCGGCGGCGGTCAGGGCGAGCACGACCGCGGGCGAGGTGCCGGCCACGCCCGGGTTGAGGTGGTGCTCGGCGTACCAGTAGCGGGCGTACCCGAACCTCTCGGCCTGCCGGGCCAGGTCGATCGAGTTGCGCAGCGCCTCGGCGGCGGTGGAGCCGGACGGGATCGGGACCAGGTCGAGGACGCCGAGGGGGATGTCGGACATGTACGGGGCTCCCTCGGTGGTCAGTGGCCGGCGGTCACGGGCGCGGGGGCGGATACGGGGACGGTCACGGGCCCGGGCGCGGGTTCCGCCAGACCGAGGTGGTCGCGCAGTGTGGTGCCCGTGTACTCCGTGCGGTACACACCGCGTTCCTGGAGCAGCGGGACGACCCGGTCGGCGAAGGAGTCGAGGCCGCCCGGGGTGATGTGCGGGACGAGGATGAAGCCGTCGGAGGCGTCGGCCTGGACGAAGTCGTTGATGGTGTCGGCGACGGTGGCCGGGGAGCCGATGAAGTTCTGCCGGTTGCCGGTCTCGATGACCAGGTCGCGGATCGACCACTTGTTGGCCGCCGCCAGCTCCCGCCACTCGCGGGCCGTCGCCAGCGGGTCGCGGTACATCCGTACCTGGGCACGGCCCCGGGCGATGGTGTGTTCGCCGAGGTCGGGGTCGATGTCGGGGAGCGGTCCTTCCGGATCGTACGCGGACAGATCCCGGTTCCAGACGAACTCCAGGTGCTTGATGGCGGTGGCCCCGCTCACCTGCGACCGGCGTATCTCGTGGGCCAGTTCATGCGCTTCGGCGTCGGTGTCGCCGAGTACGAAGCTCGCTGCGGGCAGGATGAGCAGCTGGTCGTGGTCGCGGCCGTACCGGGCCAGCCGGCCCTTGACGTCGGTGTAGAACGCCCGGCCCTCCTCGCGGGTGGCGTACCGGCTGAAGATGGCGTCGGCGCTCGACGCGGCGAACTCGCGCCCCTCGTCGGAGTCTCCGGCCTGGAAGATCACCGGGCGGCCCTGCGGGCTGCGCGGGACGTTGAACTGCCCCTGGATGTCGAAGTGCCGGCCCTGGTGCACGAAGGCGCCGGCCCGCGCGTCCCGCAGGAAGGTGCCGGTCTCCCGGTCGGCGACGATCTCGTCGCCGTGCCAGGAGTCGAAGAGTTCGTTCGCGGTGGCCAGGAACTCCTGGGCGCGCGAGTAGCGCTCCTCCTTCGGCAGGAAGCCGCCGCGCCGGAAGTTCTCGCCGGTGAAGCCGTCCCAGGAGGTGACGACGTTCCAGGCGGCACGTCCGCCGGAGAGGTGGTCGAGACTGGCGAACTGGCGGGCCACCTCGTACGGCTCGTTGAAGGTGGAGTTGATGGTGCCGGTCAGGCCGAGGTGTTCGGTGACGGCGGCCAGCGCGGCGAGGACGGTGAAGGTGTCGGGGCGGCCGACGACGTCCAAGTCGTATATCTTGCCGCCCTGTTCGCGCAGCCGCAGCCCCTCCGCGAGGAACAGGAAGTCGAACTTGGCGCGTTCGGCGGTCCGGGCGAAGTGGGCGAAGGAGCTGAACTCGATATGGCTGCCGGCCTCGGGGTCGCTCCAGACGGTGGTGTTGTTGACGCCCGGGAAATGGGCCGCGAGGTGGATCTGCTTGAGCGGCTTGCTCACGGTGGGGCTCCTTCTTCTCTCAGGCGGTCGCGGCGGCAGCGGCGTAGCGGTTGGCGGGGCGGGTGAGCCCGAGCAGCCCGCGCAGGGTGTCGGCCTCGTACGTGCGGCGGAAGGCGTCCCTGCGCTGGAGTTCGGGGACCAGGCCCCGGGTGATCGCCGGGAGGTCGTGTCCGGCGACGGCGGGGCGGAGCCGGAAGCCGGAGAGCCCCGATGCCTGCAACTCCTGCAACAGGTCGGCCAGTTGGGCGGGAGTGCCGGTGAAGACACGGGCGTCGCTGGTGTACGGCTCGCCCGCGAGGGCGTCCAGTCGCTCCCGGCGGGCGGCGGCCTCGGCGGGGTCGTCGTCGAGGAAGACCACCAGGTCGCCGAAGAGGTGCAGGGTCTCGTCGGCGCGGCCGGCGGCGCTCTGTTCGGCGCGGATCTCCTCGACGACGGCACGGGCCTGCTCGGCGTCGTGCGGGGTGACGTAACCGATGTCGGCGGACCTGGCCACCAGCCGGTAGGGGATGGCCGCGTGGGCCAGGGCGCTGACGATGGGCTGGCCCTGCGGCGGGCGGGGGGTGATCGAGGGGCCCTTGACGCGGAAGTGCCTGCCCTCGAAGTCGATGTAGTGCAGTTTGTCGCGGTCGATGAAGCGGCCGGTGGCGACGGACCGGATCTCCGCGTCGTCCTCCCAGCTGTCCCAGAGCCGGCGCACGGCCTCGACGTAGTCGGCGGCCTCGTCGAAGAGTTCGGCGACGGCCTCCTGTACGGCCGGTGTGCCGTAGTCCTCCCTGCTGACCGGCGGGACCGTACGGCGTCCGAAGTGGGCCGCCTCGTTCCCGCGCGCCGAGACCTGGACGCGCAGGCCCGCGCGGCCGGTGCTCACATAGTCGAGGGTGGCGATCGCCTTGGAGATGTGGAACGGCTCCGTGTGGGTGGCCACCACGGTCGGCACCACGCCGATGTGGCGGGTCAGCGGGGCGACCCGCGCGGCGATGAGGACGGCGTCGAGCCGGCCGCGTACCTGGTCGGTGCGGTGGTCGGGTTCGGTGAAGGAGGAGGACTGGAGGCCGAGCGCGTCCTCGATGGTCACGAAGTCGAGCAGCCCGCGCTCTGCCTCGGTGACGAGGTCGGTCCAGTAGGCGGCGGTGAGCAGTTCGCGGGGGCGGGCGACGGGCTCGCGCCAGGCGGCCGGGTGCCAGCCGGCGCCGTCGAGAGCGACGGCGAGATGCAGCGGGGAGGGTGAGGAGGACACGGGAGTGACGGACACGGCGGTGACGCCTTCCTGATCAGCCGTACGAGGGAGCCGGCCCCGGTTCGAGGGGTTGCCGGCCGCGAGGAGAACGGGTCAGGCGCGACAGAGCGCGCCGGCCACGCGCAGCAGGTCGATATGCGTCCGCGAGTACAGGTGCAGGCGGCGCGGCGCGGCGGGCGCGGCGGCTCCCGGGGCACGTCGGCGGGAGAGAGGACGCATGTGCCTCACCTCCACCCTTCCGCGGTCGTCGCCCAGCAGAACAACACGGCTACGCCGTTTCTTCCGGCTGCCCGGCTTCTTCTGCCGCTGCTTCTGCTTCTGTCTCTTCTCCTTCTTCTCCGCCCGGCGTGCGGACGAGCACGAACCGCGTACGGCGGCGCAGGGTGAACCCGATCGACTCGTAGAGCCGGATCGCGTGGGTGTTGGCCGCCGCCGCGTGGAGGAACGGGGTGTCGCCGCGCTCCCTGATGCCCGCCGCGACCGCGCGGACCAGCCGGGTGGCCAGGCCGCGGCCCCGGTGGTCCGGGTGGGTGCAGACGGCGCTGATCTCGGTCCAGCCCGGCGGGCGGAGGCGCTCGCCGGCCAGGGCGATCAGCCGCCCGTGGTCCCGGATGCCGAGGTAGGTGCCGAGGTCCACGGTGCGGGGCAGGAAGGGGCCCGGCTGGGTGAGGGCGATCAGCGCGAGGATCTCGGGCACGTCGGCGGGCCCGAGCCGTACCGCCTCGGGCGCGGGTTCGGCGTACAGCGCGGTGTCGACCATCTGGACGCCGTCGCCGCTCTGTACGGTCTCCCAGCCGGCGGGCACGGTCATCCCGGCCCCGGTGACCGGGGTGACGGTGCCGGGGCCGACGAGCGCGGCCAGGTCGTCCCAGGCGCGGGGGTCGGCGGGGTCCGCCAGTGCGGTGAACGGGGAGACGTCCGTGGGGTAGCGGGCGGCCCGGCCGACACGCTCGGCGAGAGAGGCGTGAGGGCCCGTCAGCGCGGCCCAGGCGGCGTTGTCCAGGAGGTGCGGTTCCGCCGGCGGACCGAGGGGCGGGCTCGGGGACAGAGTGGGAGCCGGGGACGGGGACGAGGACGGGGACGGGGACGGGGACGACGGGGCGCGGTGGATGCTGGTGGACATGGCGGTGCGGGGTCTCCCTGTCTGGAGCGCGGCAGAGCCCTGGGACGGGCGGTGGGTCAGGAGTCGGCCTGGAGGGTCCCGGCGGAACGAGCACGGGAAGAGGGTGCGGGCCGCGACAGCGGCGGTGGCCGGACGCTCAGGAAGCGGTCAGCGTCGACAGAGGCCGCGGGACACGGCGGTACAGGTAGCGCCGTTGGGGCGCGGCAGGCCGGTGGAGCGGTCCGTGCGCGGGGCGACGCGGCCGAGGCGCCGCCGTGCGGCCGTCCCGTCAGCTGCGTACATGACTGCCGCCCTCATTCTCCGGCCCGGGGGATCTCGTGGTCGCCGCACGTTATGCATGCCCCGAAAAGGATGTCAACGCGAGTGCCCACCAGGTGAGACCGTATACCCGGCCTTCTTGACGGCGTCACGGAGCGCACCCAGACTGGCGTGGACGGTCACGATTGTCAGCGCCCACGGCGCGGGTTCGCCCCGCTCCCGTGGTCTTCGGCCGAGGGTTAAGACGGGTGGCACGGGGTGGCACTGCCGAGGAACGGCTTGACGAGACGCCTGCACATCGATCTCCTGCGTGTCTCCAGCGCTTACTGACGCGTCACCGATCCGTGCGATCACGCGATCCACGCGATCCGGACCGGTGCGCAAGCGCAGTCGCTCCGCAGTCGCCGCCCCGCATGAGGCCACTGACGCCCACAAGGCCGCGGTGGCCTCCTCGTTCCCCAAAGGGAGAGTCATGCCCGAGACAGCTTCGCGCAGCGCCGGCACAGCCACCTCCCGTGGCTGTCAGCAGAGTTCGTCCGTCTCGGGGCCCCGCCCCGGGACGACCGGGGCCCGCACCCGTCCGTACCGCTTCCGCAGCCGCATCGGTGTCGGTCTCGCCGGCGGTTTCTACCCGGCGCCGCACCGCTACGACCTCTATCTGTCGGCGAGTTGTCCCCGCTCGCTGCGTATCTCGATCACCCTCCGCCTGCTCGGCCTGGAGGACTCGGTCGCCACCACACTGCTGACGCACCCCGGCGAGACGCCCGAAGCCTTCGCCTCGCTGCGTGGCGCGTACGAGGCCACGGTGTACCACTACGACGGGCCGCTGACGGCGCCCGCGCTGCGCGACCGCTGGAGCGGGCGCATCGTCAGCAACCGCACCACCGACATCCTCCACGACCTCGCCGGCCCGCTCTCCGGAACAGACGGGGCCTGCCTCTCCGCCCTGCACCCGCCGGCCCTCGCCCCGGACATCGACACACTCCGTGACCTGCTGGACCGGCACCTCACACCGGCCGCTCAGCCCGCGGGGCGATCGGGGGCGCTGAGCCTGCTGGAGCATCAACTCTCCAGAACGGCATACGCGTTGGGCGAGGATCTGACGGCCGCGGATGTGGACCTGTGGGTGGCGCTCGTCCCTCTCGGCCCGGCCGGCGCCCTCGGCCCGTACCCCCGGCTGCGGGAGTACGTACACCGCCTCGGCGACCACCCCGCCTTCCGCCATTGACGTACGACAGCGCCGCTCCGTACGATCGCGAACGGCATCCAGTGTCAACATCCAGGCTTCTTTCGTTCGGTGTGTGGCCCCCGTCCGGGGCCCGAGACAGGGAGGACAGGCAGATGCGGCACAGCGGTGACCCGAGTGCCCTGACCCCCTCCCTCACGGCCGCGACGGTGTTCTCCCGGTTCTCGCGCCGCCGCCACATCGACCTGCAGCGCTTCACCAGCTGCCTCTGTCGGGGCTGATCGGCTCCCCCACGGCCCGCTGACGACGTACGTCGTCGCCCGTCACCACCGCGGACACCACCCGTCGGCGCCCACGCGGCGTCCGGCGGTGCTGTCGGTGTGTCCTCCCCCGCCCGAACAGCACACCGCCCCGCCCGCCGGCGTCACGCCGCCCGGGGCGGCACGCCCATGCGCCGCCGTCATCCGTACGGCGTCCGACGCGTGGCGACACGAGTAGGAGACCTCTCCGTGAGAGCACAACCGGATGCCGGGCCCGCCCGATGGGCGCCGCTGGGCGCCCTCCTGGCCGCCAGTGTCCTGCTGACCGCCTGCGGTTCCGGCAGCGGCGGATCAGACGCCGGCGGTGGCAGCGGCGGTGGCACCGCGAAGTCCGGTGGCATCCTGACCTTCGCGGTGAGTTCCGACAGCGGCTGCGTGGATCCGCAGCAGGTGGGCAGCAACGACACCATCTACTCGCTGCGGCAGATCGTGGACTCGCTGACCGACCAGGACCCGAAGACCGGAAAGATCACACCGTGGCTGGCGAAGAGCTGGGACATCAGCGCGGACGCCACCACCTTCACCTTCCATCTGCGCCCGGGTGTCACCTTCAGCGACGGCACCGAGCTGACCGCGCAGGTGGTCAAGGACAACTTCGACGCGGTGCCGAAGCTCGGCGCCCTGGCACCCCTCGCCCAGGGCTATCTGAGCGGGGTGGAGAGCACCACCGCCGTCGACCCGCTCACCGTGCGGGTCACGTTCCGGCAGCCCAACGCACAGTTCCTGCAGGCCACATCCACGCACTCGCTCGGGATCGAGTCGGCGGCGAGCGTCCGCAGGACACCGGAGCGCAAGTGCGCCGAGGGAGTCGTCGGGTCCGGGCCCTTCGTGCTGAAGGACTACGTACAGAACCAGTCGATCACCCTGGACAGGCGCACCGGATACGCCTGGGGCTCCCCGCTCTGGCGCAAGAAGGGCGAGGCCTACCTGGACAAGCTCGTCTTCAAGGTGGTGCCGGAGGCCGGGGTGCGCGTCGGCAGCCTCCAGTCCGGCCAGGTCGACGCGATCGGCGGGGTCGGCAGGGCCAACGAGGCGACACTGAAGAGCGGTCCGGTGCGGCTGGCGCGGCGGGCCAATCCCGGCACGGTGTTCAACCTCGGGCTGAACAACTCACGGCCGGCGCTCAAGGACGTCCGGGTACGACAGGCGATTCTGTACGCGATCGACCGCGAGGAGATCGCGGACACCGTGTTTCCGACCGGCACCCGGCCGGCGACCAGCGTCCTGGCACACACCACGCCGGACTACCGGGATCTGGGCTCCGGGCTGGCGTTCGACGCGGCGAAGGCCACGTCCCTGCTGGACGCGGCCGGCTGGAAGGCGGGCGGTGACGGCATCCGAACCAAGAACGGCGCCAGACTGAGCCTGACCGTCAAGTGGTTCGCGAACTCGGCCACCAACCAGCCTGCCCTGGAGCTGATCCAGCAGCAGCTCAAGGCCGTCGGCATCGAGGTGGTGCTCAAGCAGCTCCAGATCGCCCAGATCGTCCAGGTCCAGCAGTCGGGGGACTTCGACGGGCTCTGGGGCAACCTCACCCGGGCCGATCCGGACATCCTGCGCACCCAGTACTCCACCGCCCTGGCCAACGCCTACCGCCTGCCGGCGAGCCCGCTGGAGTCGCTGCTGACCCGGCAGGCGGCGACCACCGACGCGGGCAGGCGGACCGAACTCGTCGGCGAGGCACAGCAGTTGATCGTACGGAACGCGTATGTCGTGCCGGTGGTGGAGCTCCAGACCCAGCTGGGCGTGGCGGACAAGGTGCACAACCTGGACTTTGAAGCCTCCAGCCGGATCCAGCTGCACGACACCTGGATCGGCTAGCGCGTGCGCCGCTATGTGATCACACGTCTCGCGCAGGCCGTCGGTGTGCTGTGGGCCGCCTACACGGTGTCGTTCCTCGTGCTCGACTATCTGCCCGGCGATCCGGTCTCGGCGATGGCCGGCGCCGGAGCGGACTCGGCCGAGATCGATCCGGCACAACTCGCGGCGCTGCGGCACCGGTACGGCTTCGACAAGCCGGTACTGGCGCAGTACGCCGACTACCTGGGCCGGGCGGTACGCGGCGACTTCGGCGACGCGATCTCCACCGGCAGGCCGGTGAGTTCGACCCTGGCCGACGCGCTGCCGCAGACACTTCAGCTGACCGCCGCCGCGCTGCTGCTCGCCGTGGTCCTCGGCGGCGGACTGGCGGTGCTGGCGACCTGGACCACCCATCGGTGGCTGCGGCAGCTGCTGCTGTCGCTGCCACCGCTGGGGGTGTCGGTCCCGACGTTCTGGGTGGGGCTGCTGCTCGTGGAGGCGTTCTCCTTCCGGCTGCGCTGGTTCCCGGCCTTCGGCAACGACGGGCCCCGCGGGCTGATCCTGCCCGCCGTGACACTGGCGATCCCCACCGGCGCGCTGGTCGCGCAGGTGCTCGCCAAGAGCCTGCTCACCGCGCTGGATCAGGCCTATGTGGAGACCGCCCGCGCCAAGGGCGCCGGCCGGTGGCGGGTCCATCTGCGGCACGCGCTGCGCAACGCGTCCCTGCCCGCGCTGACGGTCGTGGGGCTACTGGTCGGGCAGCTCGTCGCCGGTTCCGTGGTCGTCGAGACGGTGTTCGCGCGGGACGGGCTCGGCCGGGTGACGGCCGCCGCGGTCACGGCGCAGGACATCCCGCTCGTCCAGGGAGTGGTGGTGTTCGGCGCGCTGATCTTCGTCATGACGAACCTGATCGTCGACCTCGTCTATCCGCTGCTCGATCCGCGGATCGTGGTCGCCCCGGGCGGGAAAGCGGGATTCGCATGAGCCAGGGTCTTGTCCATGACACCGCCGGGGCCGTGCCCGGCCACACGCGGCCGGTCGATCCGGGTGATCCGGGTGATTCGGGCGGTCCGGGCGATCCGGGGGTCGGTCCCGGATCGCGGGGGCGTGTCGATGTGCGGCGCGTCCTGCGGTTCCTGGTGCGCCGCCCCGGCCTGGTGCTGTCGGCCCTCGTGGTCGTCCTGGTGGTGCTGGCCTCGTTCGGGCCGGGGCTGTTCACCTCGCGGGATCCGCTGAAGGGGGTACCGGCACAGAACTTCCGGGCCCCGAGCGGCGCACACTGGTTCGGCACGGATGAGCTGGGGCGTGATGTGTTCTCCCGGGTGGTCCACGGCGCGCAGCTGTCGTTGAAGGCGACGCTGATCGCGGTGGCGGTCGCCTTCGTGGTCGGCAGCCTGATCGGTCTGGTCGCCGGGTTCGTCGGCCGCTGGGTCGATGACGTACTGATGCGCTTCGTCGATGTGCTGCTGTCGATCCCGGCGCTCTTCCTGTCCCTGGCCCTGGTCACCGCGCTGGGCTACGGGACGGTGAAGGTGGCGGTCGCGGTCGGGATCGCCAGCGTCGCCGGCTTCGCGCGGGTGACGCGGGCGGAGGTGCTGCGGGTGCGGCAGGCGGTCTTCGTCGAGGCCGCGCGTGCGTGCGGCGCCCGCTGGTACTCGGTACTCGGCCGGCACGTACTGCCCAACGCGGCGGGCCCGGTGATCGTCCTGGCCACCCTCGACTTCGGCTCCTCGATCCTGGCCGTGTCGGCGCTGAGCTTCCTCGGCTACGGAGCGCCGCCCCCGGCGCCCGAGTGGGGAACGCTGATCTCCGACGGCCGCAACTATCTGGCCAACGCCTGGTGGCTCACCGCACTGCCCGGGCTGGCGATCGCCGCGACCGTGCTGGCCACCAACCGCATCGCACGGGCGCTGGACGGCGAATGGTCCCGGCAGCGATGACCGGCCGTGCGACCAACGACCCAGGAACGGGTGAGGACTTGAGGACAACACCGGGCGCCGGTCAGGGTCTGGAAGCCGCTCCGGACGGCGAACGGGGCGGCGGCCCGGACACCGCTCAGGACGCCGGCCCGGCCCCCGGTCAGGGTCTCGCACTGGAGATACGAGGCCTGTCGGTGTCGTACCGCACCCGCGGCGGTACGGTGCCGGCCGTGCGGGGTGTCGACCTCGATGTGCGGCCGGGCGAAGTGACCGCGGTGGTCGGCGAGTCCGGGTCCGGCAAGAGCACCACCGCCCACGCGATCACCCGGCTCCTGGCGCCGAACGCCTCCCTCGACGCCGGCACGATCCGCTTCGGCCGGCACGACCTCGCCCGGCTGACGGAGGCGGAGCTGCGTACCGTACGCGGGGCACGGATCGGCCTGGTGCCCCAGGACCCCTCGGTGTCGCTCAACCCGGTCAAGCGCATCGGCGAGCAGGTCGCCGAGGTGCTGCGGATCCACGGGCTGGCGACCCGCCGCTCCGCGCCGCCGGCCGCGATCGCCGTCCTCGAACGGGCCGGCCTGCCAGAACCGGCCGTCCGCGCCCGGCAGTACCCGCACGAGCTGTCGGGCGGAATGCGGCAGCGGGCCCTGATCGCCATCGCCATCGCCGCCGAACCGAAGCTGATCATCGCCGACGAACCGACCAGCGCGCTCGATGTCACCGTGCAGCGGGTCATCCTCGACCATCTCCAGCACCTCACCGAGGAGTTGGGCACCGCGATCCTGCTGGTGACGCACGATCTCGGAGTCGCCGCCGACCGGTCGAAGCGCCTCGTCGTCATGTCGCGGGGGCGGGTCGTCGAGGCCGGTCCGACCCGCGACGTCCTCGCCGACCCCCAACACGCCTACACCCGGCGGCTGCTGGCGAGCGCGCCGAGCCTGGCCACCGCCCGCCCGCGTACCCCGGCCGCCGCGACACCCGCCTCCGCCTCCGCGCCCTCGGCCGCCGGGACGCCGCCGCTGGTCGAAGTCCGGGGCGCGGTCAAGGAGTTCCGGCTGCCCCGCGCGGGCGGTGGCGAGTCACGGACGGTGCGCGCGGTCGACGACGTCAGCTTCACACTCCACCGCGGTCGGACCCTCGCCCTGGTCGGCGAGTCCGGCTCGGGGAAGTCCACCACCGCCCGCCTGGTGCTCCGGCTGACCGACGCCACCGCCGGACGCGTCCTGTTCGACGGCGCCGATGTCACCACGGCCCGGGGCGCGCGGGCCAGACAGCTGCGCAGACGGGCCCAGCTCGTCTACCAGAACCCGTACGCCTCGCTCGACCCGAGGTTCTCCATCGCCGAGGTGATCACCGAGCCGCTGCGGGTGTTCCGGGTCGGCGACCGGGCCTCCCGGCTCGCGCGCGCCCGCGATCTGCTCGACCGGGTGGCGCTCCCCGCCTCGACACTGGAGCGCCGGCCGGCGGAGCTGTCGGGCGGGCAGCGCCAGCGGGTGGCGATCGCCCGGGCCCTCGCGCTCTCCCCGGACCTGGTGGTGTGCGACGAACCGGTGTCCGCGCTCGATGTCTCCGTCCAGGCCCAGGTCCTCCGTCTCCTCGGCGAACTCCAGGCGGACACCGGGGTGGCGTACCTCTTCATCTCGCACGACCTGGCCGTCGTACGGCAGATCGCGCACCGGGTCGCCGTCATGCGGGCCGGCCGCATCGTCGAGACGGGCGCCCCCGAAGACCTCTTCACCCACCCCCGCCACGACTACACCCGCGAACTGCTCGCGGCGATCCCCGGCGGACGACAGCAGGAGAACACCATGCGGACGAAGGCCCTATGAGCACCCCCGGGATCACCTCGCTGGCCTTTCTCACCCCGGGCAACTTCGACGACGGCGACCCGTCCACCGGCCTGGAGGAGACACTGCGGCTCTTCGAGTACGGCGAACGGCTCGGCTTCGACGGCGCCTGGATCCGGCAGCGCCACCTCGAACACGGCGTCGGCTCGGCCGCGGTGTTCCTCGCCGCGGCCGGCCAGCGCACCGAGCGGGTCGAACTGGGCACCGCCGTCATCCCGGTCGGCTACGAGAGCCCGTTCCGGCTGGCCGAGGACCTGTCGCTGGCCGACGTACTCTCCCGCGGCCGGCTCCAGGTCGGCTTCAGCACCGGTATGCCGCACGCCGACCTGCTCGGCGATCTGGTGTACGACGGTGACTGGCGCGCCTTCGACCTGTCCTACGGCCGGGTCGCGCGCGTCGTCGACAATCTGCGCGGCGCGTATCTCGGCGGCCCTGACACGGTGATCCCGTCGCCGGGCAACGCCCAGCGGCCACGGCTGCAACCGCACAGCCCCGGCCTGGTGGACCGGATCTGGTACGGCGGCGGGAGCCTGCGTTCGGTCCGCTGGGCCGGCGGGAACGGCCTCCATCTGCTCACCGGAAACATCGTCACCGGCGAGTCCACCGACGACTTCACCACGGCCCAGCTGAACCTGCTCACCGAGTACCGCCGCGCCCTCCCCACCGGGCAGGAGGCTCGGCCCGCCGGGCCGGCCCGGGTGGCGCTGGGGCGCGTGATCGTACCGCTGGACAGCGCGGACGCCGCCACCCGCGCCCGCTACCGGGAGTACGCCGCCGGCCGGCACGCGCGCACACTGGCGCCGCAGGGGCCGAAGCGGACCCTGTTCGCCCCGGACGTGGTGGGGACCGCGGAGCAGATCCTGGAGGAGCTGGCCGCGGATCCGGTCGTCGCGGAGGTGTCGGAGCTGCGCCTCGAACTGCCCTACGAGTTCCGCCGGGAGGAGTACGAGCAGATCCTCCACGACGTACGGCAGCTGATCGCCCCCGAGCTGGGATGGCGGCCGGACAGCGCGGGCTCCGGCGCGGCCGTACCCCCACCGCCCGCACCGGGACCGGGCCGTACGAGGTGATCACCGCCACGGCACACCACGCCGTGGACCCCGAGGCACCCGCCCACCGGCCGGTCGACGGCGGCGGCCCGGCTTCTCATGGACTGAGACGACGGCTTCGCCGCACATGGCCGACCGCTCCGCCGGGGTTACCATTCCGGGACCGGCACCCGGCCCGGGACAGTGAGGCATGCGATGGGAACACCAGGCGCGACAGCGGTACGACGCTGTACCGGCGCGGCGTGTCGCGATTGACGCCACGCCCCCACTCCGCCCGCACACCCCCGTGCCACTGCCTTCCGCCCGCTCCGGACCCGTGTCCGGCATCCGGGCAGCGCCGCAGCTTTCTTCCCCGTTCACTCCCCTTCCTTCCCCTTCCTTCCACTTTCCGGAGTTGCTTCCATGACCCTGCTGACGACGTGGCCGGAGTCGGGCCCCGAGACCACCGTGCGCCGTACCGCCGACCCCGTGGAGATCGCCGCCGCGCTCGCGCCGCTCGGTGTGCGCTACGAGCAGTGGCCCGTTCGCGAGGATCTCGCCGAGGACGCCGACAGTGACTCCGTCTTCGCCGCGTACGGACCGGAGATCGACAGGCTGAACGCCGAGGAGGGGTTCACCACGGTCGATGTCCTCGGGCTGCACCCGAGCGACGACCCCGGATTCCCGGCGAAGGCGAAGGCCGCGCGGGAGAAGTTCCTCCAGGAACACACGCACGACGACGATGACGAGGTCCGCTTCTTCGTCTCGGGCTCCGGGATCTTCTATCTGCACGTGGGCGGCGAGGTGCACGCCGTGTTCTGCGAGAAGGGCGACCTGCTGGGCGTGCCGCGCGGAACGACCCACTGGTTCGACATGGGCACCGCACCCGCGTTCACCGCGATCCGGTTCTTCCACGAGGAGGACGGCTGGATCGGCAGCTTCACCGGCTCCTCCATCGCCGGGCGCTTCCCCGACTACGACACCATCGCGGCCGGATACGCCGAGGACCGGGCCGCGGCGTGAGCCTCCGGTTCGAGGCGGACGCCGTGGTGCTCGACATCGAGGGCACCACGAGCGCCACCGGATTCGTCGTCGATGTGCTCTACCCGTACTCGCGCTCCCGCTTCGCGGCGGTGCTCACGGAGCGGGCCGACGACCCGGAGGTGCGCCGCGCGGTCGCGGGGGTGCGGGAGCTGCTCGGCGAACCGGACGCGGACACCGTACGGGTGGAGAAGGTCCTCGGCGAGTGGCTCGACGAGGACCGCAAGGCCACCCCGCTCAAGACGCTCCAGGGGATCATCTGGTCCGATGGATTCGCCCGGGGCGAGCTGGTCTCGCACTTCTACGACGACGTGGTGTCCGAGCTGCGGCGCTGGCACGGCGACGGCTTGCGACTGCACGTGTACTCGTCCGGGTCCGTCTCCGCGCAGCGGGCGTGGTTCACGAGCAGTCCGGAGGGAGACCTGCTGCCGCTCGTGTCGGGCCTGTACGACACGGAGAACGCGGGCCCCAAGCAGGAGCCTCAGTCGTACCGCCGCATCGCGGAGGCGACCGGCGACGTACCTGGCCGGCTGCTGTTCCTCTCCGACCGGCCCGGCGAGCTGGACGCGGCCCTCGAAGCGGGCTGGCAGGCGGTCCGGATCCGGCGGCCGGGCGAGCCGTACTACGAGCAGGACCTCGGCGACCACCCCGAGGCGGGGACGTTCGACGAGATCACCATCAGCGCAAGGAGCAACCCGTGACCACCACCACCTCAGCACTCGATCTCGAAGAGGCCGGGGCCGTGCTGGCCGCCGAGTCCGCGCGTTTCGCGTCGTTCGGCTGGATGCGGGGGACCTCGGGCAATCTGTCCGTCGTGCTCTCCCGCGATCCGCTGCGGCTCGCGGTCACGGCGAGCGGCCACGACAAGGGTGAGCTGACCCCCGCGGACGTGGTGCTGGTGGACGCCGAGGGGGCCGCGGTGGCCGGGGGCAGGCCGTCCGCCGAGGCCGCGCTGCACGCGCGGGTCGCCGCGCTCACGGGGGCGGGGGCGGTCGTCCATGTGCACACCGTGGCGTCCGTGGCGATGGGACGCCGCTCCCCCGGCGGCATCGTCCTGAAGGACCTGGAGATGCTGAAGGGGATCGGCCAGCCGACCCACGATGTGGAGGTGACCCTCCCGGTCATCACCAACAGCCAGGACATGGGGGTACTCGGCGACCGTCTGGAGGCGGCCCGGGATCCGCGGATGCCCGCGGTGGTCGTGGCGGGCCACGGGCTGTACGTCTGGGGCGACACCCCGCGCCAGGCCCGGCATCACACCGAAGTCGTGGAGTGGCTGCTGGAGCTGGAGCTGACGGAGCGCTGAGCGCTCAGCGAGGCGCGGGGGGAGAGGCCGGAGCCGGCCTCCCTCCCGGTCCGGCGCGCGTTACGCCGGCAGCTCGCCCGCCGAGATCTCCCGTACGCCCCGCTCCGTCACCAGCCCGGTCACCAGCCGCCCCGGTGTCACATCGAACGCCGGATTGTGGCCGCGGGACTGCGGGGGAGCCGTCCTTACCCCCGCCCACTCCAGCACCTCGTCCTCGCCGCGCAGTTCGATGTGGATGTCGGCGCCGGAGGCCGTGGACAGATCCACCGTCGTCGTGGGCGCGGCCACCAGGAACGGGATTCCCGCGTCGGCGCAGGCCAGCGCGACGCCCACGGTGCCGACCTTGTTCGCGACGTCCCCGTTCGCGGCGACGCGGTCGGCCCCGACGATCGCCGCGTCCACCCTGCCGCTCAGGATCGTGCCGGCGGCGGCTCCGTCGGCCTGGACGAAGTGCGCGATCCCCTCCTGGGCGAGTTCCCAGGCCGTCAGCCGCGACCCCTGCAACAGGGGCCGGGTCTCGTCCGCGTACACGACCTCCAGGCGGCCACGGGCGTGCAGTTCCCTGATGACACCGAGCGCCGTGCCCCATCCCGCCGTGGCCAGCGCGCCGGTGTTGCAGTGGGTCAGGATCCGCAGCGGCCGGTCCACCCCGACCCGCTCGATGAGCCAGTCAGCCCCGTACGCGCCCATCGCCCGGTTGCCCTCGATGTCCTCGCGCTGCACCGCCGCGGCCTCGGCCAGCACCGCGTCGAGGCCCTCGTCGAAGCGGGTCATGACGCGGTCGACGCAGACCATGAGGTTGACCGCGGTGGGCCGCGCGGAGCGGATCCTCGCGACGGCCGCGCGCACCTCGTCGCGCGACCAGCCCTCGCGCTCCCCCTGGATCATCGCCAGCGCCACCCCGTACGCGCCCGCCGCCCCGATCGCCGGCGCGCCCCGCACCACGAGCCGCTGGATCGCGTCCACCAGCGTGTCCACATCGGCGGTCCTGCAGGTCTCGGTGGCGTGCGGGAGGACGGTCTGGTCGATCAGCGTGAGGGCGTTTCCGGTCCACTCGACGGCGCGCAGTTCCTGGGGCATGGCGGGACACTCCTGATGTTCCGAAGGTGCGCGACACCGTACATGACCTCGGGGAACCACACTTCGAGACGGTCGCACAGGTGTCCGGAAACCGGTGTTAAAGTCCAGCACCCGCGGTTCAGCGGTCCCGAGCGCAGTCCGAACGGCGTCCGAACGGCATCCGAACGAAGGAGGAGATGTGCTGCTGACCAAGCGCCGCTTCCTCGACCACGGCCGGTGCGCCAGCGACGTCTGTCGTCGCCGGCCCGCGTGGCGCTGATCCCGTTCCGGCGCTTCGCCATGAAGCTTCGCGCTCCCGCACGAGCGCACCCGTCCGAGCGCTCCCCCGCCGGACTCCCCCGTCGCACTGCCCCGGAAGGCCGTTCCCATGTCCCGTAGAACCCGTTCACTCCAGTTCGCCGCGGCGGCTGCCGGTACGGTGCTCCTCGCCACCGGCTGCAACGCGGCGGCGAAGAACACCGACGCCTCGGACGCCGGCACCGCCGCCGGCAAGGACGCGACGTCCTTCACCCTGGTGACGCCGGACCCGGTGGGACAGAACCAGTTCCTCAAGCTCGCGGTCGACGGTGTGAAGACCGCGGCCAAGACGCACAGCGGGACGCAGAAGGTCTACCAGTCCTCCGACACCGCCTCCCAGCAGCAGAACGTGCAGGCCGCGGTCGACGCCTCGCCGAACGTGATCGTGCTCGTCGGCTTCGAGTTCGCCGACCTCGTCGCCCAGCAGGCCGAGGCGCACCCCAAGCAGCAGTTCCTGATGATCGACGCGTGCACGGCGAAGCCGTTCAAGAACGTCACCTGCGCCGTCTTCCGTGAGCAGGAGGGCGTCTATCTGGCGGGCGCCGAGGCCGGACTGCTGAGCAAGAGCGGCAAGGTCGGCGCGGTCGACGTGCTCGACACGCCGCAGTTCCGGCGCTACAGCGACCCGTTCGCGGCGGGCGCCAAGGAGGTCGCGCCGAAGGTCTCCGCGAGCACCCGCTTCGTCGGCGGCCAGTCCCCGTTCGACGACTCGGCACGCGCCAAGGAGCAGGCGAACTCGCTGCTCGCCAAGGGCACCGACCAGATCATGGCCGCCGCCGCGGCCGGCAACTACGGCGTCTTCGAGGCGGCCAAGGCCAAGGGCGCGTTCGCGTACGGCGTGGATGTCAACCAGTGCCCGTCGGCCCCCGGCACCGTCGTCGACAACGTGATCAAGAAGACCGACGTCGCCGTCGCCGAGGGCATCGAGCAGGTGCTGGGCGGCAAGGGCGGCGAGACCGTCTCGTACGGTCTGAAGGAGGGCGGCATCAGCCTCACGGGTCTGGAGGACGGGGTGGAGTCCTCCCAGTGCGTGATCGCCGACCACAAGGACGTGCTGAAGAAGGTCGAGGCGCTGCGCGACCGGATCGTGGCCGGGAAGCTGACGGTCGATGACCCGGCCGCCAAGTGACGCTCCCGCCGCGGCTGCCGGGGTGGGGGCCGCGGCAGCCGGGGCGGGGCCCGTGGCCGTGGAGCTGCGGGGCATCACCAAGCGCTTCCCCGGCACGCTCGCCAACGACCGCGTCGACCTGACCGTCCGGCGCGGTGAGATCCACGCGCTGATGGGCGAGAACGGCGCCGGCAAGTCCACGCTGATGTCCGTCCTGTACGGGATGGAGCGGCCGGACGCCGGATCGATCCACGTCGACGGGCGCGAGGTGTCCTTCGCCAGCCCGGGCGCGGCGATGGCCGCCGGGCTCGGCATGGTGCACCAGAACTTCAAGCTGTTCGACTCGCTGACGGTCACCGAGAACATCGTCTACCGGGCCGAGCCGCGCCGCTTCGGCCTGGTGGACCGTGCGGCGGCACGGCGGCGGGTGCGTGAACTCGCCGACGAGTACGGGGTGTCCGTCGACCCGGACGCCCGGGTCGGCGACCTGCCGGTCGGGCTGCGGCAGCGCGTGGAGATCCTGAAGCTGCTGCACCGGGGCGCCAGGACGCTCATCCTCGACGAGCCGACGGCGGTGCTGACTCCGGCCGAGGCCGACGCCCTGTTCGCGGTCCTGACGACGCTGACCGCGCAGGACCGTACGGTGATCCTTGTCACGCACAAGCTGCGCGAGGTGCTCGAAGGCAGCGACAACGTCACGGTGCTGCGGGACGGCCGGGTGGTCGCTCGGCTGCGTACGGCCGACACCACCGCCGACGCGATCGCGGCGGCGATGACCGGCCGTGCGGTCGATCTGGACCGGGTCCACCCGGCGGGGACGCCCGGGGACGTCGTGCTCGACGTCGAGGGGCTGAGCACGACGGGGGTGCACGGGGTCGGGCTGACCGTCCGCGCGGGCGAGATCGTCGGCGTCGCGGGGGTCGCGGGCAACGGCCAGAGCGAGCTGGTGGAGTCCCTCGCCGGGCTGCGTCCTGTCACCGCGGGGCGGATCGGCCTGAAGGGGACGGACATCACGCACGCCTCGGCCACCGAGCGCCGTGCGCAAGGCCTCGCCTACGTCCCGGAGGACCGCCACGCGGTCGGTACCGCGCCCGCCGCGACCATCGCGGAGAACCTGGCCATGGGCCACCACCGCACCTCGCTCGCCTCCCGTCGCGGGCTGCTGCCGCCCGCCGCCGTACGCGCCCACGCGCAGCGTCTCGTCGAGCGCTTCGGCATCAAGGCGGCCACGCCCGACGTGCCCGCCTCGGCGCTGTCGGGAGGCAATCTCCAGAAGCTGCTGATCGGCCGCGAACTCACCCACGAGGCACCGCTGCTGCTGGTCGAGCAGCCCACGCGCGGGGTCGACATCGGGGCGATCCAGGCCATCCACGACGAGCTGATCGCCTACCGCGACGCGGGCCACGCCGTGCTGCTCGTCTCCGCCGAGCTGAGCGAGATACGCGGCCTCGCCGACCGTGTCCTGGTGATGTACGAGGGCCGGGTGACCGCCTCGTACGGCAAGGCGGAGGCGGACGAGGCGACGCTGGGGCTCGCGATGGCGGGCGGGGCGTCCGCGTCCGCGGTCACCGCCGCGCCCACCCCGCTCCACGCAACCGCCCCGGAACGAGACTGACATGGCCCGTAGGACCGACATGGCCCGTATATCGGGGGCACTGCGCTCCCCCGTCACCTTCTCCATCCTCGCCGGGCTCGTCATCGGGGCGCTGTTCCTGGTGGGCACGGGGGCCGATCCGTTCGCCGCCTACGGGGCCGTCCTCACCGGCGCGCTCGGGGCCGACGGCATCGGATCCACCCTCACCACCGGCACCAGCGTGCTCGGGATGGCGCTGGCCCTGGCGATTCCGCTGCGGGCCGGACTCATCAACCTCGGCGGGGACGGTCAGATGGTGCTCGGCGGCATCGCCGCGGCCGTCACCGGTCTGTACGTACCGCTGCCGGCGCCGCTGGCCGTGGTGCTCGCCCTGGCCGCCGGGGTCGCGGCGGGCGCGGCCTACGCGGCGGTGGCCGCGCTCTGCGAGAACCGTTTCGGTGTGCCGCTGCTGGTGAGCAGTCTGCTGCTGAGCTACCCGGCCACGGCGTTCGCCTCGTATCTGGCGCGCTATCCCCTCAAGGAGCCGGGCTCCAGCCTTCCGCAGACGCGCCGGCTCCCCGAGGGCGTGGCCCTGCCCGTCCTCGGCTCGTCGACCGTGACGCTCGGGCTGGTGCTCGTGGTGCTGGCGGCGGCCGTGTACTGGTTCGTCGACCGCCGTACGGTGGCCGGTTACGAGATCCGGATGACCGGCCTCAACTCCCGCTTCGCCGCCTACGCGGGAGTGGAGCGCAAGGGGCTCACCCTCCGGCTGATGGCGACGTCGGGCGGGCTCGCCGGGCTCGTCGGCGCGATCGGCGTGCTGAGCTTCCCGTACCGCTTCCTCGACGGCGCGCTCACCGCCCCCGGCTACACCTGGACGGGTCTGACGGCGGCGCTGCTCGCGGCGGCGGCCCCGCTGGGCACCCTGCTGGCCGCGTTCTTCTTCGCCGTACTCCAGGTCGGCGGGCTCGCCATGGAGCGCACCACGGACGTTCCGCGCGAGCTGACGCAGGTGCTGCAGGCCATCGTCATCGTGTTCCTGGCGGCCCGGCTGAGCCTTCCGCGCCTGCGCGGCAGGGCGGCCGGCAAGCCCGTCACCCAGGAGCCCACCGCCCAGGAGCCCGTTCCCCAGGGGGAGTCCGTCTGATGTTCTTCGACTCCGATTTCCTCATGTCGGCGCTGCGCGCGCTGACACCGATCCTCCTCGCCGCGCTCGGCGGCGCCATCTGCGAGCGCGCGGGCGTCTTCAACATCGGCCTCGAAGGCATGATGCTGATGGGCTGCTTCACGGCCGTGGCGACGAGCTGGTTCACCGGCAGCCCCTGGCTCGGTGTGCTGGCCGCCGCGCTGGCCGCCGCCGCGTACTCGCTGATCCTCGCCGTGGGCGCGGTCACCCTGCGCGGCGACGCGGTGGTGCTGGGCATCGCGATGAACCTGCTGGCGGTGGGTCTGACGAGCTTCCTGCTGCGGACGGTCTTCGGTGTGCAGGGCACCTTCGGGGATCCGTCCCTCGCCGGGCTCCCGCTGGTCGGGGGTTTCTCCCCGCTCGCGTATCTGGCCTGGGCGTCGGTCGGTGTGGCCGCGCTGATGCTGTCGCGGCATGTGTGGGGTCTGCGGCTGCGCGGGGTCGGCGAGGCGCCTGACGCCGCGGCCACGCTCGGGGTGAGCCCGACCAGGTACAAGTACGCGGCGGTGCTCGTCTCCGGTGTGCTGTGCGGGCTCGCCGGGGCGCAACTGGCCCTGGGCAACGTCACGTTGTTCTCCGAGAACATGACCGCGGGGCGCGGCTGGATCGCCGTCGTCGCGGTCATGCTCGGCCGCGCGCTGCCCATCGGTGTTCTGCTCGCCGCGCTGCTCTTCGGTCTCGCCGAGGCCGCGGGCTTCCGGCTGCAGGGCCTCGGCCTGCCCCAGCAGGCGACCGACGCGGCGCCGTACGTCGTCACCCTCGGCGCCCTCTTCCTCAGCACGGCGCAGCGGCGCCGCCGCGACAGCCGGACGACTGGAGTCACCTCATGACGCAGGACCTGCTTCCCATCACCCGCATACCCCGTACCGGGCTGCCGCCGTACGCGGTCGTCGTGGGTGACCCGGCGCGCGCCGCGGCGGTCGCCGCGCTGCTCGACGGCGCGCGGGAGGTCTCGTACCACCGTGAGTACCGTACGTTCACCGGGAGCTGGCGGGGGCTGCCGGTCACGGTGGCGTCGCACGGGGTCGGCGGCCCCGGCGCGATCCTGCTCTTCCAGGAGCTGGCCGACGCGGGCGTGCGGACGATCCTGCGGTTCGGCACGGCGGGTGCGATGCGGCCCGGGATCGGTGACGGCGACCTGGTCATCGCGGAGGCGGCGGTACGGGACGACGGTGTCACCCAGCAGATCCTGCCGCCCGAGTACCCGGCGGTGGCCACCCCCGAGGCGGTGCTCGCGCTCCAGCGCGCCGCCCGCGAGCAGGATGCCCCGCACCACCGGGGCATCGTGTGGACCCGGGCCGTCTTCCAGCCGGGGCTCATCCCCCTCGACGGGTACGACGGGGCGGGGCTCGCGGCGATCGAGATGGAGCTGTCCGCGCTCTTCGTCGCGGGCGGTCTGCGCGGGCTGACCACGGGCGGCGTGCTGGTGATCGACGGTGCCAACGCCGACGAACTCGTCGACGAGGAGGCCACCGGGGGCTACAACCCGCACCGCGAGGCGGTCGCGGCCGGTGTGGAGCGGGGCAGTGTGGTCTCGCTGGAGGCGCTGCGGCTGCTGGCGGCGGAGGACGCCCGATGACCGCCGCCGATCTGCTGGTGCACGGCGGCACCGTCCTCACCGTCGACGGGGCCGGCACCGTCGTGCCCGACGGCGCCGTGGCCGTCCGCGACGGCGAGATACTCGCGGTCGGGCCCGCGGCGGACCTGCGCGCCCGGTACACGGCGGCCGAGGAGATCGACGCGAGCGGCTGTCTCGTCCTCCCCGGCCTGGTCAACACCCATACACACCTGGCGATGACCCTGCTGCGGGGCCGCGCGGACGATGTGACACTGCAGGGCTTCCTGGAGCGAGTGATCCACTGGGAGAGTCGGCTGCTGTCACCTTCGACCGTCGCCGCGGCCGTCCGGGCGGCGGTCGCCGAGAGCGTCCGGGCCGGGGTGACGACGGCGCTCGACATGTACTGGTTCCACGAGGCGGCCGAGCGGGTCGCGGCCGAGGCGGGCTGGCGGCTGCTCACCGGGCCGACCTTCATGGACGTACCCGACCCTGCCGACTCCATCGCCTACGCGGACCGGCTGGAGTGGGCGCGCCGGGATCTCGCCGGCCGCACGCCCCGGCCGGGCATCCGTCCGGCGCTGTTCGCCCACTCCGCCTATACGCTCTCGCCCGCCCAGCTGACCGATATCGCTGCGCTGGCACGGGAGTTCGGCGCACTGCTGCACATCCACGCGGCGGAGAACGCGAGCGAGGTCGCCACCGTCGAGGAGCGCTACGGCAAGCGCCCGGTGGAGCTGCTCGACTCGCTGGGGCTGCTCGGCCCCGATCTGTTGCTGGCGCACACGGTGGATCTGACGGACCCCGAGATCGCGGCGCTGGCCCGGACCGGCACCTCGGTCGCCCACTGCCCGGTGTCCAACCTCAAACTGGGCTGCGGCGTCGCCCCGGTGCCCCGGCTGCTGGACGCGGGCGTGACCGTCGGGCTCGGGACGGACGGCGCGGTCAGCTCCAACACACTGGATGTGCTGGGCGCCGTACGGCAGGCCGCGCTCATCCACAAGGCGGCCGGCGACCCGACCGCGGTCGGTGCGGAGCAGGCGGTGCGGATGGCCACGATCGAGGGCGCCCGTGCGCTGGGGCTCGGCGACCAGCTGGGCTCCCTGGAGGCCGGAAAGCGCGCCGACCTGGTCGTGCTGGACCTGGCGGCGCCCCATCTGCGCCCGCTGCACGACCCGTGGTCCACGCTCGCGTACGCCGCGCACTCGTCCGATGTGCGGGACACCGTCGTCGACGGACGGATCCTCCTGCAGAACCGTGTGCTCGGGCCGTGGAACGAGGCGGAGGTGCTCGCCGGTCTTGAGGCGCTCACCGGTACCACGGAGACGGCGCCCGTATGAACGTGACCAGGGGCTTCACCGGACGCGCGCGGGTCGCCAACGCGGGGCTGCCGCCCGGCCAGTACGACGCGGGCGACGACTGGCCGATCCTGTCCGCCGAGGTCACCCCCCAACTGGCCCCCGAGGACTGGACGCTGACCATCGGCGGGATGGTGGCCGAGGCACGCACCTGGACCTGGGACGAGGCGCACACACTGCCGTCGTCCGCGTACCGGGGGGACATCCACTGTGTGACGGGCTGGTCGAAGTTCGGGGTGCGCTTCGGGGGTGTGTCGGTGGACGCCTTCCTCGACCTCGCGCGCCCGGCCCCCGGGGCGACCCACGCCGTCGTCCACTCGTACACCGGGTACACCACGAACCTGCCACTGGCGGATCTGACCGGCGGGCGCGCCTGGATCGTCTGGGAGTACGGGGACGGGCCCCTGCCCCCCGAGCACGGCGGGCCGGCGCGGCTGATCGTGCCGCACCTGTACTTCTGGAAGAGCGCCAAGTGGGTCACGGGCCTGCGGATCCTCGACCACGACGAGCCGGGTTTCTGGGAGCAGAACGGCTACCACGACCGCGGCGACCCCTGGAAGGAACAGCGCTACTCCGGTGACTGAGACCTCTCTCCCCCCGACCCGGTTCGCCGTGCCGGGACGGATCGCCGCGAGCAACCGCGCGGCGGCCGTCTGGCAGCGCGCCACCCTCACCGGGATCCGCCGCGAGACACCGCACGCGGCGACCTTCCGCTTCGCCGTGCCCGGCTGGACCGGCCATCTGCCCGGGCAGCACCTGATGCTGCGGCTCCGCGCGGCGGACGGCTACACCGCCCAGCGGCACTACTCGATCGCGTCACCGCCCGACGACGCCGGGCACATCGAGCTCACCCTCGACCATGTCGAGGGCGGCGAGGTGTCCGGCTGGTTCCACACCGTCGCCGGGCCCGGCGACGAGATCGAGGTGCGCGGCCCGCTCAGCGGCTTCTTCGCCTGGCCCGGTGACCGGCCCGCGCTGCTCATCGGGGCGGGCTCCGGTGTGGTACCGCTGATCTCCATGGTCCGCCACCGGCGCGCGCGGCGTCTGCCGGTGCCGCTGCGGCTGCTCGTCTCGGCCCGGAGCCCCGAGGAGCTGATCTACGCGTCGGAGTACGGCGCCGAGACCACCCCCGTGTTCACGCGCGCCGCGCCGGAGGGTACGCCCGTGGGCCGGATGTCGGCCGCGCATGTGGCGGCGCTGCTGGCCGATCCGCCCGACGGCGGGTGGGAGGCCTATGTGTGCGGCTCGAACGCGTTCGCCGAGCACGCCTCGCGCCTGCTGGTGGCGGCGGGCCAGCCGGTGGACCGGATCCGTATCGAGCGCTTCGGCTGACGCCGCCCCCGTGTGACAGCCGGTCCGGCCTTCCGGCGTACGAAACCCGGTAGCGGTCCGGTCCCGGCTCCGCATACCTTCGCGCGCATGGCTGACGACTGCTTCGCGCATCCGCGGCTCGCCGCGCTCTACGATCCGCTCGAATCCGACCGTCCGGATCTCGATCCGTACCTGCGCATGGCGGACGAGTTCGCGGCACGCCGGGTGCTGGACATCGGCTGCGGGACCGGGGTCTTCGCCCTTCTCCTGGCCGATCGCGGGATCGAGGTGACCGGTGTCGACCCGGCCGCGGCCTCCCTCGGCGTCGCCCGCGGCAAACCGGGCGCCGAGCGGGTGCGCTGGATCCACGGTGACGCGGCGGACCTTCCGCCGCTGGAGGCCGACCTCGCGACGATGACGGGGAACGTCGCCCAGGCCATCGCCGATCCGCGGGCATGGCGGACGACGCTGCGGGGAGCGTACGAGGCGGTGCGGCCCGGCGGGCATCTGGTCCTCGAGACCCGCGATCCGGCCGTACGCGCCTGGGAGGAGTGGACCCGCGAGAACACCCACCACGTCACGGAGATCCCGGGCGTCGGCCCCGTCGAGAGCTGGACGCGACTGATCGAGGTGCGCCCGCCTCTGGTGACGTTCCGGGCGACCTACGTCTTCGCCGCGGACGGGGAGGTGCTGACGTCGGATTCGACGCTGCGGTTCCGGGAACGGGACGAGGTCGAGGCGGACCTGGTGGCGCACGGTTTCGTGGTGGAGGACGTGCGCGAGGCGCCCGACCGGCCGGGAAAGGAATTCGTCTTCGTGGCACGACGGCCATGAACGGCCATGAACCGCCGGCCGGGGGCCGCCGTCGCCTCACACGCCGGCGTCGCCTCACACGCCTCCGGCGCGCTCGGTGCGCGGGGCGTAACCCCCGATGATCCCGGCGCGTGACGGACCGGAAATCCGGTCTTTCTACGGTACGGAGCGTGGGGCCGCGCCGTGTGTACGCGGCCCGTGTACGCGGCACGAGGTGGAGGTTCGGTGACAGCCGGCGCGAAGAAGGACGGCGTCCGTACGGTCTGTTCGTACTGCGGGGTCGGCTGCGGGATCGTGCTGGACGTGGTGCGGGATCCCGCCGACGGACGGCGCCGGGCGGCGAAGGCCTCCGGAGACAAGGCCCATCCCGCCAACTTCGGCCGGCTGTGCACCAAGGGCACGACCAGCGCGGACATGATGGCCGCCGCCGGGCGTGCGGATACGGCGCTGGTCCGCCCCGAGCGCGGCGCCCTGCCGGTCCCGACGGACACGGACGAGGCCATTACGGCGGTCGCCGGCCGGCTGCGGGCGATCCTGGACGCGCACGGGCCAGACGCCCTGGCCTTCTATGTGTCCGGGCAGATGTCCCTGGAGGCGCAGTACCTGGCGAACAAGCTGGCCAAGGGCTTCGTCCGGACGCACCGGATCGAGTCGAACTCCCGGCTGTGCATGGCCTCCGCGGGCACCGGCTACAAGCTGTCGCTGGGCGCGGACGGTCCGCCCGGCTCCTACCAGGACTTCGACCGCGCCGACACCTTCTTCGTCATCGGCGCCAACATGGCCGACTGCCATCCGATCCTGTTCCTGCGCATGATGGACCGGGTCAGGTCGGCCGGGGCCAAGCTGATCGTCGTCGACCCACGGCGCAATGCCACCGCCGACAAGGCCGATCTCTTCCTGCGCATACGGCCGGGCACCGACCTCGCCCTGCTGAACGGACTGCTGCACCTGCTGGTCGCGAACGGTCACACCGACGACGCGTTCATCGCGGAGTTCACCGAGGGCTGGGAGGAGATGCCCGCCTTCCTCGCGGACTATCCGCCCGCGAAGGTCGCGGAGGTCACCGGCATCCCCGAGAGCGACATCCGACTGGCCGCGCGGTGGATCGGCGAGGCCGGCGAGTGGATGAGCTGCTGGACCATGGGCCTGAACCAGTCCACCCACGGCACGTGGAACACCAACGCCCTGGTCAACCTGCACCTCGCGACCGGCGCCATCTGCCGCCCCGGGTCGGGGCCCTTCTCGCTGACCGGCCAGCCCAACGCCATGGGCGGGCGCGAGATGGGCTACATGGGCCCCGGACTGCCCGGCCAGCGATCGGTCCTGGTGGACTCCGAGCGCGCCTTCACCGAGAAGCTGTGGAACATCCCCGAGGGCACCCTGCGGACCGGGACCGGGCGTGGCACGGTCGAGATGTTCGAGCGGATGGCCGCCGGTGACATCAAAGCGTGCTGGATCATCTGCACCAACCCGGTCGCCTCGGTCGCCAACCGCAAGACGGTCGTCGCCGGTCTCGAAGCGGCCGAACTCGTCATCACCCAGGACGTCTTCGCCGCGACCGAGACCAACGCGTACGCCGATGTGGTGCTGCCCGCGACCCTGTGGGCGGAGTCCGACGGCGTCATGGTCAACTCCGAGCGGAACCTCACCCTCGTACCGGGAGTCGTCGACCCGCCCGGACAGGCGCTGCCCGACTGGCGGTTGATCGCCCGGGTGGCCTGTGAGATGGGCTTCGCCGACGCGTTCGGATACACCTGCGCCGAGGAGGTGTTCGAGGAGCTCAAGCAGGCGTGGAACCCCACGACCGGCTGGGACCTGCGCGGGGTGACCTACGAGCGGCTGCGCGCCACCCCCGTCCAGTGGCCCGCCCCGGCCGCCGACGGCCCGGACCGCAACCCGATCCGCTACCTCAACGACGGTGTCAGCCAGACCCTCCTGGTGCACGAGGACGGCTCCCGCCCGCGCCTGGCCTTCCCGACCACGAGCGGACGCGCGCGGTTCTTCGCCCGCCCGCACCTCCCGGCGGCCGAACTCCCCGACGACGCGTACCCGTTCGTCCTCAACACGGGCCGCCTGCAGCACCAGTGGCACACCATGACCAAGACCGGGAAGGTCGCCAAGCTGGCGAAACTCAACCCCGGCCCGTTCGTGGAGATCCATCCCGAGGACGCCGAAGCCCTCGGCGCCGGCGAGGGCGATCAGCTGGAGATCGCCTCCCGCCGGGGACGGGCGGTGCTCCCGGTGGTGGTCACCGACCGGGTCGGGCCGGGTACCTGCTTCGCGCCCTTCCACTGGAACGATCTGTTCGGCGACGATCTCAGCATCAACGCCGTCACCAACGACGCAGTCGACCCGCTCTCCTTCCAACCCGAGTTCAAGGTCTGCGCCGTGGCACTGACCGTCGTCCCGGCTCCGGCTCCGGCGGCGGTGGACTCCCCCGTCCGCGCGCTCGCCACCCTGTTCGACATTGACACCGACCCCGGCACCGGCACCGACCCCGGCGCGGCCGACGGGCTCGGCCCCCTACCGCTGACCGCGCCGGAGCGCCAGTACCTCTCCGGCTATCTCGCCGGTCTCGCCGCGGCCCCGCCCGACGGACGCGTTCCCGTCCTGCCGCCGGGCGCGCCCTTCCACCCCGACCGCGCCCTGTGGGTGAACGGCGCACTCGCCGGTACGTTCTCCCGCGCCGCCGTGCCCGCCACCGCCGTACCCGCACCGATTGACACCCCTGTGGTACCGGCCCGCCGTCTGGTCATCCTGTGGGCCTCCCAGACCGGCACCGCCGAGGAGTTCGCCACCCGCGCCGCCGGGCACCTCACCCGGACGGGCCGCACCCCCGAACTGCTGTCCATGGCCGACGCGTCCCCGGACCTCCTCACCACCGACGCCGACCTGCTCCTCATCACCAGCACCTTCGGCGACGGCGACACACCCGACAACGGCACCGGCTTCTGGCAGACGCTGTCCGCCCCAACGGCCGTACGGCTGACGGGAGTCCGGTACGCGGTACTCGCCTTCGGCGACTCCGGCTACCACGACTTCTGCGGCCACGGCCGCCGGCTCGACGAACGCCTCGACGCCCTCGGCGCGGCCCGGCTCGTCCCCCGTACCGACTGCGAGCCCGACTTCGAAGAGGCCGCCGAGCGCTGGCTCGGTCAGGTCGTCACGGCCCTGGCGGCAGCCGACGGCCGGCCGCCCGTACGCCCCGCCACCCCCGCACCGGCGGTCGTCACCACCGCGCCGGCCGCCTTCACCAGAACAGCGCCGTTCGCCACCCTGCTCATCGGCAACAAGCTGCTGAGCCTGCCCGGCTCCCAGAAGGAGGTCCGGCGGTTCGCGTTCGACACCCGCGACGGTGAGCTCGCCTACGACGCCGGGGACGCCCTCGGCGTATGGCCGGTCAACGGCGCCCCGCTCGTCGCGGAGTGGCTCGCCCTCACCGGCCTCGCCCCCGACGAGCCGGTCGACCTCGGCGACGGCACGCCGCTCCCCCTCGGGGAGGCCCTGCGCACCCGGCTGGACATCGCCCGCGTCACCACCGGCCTGCTCACGTTCGTGGCGGACCGTACCGGGAGCCACGAGCTGAAGCGCCTGCTGCGGCCCGGCAACAAGGAAGCCCTCGCGAAGTGGAGTTGGGGCCGTCAGGCCGCCGACGTGGCCGCCGCGCTGCCCGTCCGCGCTTCGGCGGCGGAGTGGGCGGGGGTTCTGGGGCGGCTCCAGCCCCGGCTGTACTCCATCTCCTCCAGTCCGCTCGCCCACCCGGGCGAGGTCCGTGTCACGGTCTCCGTCGTCCGCTACACCAACGGCCTCGGCCGCGACCGCGAGGGCGTGTGTTCCACGTATCTCGCCGACCGCGCGGACGACGGGCCCGTGCAGGTCTTCGTACGGCGCTCACCGCACTTCCGCCCGCCGGCCGACCCCGCCACCCCCATGATCATGGTCGGTCCCGGAACGGGTGTGGCGCCCTTCGTCGGCTTCCTCGAAGACCGCAGGGCCCGCGGTCACACCGGCCCCAACTGGCTCTTCTTCGGCGAGCAGCGCCGGGCCACGGACTTCTACTACCGCCAGGACCTGGCGGCGGACCGGGCGTCCGGCCACCTCGACCGCCTCGACCTCGCCTTCTCCCGCGACCAGCGCAACAAGATCTACGTCCAGGACCGGATGCGCGAACACGGCCCCCGCCTGTGGCAGTGGCTCCAGGACGGCGCCCACTTCTACGTCTGCGGCGACGCGGGGCGGATGGCCGAGGACGTCGACCGGGCGCTCAAGGACATCGCCGCCACCCACGGCGGTATGGACACCGACGAAGCCGCCGCCTACGTCCGGCGCCTGTCCACGGACAAGCGCTATGTCCGCGACGTCTACTGACGGCCTGCGGCGGCGCCCGGAGACCCCGGCACGTACGCTCGTGGGCATGGTTGAGCATCGAATGGTTGATGTGAACGGCGTGCGCCTGCACATCGCCGAGCAGGGCGAAGGCCCCCTGGTGGTGCTTCTGCACGGCTTCCCCGAGTCCTGGCACTCGTGGCACCACCAGTTCGGCCCGCTGACCGACGCAGGCTTCCGCGTGGTCGCCCCCGACCAGCGCGGATACGGACTCAGCGATCATCCCGAGGACGTCGGCGCGTACACCGTCCTCCATCTCGTCGGCGATGTCGTCGGACTGATCCGGGCGCTGGGCGAGGAGAAGGCGTACGTCGTGGGGCACGACTGGGGCGCGCCGGTCGCCTGGCACACCGCGCTGCTGCGGCCGGACATGGTGCGCGGGGTGGCCGGGCTGAGTGTGCCGCCGCCCTTCCGGGGGACGCGGCCTCCGCTGGCCGCCATGGACGAGAGGTTCGGCGGCCGTTTCTACTGGAACTACTTCGACCGCCCGGGGGTCGCCGACGCCGAGTTCGGCAAGGACGTACGGACCACCCTCCGCAAGTTCTTCTACGCTGCCTCCGGCTCCGCGCCGTACTCCGGCGAGGTCAAGCAGCCGCTGGTCGGCACCGGGCGGGGCTGGCTGGCGGACATGCCGGACCCGGAGGTGCTGCCGGAGTGGCTCACCGAGGACGATCTCGACGTCCTCACCGAGAGTTTCTCCCGGGGCTTCACCGGGGCGCTCAACTGGTACCGCAACCTGGACCGCAACTGGGAGCTGACCGCTCCGTGGCACGGCGCCGTCGTCACCCGGCCCGCCCTGTACATGTACGGCGACCGTGACGCCGTACCCGCCTTCCCCGGCGCCCCCGAACTCATCGCGCGCCTCCCCCGGCTCATGCCCAGCCTCTGGCGCGAGCCGATCGAGCTGGCAGGCTGCGGACACTGGACCCAGCAGGAGCGCCCGGACGAGGTGAACGCGGCGCTCGTCGCGTTCCTCAGGGCCTGCGCCTGACACCAGGGCCTGCGCCTGAGCCCCTGGCCTGCGGGCCCGAGCCCTCAGGCCAGGATGTCCCGCAGGGCGTCGACCAGCCGGCGGCCGGCGTCGGTCCGTTCGTCGGGCAGCCCGCCCAGAACCGCCGACAGCTCCGCCAGGTGTGCCGGATGCCCCGGCGGCGCCGGAGCGGCGGTGCGCGCGCGGTCCCGGTGGCGCTCCGTCAGCTCCAGGGCGAGCGCCGCCTGACCGGCGAAGAGGGCGAGCAGATCCATGCCGGCCAGGGAGGTGCGCATCGCGGGATTGCGGTCCAGCACCTCCAGCACACCGAGCACCCGCTCCCCGCACAGCAGCGGCGCGGCCATCAGCGCGGTGGGTACGTACTGGGTGGCCTCGGCCACGTCGTGGGCGAACGCTCCCTGCCGCGACACGTCGTCCACGGTGATGGGCTGCCGGGAGCGGACCACCCACCCGGCGATGCCCTTCGACGCGGGAAAGCGCCGGCCGACGAGGAAGTCCTCGCCCCGTCCTGAGACGGCGGCGAAGACCAGTTCGTCGCGCTCCTCGTCGAGCAGGAAGATCGAGCCGGCCTGGGCCTCGAAGATCGCCCGGGCGACCTCCACCACGGATCTGAGCATCCGCAGATGGACCTGGGTGAGATCGTCCTCGGGAGCGGCACCGTCCGGGGGTCCTGACAGCAGGGGGCCGTTGTCGTTCATCGTTGTCCTCGCACGTTGTCCGAGGTGAGCATGAGCAGATCCTTGACCTGGAAGGGTTTCAGACCGGGGTGCTTCGCCAGGATGAGGGCGCAGCGGCCCGCGACATGCGGCGCGGCGAAGCTGTTTCCGGTGCAGACGGAGGTGCCGCCGCCGAGCCAGGCGACGGGGACGCGGGAGCCCCGGGCGAAGAACTCGACGGGTGGGGACGGGTTGTAGAGCACGGTCCCGGGGTCGTCGTCCTGGTGGCTGCCGACCGACAGGACCGAGGCGAACCGCCAGGGGAAGCTCTCGACGGGCATGTTGTGGGCGGAGGCGACGAGGACCGTGCCGCGGAAATAGGCGTGGTCGGCCAGTTCGCGCAGTTGCTCGGCGAAGCCGCGCCGGGTGGTGGAGAGGCTGAGGTTGAGGACGTCGAAGCGCTGTTCGAGAGCCCAGCGGACGCCGGTGATCAGCGCGTCGCCGGAGCCGGCGAAGCCGGAGTCCAGGACGCGGACGCTGTGGAGTTCGCAGTCGGGCGCGACGGAACGGATGATGCCCGCGCAGGCGGTGCCGTGACCGCACTCGTCGCCCTCGGTGTCGGGGACGACCCGCTGGACTCCCTCGGCGTCGCGGCGCACCACATGGGCGGAGGCGACCGGGCCGACGAGGGGGTGACCGTCCTCGACGCCGCTGTCCACGACGCACACCCGTACGCCCGCGCCGGTCGAGTCGCCCCACGCCTGCTCGCCGGTGACCCGCCGGGGCCAGCTGGTGGACAGGGCGATCTCGGCGGGCGTACGGCCGGCGAGGGTCCAGGTGAGCGCGGGTACGCCGGTCATGGTCCGCGCTCCGGGGCCGGGGGTACGGGTGGAATCGGGGATGCGGGTGGCGCCGGGGGTACGGGACGGGCCGGGGGTGCGGGACGTGCGAGGCGTTGGGCGCGGGCCGCTCCGACGAGATGTCCCTTGGCTCGGTAGCGGTGGTACGCGGCCGAGGCGTACGCCCGCGCGGTCGCCGGGGCCGGTCCTTCCGGGTCCGCGCCGGCCCGGTCCGCGAGGTCGGCGAGCGCGTGGGCGAGGTCCAGTTCGACGTCGGCGAGGCAGAGCGGGGACTCGGTCGTACGAGCCGCGTCGAGCGCCTGCCGCAGATGGGTCCGCGCGCCGGCTCCGTCGCCGGCGCGAGCCAGCAACCGGCCCTGCAGGGCGTGCAGTTCGGCGGCGGCCATCAGATCCCCGCCGGCCGGTTCCAGCAGCGCCCGCGCCTGGGCCGCGCGGCCCTGCTCCAGCAGCGCCCGGACCAGGTCGCGGGTGGCGGTGGCGTGGAGGGGGGCGTCACCGAGCCGTGCGAGGTCGGTCCGCGCGCCGCGCAGCATCGTCTCCGCGGTGTCCCAGCGCCCGTCGAGGGTTTCCACGGTCGCGGCGAAGACGGTGACGGCCGGCGCGGCGAACACGTGGCCGAAGTCGCGCAGGGTGCGGGAGGCGAGGCCGAGCCGCTCCCTGGCCTCGGGGAACCGGCGCCGGGTGGCGAGCAGCACGGCCATCGGGCAGGACAGCGCGGCCTGCGCCATGCGCCGGCCGTCCAGATCGGTGACGAGCAGCTCCTCGCAGCGGCGCAGGGCGGCCGGCACCGGCTCGGGCCCCAGCCACAGGGAGACCCCGAACGCGCCCACGGTGCCCGCCCGTTCGAGTTCCGCTTCGGCGCGGGCCGCGTGCCGGAGGGCGGCGGTGAAGTCGGTGACGGCGCGGGCGTGGCGGCCCTCGCTCTGGTGGGCCTGGCCGATCCGCAGCCGGGCGCGGGCCAGCCCGAGGTCGTCGCCCGCCTCGGCGAGGGGCGCCAGCGACTCGCGGGCCGCGTCCAGCACCGTACCGAAGCCCGGTGAACCCGGTTCCAGGTAGGCGAGTTGGAGGCGTACGCGGGCGGCGGTGGCCGCGTCACCGGTCCGTACGGCCTCCGTGTGAACGGTGTGGAAGGCGGTGACGGCGCGTTCGGTGTGCCCGGTGGCGAGCTGGGCCTCGGCGAGCTCGGTCCGCAGCCGGAGCCGTACGACGGTGTCCGCGTGGGCGTCGGCCGCGCACACGTCGTCCACCGCGCGGGCGCGCCGCAGCAGGTCGGTGGCCCAGCCCACCTCGCCCCTGGCCAGCGCCGCGGCCCCCGCCGCGGTGAGCTGGGCGACGGCGGCGGCTCCGGTGCGGCGGGCGGTGCGGTCGAGCAGGCCGAGCCCGTGCCGGTGCCAGAAGGCGCGCTCCAGGTGCCCGCCCGCGGTGGTGTGGTCGGGATGTGACGGGGGCGGAGGCAGGAGTGGGGTTGGGGGCAGGAGCGGCTCGGGCGGGGCCCCGGAGGGCTCGGCCGCGCCGGCGGCGGCACCGGCCGCGAGGAGCCAGGCCGCCAGCCGTTCGTGCCGCTCGGCCCGCAGCCGCCGGGACAGGCCCGCGTAGACGACCTCCTGGATCAGCGGACTGGTGAAGCGGTGGCCGCCGGGGACCGGCGCGGGCGCCGGGGCCGCGTCGGAGGGGGGCTCGCCGGAGGGGGGCTCGGGGACCGGTTCCACGATCCGGCGCGAGACCAGCGCGGCCAGCAGCGCGGCGGGCGGGGCGGCGTCACCGCGCCCGTCCGGGCCGGGCTCGCCGGAGCGCACCACACGGAGGTGGTCGAGCGGGAACTCCCGGCCCACCACGGCGGCGCAGCCGAGCAGTTCGCGTTCCGCCCCGGGCAGCCGGTCCAGCCGGGCTGCGACGAGGCCGCGCAGGGAGAGCGGTACGGCTTCCGGGTCGCCGCCCTCGCGCTCCATGGCGACCATCTGTTCCACGAACAGCGGGTTGCCCTCGGCGCGTTCGGCGATGCGCTCGGTGACGGCGTCGGGAGCGCCGGGGGCGGTGCCGGGGGCGAGGTGCAGGACGAGGTCGCCCGGCGGCCCGCCCGCCGTCCCGGCCGCAGGCGCGCGCAGCCGTGCCACCAGGTCCTGGCAGTCGGCCTTCGGCAGCGGCGGGATCGGGAGGCGGGTCCCGGTCGGCGCGGTGTCGCTCCACCGCGGCGCGTGGTCGAGCAGTTCGGGCCTGGCGAGACAGAGCAGCAGCACGGGCGCGTCCGCCAGCCCGCCGGCGAGATGGGCGACGGCGTCCAGCAGGGCGGGGGCCGCGTACTGCACATCGTCGAGGACGGCGACGACGGTCCGGTCCCGGCCGAGGGCCGTCAGCAGTCCGAGCAGGGCAAGGTGCACCTCCTCGGCCCCGGTGCCGGGCGGTTCGCCGCGGCGCAGCCGGTCCAGCAGGGCCGCGGCGGCGGAGGCCGGCTCTCCCCCGCCGAGCAGCGCGGCGACCCGGCCGCGGAACGGCCCGCCGGTCCCGGGCAGGCCCGGTGCCAGCCCCTCCAGCAGGGCGGCGAGCGGCGCGTACGGCCCCGGGCTGCCGTAGGGCGGGCAGTCGGTGCCGGTGACCAGCGCGCCCTGCCGTACCGCCTCGCGGCCGTACGCGCGGGCCAGCCGGGACTTGCCGACCCCGGGGTCGCCGAGCAGCGTGACCAGCCGTCCGGTCCGGTCGTGTGCGGTGCGGCGGTGCAGGGCGAGCAGGGCGTCGAGTTCGGCCGTACGGTCCACGAGCGCCGAGTCGCCGCCGCGGAGCATCGTGGCGGGGCGTGCTGCGGCGCGCAGGATCCGCCAGGCGGGGACGGGCCGCGACTTGCCCTTGACGCTCAGCGGCGCGACGGGCTCGGCCTCCACCGCCGGGCCCGCCAGCGCCCGGGTGACCGCGCCGACGAGGATCTGGCCGGACGGCGCGTGCTGTTCCAGGCGCGCCGCCACGTTGACGGTGTCGCCGGAGACGAGCGCCTGGTCGGCGCCGGGCACCACGGTGGCGACGACCTCACCGGTCGCGACCCCGATCCGTACGGCCACGGTGGTGCCCAGCTCGCGCCGGAGTTCGGCGTTGAGGTCGGTCAGTGAGTCGCGCATGTCCAGGGCGGCCCGGACGGCGCGCAGGGCATCGTCCTCATGGGTCAGGGGTACGCCGAACACGGCCATCACGGCGTCACCGATGAACTTCTCGACCGTGCCGCCGTGGTCCTCGACGCAGGCCCGCATCCGGGTGAAGTAGCGCAGCATCACATGGCGCAGGGCCTCCGGGTCGAGCCGTTCGCTGAGCGCGGTCGAGCCCGTCATGTCGCAGAACAGCACGGTGACGGTGCGCCGGGAGGCGACCGGTTCCGGCCCGGGGCCGACGGTGGTGGCGGGGCCGGGGGGCAGGGCGTGGCCGCAGGCGGAGCAGAAGCGGGCGCCGGGCGCCGTACGCGTGTGGCAACCGGGGCAGGCTGGGGCCACGGGTCTCCTCCACCTGGACGGACGCGAGGGGGACGCGGGCCGGGGGCGGCCCCGGCCCGCGGGGCGGGAAGCAGGACTCAGAACAGGACGCCGCCGATGATCGGTTCGCCGGAGTGCGCCCGGACCTCGGGATCCTCGGCGTCCAGCCGTGCCTTGACCGACACGAGGACGGACACCTCGGCGTCGTCGAGCTGCCGCAGGACCGCCCGCTGGTCGGCGGAGAACGTGTCCACCGGGAACCCGGAGTCGCGCAGGACCGCGATCCTCTCTTCGGGAGTCATGTCTCTCTCCTTGTCCGAGCGACGGGCCGGCGGGCCCGGAAGGGGACCCGCCGGCCGGATCGGCTACCAGATGACGACGCCGACGACCGGGTCGTCCTTGCCCTCGGTGTGCGCCTGGACCGCGGTGGCGGCGTCGATGCGCTCCTTGACCGAGGTGAGGACGGCCAGTTCGTCGGCGGACAGCGATGCCAGGACCTCCCGCTGGCCGGCGGGGATCTTGTCGGTGGGGATGCCCGCGGCGGCGAGCGCGCTCAGGTTCTCGCTCATGGTTACTCCTTCTGGACGGGAACCGGCCGGTGGTTCCGGCGGGTTGGGCGGACGGTGCGGGACAGGCTGTGCCACCGGCGCGCCGGGGCGCGCCGGAGTGGAGGGGGCCCGGTCGGTGCCGGGCGCGGGGGCGGGGGCGGGGTCCTGGGCGGTGGTCCTGAGGCGCTGGGAGCGGCGGCGGCCGGCGCTCCACGCGCACAGCGCCACTCCGAGCGCGGCGAGGCCGCCGCCGCAGCAGACGAGGGTGAAGGCGAGCCCCTGCCAGGCCGCGAGCGCGGCGGCCAGGGGCGGTGCGGCGAGCTGGAGGACGCTGGGCACCGCGCCGGTCGTGGCGCTGACCCGTCCCATCAGATGCTCGGGAGTCTCCCGGCGCAGTACGTACGGGTAGACGACCATGATCGCCGAGGAGGCCAGGCCGATTCCGAAGGCGACGGGTACCCAGATGGCGGGCGAGCCGGCGAGTCCGAGGGCCACGGTGGCGCCGATCCCGCAGACCAGCCCTCCGGTGGCCAGTTGGCCGCCGCCCATGAGGGTGAACGGGTCGGCGCGCCGGCCCCATTGGGCCATGGCCACCGTGCCGAGGACCGCGCCCGCCCCGACCGCCGCGATCACCAGGCCGAGCATGGACTCGTCGATGCCGAGCCGGTGGAGGGCGAGCGGGGCGAGTACGTCGAAGGTCAGGACGAGGAAGAGGGAGGCGGCCATGCTGATCGTGACGGCCAGCAGGGCGGGGGTCCGTACGACGAAGCGCACGCCCTCGGTGAACTCCGTGGCGAACCGGCTCCCCCGGCCGCCCCGGCCCGCGCCGGCCGCCCCGCTCGCGGCGTCCCCCGTACCCGGTCCGGCGGACGCGGAAGGGGCGGCGGCCGGGAGGCGGAGCCCGGCGAGGAGGGCGGCGGAGAGGAGGAACGTCACCGCGTCGGCGACGAAGACCCCGCGTACCCCGATGCCGCTGACCAGCAGTCCGCCCGCGGCGGGGCCGGCGACCTTGGTGGCCTGGGAGGTGAACATGCCCAGCGCCGTGGCCTGGAGCAGGTCCTCCTTGGGCACCACCCTGACCACCACGGTCTGATAGGCGGGGTTGAAGAGCGTGGAACAGACGCCCTTGAGGAAGACCAGGACGAGCAGGACGGAGATCCCGGGGGCCAGGAAGTACCCGGCGACCAGCGCGCAGCGCAGCAGATCGCAGAGGATCATGACGCGGCGCTTGTCGGCGATCCGGTCGGCGAACACACCGGCGGCCGGTCCGACGAGCACCCAGGGAGCGGCCATGGCCACCGAGAGTGCGGCGAGGCCGCCCGGGCCCTGCTGCCAGGTGTAGGCGATCAGGACGACCAGGGCCAGATAGTCCATCCAGTCGCCGATGCCCGAGACCGCGTTGCCCGCGAAGAGCAGCCGGAAGGGGCGGTGGCGCAGTGGTGCGGCGAATTCCAGGCGGGCCATGCCTCGTCCTTCCTCGGATGCTCCGGACGTTCCGGACAGTGCGGTGGTGGTACGGGACCGGTCGTGGAGTGGGGCGGCAGGTCAGCCGGCCGGTACGGGGACCGGCGGGACCGTGCTGCGCGCGCCGGGACCGAAGGCGTCCGCCAGATCGCGGAACAGCTGGACCACGGCGTCCATGGTGTGCAGCGCGGAGAGTCCGATCGCGGTCTCCTGGACGGGCGTCAGCGGGAGGGTGTCGACCAGCCGGAGGAGGTCGTCCCGGTGCTTGATGTCGAGTGCGGCGTGCCGGGCGAGCGTGCGGAAGCCGTCGAGGGGCAGGCCGGACCGTTCGCTCAGCAGGTCGGCCACCTCCCGGGCCGGCGGGTTTCCCTCGACCACGGCGATATGGCCGAGGAGGCAGACGGGGTGGTAGTGGAAGAGCCAGTAGTACTGGGCGCCGACGAGCGTGGCGGCCGTGGCGGTCGGCAGCCGGCGCAGGGGCTCGTCGGGGTCCCGGCCGATGGCCGCCAGGTCCTGGCGCAGCCATTCGTCGTGGCCGGTCTCCTCGCGGATGTGCTGGGTCCAGTACGGCACGAGTACCTCGGCCACGGGGTCGCCCTCGGCGGCCAGGGCGCGGGAGCGGTCCAGGGCGGCTTCCATGAGCGGGACGGTGGAGCGGACCATCGAGTGCAGGACGCACAGGTAGTCCGGGTAGAGCTCGGCGACCGAAGGGCCGTTCCAGAGCCGTCCGCTGACGGCCCGGAACTCGGGCATCGTCAGCTCGATCTTGGCCCGCAGCAGGCCCGCGCACCCGGTCCTGCGGGTCTCGCGTCCGTGCCCGTGTACGTGTCCGAGCCCGTGTCCGGTCGTCGTCATCCCACCCGTTCCTCTCCCAGTACACGGATCGCGTCGATCAGGTTGTCCCGCGGCTCCTCCGGGGCCCGTTTGGCCATCACCCAGCAGAGTTCGCAGACACTGGCGAACTCCTTGCCCGCCAGGTCCTGGTAGCGGGGGTGGGCGGTGACCAGGCCGGGGCCCACGGTGCCGACCGCCCGGTAGAGCGAGTCGTGGGTGAAGCCGGTCAGCGCGGCGGTGACCTCGCGGCGGTCGGTGCAGCGGCGGCGCAGCCGCTTCGGTCCCGCGCCGGTGATCACCATCTCGTTGCAGCACATCGTGGAGGTGCCGTCGTAGCGGATCGTCGGGACGTTCGCGGTCCGGCACTTGCCGAACGACTCGCCTGCGTAGCGCGGGCGTTCGCTCGGGAGGAGCGGCGACGCGAGGCCGCCGGCGCGGCCGTACGGCAGCAGGGGCGCCGTCGCGACCTCCGCGTACGAGGACCAGCCGGGGCCGAAGGCCAGGGTGAGGAGTTCCTCGGCGCGGGCGACCATCGCGGGATCGTTCACCACCTGCACCACCAGCCACACGTCCTCCGCCGCGACCGCGCGGGCCGCGCCGGTGAAGCGGTGCTCGTGCACCGACTCCTCGTGGTAGGCGTCGGTGCTGAGGTAGACGGCGGCGGCCCGGCGCAGCACGGCACGGGCCCAGGCGGGTGCCTGCCCGGCATGGTCGTCGCCCGGGTCGGGTGGTCCCCAGAAGCCGCTGGTGTAGAGGATCAGGTCCTTGCCGGACTCGTGGATGCGGCGGGAGGCCAGGGACAGTCCGCGCCGCTCCACGAAGGGTTCGCCGCCCGAGATGCCGATGACCCGGGCGTCGGGCAGCGCGCAGATGCCTTCGACGACCTCTTCGAACAGGGCGAAGTCGGTGATGCGGGGGCTGTCGGGGCGGGAGTCCACCGAGCAGTGGCCGCAGCCCACGGGGCACCGGTCGGTGATGAACAGCAGGGCGAGGGTGCCGCGTTCCTCCCGGCCCTCCTGGAGGTCGGCGAAGCTCAGACGGCGCATCGGCTGTCCTCTCCGGAGATGACGGAACCCGGTTCCGGGCCCTGGTAGCCGAGCAGCATGAGATCGGCGTAGCGGTGGGTGCCGAAGCGGCGGGCGAGCCCTTCGGGGCCGCCGCCGCTGACGAGTTCGGCGATCCGGGTCTCCAGCACGCGGGTGCCGGGCCGGTCCATGAGGGCGGCTGCGGCGTCGGCGGTGGCCGGGTCGGCGGAGAGCGTGAAGCAGGTCGTGCAGTAGCCGGTGCAGGAGCCGGGTTCCGCGCCGGTCCGCTCGGCGAGGTAGGTGGGGCCGAAGGCCCGTATCCCGCGCAGGAGATGGCGGCTGCGCTGGCGTTCGATCACGGTCCGCCAGCTGTCGGTCCTGGCGTCGCCGAGCCGCAGATGGGCGGGGAGCCGGCCGCCGAGGCCGTCCACGACGTTCTGGTTGCAGCAGGCGACGACGGTGCCGTCGAAGGCGACGAGTGGCCAGGCGGCCATCTCGCACGGGGACGGGGGCGCGGGGTGCGGGGGGCCGCCGGCGACCGGCGTCGGACCGGTGGCGTCGCCCGGGGTCGCGGCGCCGCCCGGTGCGGGCAGCCACTCGCTCGCCCGGCCGACGTTGCCGACCAGGGAGACCCAGACCGGGACGCGGTCCTCCAGGGTGGTGCGGATGTCGTCGGTGACCTCGGCGAGGTACGGGTCGTCCTCGTCCAGGCCGACGACCTGGAGGCTCACGTCCTTGCCCTCGTCCGCGAGTTGCTTGAGCACCCGCAGCACGGCGGCCCGGGGCACCTCTTCCTCGTGGAAGACGTCGAGGCTGGCCGAGAAGTGGTCGACGGCGTCGATGGCGCGCCGGAGCCTGTCGGGAATGCCGGGCTGCCGGGCGAAGAACATGCCCGACAGGATGTGGCTGCGGGCGCCCGACTCCCGGGCCCGCAGCGCGATCCGTTCGACCAGCGCGGGCCTCAGCAGCACCTCGCCGCCCGACATCAGGACGAAGTCGGGACGCTCCTGCGGGGTGAAGGTCTCCACGAACCCCTCGAACACGGACTCGGCGTGCTGCTCACTGCTGAGCATGGAGTTGGTGGAGCAGTGGCGGCAGGAGAGCGGGCAGCGCCGGGTGAGTGCGAGCATGACGCCCCCGCCGGGAGTCGAGCGGGCCCGTAAGACGTCCACCAGATGCACGGGCGAATCCTTCCCTCGTCGGACGGTGGTCGCTGCGGTTCGTGGTCAGGGACCGGTGGGTTACGAGAGTGGGGGCCCGCGCCTTGATGCCGGTATGACGCCGGTATGAAAGCCCTTTGACGGCCCGGTGGGCGCGCTGATGAGGGCCCGGTGGGGACGTCGGCCGGGCTCCGGCAGGAGGGTGCGGGAGGGCCCGCTCCTGCGCGATCGCTCTGTTCTGTTCGTCCTCTTCGCCCTCTTGACAGAAAGTGACCGCTGACGTTCGATATGTGACGCTGTATCGCGCGGGTGGCTTTGGGGAAGGCATCACCGCGCGCGGTTGGCACCGGCTTCACGGGACGCCCCCGGCCACGGGTGCGCCGCCGGGCCGGCGAACGCCATCTCGGTACGGGGGCCCGGTCGGCACGACAGCCGCCCGGAACGTCTTGGGGGGACCATGGAGTTCGGTGTCCTGGGAGTCCTGGAGATGCGCGCGCAGACGGGCGCCGTACCTCTCGGCTCGCTCAAACAACGAGTGTTACTGGGCCTGCTGCTGCACCGGGCCAACACCGTCGTGTCCGCGGACACGTTGATCGAGGCCATCTGGGGAGACGATCCCCCGCGCACGGCGAACAAGAACCTCCAGGTGTACGTGTGGCACCTGCGCCGGGTGCTGGACACGGCCGGCGCCGCGGGCCGGCTCGCCTTCCGGGCCCCCGGCTACCGGCTCGCCGTCCACCCCGGCGAACTCGACCGCGACCGCTTCGACCGGCACGCGCGGCAGGGCAGACAGGCGCTCGCCGACTCCCGGCCCCGGGTCGCCGCCCGGAACTTCGACGCGGCCCTCGCACTCTGGCGCGACCGCCCGTACGCCGATCTCCAGGGGACGCCGACGCTGCGGGGCGCGGCGGAGCGGATGGAGGAGCTGCGCCTCACGGTGCTGGAGGACCGGGCGGAGGCGGGCCTGTCGGCCGAGGACCCGCCGGGCGCGCTGCTGGAGTCCCTCGAACCGCTCGTCCGGGAGCACCCGTTGCGCGAGCGGATGCGCGTGCTCCAGATGCTCGCCCTCCAGCGGGCCGGGCGCCGGGCCGAGGCGCTGTCCGCGTACGACGACATTCGCCGGCTGCTCGCCCGGGAGCTGGGCATCGCCCCGTCCGCGCTGCTGGAGCGGCTCCAGCGCACGCTGCTGGACGGCGGGACGGTGGCGGGCGACACCCTGTGGCGCGGGGCGCCGGGCACCGGCCCTGCCACCGTCCGGCCCGAGTCCTGCCAGCTCCCGCGCGATCTGCCCGATCTGGTCGGGCGGCTGCGGGAGACGGACGACGCGGTGGGGGCGCTGGCCCCGGCCACCGGACCGGGCGGCGGGCGGGCCGGGACCGGGCGCGGTCTCTTCGAGAGCCTGACCGGGCCCCGGCCCGGCGGACCGCGCTCCACACTGGCCGTGCTGACCGGACCGGTCGGCAGCGGCAAGACCGTGCTGGCCACCCGGATCGCCCATCTGCTCCGCCCGTACTTCCCCGACGGCCAGCTCTGGGTCACGCTGCGCACGGCCGACGGCGCGCCCCGCTCCTGCGTGGATGTCCTGGACGAGCTGTGCCGGGCCTTGGGCGCGCCGGCCGGGTCCTGCCCGCGCCCCGCCGACCGCACGTCCCCGGCGGCGGAACGGCTGAGCGAGCGGGCCGCGTTCTACCGCACGGTCTGCGCAGACCGGCAGTTGCTGGTGGTGCTGGACGACGCGGTCGACGAGGCCCAGGTCCGGCCGCTGCTGCCGGGCGGGGACCAGTGCGCGACGCTGGTGACCAGCCGGTCCAGACTGGGCGCGCTGGACTCCGCGCACCTCACCGAAGTGGGCTGTTTCACCCCGGAGGAGTCCCGGGAGCTGCTGACGCACACGGCCGGGTACGACCGGGTCGCGGCCGAGCCCGCCGCGTGCGCCGAGGCGGCCCGGCTGGTGGGGCATCTGCCGCTGGGGGTACGGCTGGTGGGGGCCCGGATAGCGGGCCGTCCGCACTGGCCGGTGTCCCGTCTGGTGGAGCGGCTCGCGGACCCGGCGCTGGCGCTGGCCGAACTGGCCGTCGGCGACCTGTCCGTACGCCGTGTCTTCGACCGGGCCACGGCGGGGCTCACCGAGCCGGAGCTGCGCGCGTACCGTCATCTGGGCACCCTGCCGCGCGACAGCGTGGTGGGCCGCCATCTGGCGCCGGACCTGCTCCGGCTGCCGCCGCCGGAGGCCGAGGAGGTGCTGGAGGCGCTGACCGAGAACAGGCTCGCGGAGGCGGGCGCGCAGGGGTACGGCCTGCACCAGCTCCACTACCTGCACGCCGCCGCACCGCCGCTGCCCCTCACCGCGCCCCCGCTGCCGGCCGTCGTGCCCCCGCTGCCCGTGGCCCCCGCCCCGTCCGCCGTGCACTGAACGGAAGCGCCGAGGCGGTTCGGCTACTTCCACCCCTTCTCGGTCGTGACCAGCAGCCGCTGCCCGGACGCGTCCCGGTCGGCGGCGATCTCGACGAGGGCCCGCGCGACGTTCTCGAACGGGAGCGTCGGCAGGCCGGGGACCCTGGCCACCCGGTCGAGGCGCCTGACCGTGACGGCGGGGACGGCGGGGGCCTCCTTGAGGTTGACCGGGTGGACGATCGTCCAGTTCAGGCCGGTCGCGGCCAGGCCCTCCTCCGCGGCCTCCTTGTCCTGGAAGATCGCGGCGACGACCGTCCGGTAGACCAGCCGCCCGACGAACGAGGCCTTCGCCGCCGTGTCCCCGACACCGAACGCGGAGACCAGGACGAACCGTTCGACACCGGCGTCCTTCACCGCGTCGGTGATGACCGGCAGGGTGCGCCGCATCAGGTCGACGGGCTTCTTCGCGCGCAGGGCCACCCCGATGGCGGAGATCACGACGTCGGCGCCGGCGAAGGCCTTCGCCATCGCGGGCCGGTCGTCGAGGGAGCCGCCCACCACGGTCAGCCCGGCGCGCGGCCGTACGGCGTCGGGGTTTCGGACGTAGGCCACGACCTCGTGCCCCCGCGACAGCGCCTCCTTCACGACGTGCGAGCCGATATTGCCGGTGGCGCCCAGTACGACGATCTTCATGGCTGTTCTCCTACTCGAACTCTCGAAACTTACGATATAAGCATGCTACGCCCCCACCCTTACGGCGTAAGTCCAGGATCGGCCGAGGGCGGCCGGCGTCGACCGGCGGCACCGCGCTTGACATCACTTATGCCGTAAGTTTACCGTGGTGGTGGACATACACCGTAAGTGTGCTGAGGTGTTCCACCGGCGGCCCGTTCCGGGTCCGCCCTCCCCTCACCCCTCCCAAGGACGCCCGACATGAAGGTCCACCACCTCAACTGCGGCACCATGCGCCCGCCCGGCGCCCAACTCGTCTGCCACGTCCTGCTGATCGAGACCGCGAACGGGCTGGTCCTCGTCGACTCCGGCTACGGCCTCGGCGACATCGCCGACCCCAAGCGGCGCATCGGGCCCGCCCGCCACTTCATCCGGCCCGCCCTCGACGCCGAGGAGACCGCCGCCCGGCAGATCGAGAAGCTGGGGTTCCGCCGGGACGACGTCCGTCACATCGTGCTGACCCACTTCGACGCCGACCACATCGGCGGCCTCTCCGACTTCCCCCAGGCCCAGGTCCACCTGACCGCGGACGAGGCGCGCGGCGCCGTCCACGCCCCCTCCCGGCGGGAGCGGATCCGCTATCAGAGCCCCCAGTGGGCGCACGGCCCGCGGCTCGTCGAGCACCGTCCCGAGGGTGAGAAATGGCGCGGGTTCGCCGCGGCGAAGGAACTCGGCACGATCGCCCCCGGCATCGTGCTGATCGCCCTCCCGGGTCACACCCGCGGCCACGCCGCCATCGGGGTCGACGACGGTACGCGCTGGATCCTGCACGCCGGGGACGCGTTCTACCACCACGGCACCCTCGACGGCCGCACGCCCGTCCCCGTCTCCCTGCGCGGCATGGAGGCGGTCATCGCGTACGACGGCAAGAAGGTCCGCGAGAACCACGCCCGCCTCGCCGAGCTGTACCGGCGCGACGAGCCCGGCCTCGTGATCGTCAGCGCCCACGACCCGGTCCTCCTGGAGAAGGCACGCGCGGGCGCGCGCGAGGGGACGACAGCGTGAGAGGCCCGACGCGCCCCTGAGCGGCCCGCTCACTGCTCCAACCGGACGAGGTACGGCGAGGCTCGGGGCGTCTCGCCGTACTTCTCCCCATCCTGACCCGGCGGGCCCCCGCCCGCCCGGTCCCCGACACGACGGAGAACCATGAGCGACGACGGCACGAACCCCGACGGTTCGGCCCCCGACGGTTCGACCCCCGACACCCGCCCACAGGCCCGCGCCACCGGCCTGCTGCGCCGTCCCAAGCTGTGGCTGGTGCCCACGGTCCTCACCGGGCTGCTCGCCCTGCTGCTCTCCGTGCTCTACATGGGCGGGGTCGTCAGCCCGCAGCGCGACCTGCACGACCTGCCCATCGCGCTCGTCAACGCCGACCGCGGAAAGCCGCTGCCGGGACAGCCGGAGAACCTCGGCGCCCAGGTCGCCCACGCCATCACCACCGACCGCTCCGACGACAAGGCAGCCTGGCGCCCGCTCACCCTCCGGCAGGCCCAGGACGCGCTGGACTCCGGCAAGGTCTACGGCGCGCTGGTCATCCCCGCCGGCTTCACCGACGCGGTCGCCGCGCTCACCACCACGGACGCCACCGCCCGCCCGGCGATGACAGTGCTCACCAACCCCGGCAAGGGCAGCCTCGGTTCGTCCCTGGCGACCCAGATCACCACGGCCACCGCGCACCAGGCGTCCCTGACGATCGGCAAGCGGCTGACCGCGTCCGCCACCGGGGCGGGCGCCACACAGAAGCTGCTGCTCGCCGACCCGGTCGCCGTCACCACCCAGGTCGGCCACCCCCTCGGCGGCCACAGCGGTCTCGGCCTGAGCGCCTTCTACTACACCCTGCTGCTCGTGCTCGCCGGCTTCCTCGGCGGCAACGTCATCAGCAACGGCGTCGACACCGCCCTCGGCTACGCCGACAACGAGATCGGCCCCTGGCACACCCGCCGCCCCACGGTGCCCGTCAACCGCACCCAGACGCTGCTGCTGAAGATGGCCATGACGGCCGGCATCACGGTCCTCAGCGTCACGCTCGTGCTGGTCGCCTGCGTCGCCGTCCTCGGCATGGACGCGACCCACATCCCGCTGCTGTGGATCTACTCCTACTGCGCGTCCCTCGCGGTCGGCCTGGGCGTGCAGGCCATCAACGCCGCCTTCGGCGGCATCGGCCAGCTCGTGTCCATGTTCGTGTTCATCGTGCTGGGGCTGCCGTCGTCCGGCGCCACCGTGCCGCTCCAGGCGGTGCCCGCGTTCTACCGCTTCCTCTCCCACTTCGAGCCGATGCGGCAGCTCAGCGACGGTGTCCGCGCGCTCCTCTACTTCGGCGCGCGCGGCGACGCCGGGCTCACCCGGGCCTGGACCATGATCGCGATCGGCGCGGCGCTCGCCCTGCTCTTCGGCTTCGCGATGACGGCGTACTACGACCGCAAGGGCCACACGCGCCTGACACCGCAGCACGTGTGACCCCCTTGGCCGGCTCAGCCCGCGTACACGTCCTCGATGTACCGGCCCTGGTCCATCAGCGCGCGCAGCCACTCCTCGCCGGCCTGTTCGCCCGCCCGTTCGCCGCCGCCAGGAGTCCGGCGTGCGTACAGGTCGCGGAAGGCCCGGCGGACGCCGGGGGCCATCTGCCGGCCGTCACCGCAGACGTAGACCTTGGCCCCCGCTTCGAGCAGCGCCCACACCTCGTCGGCCTCGGCGGCGATCCGGTGCTGCACGAACCGCGCCCCGTCCACCGGCGCCGCGCTGAAGACGGGCCGCAGGGACACCGCCCCGGCCGCCTCGGCGGCCCGCAGCTCCTCGGCGTACAGATAGTCGGCGTCGGGCGCGTCGCAGCCGAAGTAGCAGAGCGCCGGGGCGAGCCGGTCCCCCGACGCGGCGCGCGTACGGCGGTCGGCGATCGCGCCGCGGAAGGGCGCGAGCCCGGTGCCCGCGGCGATCATGATGACCGGGCCGCGGTCGTCATGGGTGATACGGAACGCCTCGCGGCAGGGCTGGAGCCTGGCCAGTACGACATCGCCGGGGCGCACGGTGTGCAGATACCCGGAGCCGGTGCCCCGGTAGGTTCCGCGCCCCGAGCGGGCCGGCGCCTCCAGCAGCGAGACCATCAGGTCGACATGGTCCGGGTCGGCGGCCGGCGAGGAGGAGACCGAGTACGTGCGCGGCCGGACCGGTGGCAGCAGGCCGAGGACGACCTGCCAGGTCAGGGCCTCCCGCAGGGCCGGGTGCTCCTCGATCACATCGAGCAGGGTGCGCGGGTCGGCGGCCAGCGCCCGCTCGTCGTCCGCCAGCGCCGCCAGCGCCCGCTGTTCGGGCGGGCACGGGTTGACGGCGGCCAGGGTGCGCAGCTGCCCGGCGGTCGGCCGGTCCTGGAGTTCGACGTGGCGGGTCAGCAACTCCCGTACGGTCAGGGGCCGGTCGACGTCGAGCGCGCCGGGTCGCGGCCGTACGGTCGTGATGCTGAGGACCGTGTCGAGGTCGGCGCCCAGCACCTTGGCGGCCCGCTCGGCCAGGGCCGGGTCGTTGGCGGGCAGCACGGCCAGATGGTCCGCGGTCCGGTAGGTCCGCCCCGGCGGCAGCGCCACCCGTACGAACCGCTTGACGCGCGGATACGCGGGCGCGCTCAGGCTCCCGGCCCCGGTGACGGTCATCGCGGTCATCCCGTGGCGGGCGGCCAGCGCCTCCAGCGGCGCGCCGGCCACCTCGTGCACGAGATACCCGGGCCCCGCCTCGACGGTGGCGCCGGCGGATGCCGGATCGCCCGCGCGCGCCAGCATGGCGGCGCACATCCGCTCGGTGAACTCCCTTATGGCACCGGCCAGATCGCCCGAGGCGTCGCCCTCGGCGTGAGCGAGCAGCCGGGTGCCGCCGAGTTCGGCGAGCCGCCGGTCGATGAAGGTGGGAACGCGCTGGTACGTCGCCGCCCAGTTGCGGTCGCCGATGCCCAGAACGGCGTAGGTCACACCGTCCGCCGCGCCGGGCCCCGCGGTCTCCAGCCACCGTACGAACGCGGTCGCGTCGTCGGTGGGCTGCCCGTTGTAGGAGGCGGCCGTAATGATCAGCGGGCGGTCGAGCGGCAGCGCGCCGGTGTACGCGTCGAGCGGGGCGATCTCGGTGTCACATCCCAACTCCCCCGCCGCTCCGGCCAGTCGGCCCGCGAAGTCGCGGCACGCACCGTAGTTGGTGCCGTGCAGCAGGAGCAGCCGTGTGCCCCCCACGACCCGCGTGGGCAGCGAGCTGTCGGCGGCGGTGGGGACGGGAACCGGAGCCGCGGCCGGTGCGGCGCGCTCGGCGGGGGTGCGCCGGACGAGGCCGAGGGTGAAGCCGTCGGGCTTGATCGTCAGCGTCTCCTTGATGGTGAGTTCGTAGCTGTCCTGGCCGATGAGCCGGTAGCGGTGCACCAGCATGCCCAGCAGCATCGTCGCCTCGTGCAGGGCGAACTGCCTCCCGATACAGGCACGTTCGCCGGTGCCGAACGGCTTGAAGGCGTGCGGCGAGCGGGCCGCCTCCACCTCGGGGTCGAATCGGGAGGGGTCGAACAGCTCCGGGTTGTCGCCCCACACCGGGTCGCGGTGCAGCATCGGGAGCGGCACGAAGACGGGCTGCCCCGCGTGCATCCGGATGCCGTCACCGATCACCGTGTCCGCGCGGGCCTGCCGGCCGAACCCGGGGGCCGCGGGCCACAGCCGCAGGGTCTCGTTCAGCACCTGCCGGGTGTAGCGCAGTCGGCCGATGTCCTCGTACGTCGGCTCGGGGTCGGCGGCTTCCCCCCACACTCCGTCCACCTCCCGCCGCATCCGGTGCAGCACCTCCGGGTGCCTGGACAGGAAGTACAGCGCGAAGGCGAGGGTGCCCGACGTGGTCTCGTGGCCCGCGATCAGAAAGGTGATGACCTGGTTGCGGATGTTCTCCAGGTCCAGCGTCGTACCGTCGGACGGGTGCCGGGCACTCAGCATCAGCCCCAGCAGGTCGTCGTCGGCGGGCGTCGGTGCGGCGGTGCGCGCGGCGATGACCTCGTCCACCACGGACGCCAGGTAGGCGGCGTCGGCGCGGAACGCCTCGTCGGTCCCGTCGGTCCCATCGGTCCCGTCGGCGGCGCCGTGCGGACGGGTGGTCCTGTTCATGGCCCAGGTCAGACAGCGCACCATGGCGCCGACGAAGGGGTGCGGCCGGTCGCTGTCGAAGGAGCCGAAGTCGAAGCCGAACCCGGCCAGCCCGATGGTGTCCAGCGTCATCCGGGTCATGTCGTCGGCGACGTCCACCGGGGTGCCCGCGGCGGCGTGGTGGTCCCAGGTGCCGAGCAGCCGGCGGGCGACGCGCAGCATGACCGGGTGGTACCGGCGCATGGATCCGAGGGCGAAGGCCGGCATGAGCAGGTCGTGGGCCTTGGCCCAGTTCGGCTCGTCGTTGAAGGCGGTGAACAGGCCGTCGCCGACGAACTCGCGTACGTTCAGCAGCGCCGGCCCCACGAGCTTCGCGAACCGCTGCTCGTCGGCCAGTTCGGTGACCAGGCCGAGCCCACTGGCGAAGAGCTGATCGTGGTCGCCGACCCGCTGGAAGAAGTTCGGTCCGTACGTTCTGGCCCGCTCCAGCGTCGCCCGCACGAGCGAGCCGGCGGCGGCGGAAGGGGCGGGACCGACGACGGGCAGGCCGTAGCGGGTCTCGGTGTGCGGCGGGAGGATGACCTCGGTCATGTGGGGTTCCCTCTGCGTTCGAGGCTGTTGAGCGGACCACCCGGCGGGCGGCCTGTCTCAAGCCTTGCGCCGTTCGGGCCATTGTCACCGCCGCGCCTCTACCAGAATTGGTAGGCGACACCGGCCCGGTGGGACTTGCCATCCGAAGGAGGAGACAGCATGCAGGAGGAGAATCCTATGAACTGTGGGGGCGGCTCCACGGGCTCCCGCTCTGTGGTGCCGGACAGCACGGTGGCGGTCTTCTGGCGCAACCGCACCGCGGCGCTGTTTGACCGCATCCCGCTGCCCGTCGCCTTCTGCGGGACCGACGGCACCATCCTGCGGGCGAACCCGGCCCTGGCCGCCGAATGGGGGCAGCTCGCGGGGGCGTTCAACGGACGCAGCGCCCTGGACCTGTTCCACCCGGAGAGCTGGGGCCAGCTCCGCTCGATAGAGGAGGCCATCCGGCTGCACCGCCGGTCGCGCTATCCCGTCGCCGTACGCTGGACCACCGTGAACGGTGTGGAGCGGCGCGGGGAAGTCAGTGTCGAGCTGGTCGACGACACCTCCTTCGACGAGCCGAACCTGCTGGTGATCGTGCGCGTGGCGGAGGCGGGGACGCCGGAGAAGGAGACAGCCGCGCCCGCCGTCCCGGGCGGCACGGTGCATGCGGACGGCACCGAGCTCCGTATCCTCGCGCTGACCGCCGGCGGCGCCACGGCGGCGCAGATCGCCTCGGCCGTGGGCCTCACCGCGGACGGGGTCAACTACCACCTCAAGCGGCTGTCCCGCCGCTGGGGCGTGTCCGGCAAGGCGGCCCTGGTCGCCCGCGCGTATACGGCGGGGATCCTGGCGCCCGGCACCTGGCCGCCGGAGCCGGCGCGGCCCCCGGCGGGCTGAGAAGCCGCGCCGCCGTTACGACAGGGCTTCGACGCGGCGACGGACCGCGTCGAGGAGCAGCTCCAGGCCGAACTCCATCTCGATCTCGTGGTCGCAGACGGCCAGTTCGGCGGAGGCGGCGGCCACGGCGGGCAGTCCGCTCTCGACGAGGTCCTGCTCGCGCATGGCGACCACGCCGGGGATCGCGCCGGCGTACGTCGGCGCGAATCCCACCTCCCGGGAGAGCGTTCCGATCAGGAAGGCGATCACGGCGCGCAGTACGTGGACGGCGGCGGCGTCGTCCAGACCGGCGCGCTTCAGGAAGCGCAGCGCCGTCTCGACGACCGGCATGGCGGCCGGAGCGTTGAGGCGCCGGGTCAGTACCAGGGGCGCGGAGTGCGGGTACTTCAGGGCGGCGGTGCGGAACGCCCTGGCCAGGGCGCGCAGTCCGTCCTCCCACGGCATGTCGTCCGTGTCGGGGATCACGATGCCCTTGAGGATCACGTCCGCCATGGCGTCGAGCACATCGGCCTTGTCGCCGACGTGGTTGTACAGCGACATGGTCCGCACCCCGACCGCCGCGGCGATCTTGTGGAGCGACAGTTTCTCCATGCCTTCCGTCTCGGCCACCACCAAGGCCTGCCGTACGATCTCGTCCCTGGTCAGCGGCCCGCGGCGGGTCATCCTCTGGGCCATCGCCCCTCCCTGCGTCCAGTTGCCGCGCTCTCGCGCCTCACCTCCTCTCAACTTATCTCATAAGTCGGGAGCGCCCCGGGGATCGCTGGAGCCTTGACATGACTTATTCCGTAAGCCTAGCGTGCGGGAACGGCATACATACACCATAAGTATCGGAGAATCGGGATGACCAGCACCATGCGCGCGCTCATGGGCGGCGCCGGACCCGAGTGGGACGTGCGGGACGTCGACGTGCCCGCGCCGGGGCCGGGACAGATCCGCGTGCGTGTACGGGCCGCCGCCGTCAACCGGGCGGACCTGTACATGCTCCAGGGCACGTACAGTCCCCGGGCGAGGACGAGCGACCTGTTCACGGCCGGTCTCGAATTCGCCGGCGAGGTCGACGCGATCGGCGCCGGTGTGCGGCACCCGGCCGTCGGCGACCGTGTCATGGGCGTCACCCTGGGCGCCTTCGCGCCCTGCGCACTGGTCGACCACCGCCATGTGATCACCGTGCCGGACTCGCTGTCGTGGACCGACGCCGCCGCCCTGCCCGTGGCGCTCGCGACCGAACACGACGCCCTCACCCAGGGCGGATTCGCCCCGGGACAGAACGTCCTCGTCCTCGGCGCCACCTCGTCGGTCGGCCTGATCGCCGTACAACTGGCCAAGGCGCTCGGCGCGGACCGCGTCATCGCGACGACCACCTCCGCCGGCAAGGCGGCGGCCCTGAGCGCCCTCGGCGCGGACTCCGTCGTCAACACGGCGTCGGAGAGCCTCGCCGAGTCCGTGGGCGGTGTGACGGACGGCGCCGGCGCCGATCTCACCCTCGACCACGTGGGCGGACAGCTCTTCGCCGACGCGTTCCTCGCCACCCGCGTCGGCGGCACCGTCGTCAGCGTCGGACGGCTGGCCGGGGCCGCGTCCACCGTCGACCTCGACCGGCTGGCGTTCCGGCGACTGCGTGTTCTCGGTACGACCTTCAGTGTGCGCACGCCCGACGAACTCGCCGGTGTCTGCGCCGCCCTCGCCGCCGATGCCGTACCGGCCGTACGGGACGGGAGGGTCCTGGCCGTCGTCGACCGGGTCTTCGCCTTCGACGACGCCAAGGCGGCGGCGGACCACATGCGGTCCAACACGGCCGTGGGAAAGATCGTGCTGGAGATGCCGGCCGGATGACACCGGGAACACGGCTCCGGCCGCGTCACACCGCCCCTACGACTCCACCCGCACCCGCCATACGCCACTGAGGGAAGAGAGAGCCGCATCATGAGCCGTGTCTTCGGGCGGATCGCCCAGATCGGTTACGTCGTTCACGACCTGCGCGCCGCCATGGACTTCTGGGTCGCCCAGGGCGTCGGCCCCTGGTTCTACCAGGAGCCGGTGGAGCTGGACTGGTTCAGGTACCGGGGCGCGGACTCCGGCATGAAGATGGCAGCAGCGCTCGCCAACTCCGGTGACATACAGATCGAGTTGATCCAGCCGCTCAACGACGAGCCCTCCCTCTACAAGGACTTCCTGGACGCGGGGCACGAGGGCGCGCAGCACGTCGCGTACTGGAGCGAGGACTACCAGCAGCTCTACGACCGGGCCCTGTCCCTGGGGTACACGGTCGCCCAGGAGGGCGCGATCCGGGGCGGCCGGTTCGCCTACCTCGACACCGAGACACACCCCGGCACCGTCATCGAGATCTCCGACATCGGCGGCGCCAAGGGCGAACTCTTCGCGACGCTGCGGGAGATGGCCGCCGCATGGGACGGCACCAGCCCCATCAACAGGATCGGCTGACGCCCGTACGAAGGAGAAGACCATGGAGTACCCCGACCTGAGCGCACTCCCCGACGAGCTGCGGAAGATCGCCACCGAGCGGTCCGCCGTCAACGTCTACCGCATGGTGTTCCACTCGCCCGCCCTGGCCCCCGCCTTCCTCCACATGGCCGACGCGATCTTCCGGGGCGCTCTGCCGCACCCCCTGCGCGAACTCGCCATCCTCCGGGTCGGACACACCTACCGGGCACCGTACGAGATCCACCACCACGAGAACATCGGCCGCCTCCTCGGACTCGACGAGGCCGGCATCGCCGCCGCCGCGACCGGCTCCGCCGAGGGGCTGTCCACCGAGCAGAGCGCGGTCCTCGACCTGACCGACCGGCTGCTGGCCCACCACACCCTCACCGAGGCCGAACGCGCCGGGGCGCTCGCCTTCCTCACCGCCGGGGAACTCTCCGACCTGGTCCTCACGGTCGGCTTCTACCAGCTGGTCTGCACCTTCCTCAACACCTTCGGTGTGACGACCGAGGGCGAGAAAGCCCCGTACTGACCGCCCCGCACCACACCGCGACACACCGCGCCACACCCTCCGGGAGGATCGATGAAGCTCGCCTGGCAGGACTCCGACGTCCTCGACATGCCCACCCCCGGCACCCGCGTCACCACGTTCGACGGCCTGGCCGAAGTGCCCGGCGGCTACGGCGCCGCCCTCGCCGCGGCCCGCGACCGGGCCACGGACTTCCGCGCCGAGTTCGCCGCGACCGGCACCCCGGACTCCGTCACGACCTGCGATCTGATCACACTGCCGTACCCGACCAGGTTCGGGCTCTTCCGGGCCTCTCGCGCCATCGCGCCGTTCCTCAGCATCACCAACCGGATGCTGGTCGTCCGGTGGACGGAGAGCGACGGCCGCGAGCGGGTCCTGCTGTTCGAGCCCAGCGACCACGAACTCGGCCAGAACACCCCGTACTTCGCCGAACTGGTCCGGCGCACCCCCGGCCTCGTACGGTCACTGCTGACCACGGAACACGGCACGGTCCCGGGCCATCTGGCCCGGCTCGGCATCGAGCCCGAGGACGTCGACTACCTGCTCTTCGACCACCTCCACACCCAGGACCTGCGCCGCTGGGTGGGCACTACCCGCCCCCAGCGCGACCTGGGCGTCGTGGAACCCGTCTTCCCGCGTGCCAAGGTCATCGTGCAGCGCCACGAGCTGCTGGCCATGTCCCGGCTCCATCCGCTGCAACGGCCCTGGTACCAGCCGGAGACCTACCGGGACGTACGGCCCGACGCGTTCCTCGCCGTCGACGGTTCGCTGGTCCTCGGTCCCGGCGTCGCCGTGATCGAGACCCCCGGCCATGTGCTGGGCAACCAGACCCTCGTCCTCAACACCTCCACCGGCATCTGGGCGAGCAGTGAGAACGTCATCGCCGCCGAGTGCCTGACCCCCGAGCACTCCCGTATGCCGGGCATCGCCCGCTGGGCCCGCGCCTGGGGCCAGGAGGTGGTGCTCAACGCCAACACCATCGAGACGACCGCCGCGCAGTACAACTCGCTGATCGTCGAGAAGACACTGGTCGACCGCTCCCAGGCCGACCCCCGCTTCCTGCAGTTCTTCCCCTCCAGCGAGCTGACCGCCTCCTGGGCCAACCCGGGCACGTCGCCCACCTTCACCCATCGGGCGATCGCACACGTGTGACAGCCCCGGCACCGGCACCCGGCAGGACATGGTGTCTGCCGATGGGGAGCATCAGGGGCTTGCCGGAGACCGGGTCCTCGATGACCCGGCTCTCCAGGCCGAACACCGCCGCGACCATCTCCGCGGTGAGCACCTCGGCGGGCGAACCGGAGGCGTGGATACGCCCGTCGGCGAGGGCGACGAGGTGGTCGGCGTACCGGGCGGCGAGGTTGAGGTCGTGCAGGACCATCACGACGGTCGTGCCGCGCGTCCGGTTCAGATCGGTCAGCAGGTCGAGGACCTCGATCTGATGGCTGGCGTCGAGGAAGGTGGTGGGCTCGTCGAGCAGCAGCAGATCGGTCTGCTGGGCCAGCGCCATGGCGATCCAGACCCGCTGGCGCTGGCCGCCGGAGAGTTCGTCCACGGCGCGGTCGGCCAGCTCCACCGTCCGTGTGGCCTCCAGGGCCGACGCCACCGCGGCATCGTCCTTCTCGCTCCAGCGGGTGAAGACGCCCTGGTGCGGGTGGCGCCCGCGGCCGACCAGGTCCAGCACGGTGATGCCCTCGGGCGCGACCGGTGACTGCGGCAGCAGCCCGAGCGTACGGGCGAGTTCCTTGGCGGGCATCCGGTGCACCTGCCGGCCGTCCAGGACGACCCGGCCCTCGCGGGGTGTGAGCAGCCGTGACATCGAGCGCAGGAGCGTCGACTTCCCGCAGGCGTTGGCCCCGACGATGGCCGTGACCTCGCCGGGCGCCACGGCCAGATCGAGGGACTCGACGACGACACGGTCGCCGTAGCCGAGTGTGAGCCGCTCGGCCGTCAGGGAGTGGGACATGGTCATATCGAGCCTCCTGCCCGGTGGGTACGGACGATCAGGTAGACGAGGTAGGGCGCGCCGAGCACGCCGGTGACGACTCCGACCGGGTAGCGGGTGCCGAGCGCGAACTGGCCGGTGAAGTCGGCGACGAGCACCAGGAGCGAGCCGACCAGCCCGGCGGGCACCAGCAGGGAGCCGCCCGCGCCGGCCAGCCGGGCCGCGATCGGCCCCGACAGGAACGCCACGAACGCGATCGGCCCGGCGGCCGCCGTGGCGAACGCGATCAGGCCGACGGCGGCGACGATCACCGTGATGCGGGTGTGTTCGACGCGGACCCCGAGGGCGGAGGCGGTGTCGTCGCCGAGCTGCATGGTGGAGAGGTCGCGGGCCCGGGAGAGCAGGACGGGGGCCAGGACGAGGACGGCGAGCACGGCGGGCACGGTCTGGTTCCAGCTCGTCCCGTTCAGACTGCCGGTCAGCCAGCGCATGGCTTCCTGGAGGTCCCACTCCGCGGCCCGGGACAGTACGTAGGAGGTGACGCTGTCGAGCATGGCGGAGATGCCGATGCCGATGAGGATCAGCCGGGTGCCGACGACGCCGTCCCGGAAGGCCAGGGTGTAGACGAGCAGGGCGACGGCGAGCGCGGCGACGATCGCGAGGGCGGAGACCTGGGTCTCGTCGAGGGACAGGGTGACGATCGCGATGGCCGCGGCGGCGCTCGCGCCCGAGCTGATGCCGATGATGTCGGGGCTGGCGAGCGGGTTGCGGAGCATCGTCTGGAAGGTGACGCCGGCCATGCCGAAGCTGAACCCGGCCGCCACGGCGAGCACCGCGCGCGGCAGCCGCAGCCGTCCGACGGTGAACGACGCGCCGGGGACCTGTTCGCCGAGGATCACCCGTACCACGTCCCGGGGCGGGTAGAAGGTCTGTCCGGCCATCAGGGTCACGGCGAACGCGGCGACGACGAGCACGGCCAGGGTGAGGACGACGAGGCGTCGCCGGGCGGCGTTCCTGATCCGGCCGCGGGTGACGGCCTGCCGGACGGACGGCCGGGGGACGGCGGGGGCGCTCACAGGGCACGCACCTTCTGACGGCGGACGGTGTGGATGAAGAACGGGGCGCCGATCAGCGCCGTCACGATCCCCACGTCGACCTCCGCGGGCCGGGCCACGACCCGTCCGACCACATCGGCGGCGGTCAGCAGCGAGGCGCCGGTCACGGCGGAGAACGGCAGCAGCCAGCGGTGGTCGACGCCCACCATGAGGCGGCAGGCGTGCGGGACGACGAGTCCGACGAAGCCGATCGGTCCGGCCGCCGCCGTCGCCGCGCCGCACAGCACGACGGCGCCGACCGCGGCCGTGGCCCGGGCCACGGCGACCCGTTCGCCGAGTCCAGCGGCGAGTTCGTCGCCCAGGGCGAGGGAGTTCAGCGCCCGCGCCGACAGCAGGCAGACGACGAAGCCGGTGGCGAGGAAGGGGAGCACATGTCCGATGCGTTCGAAGGACGCGCCGCCGACACCGCCGATCTGCCAGAGCCTAAAGCTCCCCGCGACATCGTTGCGGGGCAGCACGACGGCGGTCACCAGCGACGCGAACGCCGCGGACGTGGCGGCGCCCGCGAGGGCGAGCTTGAGGGGCGTGGCGCCGCCGCGCCCCAGCGAGCCGACGGTGTAGACGAACACCGCCGAGACGGCCGCTCCGGCCATGGCGACCCATACGTAGCCCGTCGGTGACGCGAGCCCGAAGAACGCGACCGCCGTGACGACGGCGAGCGACGCGCCCATGTTGACGCCGAGGATGCCCGGGTCGGCCAGCGGGTTGCGGGTCACGCCCTGCATGACACCGCCGGCCAGGCCCAGGGCGGCGCCGATGACCACGGCGAGCAGGGTGCGCGGGATCCGTTTGGTGACCGCGGCCTGTTCCAGCGAGCCGTCCGCGCCGCCGAGCGCCGTCCAGACGTCGGACCAGGCGACGGTGCGCGAGCCGATGGCGACCGAGGCCACCATGAGCGCCGCCAGCACGAGGAGGGAGAGCAGGAGCCACAGGATCCGCACACGCGCCGGACGCCGCACCACGGCGGCGTCCGGCGTGCGTCGGGTGTCGAGCGTCGTCACTTGACCTTGTCCGCGGCCTTGGCGAGCGCTGCCGCGTAGTCGTCCAGTACGTAGGAGATGGACAGCGGCGTGGGGTTCGCCGCGGTGGCCAGCGGGGAGCTGCCCGGCAGGAGGTAGACGGAGCCGCGCTCGACGGCGGGGATCTTGGAGAGCAGGGGGTCCTTCTTGAGGGTCTTGAGCAGTTCGCCCTTGTCGTCGCCGTAGCCGGTGATGATGTCGACGTCGTTGAAGGCGTCGATCTGCTCGGCGCTCTTGGTCAGGGCGAACTTCTTGGTCCCCTTGGACGCCTCGGCGATGCTGTCCGGGATCGTCAGACCGAGGTCCTCGAAGAACAGGGTGCGGGTGTCGTGCGCCGTGTAGTAGCCGACCTCGCTGACGTCGTTGATGTCGACGTGCGTCATGAACATCGCCGACTTCCCCTTCAGCTGGGGGTACTTGGCGACGGTCTTGGCGATGTCGCCCTCGACCTCGCCGATCAGCTTCTCCCCCTCGTCGGCGAGGCCGATGGCCTCGCTGTTGAGGCGGATGATCTCGCGCCACGGCGTGGCCCACGCCGCCTCCGGGTACGCGACCACGGGGGCGATCTCGCTCAGCGTCTTGTAGTCCTGCTTCGTGAGCCCGGAGTACGAGGCGAGGATGACGTCCGGCCGTGTGTCGGCCACGGCCTCGAAGTCGATGCCGTCGGTCTCGTCGAAGAGGACGGGGGTGTCGGCCTTGAGCTTCTCCAGCCGGTCCTTGACCCAGGGCAGGATCCCGTCGCCGTCGTCGTCACCGAAGTTGGCGGCGGCCATGCCGACCGGGACGACTCCGAGGGCCAGCGGCACCTCGTGGTTGGCCCAGTTGACCGTCGCCACGCGCTTGGGCTTCGCCGGGATCGTCGTCGTCCCCAGGGCGTGCTTGATCGTCAGGGGGAAGGCGCTCGCGCCGGCGGCCTTGTCGCTCCCTCCCTCGGCCTTCTCCGCTTCCTCGGTGTCGGACTCCCCGCCGCAGGCGGTGAGTCCGAGCAGGAGGGCCGCCGCGAGGGCGACCGTGCGAAGGCGATGTGCACGCATGGATCCGTACTCCATTTCCGGGTGGGGGATGGTGCCGGACCTCGCACGTGTGGGGTCGCGGGAACGCGGCCGTGGAGCGGTGCACCGTACTGGCGCAAGCGACTTGGACCGACCGGTCTTAGGTAAGGCTTGCCTTCGAACCTTACGAAAAGGGGGCACGTGTCGCAATCAATCGTTCACGACAGCGGCTGTAGCGATCCGGACACCCGGTGGCGCTCAGGAGGCCCGGAACATGCCCGGTGTCAGCCCCGTCGTACGCCGGAAGGCCGCCCCGAACGCGCTCGCCGAGCGGTAGCCGACCTCCTCCGCGACGTCGTCCACCCCCCAGCCCCGGGTCAGGAGCGCGACCGCGTGCTGCGCCCGTACCGAGGCGACCCAGCGCGCGAAGCTGACGCCCGTCTCGGCGTTGAAGGCACGGGTGACCGTCCGGGGGCTCACGCCCAGTTCGGCCGCCCAGCGGGTCAGGGTCCGCGGGTCGCCGGGGTTCTCCCGTACCGCGTCGGCGATCGGGCGCAGCAGCGGGGAGGCGGGGATCTGGACGAGCAGCTCCCGCGAGGACGGTGTGAGCACGTCGAGCACCATCGTCTCCGTCGCCGCCCGGGAGGCGGGCGGCAGGCCGGGGTCGCCGAGCCGTTCCAGCAGCAGCCGGAGCAGCGGTGTGATCTCGACGGTCACGGGCACGTCGGAGAGCGAGGGGGTGGTGGTGAAGCCGAAGAAGGCGGCGCGGAACCAGGTTCCCGCGACGGCCGAGCCGGAGTGCATCGTGCCGGCGGGCATCCAGAGACCCAGGGTGGGGGTGACCGTCCACGCCCGCGCGCCCACCACGGTCATGGAGGCGCCCCGCTCGTTCCAGAGCAGCTCGTGCCAGGGGTGGGAGTGCGCGTTCCAGCTGGTGTCGTGCTCGACGACCTCGTCGTACCCCATGATGACGAACGGCACCCGCACCGCGCCCGGGGCGAGCGCCGGCAGGGTACGGGTCTCCCTCGTCGGTCGCATGCCCCCACAGTAGCGACGGGGCGGAACCGGTCAGGAATCGAGAAGCGCGGCGGCCGGTCCGCGCCTACCGTAACGGCCATGAACACGAGCAGCGGGACCCCGAGGACAGAGCCGCGCCCGGCCGCGCCGCACGTCGCCGACAGCCACGATCTGATCCGTGTGCACGGCGCGCGCGAGAACAACCTCAAGGACGTCCATATCGAGATCCCGAAGCGCCGGCTGACGGTGTTCACGGGGGTATCGGGATCGGGCAAGAGCTCGCTGGTGTTCGGCACGATCGCCGCGGAGTCGCAGCGGCTGATCAACGAGACCTACAGCGCCTTCGTGCAGGGGTTCATGCCGACACTGGCACGGCCCGAGGTCGACGTACTCGACGGGCTGACCACCGCGATCATCGTCGACCAGCAGCGGATGGGCACCGATCCGCGCTCCACGGTCGGCACCGCCACCGACGCGGGCGTGATGCTGCGCATCCTCTTCAGCCGGCTCGGGCAGCCGCACTTCGGCTCGCCCCAGGCGTTCTCCTTCAACGTCGCCTCGATCAGCGGGGCGGGCGCGGTCACCGTGGAGCGCGCCGGGCAGACGGTGAAGGAGCGGCGCAGCTTCAGCGTCACCGGTGGCATGTGTCCGCGGTGCGAGGGCCGGGGCGCGGTCTCCGATGTCGACCTCACGGAGCTGTACGACGACTCCAAGTCGCTCGCCGAGGGCGCGCTGACCATTCCCGGTTACAAGGCGGGCGGCTGGAACTACCGGCTCTACAGCGAGTCGGGCTTCTTCGATCCGGAGAAGCCGATCCGTAAGTACACCAAGAAGGAGCTGGGCGACTTCCTGCACCGCGCGCCGACCAGGATGAAGATCGCGGGCATCAACATGACCTACGAGGGGCTGATCCCGCGGATCCAGAAGTCGATGCTCGCCAAGGACAAGGAGGCGATGCAGCCGCACATCCGGGCGTTCGTGGACCGCGCGGTCACGTTCACCAGGTGTCCCGAGTGCGACGGCACCCGGCTCAGCGAGGGGGCCAGGTCGTCGAAGATCGGCGGGATCAGCATCGCCGACGCCTGCGCGATGCAGATCAGCGACCTGGCCGGCTGGGTCCGCGGGCTCGACGAACCCTCGGTGGCGCCGCTGGTCGCGTCGTTGCGGGGGACCCTCGACTCGTTCGTGGAGATCGGCCTCGGCTATCTCTCGCTGGAGCGGCCGTCGGGCACACTGTCGGGCGGCGAGGCGCAGCGCGTCAAGATGATCCGCCATCTCGGCTCCTCGCTCACCGACACCACCTATGTCTTCGACGAGCCCACCACGGGACTGCATCCCCATGACATCAGCCGGATGAATGACCTGCTGCTGCGGCTGCGGGACAAGGGCAACACGGTGCTCGTCGTGGAGCACAAGCCGGAGACGATCGCGATCGCGGACCATGTCGTCGACCTCGGCCCCGGCGCCGGTACGGCGGGCGGCACCGTCTGCTTCGAGGGCACCGTCGAGGGGCTGCGCACCGGCGGCACCGTCACCGGCCGCCACTTCGACGACCGGGCCGCCCTGAAGAAGTCGGTGCGCGAGCCCACCGGCACACTGGAGATCCGCGGCGCGACGGCCAACAACCTGCGGGACGTCGACGTCGACATTCCGCTCGGGGTGCTCGTCGTCGTCACCGGTGTCGCGGGCTCGGGCAAGAGCTCGCTCGTGCACGGGTCGCTGGGCCGGCGACCGGGGGCCGACGGCGTCGATGTGGTGTCGATCGGCCAGGGCGCGATCCGCGGTTCGCGGCGGAGCAACCCGGCGACGTACACGGGGCTGCTCGACCCGGTCCGCAAGGCGTTCGCGAAGGCCAACGACGTGAAGCCGGCGCTGTTCAGCGCCAACTCCGAGGGCGCGTGCCCGACCTGCAACGGCGCCGGTGTCGTCTACACCGATCTGGCGATGATGGCCGGTGTGGCCGTCACGTGCGAGGAGTGCGAGGGGAAGCGGTTCCACGCCTCGGTGCTCGATCACCACCTCGGGGGCCGTGACATCAGCGAGGTGCTCGCGATGCCGGTGACCGAGGCCCAGGAGTTCTTCGGCCCGGGCGAGGCGCACACCCCGGCCGCGCGGCGGATCCTCGACCGGCTCGCCGATGTCGGGCTCGGCTACCTGAGCCTCGGGCAGCCGCTCACCACACTGTCCGGCGGCGAGCGGCAGCGGCTCAAGCTGGCGACCCACCTGGGCGAGAAGGGCGGTGTGTACGTTCTCGACGAGCCGACCGCCGGTCTCCATCTCGCCGATGTGGAGCAGTTGCTCGGCCTGCTCGACCGGATCGTCGACGCCGGGAAGTCGGTGATCGTGGTCGAGCACCACCAGGCGGTCATGGCGCACGCGGACTGGATCATCGACCTCGGTCCAGGGGCCGGCCACGACGGCGGAACGGTCGTCTTCGAGGGCACCCCCGCCGATCTGGTGGCCGCTCGCTCCACCCTGACCGGCGAGCACCTGGCGGCCTACGTCGGCGGCTGACCGGGTCGGCGGGGACCGGCCCCCGCCGGGTCAGTGGGCCGTATCGGTCTGCCAGAGGTCCTGGCCGTCCTTGGTGATGACCATGTTCCCGTCGGCGCGCAGTTCGAGGACGGCGTTCTCCGCGCCGTCGGTCTGACTGGCCCACATCGCCTGGTGCGCGGCGTCGTAGGTGACCAGATTGCCGTCCGTCTGGAAGACCGTGTTGTAGTCGCTGCCGGCCATCTGGTTCGACCAGCGGGCCTCGCCGTTCTCGTCGAAGAGCACCAGGTTGCCGTCCGCCTGCATGACCAGCTTCGCGCGTGCCGCCTCGATGAACTCGCCCACTTTCAGGGTGAGTCCGCCCGGGACGACCAGCGATTCCGGTAGCTCCGGCGGTAGCTCCGGCGCCGGGGCGTCCGGCGGGGGGCTGTCCTGCTCCGCCGGGGCGTCCGCGCCGGCCTCACCGGTCTCCGCCGAGGGACGGTCCTTGCCACCGTTCGCCTGGCCGGCCCCGCCCGCGCTCCGGCCGGCGGTCGGCTTCTCGCCCGCCTGGTCGCCCGTGCCCGTACCGGGGGTCATGAGCGCGAACACCGTCGCGGTCACGGCCCCCGCCGTGCCCACCGCGCCGAGTACGAGCGCCAGCCGGCGGCGCCGTCCTGGCTTCGCCACGTCGGGGGCGGCCGTCCCTGCGGTGCCGGGCACCGCCGTCGCCGGGCCCCCGGTGTCCACCATGGTGGCGGGCGGCGGTGCCAGCGCACCCGGCGCGAACACCGTCGCGGCGGCCGTGGGGGCGGGAGCGGCGACGAGCGCGGTGGCCGCCTGCGGGGCGGCGGGCGTCTGCGCGGTGGGCACCGGCGGCGTGGTGTCCGCGGGCGCCGGAGCACCGGAGGTGGCCACCGCGGCGGCGGCCCGCTGGTAGGCCGGGTGCTGGACGAGGTCGGTCCCCGCCCCGCAGAGGTCCACGATCTCCTGCGGGTCGGGCCGCCGGCCGGGGTCGCGGTGGGCACACCGGGCGACCAGCTCCGCGATGCCGGCGGGGACCCCGCGCAGATCCACCTCCTCGTGCACCGTGCGGTAGGCGACCGTCATCATGGATCCCTCGCCGTACGGCGGACGGCCCGTGAGGGCGAAGGCGAGGGTGGCGCCGAGCGCGAAGACGTCGGCCGCGGGACCGGTCGCGCTCTCCGTGATCGTCTCGGGAGCGATGAAACCGGGCGTGCCGATGGCGACACCGGCCTGGGTGAGGTCGGAGGGCTCGAAGCCGCGGGCGATGCCGAAGTCGATGAGCTGGGGTCCGGTGGCGGAGAGGATGACGTTCTGCGGCTTGATGTCGCGGTGCAGCACCCCGCGGACATGGATGTCCGTCAGGCCCTCGGCCAGCGCGGCCAGCAGCGCCAGACACAGCTCGGGCGGCAGCGGCCCGGTCCCGCGGACCGCGTCGGAGAGGGTCGGCCCCGGTATGTACTCGGTGGCCATCCAGTACGGCGGTGTGGTCACCTCCGCGTCGATGAGTGCGGCCGTGTACGCGCTGTGGACCGTCCTGAGCGTCTCCACCTCACGGCGGAAACGGCTCAACGCCTGTGGATCGGACTGGAATTGGGCGCTGATCACCTTGACTGCGGCGGGCCGGCCGCCCGGTGTACGGCCCAGGTAGACATCGCCCATCCCGCCGGCGCCGAGCCGGCCGGCCAGGCGGTAGCGGCCCATGTCCGTCGGATCGGTCTCATGCAGCGGATGCACCGAACACGCCCTCCCAGAAAAGCGGTAGCAGATGTACGCTCCGGTGGCGTCGGCTCGGCAGTCCGCCAACCCGCTTGCCACGGAAGGGACATCATCGCCCCTGGACTCCGCCGGAGATCTCATAGTAGGGGCAGGCACCGACACTCCCTTGCGCCACGTCTCCTATCCTCGTGCGGACGCATCACCTGGGGCACAGGGAGCACACGTATGGATGGGTTGGACCCGAATGATCCGAGCTGGATCGGCGGCTACCGGCTGCTCGGCAGGCTCGGCGAGGGCGGCATGGGACGGGTGTACCTCGCCCGTTCCGACCGCGGGCGTACGGTCGCGGTCAAGGTCGTCAAGGAAGAGCTGGCCCGCACATCCGACTTCCGGCAGCGCTTCGCGCAGGAGGTGCGGGCGGCGCGGCGGGTCGGCGGCGAGTGGACGGCGCCGGTGCTGGACGCCGACACGGAAGCCGCGACGCCCTGGGTCGCCACCGGTTACGTCGCCGGGCCCGCGCTCTCCCGGGTGGTGGAGAAACAGTACGGTCCGCTGCCCGAGAAGTCCGTGCGCGCGCTGGCTACCGGCCTCGTCCACGCGCTGCGGGCGATCCACGGCGCGGGGCTCGTGCACCGCGACCTCAAGCCCTCCAATGTGCTGGTGACGATCGACGGGCCCCGTGTCATCGACTTCGGCATCGCCCGCGCCCTCGACGCGGCCACGCAGTCCGGCGGCGGACTCACCGGTACGGGCGCGCTCCTGGGATCGCCCGGCTTCATGGCGCCCGAGCAAGTCCGCGGGGAGCAGGTGACGTTCGCCACCGACATCTTCTGCCTCGGTGCCGTGCTGGCGTACACGGCGACGGGACGGCAGCCCTTCGGGGGCGGCGAGGGCGGGGTCCACGCGCTGCTCTTCCGTATCGCGGAGGGGGAGGCCGACCTCACGGGGATACCCGAGCGGTGGCAGGACCTGATCGCGGCCTGCCTGGTCAAGGATCCCGCCCAACGGCCCACGCTGGACGCCCTGTTGGCGCATATCGAGGGCATGGGGAGCGCGGACACTGATGCCGCGCCGGGTGGCTCGTGGCTGCCGGGCGAGGTGCTGGCGGAGCTGGGCAGGCACGCCGTACGGCTGCTGGACAGCGAGGACCCGGAGGGCGGCACACTCCCCGGCGGTGCGAAGGGAACCGGGCAGGGGCAGGGGGCCGGCCCGGCGCCCGCCCCCGCCCCCGTACCCGGCTTCGGCCCGCCCCTCACGTACGCGCCCGCGGCGCCCCTGTGGTCCACCCCGCACCCGGGCAGCCTCTCCCCGGTGGCCGCTCCTTCCGCCGGCTTCCCGGCCCCGGCCTTCACCCCGGCGTTCCCGCCCGCCCCGCTCGCCCGTCCGGCCCGCGGGATCGCCACGGTCCTGGCCCTGCTCCTCGGCCTGTACCTGCTGCCCCTGCTGTTCCGGTCCTACGTCCTGGAGGTGGCGTTCTCCCAGCTCGGCGAGGAGAAGCAGTTGACCGCCACGGATACCGTCCCGGACTTCACGACGCTGCGGTTCGCGACGTTCACGGCCGATGTCCTCACCGTGGTGTCCGGTGTGACCGTGGTGATCGCGTGGTCGTTCTGGTTCCACCGCGTGCGGCTCAACGCCGAGTCGTTCGCCCCGGGACGGATCCGTCACTCGACCGGGATGGCGGTCGGCTCCTGGTTCATCCCCTTCCTCAACTTCTGCCTGCCCAAGCGGATCGGCAACGACATCTGGACGGCGTCGACCGGCCGCGCGACGGGCGCCTCACGGTGGCTGCTGCACTCCTGGTGGTGGTGCTGGATCGGCTACTCCGTCCTGTCCCTGCGCGACTCGGCCGTCAGCTGGTACGAGAAGGACTACGCCGGCGGCGCCATGGACACCATCAACCTCGGGCAGGCCACGAATCTCCTCGGCATGCTGACCGTCCTGCTGGCCCTCGCCCTCGTACTCCGGCTCACCTCCCTCCAGCGGACCCGGATGGGAGGGTAGGCCCGGTCAGCAGGCGGAGTTGGCCTGGGTGAGCAGGCCGAGCCGCCACGGCAGGGTGTTGTAGTCGCCGGACGCGTTCGGGTCCAGGCCCTGGTACACGTACTGCATCGCGCAGGGGTTGATGGTCAGCGTCTGGTCGTTGCTCGCGCGGACCAGCTCACCGTGGCTGATGTCCCTGGTCCAGGCGCCCGAGGGGAACGTGACGTTACCGGCCCGGGCGAAGGGGTTGGCCTCGGAGGCGGCCAGCGGGGTCCACGAGCCGGCGAGGCTGGTCGCGGTCCAGGAGCGGAAGTAGCGCCGGCCGTCCGATCCGATCGCCTCCACCAGCAGCAGATACTGGTCGCTGCCCTGCACCTTGTACACATTGCTCGCTTCGAACAGGGCGTATCTGTTGGAGTCCTGTGCCGCGATGACGGTGTTGGTGAACCCGTTCGGGAACTGGCCCACGGTGGTCTGCGAACGGTAGAGATGCCCGTTGTCGTCGGACGAGAACAGGTAGCAGTTGGCGCTGTCGCAGATCACCCACATGTCCACCCAGTACCCGTTGCCGATGTTCTGGGCGATGATGGCCGGCATCGACGCGTAGAAGTGGCGGGGCGCGCTCCAGCCGTACGGGTTGCCGATGTCGGTGTTGGTGGAGAACGACGCGTTGCCGGTCTGGTAAACCAGGTACCAGGTGTTCTGCGGTGCGTGGAAGAACACCTGCGGCGCGGCCCGGTATCCGGTGCCGATGGCGCTCTGGTCCAGGTAGTAGTGGGTGGCGGAGCCCGCCTGGGACCAGTCGGTGAAGCTCAGGTACACCAGGTTGTATCCGGAGGCGGCGGCCACACTGGCGAAGACGTGCCATCTGCCGTTGTGGTACACCACCGACGGGTCCTTCAGCCCGGCGATGTTGTGGGTCGCGTCCGGCTTCGGCGAGATGAGCGCGCCACTGGAGCGCCAGGCGAAACTGGTGGGCAGCGCGGCGGCGGCCCGGTCCGGCTGCGCGTCAGAGGTCGGCTGCGCGTTCGGGGTCGGCTGCGCGTTCGGGGCCGGCCGCGCGGCCGGGGCCGCCGGTGCGGCGACGGCCGGGCCGGGCAGTAACAGTGCCACTGTCACCAACGCCGCGGCCGGCAGCGCCCAGAGCGCGGCGCGGCCCCGGTGGAACCGGTTCAGCAGGTTCATGTCTCTCCTTGAACGGTCGGAGACGGATCCCTGGAGGGGGGTGTGTTCGGTGCCGTTGGTGCCGAGGAGACGGTGTGCCGAGATGATAGGAGTCCCGCGCGTCGCGTCAATACCTCGTGCGCCCTGTGCTCCGTGTGCGGCTCACGGCGCCAGGACCCCGGCGAGCCAGTCGAGTTGGCGCCGGACGTGCACGGCGTCACCGCCCTCGTGCTGGTTGAACGGGTAGGCGTGGATCTCCCGGACCGGGTCGTGGCCACCGAGTTCGCCGTAACGGTTGTACGCGGCGTAGGCGCCGCTGGGCGGGCAGACGGTGTCGCGCAGCCCGACCCCGAAGTGCGCGGGGGCGGTGGCCCGGCGGGCGAAGGAGATGCCCTCGACATAGCCGAGGGTGCGGCGGGCGGCGGCGACGGCGTCCCGGTGCACGGCGAGATAGCCGGCGATCTCGCCGTACGGGCCGGCGTCGGTGAGATCGAGGGCGCGCCGGATGCCGCACAGGAGCGGCGCGCTGACCAGCACCGCCGCGAGGTCGGGGACGAGTCCGGCGACGGCGAGGGCGAGTCCGCCGCCCTGGCTGTTGCCGACGGCCGCCACCCGCGTACGGTCCACACCGGGCAGGGCCCGCAGGGCGGCGACCGCGCGTACCGCGTCGGTGATCAGCCGCCGGTAGTGGTAGTCGTGCGGGTCCAGCAGCCCGCGTACGGCCGGGCCCGGCCCGCCCGGCGCCGCGGCGTGCGGGTCGGGGGTGTCGCCGCCGCTCCCGTACTGGTCACCCTGGCCGCGGTTGTCCATGAGCAGATGGGCGTAGCCGGCGCAGGCCCAGGTGAGCCGCTCGTGCGGCAGGCCGCGCCCGCGTCCGTACCCCGCGTACTCGACGACGGCCGGGCGGGCCAGCGGGTCCCTGGCGGGCCGGGTGTACCAGGCGCGTACCGGCTCGCCGGCGAAGCCGCGGAAGGTCACGTCCCAGGTCTCGACCAGGCGCAGCCCACTGTCGACCGGGACGGCGGACAGGACCGGCGCGCTCCCTCCCGCCTCCTTGAGGGTGGCCTCCCAGAAGGTGTCGAAGTCGGCGGGTTCCCCGGGGTCGGGGCGGTGGTTCTCCAGTGCGTCGAGCGGCAGATCGAACGCGGGCATGGCACCTCACAGCTGGCCGGGGACGGCCGAAACCGTCCGATCATTACGCCTCAGTGACAGAAACTTTCGAGCGGCCGACGGCTGACCGATAGCAGGACAACTCCCCATTCCCTGGGGAGATATACCGGCTCACACCGAGTCTTACGCACCATGACTTCCTGCAGAACCCATTGACACCGGATTCACCCGCCCATATGTTGCGGCTTCATTACCGAAATATTCGGAGAACTTCCCGACTCCTACGCCCTGTTGACGGGCCCTTCGGACGCGCGCCGCCCTTCCCCCGCACCTCGCCACGGGAGGCCCGACCATGACGACCGCCACCGCCGGCCGCCGCACCTGGCGGCGGGCGCTGCGCCGGGACTGGCAGCTGTACTCGCTGGTGGTGCTGCCGCTGCTGTTCTTCCTGGTGTTCCGCTATCTGCCGATGATCGGCAATGTGATCGCCTTCCGGCGCTTCGAGCCGGGCGGCTCCCTCCTGGGCGAACGGTGGGTCGGGCTGCGCTATGTGCGCATGTTCCTGACCGATCCCACGTTCTGGCAGGTGTTCACGAACACACTGTGGCTGGGCACCCTGACCCTGGTGTTCTGCTTCCCGGTGCCGATCGTGCTGGCGCTGCTGTTCAACGAGTTCCGCAGCCGGGCGCTGAAACGCTTCGTGCAGTCGGTGTCGTACCTTCCGCACTTCCTGTCCATCGTGATCGTCGCGGGCATCACCATGCAGCTGCTCGCCACGGACGGGCCCGTCAACCAGGCGCTCAGGGCCTTCGGCGGGGACACGGTCCCCTTCCTCCAGGAGCCCGGCTGGTTCCGTACCGTCTTCGTGGGTTCGGAGATCTGGCAGACCGCCGGCTGGGGCACCATCCTCTATCTCGCCGCGCTGACCACCATCGACGAGGATCTGTACGAGGCGGCCCGTATCGACGGCGCGAACCGGTGGCGCCAGATCTGGCATGTCACACTGCCGGGCATCCGGCCGACCATGATCACACTGCTGATCCTCAACATCGGCACGTTCATGGCCGTCGGCTTCGAGAAGGTCCTGCTGCTCTACAACCCGCTGACCTATCCGACCGCCGACGTCATCTCCACGTATCTCTACCGGACGGGCGTCGAGTCCAACAACTTCAGCTACGCGGCGGCCATCGGCCTCTTCGAGGCGGTCATCGGCCTGATCCTGATCCTCTCCGCCAACCAGCTGTCCCGCCGCACGGTGGGGACGAGCCTGTGGTGACGGCCGGCCGGCCGACGCGCGGCCTGCGGGTGTTCCAGGGGGTCAACGCGCTGATCATGACCGGTGTCGTGGTGGTGACCCTCTACCCGTTCCTCACCATCGTCGCGCGGTCGTTCAGCTCCGAGAGCAGCATCAGGGCCGGCGGGGTGAATCTGTGGCCGGAGGGCTTCAACCTCACCACGTACCGGATCGTCCTCGGGGACGGGATGTTCTGGCGGAACTACGGCAACACCGTCCTCTACACGGTCGTCGCCACCGCCGTCGCGATGGTCCTGACGACCTGTTACGCCTACGTCCTGTCGAAGAGGGACCTCAGGGGGCGCGGCGTCCTTGTCGGTGTCGCCGTGTTCACGATGTTCTTCTCCGGGGGGCTGATCCCCCACTACGTGCTGATCACCAGCCTCGGCATGAAGAACACGCTCTGGGCGGTGGTGATCCCGAACGCGATCAGTGTGTTCAACCTTCTGGTGATGAAGGCGTTCTTCGAGAGCCTGCCGGGCGAGCTGGAGGAGGCCGCGCAGATCGACGGCCTCGGCACGTACGGCATCCTGCTGCGGATCGTGCTGCCGCTGTCCAAGGCGGTCATCGCGACGATGGTGCTCTTCTACTCGGTGTCCTTCTGGAACTCCTGGTTCTCGGCGTTCCTCTACATGGACCGCACGGAGCTGATGCCGGTCACCGTCTATCTGCGCAATCTCATCGTGGGCGCCACGGGCGGGACCAACGCGGGGGCGAGTACGGAGCAGCTCACCCAGGTCGCCTCGAACATCCAGTCGGTCACCATCGTGCTCACCGCGCTGCCCATTCTCTGTGTGTACCCGTTCGTCCAGAGCTACTTCGTCTCCGGCGTCATGCTCGGCGCCGTCAAGGGCTGACCGCCACGTCCCGTACCCCACCTCCAGGACAAGGGAGTATCCGTGAAGAACTCCGGACAGCTGTCACGCCGCGGTCTGCTCGCCGCGGCGGGCTTCGCCGGGCTCGCCGCCCTCACCGGCTGCGGCGGCGGGAGCGAGGACGACGGGGGCTCCGCGGACCTGTCGAAGAAGCGGGCCGGCGCGATGGAGAAGTACGGCGTGGGCGACCAGTTCCTGGCGGCCTCGGCGCTCACCTTCCCGGTCCTGCACAACAACATGCCGAACTACCCGATGAAGGACTCCTGGCTCTTCTGGAAGGAGGTCACCAAGCGTACGAACGTCACCTTCAAACCGACGGCGGTGCCGAACAGCGACTACGAGAAGAAGCGCAGCCTGATGATCGGCGCGGGTGACGCGCCGTGGATCATTCCCAAGACCTACCACCCCCAGGAGGCCGCGTTCGTCTCCTCGGGCGCGGTCCTCCCGGTCAGCGAGTACACGCATCTCATGCCGAACTTCACGGCGAAGGTGAAGGCCTGGGGGCTGGCCGGCGAGCTCGACTCCATCCGCCAGTCCGACGGCCGGTTCTATCTGCTGCCCGGCCTGCACGAGAAGCCCAAGCCCGGCTACTCGCTGGCACTGCGCACCGATGTCCTGGAGCGGCTCGGCCTGGCGCTGCCGGGCACCTGGGACGAGGTCCGCGAGGTGCTCAGGGCGCTCAGGCGGGAGTACCCGGACCGCTATCCGTTCTCGGACCGGTGGAGCGTCCCCACCTACCCCGCGGGATCGCTGCTCAAGTACCTCTCCCGGGCGTACGGCACCAAGGGCGGCTGGGACTACGAGAACGTCACCTTCGACGCCGGGGCGGGCGAGTTCGTCTTCACCGGTGCCATGGACCAGTACCGGCAGATGCTCGACTTCCTGCACTCACTCTGCGCGGAGAAGCTGCTCGACCCGGAGAGCTTCACCCAGTCCGACGACGAGGCGGTGCGGAAACTGCTCTCCGAGAAGTCGTTCGTGATCAGCTCCAATCCGCAGGAGCTGGTGCAGAACTACCGCTACAACCTCGCCCGTCAGGTCAGGGGCGCCACCGTCGAGATGATCCCGATGCCGGTCGGCCCGGCCGGCGAGGTGATGGCCGACGGCCGGCTGGAGAACGGTGTCATGATCGCCGCCGCGGCGCTCAGGAGCGACCATTTCGTCGCGCTGATGCAGTTCGTGGACTGGCTCTGGTACTCCGACGCCGGACTGGAGTTCAGCAAGTACGGTGTCGAGGGCGTCACCTACACCCGTACCGGGCCCGGCCGGTACCGGGTCGCGGACGGCATCGGGCTCATGGGCACCCCGGCGGACGCCCCGAAGGACCTCCAGAAGGACTTCGGCTTCTCCAACGGTGTCTTCGCGTACGGCGGCAGCCGGGCGCTGGTCTCCTCGTCCTTCGCGGCGGACGAGCGGAAGTTCCAGGAGGCCATGGCGGGTTGGCGGCTGCTTCCTGTCGAGCCCGCCCATCCGCTGCGGGCGGAGGAGCAGGAGCAGGCCGTCCTCTGGGAGACCCCGCTGAAGGACCATGTGGCCCAGAACACCATGAAGTTCGCCCTCGGCAAGCGTCCCCTGTCCGAATGGGACACCTATCTCGGCGAGTTGAAGAGCAAGAACATGGAGCGGTACGTCGATCTGCACAACAAGGCGCATGAGCGCTTCCGGCGGGAGAAGGGCTGACCCGGCGTGTCACAGGTGAGCCCCACCGCGGGCCGTCTCTTCGGGGACGGCCCGCTCTCCCGCGCCGCCGCCCTGGTCCACACCCTGCTCACCGTGGAGGCGATGCTGCTCGTCGCGGCGTCGCCGGGCCTCCTGGTGCTGCTCGGTGCGGGCCGCACCCCCGCCGGTCTGCCGCTCGCCGCGCTCGGTCTGCTGCCGCTCGGCCCCGCGCTCGCCGCCGCCCTGTACGCGCTGCACCACCGGAGCCGTGATCTCACCGATCTGCACCCGGCCCGCGACTACTGGCGCGGCTGGCGGCTGAACGCCGGGCCCGCCCTGAAGGTGTGGGCGCCGCTGCTGGGCTGGCTCACCGTCATCGCCGTCTCCCTCACCCACTTCCCGGTCACCGGGCTGCCCGGCTGGTGGGCCGTGCTGCTGGCGGCGCTCGGCCTCGGCGGCCTGCTCTGGGGCGCGCACGCCCTGGTCCTGACCTCGCTCTTCGTCTTCCGCACGGCGGACACCTGCCGGCTCGCCGCGTACTACCTGTTCCGGCACGGCCGCAGCACGCTCGGCGCCGCCTCCCTGCTCGTCCTCGCGGCCGGCCTCACCCTGCTCGCCACCGAGGCCCTGCCCGCCCTGCTCGCCCCGCTTCTGCTGCTGTCCCTGCTGCACGCGGGCCGTCCGGTGATCACCGAGACCGAGGAGAGGTTCACCGTATGACTCCGCCCCCCACCGGCAAGATCCGCTACGGCGGCGACTACAACCCGGAGCAGTGGCCCGAGACCCTCCGGGACGAGGACCACCGGCTCTTCACCCGGGCCAGGATCGACACCCTCACCGTCGGTGTGTTCGTCTGGTCCCTCACCCAGCCCGCCGAGAACGTGTACGACTTCTCCGTCCTCGACGGCATCCTGGCGCGCGCCGCCGCCGAGGGCCGCCGGGTGTGCCTGGCCACCGGCACCGCCGCCCTCCCGCCGTGGCTGGCCCGCGCCCACCCCGAGGTCAACCGCACCGACTTCGAGGGCCGCCGCCACCGCTACGGACAGCGCCACAGCTTCTGCCCGAGCTCGCCCGTCTACCGGGCGGCGGCCGGCGCCCTCGCCGGCCGGCTCGCCGAGCGGTACGCGGGCCACCCGGCGCTGCTCGCCTGGCACATCGGCAACGAGTACGGCGGTGCCTGCTACTGCGAGCGGTGTGCCGCCGCCTTCCGTGGGTGGCTGCGTACTGCCCACGGCACCCTCGACGCCCTCAACGACGCCTGGTGCACCACCTTCTGGTCGCACCGGTACACCGACTGGGACGAGATCGAGCCGCCCAGCGCGCTCACCGAGCACTGGCGCGGACCCGACCACACCGCGTTCCAGGGCATCACCCTGGACTATCTGCGCTTCACCACCGACGCGCTCCTGGGCTGCTTCCTCACCGAGAAGACGGCGATCCGCGAGCACAGTCCTGACACCCCCGTCACCACCAATCTCATGGGGATGTACCGGCCGCTGGACTACCACCGCTGGGCGCCCCACCTCGACTTCGCCTCCTGGGACAGCTATCCGCCGCTGGACGCCCCGCCGTCCGTGGCCGCGCTCGGCCATGATCTGATGCGCGGCCTCAAGGACGGCGCCCCCTTCTGGCTGATGGAGCAGACCCCCTCCACCACGGCCTGCCGGGATGTCAACCCGCTGCGCCGCCCCGGTGAGCTGCGGCTGGCGAGCTGGCAGGCGGTGGCGCACGGCGCCGACGCAGTCCTCTACTTCCAGCTGCGCGCCTCGCGCGGCGCCTGCGAGAAGTACCACGGCGCCGTCATCGGCCACGCGGGCCGCGACGACACCCGGGTCTTCGGCGAAGTGAGCGAACTGGGAAGGGAGTTGGAGCTGCTGGGCGATATCTCGCTGGCCGCCCGCACCCCGGCCCGGGTCGCCCTCCTCTTCGACTGGGACAGCTGGTGGGCGCTGGAGATCTCCGACGGCCCCTCCCGGCTCGTCCGCTACCAGGAGCAGGTGCACACCTACTACCGGGCCGCCCGGGAGGCGGGGGCCGATGTCGATGTCGTCCCGGTGACCGCCGGGCTCGACGCGTACGACGTGGTCCTCGCGCCCACCCTGCACATGGTCAAGGGCGATCTCGCCGCCCGGCTGGAGGCGGTGGCCGCGCGCGGCGGCACGGTCCTCGCCACCTTCCTCTCCGGCCGTGTCGACGTACACGACCGGGCCTTTCTCGCCGATGTCCCCGGCCCGCTGGCCCCCCTGATGGGCATCCGGGTGGACGAGTGGGACGCCCGCCCGGCGGACACCGCCCACCCCGTCACCCTCGGCGGCGGAGAGGACCCTGCCCGGACCTCGGAAGCCGACGCGCGGCTGGTCTTCGAGATCGTCCTGCCCCGCGGCGCCGAACCGGTCGGCACGTACGGCGCCGACTTCTACGCGGGCACCCCGGCCGTCACCCGCCACCGCTTCGGGGCGGGCGAGGGCTGGTACGTCGCCACGGCCCTGGACCGGCCCGGTGTGGACCTGGTCGTACGCCGCGTCCTCGGCCGGCACGGTCTGATCGGCCCGTACGCCGACCGTCCGGCCGTGGAGAGCGCCACCCGGGTCGCCCCCGACGGAACACACCTGCACTTCCTCCTCAACCACGCGTCGGAACCGGCCCGGCTGACCGCCCATGTCACCGCCACCGACCTGCTGACGGGCAGACACATCGAACGGGGCGAGCCCCTCACCCTGGACCCGCGCGGTGTCGCGGTGCTGCGCGCCCGCTCAGTGGATCCGGCGGCCCCGCGCGTCCGGCACCCCTGACTTCCGGAAGAAGTAGCTGTTGATGTGGTCGCGCCACTCACGGGCGGAGCGGAGCTGCTCCTCGTAGCGCTCCGCCACCCGCGCGTGGCGCGCGCCGTCCACCAGGCCGGCGAGCGAGGCCCAGACGTCCCGCGCCGCCGCGGCCTCCGCCACGCCCTCGAAGTGGGTGTCGTAGATGTGCTGGATGACCGTCGTCCCGCTGTGCAGCACATGGCCGTACGGCACATGGTGGAAGAACAGCAGCAGTTCGTCCGGGCAGGTGGCCGTTGACTCGTACACCTTCGCCCACGGCTCGGCGTACTGCCCCGCGTATCCGGTGCCCGTGGCGCGGCTGCGGTCGACACCGACGCCGTCCCGGTCGGCGAAGTGGTAGGTGCCCCAGGGGCTGTACTCGTAGCCGTCCGCGCTCGGCCCGTAGTGGTGGCCCGGCTGGACCATGAAGCCCACACCGAGCGGCGCGGTGTACTTCTCGTACGTACGCCACGAGCCGCGCAGTACGGCGCGGAGCCCGGCCCGCAGGCGCTCCGGTTCGGGGCAGGCGTCCGGGGTGAAGGTCAGTTCGATCCACTCGTCCAGGACCGCGAGGGGGTCGGCGCCGGGCCGTACACCGAGCCGGCCGGCCGCGTACAGATTGGCCTGGGCGAGCGGGTGCCCGGTCCAGTACGGGTCGTCACCTGCGTTGGAGACGGCCACGAGCCCGCCGCGCGCCAGTTCGCCGACGGTGGGCGAGGCGCCGCCGCCGGGGCGGAAGCCGAGCGCCTCGCTCCACATCGGCGCGAGCGCGCACACGTGCCGCTGCTGGCCGGTGTACTCCTGGGTGGCCTGTATCTCCACCGCGATCCGGGTGCGCTCCATGGCGCCGATGACCGGGGAGACCGGCTCGCGCGGCTGGAAGTCCACCGGCCCGTGCTTGACCTGGAGGACGGCGTTGTCGCGGAAGGCGCCGTCGAGCGGTACGAAGTGGTCGTACGCGGCGCGCGCCCGGTCCGTCGTGCGGTCCCGCCAGTCCTGGCGGTGGTTGTAGACGAAGGCCCGCCAGTACACGGTGCCGCCGTGCGGGGCGAGCGCGTCGGCGAGCAGGTTCGCGCCGTCCGCGTGGCTGCGGCCGTAGGCGAAGGGGCCCGGCTGCCCCTCGGAGTCGGCCTTCACCACGTATCCGCCGAAGTCCGGGATCGCCGCGTACACCCGTGCGGTGGCCGCGGCCCACCAGGCGCGTACCGACGTGTCCAGCGGATCGGCCGTGGCGAGTCCGCCGAGCACGAGGGGCGCGGCGAAGGTGACCGCCAGATGGGTGCGGATCCCGTAGGGCCGCAGCGCGTCCGCGAGGCCGCCGACCTCCCCGATCCGGTCGGTCAGCAGGTGTGCCTCGGCCGTGTGCACATTGACGTTGTTGACGCAGACGGCGTTGATGCCGCAGGCCGCGAGCAGCCGCCCGTACGCCCGCACCCGGTCGAGGCCGCCGCGCGCCCGGCCGTCGCGCCAGAACAGCGAGCCGCCCGCGTAGCCGCGCTCCACCTGGCCCATCACCGGGTGGACGGCCACGTTGTCCCAGTGGTTCAGCATGCGGGTGGCCGACGCGGGGCGGTGTGTTTCGGGCGCCCGGTCGGCGCCGAACGCCGCCTCGCCGAGGCGGACCACATGGAACAGCCCCTGGAGCAGCCCGCGCCCGCCCGCGCCGCTCACCGTGGTCAGGCCGCGCTCCCGCACCAGGGTGAACGCCTCGTCGTCGGCCTTGTTCTCCGGCTCGTCGAGGCACAGCAGCAGGTCGTACGGCCGGTCGTCCGCCTCCGGTACCGGGCCCGCCGACCGCGCGACCGTACCGCCGAACTCCGCGCAGGCCGCGGCCACTTCGCCGTGCACGGTGTCGGTCGGGGCGCCGGTGCCGCACACGAGGACGTGCCGGGAGCCGAGTGCGCGGAACGCCTCGGGCGGCAGCCACGCGGGGTCGGCGTCCGTGCGCGGTACGGGACGGGCGGCGGGAGCGGTCACGGGTTCCCCTCGGCTGGTGAGGCGGTCAGGACCAGGCGGTGACGGCCGTGAAGGAGCTGTCGGCGAGGAAGGTGGCCGTGGCCTGGTAAGGGTCCACTCTCAGCTCGTAGTTGTAGTGGCGCAGATAGCGGCCCGGGTAGTTGTACGACTCCAGCCGGACCGATCCGGCGGCCGATCCCGGCCGGGCGCAGTACGTCGCGTCCCTGCCGAACACGCCCGTGCCGTCGGTGGTGTCGAAGCGGATCCGGAAGTCCCAGTGCCGCAGATAGCGGCCGGAGGTGTCGCGGAACGAGTAGCAGTTCGCGTCGGCCAGGCCGGGCACGACGGTGAGTGTCGCGCTCTGCTTCACGGCGGTGGTACTGGCCGAGGTCACCGGGTCCGTGTAGCCGAGGCCGTCCGACCGTACGACGGCGTAGCGCTCGGGGTAGTTGACGGACTGGAGGGAGCGGGTGGTGTTCAGCGGCAGGGTGACACCGCCGGCGACCGTCTCCTTGAGCACGGTGAGATGGCGGACGGTCCCGGTCAGGCCGGGCAGTTCGGCGGGGGTGGACCAGGTGGCGAAGTTGTCGTAGCTGTCGCTGAAGAAGTACTTTCCGGCGCCGTAGCCGTCGAAGTAGATCCGCCAGCCGCCGTTGTCGAGCTGTACCAGCGCCGGGCCCTCGCGGTACGAGCCCCAGCCGGCCCAGTCGCCCGTCTTCCGGAGGGTGTACGGGCCGGTGAGGCTGGTGGCGGTGGCGTACTCGATGTACTTGGTCGTCTCGTTCTTGGTGAACGCGTGGTAGGTGGAGCCGACCTTGACGAGGAAGGTGTCGATGTAGTTGGGGCTGATGCCGCTCAGCACCGTGGGCGAACTCCAGGCGGTCAGAGCGGAGTTGGTGGCGGTGAGCTTGTACGGCGTGAAGATGTACTCGCCGCCGGCGGTGGTGGACGCCGACAGGATGATGTTGACACTGCCGTCGGTGTCGACGAACCACTCCGGGGCCCAGGTGCGGGCCAGACCGCTGATGGGGACGGTGTAGTCGTACAGGAAGGTCCAGTTGAGGCGGTCGGTGGAGCGGGCGAAGCCGATGGTGGTGCTCAGCGCGGACCAGGTGCGGGTGGTGTAGGTGAGGTAGTAGTAGCCGTCGGTGTGTCTGAAGACGCTGGGGTCACGGATCAGCCCGGACGGCGGCGTGTAGGCCGGGCCGCTGCGCAGGGTGAAGCCGGTGGCGTCGGGCGAGTCGTACACGTACATGTTCGACTCGTTGGCGTTGGTGAACGCGGTCATCGTGTACCGCGTCGCCTGCCCGGCGGGCGGCGCCGCCGCGGAGGCGCTGCCCGTGGCGGGCAGGCCCAGCAGGGCGAGCGCCATGACCAGCAGGGTGAGCAGGGGCCTGGTGGATCTCTTCAACACGTCCTCCGCTTGCTTTGTGCGGTATGTCGAACGGCGTGCGCAGCTTCGACCAGAAGATAGATAAGCGCTATGTACACGTCAATCGTTCGGACGCGATTGGTGCCGCGACGCCGCGCGGTCCCGTGGTGGCCGGGGCCCGTGGTGCCTGAGCACCAGGACAGGTGAGCGGCTGGTCCGGGAGCACCAGAAGAAGACGGCGGTTGGGGACGATGCCCGGCGGGGCGCCGGAGGGGAGTGTGGGAGCCGCGTGAGCCTCGCGCATTTCCCCCTGCCCGGCGGCAGTGGGGAGGAACAGCGCGATCCGTCCCCCTTCGAGCAGATCCACGCACGTACTCGCACCCAACGATGAGAAGGACGCCCATGTCCGAAGTCACGGTCTCCCCGGCCCGTATCGGGAAGCTGTCGATCGGTGCCCTCGGCATCTTGGCACTCGCCCTCGGCACCATGCAGGCAGTGGTGGAGCCCGCGCTCCCGCTGCTCCAACGCGAGCTGGAGGTCAGTCCTGCCGAAGGGGCGCTCATCGGCAACGCGCTGCTCATCACCGGCGCGGTCATCACCCCCGTAGCGGGCAAACTCGGCGACCGCTACGGCGGAAAACGGGTGCTGCTCCGGCTGATGGCCGTGGTCTCGGCCGGTGGTCTGCTGTCCAGCCTGGCGCCGAACCTGCCGGTGCTGTTACTCGGTCAGGTACTGCAGGGCGCCATGGTGGGTGCGCTGCCCCTCTCCTTCATCCTGGTACGCAGACACCTCCCGACCGCACAGTCACAGGTCGCGATCGGGCTGGTCGTCGCGTTGTTCACGGGCGGCGGCATCGTGGGAACACTGCTTGCCGGACCGATCTCGGAAAGAGTGTCCTGGCACTGGATGTTCGCGCTGCCGACGATCGCGATCATCGCGACGACGCTGGTCGTGATCCGGGTGATGCCGCATGATCCCCCGACCTCGGACGAGAAGATCGACTGGCCCGGCGTGGTGCTGCTGAGCGGCACACTGCTCGCGTTCATGCTCGGGCTCGTGACGGTGACGAGGGACGGCGGCCTGCCGCCACTCGGGATCGGTGCCATCGCGGTGGCCGTGGCCGCCCTCGCGAGCGGATGGGTCGCCGTCGAGCGCCGGGCGGCCTCGCCGATGGTCGATCTGCGCATGCTGGCGAAGCCGGCGATGTGGCACGCTTGCGTGCTCACCTTCGTCATCACCGCCAGTTTCGGGATGGTGTCCTTTCTGCTCCCGCAGCTGTTCGGGGTATCGGCCGACGGGTACGGATTCGGTGCCGATACAACCGACATCGGACTGTTCCTGCTGCCCGGCGCCATCGCCGGGGCGGCGAGCGATTCGGTCGGCGGGATCGCGGCGCGGCGTTTCGGTCCGCGGGCCGTGATCGTCGTGGGCACCGTCGTCACCGCGGCCACGCTGCTCGCCCTGGCGGCGCTGCACACCCAGGAGTGGCAGCTCGTCGTCGCGAAGGTGCTCATCGCGTTCGCGGCGGGCATCGGTGCCACGGCGTTGCTCTCCAGCACCGCCACCGCAGTCGCGACCAAGGACACCGGTGTCGCCACCGGCCTGCTCGTGGTGACACGCGTGATCGGCGCCGCCCTGGGAGCCCAGGTCGGCGGCGCGATCCTCTCCTCCGGGGCCGACCCGATGACGGGTCTGCCGCACGAATCGGCCTTCGTCACAGGTTTCGCCATGGCCGGTCTCGTCGCCGCCCTGTCACTGCTCTTTGTCCACTTCACGAAGGAAGAAGCCCAGGCATGACACCTACCGGAGTACCGATGAACGTGAGTACTACCGCGAAGCGCACCGTTCTGATCTCCGGGGCCAGCATCTCCGGTCCCGCGCTGGCGTACTGGCTGCACCGATCCGGATTCGCGGTCACCGTGGTGGAGAAGGCCGGCGCACTGCGCGCCGGTGGCTATCCGATCGACATCCGCGGTACCGCGACAGAGGTGGTCCGGCGGATGGGGATACTGCCGCGGCTGCGGGCCGCGCACATCGACTCGCTTCGCTGTACGTTCCTCGACGCCGACGGCGGTGAAGTCACCTCGCTCACCCCGAGCGCCGTTGCCGGCGGTGTCGAGGGACAGGACCTCGAAGTGCGTCGCGGAGATCTGGCCGCGGCCCTCTACGCGACGGTCCGCGACGACGTGGAGTTCCTGTTCGACGACTCCATCGCCACCCTCGACCAGTCCGGACACGGGGTCGACATCGTTTTCCACAGCGGGCAGCAGCGCACGTTCGACGTGGTGGTCGGCGCCGACGGTATGCACTCCCACACCCGGGAATCCCTGTTCGGCCCCGAAGAACAGTTCCACCGCTACCTCGGCCACTGCTTCGCCATATTCACCATGCCGAACACCTTCGGGCTCTCCCGCGAGCTCATGATGTGGAACACCCCGGGGAGGACCGCGGCCCTCTACGCCGTCGGGGACGACGACGAGCTGCACGCCTTCCTCAACTTTCACCAGCCGGAACCGCCGTTCGACGCCCTCCGGAACCCCGACGCCCAACGGGACCTGGTCGCCTCGGTCTTCGCGGGCGCGGGATGGCGGGTCCCCGGCATGGTCAGCGCCATGCGTGACGCGGACGACCTGTTCTTCGACACGGCCGGTCAGATCCGCATGCCCCGCTGGTCCATCGGCCGGGTCGCGCTCGTCGGCGACGCCGCGTACGCGCCCTCGTTCCTCACCGGACAAGGATCGAGTCTCGCGCTGGCCGGTGCCTATATGCTCGCCGACGCCCTGGCCACGCACCGGGACCACACCGCGGCCTTCACCGCGTACGAACGCGGCGTTCGCGCGTTCGTCAACATGAATCAGGCGCTGGTCGACAACGGCGCGGCCACCCTCTTCCCCACCACGGTGCCGGCCCTGGAGCAGCGCAACACCAGGCTGCGCGCCCTCGCCGCCCTGCCCTCGGCGCCGGCACGACCGGCCCACTCGGCCCTTGTGCTGCCCGACATGCGCCACGGTGCCGTGAGCTGATACGGCACCCGCGGGACGGGTCGGTGTGCGCGGTACCGGACTACGGCAGGCGCCCGGTACCGCCGCCGGGGGCGGCCCGGGCCAGGCCCGTCCGGTAGGCGATGACGACGAGTTGCGCCCGGTCGCGGGCCTCCAGTTTCGTCATCGCGCGCTGTACGTGGGCGCGGACGGTGAAGGGGCTGAGGAACATCTGCTCGGCGATCTCCTGGTTGGACAGGCCGGTCGCGACCAGAGCCACCATCTCGCGTTCGCGCGGGGTGAGCACCGCGAGTTCGGGGTGGTGCGGCGTGGCCGCGTCCGGCGTGGCCAGGAAGCGGGCGACCAAGGAGCTGGTCGCGGCAGGCGACAGAAGAGTGTCGCCGTCGGCGATCGTGCGCACGGCGTGCAGCAGGGCCTCGACCCCGATGCCCTTGCCGATGAAGCCGCCGGCTCCCGCGCGCAGCGCCTGGGCGACGTACTCGTCGGTCTCGTACGTGGTGAGGATCAGGATGCGGCTGGCCCGCAGTTCCGGGTCCGCGCAGATCTCCGACGTGGCGGTGAGACCGTCCACCTCGGGCATACGAATGTCCATGATCACCACGTCCGGGCGCAGCTCCCTGGTGAGTCTCACCGCCTCCCTGCCGTCGGCGGCCTCGCCGACCACGGTGATGTCGGCGGCCGTGTCAAGGAGCATCCTGAAGGCACCGCGCAGCAGGGCCTGGTCGTCGGCGAGCAGCACTCGGAGCGTCACGGCGTGTCCCCCGCCTTTCCGTCAGCCGTCCGCGTCGTGTCCCTGGCGGGCGGGAGGGGCAATTGGGTGGAGACGCGGAAGCCGCCCTCCGGGCGCCTGCCCGCGACGAGGTGTCCCCCGACCGCGGTGGCACGCTCACGCATCCCGATCAGGCCGTAACCGGGTGGACGGTCCGGCAGTGTGAACGCTCCTGGCCCCCGACGGGCATCCCACCCGTCGTCGGCGATGGTGATGATCACGTGATCGCGGCTCCAGACGAGGTACACCCGGGCGCTACCGCTTCCGGCGTGTTTGGTCACGTTGGTCAAGGCCTCCTGGACGATGCGGTAGGCGGTGAGGTCCACTCCCGGCGGCAGCGGCCTGGCAGCGCCCTCCTGGTGGACCGACACCTCAAGACCCGCGCGGCGGAAGGACTCGAGGAGCGTGGGAAGCCGGGAGAGTCCGGGCGCCGGTTCGGCCGGTGTGGCCGCGTCCCCGGACTGACGCAGCAGACCGACCGTGGCCCGCAGTTCGTCGAGCGCGTGACCGGTGGTCTCGACGATCTCTTTCAGGCTCGTGCGGGTCTGCTCCGGGCGGGCGTCGAAGAGATGGGCGGCGACCATCGCCTGGGCGTTGGCCAGGGTGATCTGGTGGGCCACGAGGTCATGCAGTTCCCTGGCGATGCGCACCCGTTCGTCGGCCACTCGCCTGCGCGCCTCGCTGTCCCGGCTCTCCTCGGCCCGCAGGGCCCGCTCCTCCACGCCCGCCAGATAGGCCCGTCGGTTCTGCACCGAGTGACCGAGTACGCCGGCCACCAGTGGGGACGCCGCCACCGCTCCCATCCTGCTCGCGTCCTGCCACGAGAGGTCCCCGAACAAGGGGGTGGAGATGACCAGCAGCGCCGCGGAGGTGCCCAGCAGCGCCGCGGAGGTGAACGGCACCACGCTCGCCACGCGCCGTTCGGTGCGCGTGGCGAGCGAGTAGGAGTAGGCGGCGATCAGGGCGGGGGCCACGATGAGCGGGCTCACCAGGAAGCCCAGGGGCTGCGCCAGCACACCGCACGCGGTCGTGGCCGCCATGGCGGCCAGGGGCGCCCGGTGCCGTATCGGCAGCACGGCGCTGGACACCATGGCGATGAGGTAGGCGGCGGCAGGCGGCGACGCCGGCGTGCCGTCGGCCCGCATCACGCCACCCACCACACAGACCACGAACGCCGTCGCTACGATCGCCCCCTCCCGCGACCACGTGCTCCGTGGTCGCGGGCCGTCTCCCCCCGTGTCCGTCATGGCCGGTTCAGCGCCCGCCGACGGGGAGTTGCGGCACCACCGCGTCCGGCTCGGGCGCGGGGCCCGGGGCGTGCTCGCTCAGTGCCTCACCCTCGATGTCCACGTTCGGCAGCACACGGTCGAGGATACGGGGCAGCCACCAGGCCCGGTGACCGAACAGCGCCATGACCGCGGGTGCGATCGCCATCCGGACCACGAAGGCGTCGAAGGCGACGGCGGAGGCCAGACCAACACCCAGGGTCTGGACGGTCAGTTCGTTCAGACCGATGAATCCGGCGAACACACTGATCATGATGATCGCGGCAGCGGCCACCACACGTCCGCTGTGCCGGAAGCCGCTGACGATCGCCTCGCCGGGGGACGCGCCGTGGACGTATGCCTCCCGCACCCGGATGAAGAGGAAGACCTCGTAATCCATGGCGAGGCCGAAGACGATTCCGATGATGAGAATCGGCATCAGCGACATGACGGGGCCGCTCTGCTCGATGCCGATCAAGTCCGCCGCCCAGCCCCACTGGAAGACGGCGACGAGGACGCCGAAGGCGGCACCCACCGAGAGCAGGAAGCCGAGCGCTGCTTTGATCGGGACCAGGATCGACCGGAAGATCACCATCAGCAGGAGCACCGCGAGGCCGATGACCACGATCAGATAGGGAACGAGTGCGTCCGACATGGCTTCGGAGATGTCGATGTTCAGCGCGGTGGCACCGGTGACCAGGATGCCGGCGCCCGTGTCGGCCTCGACGCCGGAGACCGCGCTCCGGATCGCCTGCACCAGGTCCTTGGTCTCGCCGCTGGTCGGCGCGGTCCGCGGGACGGCGGTGAGGATGGCCGTGTCCTTGCTCCGGTTGAGAATCGGGTCACCGACCGACGCGACCCCGTCCACTTCCCGTACGGTCCTGGCGACCAGTTCGGTGGTGGCCCGGGTGTCCGAGGCCGATGCCATGTCGACGACCAGGGTCAACGGACCGTTGAAGCCGGGGCCGAAGCCTTCCGACAGCAGGTCGTAGGCGCGCCGCTGGGTGGTCTCCACCGACTTGGCCTCGTCTCCGGGCAGCCCCAGTTCGAGGCTCATCGCCGGTACGGCGACGGCGCCGAGACCGAGTCCCGCGACCATCAGTACGGCCACGGGCCGGCGCAGCACGAACCGTGCCCAGCGGGTGCCGAGCCCGGGCCGGCCGGCCGCGGTGGGCACCCGGTGCGGGCGCTCGCCTCCCGGCTGGGTGGCCTTGCGCACGGCGCGGGACAGTATCCGCCGGCCGAAGAAGCCGAAGAGCGCGGGGACCAGGGTCAGTGCGACGAGTACGGCCAGGACGACGGCGCCCGCGCTGCCCATGCCCATCTTGGTGAGTTCGGGGATTCCGACGACCCCCAGCCCGACCAGGGCGATGACGACGGTCGAACCGGCGAAGACGACGGCGGATCCGGCCGTGCCCACCGCCCGGCCTGCGGCCTCCTCCGGTGCGCCGCCCCGGGCACACTCGTCGCGGAAGCGGGAGGTGATGAAGAGCGCGTAGTCGATGCCGACCGCCAGCCCCAGCATCAGCGCCAGGATGGTGACGGTGGACGACAGGCTCAGCGCGGAGGCGAGCGCGGTGATCAGGCAGAAGGCGATGGCCACCCCCGTGAGGGCGGTCATCAGCGACAGTCCGGCCGCCACCAGCGACCCGAGGGTGAGGACCAGCACCACGGCCGCCACCGCCACGCCGACGATCTCCGTCGTACCGCCCGGTGACTCCTCCACATCCAGGACCGAGCCGCCGACCTCCACGGTCAGCCCCGTGCCCGAGGCCTGGCTCACGGCGCTCTCCAGGGCGCTCTTCGCCGACTCGGTCAGATGGACGGTGCCCACCGTGTAGGTGACCGTGGAGTAGGCGATGGTGCCGTCCTCGCTGACAGCGCCGGTCTCGAAGGGGTCGGTGGCCGACGCGACCTGACCGCCCTTGTCGAGCGAGCCGATCGCTTCCTCGACGGCGGCCTTGTTCTCCTTGGCCGTCACGCGCTGCCCGTCCGGGGCCTGGAACACCAGACGGGCCTCGGCACCCTGGGAGTTGCTCTGGGGGAAGCGCTCGTCCAGCAGGTCGAACGCCTTCTGCGACTCGGTGCCCGGCATGGAGAAGTCACCCTCCTCCGCGACCGGCGCCGTAGCGGCGGCGACCCCGGCGAGCACCAGGGCGGTCAGCCACAGACAGCTCACGAGCCGACGCCGCCGGAAGGCCCACCGCCCGATCAGATAAAGATACGTTGCCACCTGCTGATCACTCCAGACACCTGCTGGTACGAGGGAAATGCGCGAGGTTCACGCGCCTCCCACACTCCCCTCAGGCGCCCCGCCGGGCATCGTCCCCAGTCGCCGTCTTGCCCTGGTCCTTCCGGACCAGCCACTCATGTGTCCTGGTGCCCACGCACCAGGGCGACTTGGGGTCCCGACGGAGCTTCACCCGGAGCTCAGTGCCTGTGCCGCAGCCGCAGCCGCAGCCGCAGCGTCACACCTCCCGCGTCACACCTCCCGCGTCAGGTGGAGCAGCGGAAGTTGGCAACGTCGTCGGTGCTTCCGTGTCCGGTGTAGCGGGCGGCGGCCGGCCAGCGGCACAGCGGGCGGGACGTGTTCCCGTTCCTCGCGAGGAGAGTGTCGGGGGCCTGTCCCCGCTCGACCCACTTCACGAGATCAGCCAGCGGATCGGCCGGGAAGGCACCGGGACCGCCGACGCAGTGCTGTACGCCGGGTGCCATGAAGAGCCGGGCGAAACGCTCCGTCTTCGCCTTTCCGCCCATGGCGCCGACGAGCCGTGTGTAGTAGTCGACCGTTCCCTGCGGCATGACCACCTCGTCCGCCCAGCCGTGCCAGATGATCATCTTCCCGTTGGTGTCACGGAAGGCGCTGAGGTCGGGATCGTCGGTGGCGAGGAGATCTCCGTAGGCGCGACGGGACTGCTCGAAATAGGTGGCGAAGTTGGCGCTGGTCAGTGTGTGCCAGTCCCAGTTGGGGTCCTTGGCGAGCCAGTACCTGAACCAGTCGCCGGGCAGCGGGTTCGGCAGCCCGTCGGTCTCCGAAGTACTGGCGTATGCGCTCAGTGGGGCTCCCCGCGGGATGCCGTACCAGAGCCGTGAACCGTTCGCGCGGCGCGGCCCGTCCCAGATCTTCCTCATCACGGTGGTGTCCTCGGCCGTGATCCGACCGCACGGAGTGCGGAGGCCGACCAGCTTCGCCGGATCGAAGGCACAGGTCCGCGGATCGATGACGCCGTCGGTCACACCGTCCAGGCCGTCGCATGCCGCGACGGCGGCGCGGGTGAACGCCTCGAACTTGCACTGCGGCACGTAGTCGCCCGCCTCCCGCATCACGACCTGCGGCCACATTCCCGCGGGTACGAAGCGGTCGGCGTTCAGCGCGGGGGCGGCGGCCACGATGCCGTCGTAGTCCTCCGGGTAGCGCTGGGCCTCCATGAGCCCCATCCGTCCCCCGCCCGAGCAGCTGTCCCAGTAGGAGTAGCCGGGTGCCCGTCCGTAGTAGGCGGTGGTGACCGCCTTGCCCTTGACCGTCATCTCGTGGGCCGCCCGGTGGGCGAAGTCCTCGATCAGTGACGTGTTCATCCCGGTCGGGGACCATGCCCAGGAGCCGTCCAGGGGCGATCCCGAGTGTCCGCCGTCGGTGCCCGCGCTCGCGTAGCCGGCCCGTGCGGGACCGGTTACCTGCTCCGGTGAGAGCCAGCCTCCGAATCCGCCGGCACCGGTGCCATGGAAGCGACCGTTCCAGTTGTCCTCCGGCAGCGCCATCAGAACACCGATGCTCTCGGGTATCACCAGGGTGACGTTGCAGATCACGGGAGCGGTGGCGGTCCGTGAGGCGCTGGTGACCCTGGTGCCGTCCGGGAAGGTCATCCGCGTGAGGCTTTCGCAGGTGCGGACCGGCCGGGTGAATTCCGTGCCGGTGGCCGCCACGGAGTCATGCTGCGGTGTTGTGCCGATCCCCACCCCCAGGGTCAGTACCGCGAGGACACCGAGCCATCTTCTGCGGGCCCCGCGCCGGGCCGGGCCGCTGCGCGTCCGAGCCGTGCGGGTGAGCGGTTTCCACCTGGTCCACTGGATCACTCTTGCCTCCTGGTTCTCCTCCCCCGTACGGCATGTGCTGTCCCGGACTCCGGAACTCCCTGACGGAGCACGGGAGTCCGGGTGCCGAGTGCGCGGGCTCGACGACAGAAGGCTAGGGAGCCCACACACCGCGGGTCATCGGGTGGGACACCCAACGATGGGTGCGTTCCGGTGTGACCGGATCACATGGCGGGGCCACTGCCGGTGAAGAGCCACATCGCGATCAACTGCTCCTGGAGGTGCGGGAGTCCGGGAGTCCGGGAGTCCTGATCGGAACAGGCTCAGTCGCGCGGCGCCCCGGTGGTCCCCCGGACCTCGAGCACCGGTGTCGCGAGGTGGACGCCGCCGGGCCGCGACGGGTCGGCGAGACGGTCGAGCAGGCAGCGGGCCGCGCGGCGGCCGACCTCGTGGCCCGCGCCGTCGACGGTGGTGAGCCAGAGGTGGCGCAGCCGGGAGACGCTCGTGTTGTCGTAGCCGACCACGGAGAGGTCCTGGGGCACCCGCAGCCCCAGCTCCTCGGCGGCGGAGAGCGCGCCGACCGAGGCGGTGTCGTTGATGGCGAAGACGGCGGTGGGCCGGAGTGCGCGGCTGAGCAGCCGGACCGTGGTCCGGTAGCCGCCCTCCTCGGTCATGTCGCTGGGCTCGACGAGCATGCCGTCCCCGAGGCCGTGGGCGCGCATGGTGGCCTCGAAACTGCGCCGGCGCAGCTCGCCGACGGCGCCGTAGCCGGCGATATGGGCGATACGGCGGTGGCCGAGCCCGATGAGGTGCTCGGTGGCGAGCCGCGCGCCGTGCTCGTCGTCGTTGGCGACGACATCGACCCCGGGCAGCACCGGTTCGCGGGTGCCCGCGACGACGACCGGGATCCGCTCGGCGGCCGAGGCGAGCACGGCGGGATCGGGCAGGGTGCCGACCGCCACCAGGCCGTCGACCTGGAGGTCGAGGAAGGGCCGGGTGAGCTCCTGGCCCGCGCGGCGGTGCAGCCGGGCGTCGGCCAGCAGCATGTGCAGCCCGTTGTCGTTCAGCAGGGAGTTGAGGCCGTCGAGCAGGTCCACGAACCAGGGGTTGCGCAGGTCGTGCAGGAGGACGCCGACCGTGCGGGTGCGCCGCTCGCTGAGGCTGCGCGCCGCCGCGTTCGGCCGGTAGCCCAGCTCCCGCATGGCGTCGAGCACGGCCTGCCGTTTCTCGGGACGTACCTGGTCGGAGCCGCGCAGCACGAGGGAGACCAGCGATTTGGAGACCCCGGCGCGCTCGGCGACCGTACGGATCGTCGGGCGTCCGGACGACGTATCGGCCACGTCTCAGCCACCTCTTGGGCTTCTTGGGCTTCTCTTGCTTCTTGGACCGTTCCACATGGTCCTTCCGACTCTCTCAGCGTGTCGGTGATGTTGTCAAAGGTGTTGACAGGGGCTCTTTGGGGATTCAGGGTGAGGCCCAGAATATTTGGACCGGTCCAAGAAGGTGGGTCATGGACAACGACGTCACGAACGACCAGGCCAGGGAGTCCGATCGGCGGCCCCTCGGCGTCGCGGTGGTCGGCTTCGGCTGGATGGGCCGGGTGCACACCCAGGCGTACGCCCGCGTACTGCACCACTTCCCGCGGCTGGCTGTACGGCCCCGGCTGGTGACGGTCGCCGAGGAGGTGCCGGGCCGGGCGGAGGAGGCCGCCGGGCAGTACGGGTTCGCCGGCACGGCTCGCGACTGGCGGGAGGTGGCCGCCGATCCCCGGGTGGAGGCGGTGAGCATCACCGCGCCGAACTTCCTGCACCGCGAGATCGGTGTGGCGATGGCCGAGGCCGGCAAGCACATCTGGATCGAGAAGCCGGTCGGCCTCACCGCCGCGGACGCCCGCGCGGTCGCCGACGCGGCGGCCGCGGCCGGCGTCCAGGCCACGGTCGGCTTCAACTACCGCAACGCGCCCGCCGTCGAGACCGCCCGCGCGATGATCGCCGCCGGTGAGATCGGCACCGTCACCCATGTCCGCATCCGGCTCTTCAGCGACTACGCGGCCCATCCGGAAGGTGCCCTGACCTGGCGGTACGAGCGCGAGCGCGGCGGCAGCGGGGTGCTCGGCGATCTGGCCTCGCACGGGGTGGACCTGGCCCGCTTCCTGCTCGGCGACATCGCCTCGCTGACCGCCGACACCGCCGTCTTCGTCCCCGAGCGGGCCCGCCCGGCCGGCGCCACCGCCGGTCACACCCGGGCCGCGGGCGGCGAGCTCGCGCCGGTGGAGAACGAGGACTACGTCTCCTGTCTGCTGCGCTTCGCCTCCGGCGCCCGGGGTGTCCTGGAGGCGTGCCGGGTCTCGGTGGGCGAGCAGAACAACTACGGCTTCGAGGTGCACGGCACCACGGGCGCGGTGTTCTGGGACTTCCGCCGCATGGGCGAACTCGGCGTCAGCCGCGGCACCGCCTACCAGGACCAGCCCGTCGCCACCGTCCATGTCGGCCCGGGACACGGGGAGTACGCGGCGTTCCAGCCCGGCGCCGCGAGCAGCATGGGCTACGACGACCTCAAGGTCGTCGAGGCGTACCGCTTCCTGCGCTCCGTCGCGGAGCGGACCCCGTACGGCGCCACGCTCCAGGACGCCGTCCACAGCGCGGTCGCGCTGGACGCCATGGCACGGTCCGCCGAGAGCGGCGGCTGGGTCACCCTGGACGGGACGACGTCATGACCGTACGGATCGGTGTGATCGGCGCCGGTGTGATGGGCGCCGACCATGTGAACACACTGCACCGGTACGTCCCGTCGGCCGAGGTCGTGCTGGTGGCGGACACCGACACGGAGCGGGCGCGGGCCGCGGCGGCCACCGTGCCGGGGGCGCGGACCGCCGACGACGCGCGGGCGCTCATCGCCGACTCGCTCACCACACTCCGGGCGATGGACGCGATCCGGCGTCGGTGCGGCATCGTCTTCCCGGGGGAGGCGCCGGGCGCCGGTCAGCCGGCCGGCACCTGAGGGGGCAGGTTGTACGGCGTGACGATCTGGATCGTGGACGGCGGGGCCGGGGCGGCGGGGGGCAGCGCGCCGTGGGCGCGCATCACGGTCCCGCAGGCGTGCCGCATGTCCTGGCGCAGGTCGTGGTGGAGCACCGCGGAGAGCCGGTGGTCGCGCAGCAGCCCGGTGTTCTCGTGGTCGAGGTCGTGTGCGATGAACACGGCGCACTCGCGGCCGAGGGCCTCGAAGGCGGCCAGTGTGGCGACATTGCCGCCGCCGATCGAGTAGACCGCGCGGATCTCCGGGTCGCGCTCCAGGGCGGCGTGGACATGGCGGTACTGGGCCTCGTCCAGCCCCTGCCCCTCGGTGATCTCGACCAGGGTGCGCTCCGGGTACAGGGCCCGCATCGCGCCGCGGAAGCCCATCTCGCGCTCCTCCTCGTTGCGGAAGAAGCCGCTGCTGAGGCTGGTGAGGACGTTGCCGGGGCGGTCGCCGAGCCACTGGCCCATGAGGTACGCCGCGGTGGCGCCCGCCGCCCGGTTGTCGATGCCGACGTAGGCGAGCCGGCCGCTGGCCGGGAGGTCGGTGACCAGGGTGACGACGGGGATCCCGGCGGTGACGAGCCGGCCGACGGCCGCGGTGACCTCGGGGACGTCGGGGGCCTTGAGGATCACGCCCTGGGTGCCGCTGCGGGCGATCCGGTCCAAGGTGGCGACCAGGCCGTCCACCGGGCCGGTCTCGCGGAAGTGGAAGCGCGACCGCACCACGGCCGGGTGCAGCGAGGGCAGCTCGGCCTCCAGGGCGGCCCGTACGGCGGTGGAGAACCGGTCGGGCGCCTGCATCACGATGTCGATCATGAAGGTGCGGCCGACCAGCCGGACCTGGGTCCGCTGCCGGTCCAGTTCGGCGACGGCCCGGTGCACCTCGTCCGCCGTGCTGCCGCGGACCCCGCCACGCCCGTTCAGGACGCGGTCGACGGTGGCCTCGCTCAGGCCCGCCTGCCGGGCTATTTCCCGGAGCGGATAGGGGTGGCCCATCGGAATGACTCCTTGAGGGGTTTTTGACGGTCGGCTGCTGGTTGTTTGATGTGTGTACGTTCATCAGAATGACAGCACAAACTCGCTCCAGTCCCCCGAAAGGACGATGATGTCCTTCACCACCGCAGAACACCGCGCGTGGCTGTCCGAGCACGACTGCGACCTCGACGCCTTCCGCGCCCTGGTCGAGCGGACGACCGACCCCGCCGACTACCCGCACGCCGCCTCGGTGGAGCGGGGTGTCCTGATCTACGACAGCGACCGGCTGCGTGGCGCGGCGGCCACGCCCGAGGGCAGCCGTGCGGCCTGCGCCGAGCTGATCCGCGCGCTGACCGACGGACCCGGCATCGTCGTCCTGAAGCGGGCCTTCCCCGACGCCGGTGTCATCGACCGGGCGACCGCCGCGTTCGACGCGCTGATCGACGCCCAGCGGGCCTCCGGCGCCGTCGCCGGCGACCACTTCGCGACGCCCGGCGCGAACGACCGTGTCTGGAACGCGCTGGAGAAGACGGCCGTCCACGCGCCGGAGGCGTTCGCCGACTACTACGCCAACGACATCGTCGCACTGGTCTCCACGGCGTGGCTCGGCCCCGGCTACCAGGTCACCTCGCAGATCAACGTGGTCAACCCGGGCGGCACCGCCCAGCGCGTGCACCGCGACTACCACCTGGGCTTCCTCTCCAACGAGGCCGCCGCGGCGTACCCCGCGCACGTCCACCGGCTCTCCCCGGTGCTGACGCTCCAGGGCGCGGTCGCACACTGCGACATGCCCGTCGAGTCGGGCCCGACGATGTATCTGCCGTACTCCCAGTCGTACGAGCCCGGCTATCTGGCCTGGCGGCTGCCGCGCTTCCAGGCGTACTTCGAGGCCGAGTACGTGCAGCTGGCGCTGGACAAGGGGGACGCGGTGTTCTTCAACCCCGCGCTCTTCCACGCGGCCGGCACCAACCGCTCGGCGGACATCAGGCGCATGGCCAACCTGCTCCAGATCTCCTCCGCCTTCGGGCGCGCCATGGAGAGCGTCGACCGCGAGACCATGGTGAACGCGGTCTACCCCGTGCTCCTGCGGCGCAAGGCCGAGGGCGCGGGCGCGGCGTGGCTGGACGCCGTGATCGCGGCCTGCGCCGAGGGCTACCCCTTCCCCACCAACCTCGACGCCGACCCGCCGGTCGAGGGGCTGGCACCGCCGTCCCAGGCGGATCTCGTCCGCCGCGCCCTGTCCGAGGGCCGGTCGTCCGAATCGCTCCGCGACGCGCTGCGGGCCGGCGCCGAGCGCCGTACAAGCTGAGGAGTTGCAGGAATCATGGGATTGCTTCAGGACAAGGTCGTCCTCGTCAACGGCGGCAGTCAGGGTGTCGGCGCGGCCGTCGCCAGGGCCGCCGCGCGCGAGGGCGCGATCGTGGCCGTCACCGGGCGGCGCCCGGAGCCCGGCGAGGCGCTGGTGGCCGAGCTGGTCTCGGCCGGCGCCAAGGCGCTGTACGTACAGGCCGATCTCTCCGACGCGCAGCAGGCGCTCAGCAGTGTGGCGGAGGTCGTCGCCGCTCTCGGCCGGGTGGACTGCCTGGTCAACTCGGCGGGCCTCACCGCGCGGGGCTCGCTGCTCAACACGACGCCCGAGCTGTTCGACGCGCATATCGCGATCAACCTCAAGGGGCCGTTCTTCGCCATGCAGGCCGTCGTGGCCGACATGCTGGCCAGGAAGGCGCCCGGCACGATCGTCAATATCGGCTCCAACTGCGCGCACGGCGGGCCGCCGCATCTGGCCCCGTACTCCACCGCGAAGGCCGGGCTGGCGGGGCTGACGCGGAACGCGGCCCACGCCCACCGGTGGGACCGGATCCGTATCAACGGCCTGAACATCGGCTGGACGGCCACCGAGGGCGAGGACGCCACCCAGCGCGCCTTCCACGGCGCGGGCGACGACTGGCTGGAGGAGGCCGCGCGCCGGCTGCCCATGGGCCGGCTCGGACAGCCGGACGAGATCGCCGACTTCGTGGTGCTGCTGCTCTCCGACCGCAGCGGCGTGGTGACGGGCTCGGTCATCGACTGGGACCAGAACGTCATCGGCGCGCAGGACTGACGCCGCCACCCTTATCCCCCGTTTCCTCCCCGTTTTCCCCGCGAGCCCGCAAGCCCGTACATCCAGCAAGGAGCACCAGGAACCATGCGCATCGGCATCCTCGGCCTCGGCCGTATCGGGGCGTTCCACGCCGAGACCCTCGCGGGCCTCGACGCGGTCGACAGCCTCGTCGTCAGTGACCCCTACGCCGCCGCGGCCACGGCCGCCGCCGAGCGCTTCGGCGCGCAGGTGGCCGACTCGCCCGAGGCGGTGCTGGCCGCGGGTGTGGACGGTGTCGTCGTCGCCGCCGCGACCGACGCGCACCCCGCGCTGATCCTCGCCGCGGTCAAGGCGGGCATCCCCGTCTTCTGCGAGAAGCCCGTCGCCCGCACCATGGCGGAGGGCCTCGACGTCCTGGACGCCGTGAACGGCAGCGGTGTCGAGATCCAGATCGGCTACAACCGGCGCTTCGACGCCGGGTTCGTCGCCGCCCGCGACGCGGTGCGGAGCGACGAGCTCGGCCCGCTGCACACCGTACGGTCCACGACCCTGGACCCGGCGCCGCCGCCGCCCGCGTATGTCGCCGCCTCCGGCGGGATCTTCCGCGACTGCGCCGTGCACGACTTCGACATCATCCGCTGGGTGACCGGCCGTGAGGTCACCGAGGTGTACGCGACCGGCTCCAACCGCGGCGCGGCGTACATCGCCGAGGCCGGCGACGCCGACACCACCTCGGCGATCCTCACCCTCGACGACGGCACGCTCGCCGTCGTCTCCAACAGCCGTCACAACGCGCGCGGTTACGACGTCCGGATGGAGCTGCACGGCTTCAAGGACAGCGTCGCCGTCGGGCTGGAGGACCGGCTGCCACTGCGCTCCGTCGAGCCGGGAGTGACCTTCCCCGCCGGTACGCCGCACGACTTCTTCATGGACCGCTTCGCCGCCGCCTACCGGGCCGAACTCGCCGCGTTCACCGAGGTCGTGGCGGGCCGGCGGCCGTCGCCGTGCACCGTCTCCGACGCGCTGGAGGCGGGCTGGATCGCCGAGGCGTGCACGCTGTCGCTGAGCGAGCACCGGCCGGTGACCATCGAGGAGGTACGCCGGGCCTGACCCGGCACACGCCGAATGCCCCGGGGGGCCCGCCGCTGACGGCGGGCCCCCCGGGGCATCGGTATCGGTCGGTCAGGACGCCTTCTCGGAGGAGGCCGAGGAGGCCACCGGGGAGGCGGCGGAGGAGGCCGCCGCGGAGACACGCAGATCGGTCTCCTCGGGGAGCGCGTCGACGTCCACCCCGCGCACCTGCGCCAACTCGTGCTTGAGTGCGGCGAGTTCGGCGCCGCCGGCCATGTGGTTGGTCAGCTCCTCCAGGCTGATCTCACTGCGGGCCGCGTTCAGGTCCATCGTGCCGAGCCGGAGCACACCGAAGTGGTCACCGACCATGTAGGCGTGGTGCGGGTTGTGCGTGATGAAGATGACGCCGAGGCCGCGGTCGCGGGCGGCGGCGATGTACTTCAGCACCACACCCGACTGCTTGACACCGAGCGCGGCGGTGGGTTCGTCCAGGATGAGCACCCGCGCACCGAAGTACACGGCGCGCGCGATGGCCACGGACTGGCGCTGGCCGCCGGAGAGTGTGCCGATGGGCTGGTCCAGATCGTCGAGGACGATGCCCATCTCGCGCAGTTCGTCGTCGGCGGTCCGCTTCATCCGCGCGATGTCGAGGTGGCGCAGCGGCCAGCGGCCCCGCGTCATCTCGGAGCCCAGGAAGAAGTTCCGCCACACCGGCATCAGCGGCACCGTGGCGAGGTCCTGGTAGACGGTGGCGATGCCGCTGTCCAGCGCCTCGCGCGGGGTGCTGAAGCGCACCGGCTCGCCGTCGACGAGGAACTCGCCCTCGGTGTGCTGGTGCAGCCCGGAGATGATCTTGATCAGGGTCGACTTGCCGGCGCCGTTGTCGCCCAGGACGCAGGTCACCCGGCCCGGACTGACGGCGAGGTCGACACCGTGCAGGGCGCGCACATTGCCGTACGACTTGCCCGCGCCGCGCAGTTCGACGATGGGCGTGGAGGATCCGTTGGCTGTTGTCATGGGTGGTTCACCTCCGGGTCGCCTGGCGGCGGACCCACAGATTGACGAGGGCGGCGAGCAGGAGCATCACACCGAGGAATGCCTTGAACCAGTCCGGGTTCCAGTTGGCGTAGACGATGCCCTGGGAGACCATGCCGAAGATGAAGGCGCCGATGACCGGGCCGACGGCCGAGCCGTAGCCGCCGGTGAGCAGACAGCCGCCGATGACCGCGGCGATGATGTACAGGAACTCGTTGCCCACACCCTCGCCGGACTGCACCGTGTTGAACGAGAACAGCAGGTGCATACCGACGAACCAGGCGCCCGCGCCCACGCCCATGAACAGGGCGATCTTCGTGAAGTTGACGGGCACACCGACAGCGCGGGCGCTCTCCTTGTTGCCGCCGACCGCGAGGATCCAGTTGCCGAACTTGGTGCGCAGCAGGAGCCAGGTGGCGATCCCGGCGAAGAACAGCCAGTAGAAGATGGTGATCTTGAAGCCGACGCCGCCGATACTGACCTCGGATCCGAACACCGCCTTCGCCTGGTCGAAGCCCTGCATGTCGCTGATCGAGTCGGTGGCGACGTTGCCGGTGAAGATCTTCGTGACGGCGAGGTTGGCGCCCTGGAGGATCAGGAAGGAGCCCAGGGTGATCAGGAAGCTGGGCATTCCGGTCCGCACCAGCAGCCAGCCGTTGAACGCTCCGATGGCGAGTGCCACCACCAGCGAGACGATGACGCCGGTCCACACGTTCATCGAGAGCTGGAAGCTGATCATGCTGGCGGTGAGCGCCGATGTGGTCACCGCGACACCGGCGGAGAGGTCGAACTCTCCGCCGATCATCAGCAGGGCCACCGGGATCGCCATGATGCCCATGACCGACGCCTGGTAGAGCACCGTGGAGAGCGCGCCCACGTCACGGAAGGCCGGGGCCACCGCGAAGAAGAAGACGTACACCGCGACCGCCGCGATCAGCGCGCCGATCTCGGGGCGGGCGAGCAGCCTGCGGCCCAGGGAGCGCTCTGCGGTGCGTCCGTCCTTCTGCGTGGCCGGCGGAGACGTCGGCTCGCGGCGCGCCGCCGGTGCCGTTGCCTGGGTCATAGCCATCACCGAGTGCCCTTCGCCGCGAACTTGGCGATGTCCTCGACATTGGTCTTGTCGACGAACGCCGGTCCGGTCAGCACCGGTTCCACACCGCCACCGCTGAAGTTGCCGTTGGTCTTGTAGAGCCACAGGGAGTCGACCGAGAGGTAGCCCTGGAGGTAGGGCTGCTGGTCGACCGCGAACTGGATGCTGCCGTCCTCGACGGCGCTGACCAGGTCCTTGTTGAGGTCGAAGGTGGCGACCTTGGCCTTGCTGCCCGCGTCGGCGACCGACTGCACGGCGGTCAGCGCGATGGGGGCGCCGAGGGTGACTGCGTAGTCGATCGAGGGGTCCTGCTTGAGCTTGGCGGTGATCGTCGACTTCACGGACGGCATGTCGGTGCCGTTGACGTAGAGGGTCTCGGTCTTGCCCTTGAAGGCCGACTTCACACCGGCACAGCGGGCCTCCAGGCCGGTGTGGCCCTGGTCCTGGATCACACAGATGTTGTGTTTGGCGCCCAGCGTGTTGAGCTTGTTGCCGAGGGCCTCACCGGCGACGCGCTCGTCCTGGCCGAAGTACTCCAGGAGCCCCTGCTTCTTCCAGTCGTCGAGTCCGGAGTTGAAGGCGACGACGGGTATGCCCGCCTGCTTCGCCTTGGCGACGACGTCCTTCATGGCGTCCGGTTTGGCCAGGGTGATCGCGATTCCGTCGACCTTCTGGTCGATCGCGTTCTGGATCAGGTTGGCCTGGTTGCCCGCGATGGGGTCGCCGGAGTAGATCAGCTTGACGTTGTCCTTGGCGGCGGCTGCCTCGGCACCCTTGCGGATGGTGTCCCAGAAGGTGTCGCCGGGAGGCGCGTGGGTGACCATCGCGATGGTCATCCTCGGTGTGCTGGCCTTGCCGGCCGAGGGGTTGGAGGCGCTTTCCTCCGACTTCTTGCCGCCGGAGCTGCTGGCGCAGCCCGCGGCGAGGAGGGCGGACGCCGCGGCGAGGGCGACGACCGGAGCGACTCTGCGGAAACGAGGGTGAAACATGCGGTCCAACTTTCCTGCACTTCACTGTGCGACAAGGGGGAAAGGGAACGGAACGGCGGGAACTCCCCGGGCGCGGCACCCTCGCAGGGCTTGGACGAGGAGTCCTGTCCTGCGCCGGTGGCGCGGCCGGGTCACTTGGGAAGGGATACAAGCCCCTGCCGCACCCACCTGTCAATACTTTGTTAAGACATCATTTCAGAAGCAGGTCCGAATGTCTGTACAAACCATTGACAGCACCGGCCGTGAGATCTACACCTGAGAGGCACCGGACGCCGCTCGTTCGCGACCGACCGCCGCACCTCTGAACGGAGCCCGTCTCTTGAGTGTCAACATCTCCGATCTCGCCACCGTACGCGCCCGGCATCCCGAGGCCATCGCCGAAGCGGCCGCGCGCCGGGTCCGCCGGCCGCTGATCGGCGACAGCGGGCGCCTGATGATCGTGGCCGCCGACCACCCGGCGCGCGGCTCGCTCGCCGTCGGCGGCCACAGCCTGGCCATGGCCAACCGCGCCGACCTCCTGGAACGCCTCTGTACCGCGCTTTCCCGGCCCGGGGTGGACGGGGTGCTCGCCACCGCCGACATCCTGGAGGACCTGCTGCTCCTCGGCGTCCTGGAGAACAAGGTCGTCATGGGCTCCATGAACCGCGGCGGGCTCGCCGGAGCCTCCTTCGAGCTGGACGACCGCTTCACCGGCCACCGCGCCGAGGACATCGAACGGCTCCGTTTCGACGCCGGGAAGCTGCTGCTGCGCATCGACTACGACGACCGCGGCTCGCTGGACACACTGCACACCACGGCCCGCGCCGTCGACGACATGGCGGCGCGCCGGCTGCCGCTGTTCGTCGAGCCGTTCCTGTCGCGCCGGGCGGACGGCGCCGTACGCAATGATCTGAGCGCCGAGGCCGTCACCCGGTCCATCGCCATCGCCTCGGGCCTCGGCGGCACCTCCGCGTACACCTGGCTCAAGCTGCCCGTCACGCGCGACCCCGACGACATGGCCGGGGCGCTGGCGGCCTCCACGCTGCCCGCCGTGCTGCTGGGCGGCGAGGTGGGCGCGGACCAGGACGGCGCGTACGAGAGATGGCGCAAGGCCCTGCGGCTGCCCACCGTCCAGGGCCTGGTCGTGGGCCGGTCCCTGCTCTACCCCGCCACGGGCGATGTGGAGACCGCCGTGGACACCGCGGTTTCCCTGCTCTGAAAACACCGGTCAGGGACCGTCCTGACACCGGACAGGGACCGTTCCCGACGCCGGACACGGGCCGTTCCGGACGCCGGTACGGCCGCGGAGTCAGCCGGCCGCGGCCGTCGTGCCCCGCACCACCAGCCGGGGGGCGAGGACGATCTCGCGCGGCTCCGTCCGGCCCTCGTCGAGGCGCTCGACGGCGGCCGTGACGGCGTGCCGCGCCTGGTCGGCGGCGCTCTGGCTCACCGTGGTGAGGTCGAAGCAGGACAGCCGGGACAGCGCGCTGTCGTCGTAGCCGACGACGGAGACGGCGCCCGGGACGTCCACGCCCGCACGGCTCAGGGTGGCCAGGACACCCACCGCGCACCGGTCGTTGGACGCGACCACCGCGCTGGGCCGGCCGCCGTCCGCCAGCAGCCGCCTGGCCGCCCGCTCGCCCGACTCCTCGGTGTGATCGCCGGGCACGACCCGGATGTGCTCGTCGAGGCGGTGGCGGCGCATCGCGCCCCGGTAGCCCCGGCGGCGGTCGGTGGCGATCACGCCCTTCCCGCCGTCGACGAAGGCGATGGAGCGGTGCCCCAGCCCCGCCAGATGGTCGATGACCTGCCCCACCCCGTCCTCGTCCGCCGTGCGGACGACGTCGAGGTCCGCCGCGCCGACCCGGCGTCCCACCACGACGACGGGCAGCCGCAGGCCCAGGGCCGTCAGCCGCGCGGCGGGCGCCTCCGTGCCCAGCAGGATCAGCGCCTCGCAGCGGAAGTCGAGGAGGGTCTCGACCGCCTTGGCCTCGTCGCGGGTACGGGTCACCGTGGACAGGACCAGGTCGTAACCGATCCCCTCGGCCGCGATGTACAGATCCTCGACCAGCTCCGCGTGGAAGGCGCTGCGCATATCGACCAGGACGCCGAGCAGCCGGCTGCGCCGACGGGCCAGGAGGCTGGCGTTGCGGTCCGGGCGGTACCCCAGGTCCGCGGCGGCCTGGAGGACTCTCTTGCGGGTGCGCTCACTGGGTCCCGGCGCACCGCGCAGCACCAGGGAGACGGAGGCCGTCGACAGCCCGGCCCGCGCCGCCACCTCCTCCAGCCGCGGTCGCGGCCCCCCGCCAGGACGCGGTGGGCCGGCAGCCGCACCCGCGGCCGTGTCCGTGCCCGTGCCCGACGCGGCCGTATCCGAACCGTCCACCCGCTCCGTCATCGTTTCTCCGCACTTCCTCGGCACCACACTCTTGACACGCCCACGCTGCCGGATTCATAGTACCGGTGTTTTAAAGCGCTTTAAAAAGTCCTGTCGATCGGACATTCCAGGGCCCGCGCCCCACGCGCAGGAGCATGGTCCGGAGCCGGCCCACAGGGCACACACCCCTCAACTCGCAAGCCGTGGCGCGGTGTACGCGCCGGGAGAGGAAACGCGATGACTCAGAAGTCGATCGGCGTGGCCGTCATCGGAGCCGGTATGGCGGGCCGGGCCCATCTCAACGGCTACCGGACGGCCTCCACGCTGTACGACGCCGGTCTGCCGGAGATCCGGCTGGTCGCCGTGGCCGACGCGTACGAGCCGTTCGCCCGCGACGCCGCCCGCCGCTACGGATTCGAGCGCGCCGAGACCGACTGGCGGGCGATCGCGGCGGCCCCCGACATCGACGCGGTCAGCGTCGTGGTCGCCAACCACCTGCACCGCGAGATCGTCGAGGGCCTGCTGGCGGCGGGCAAGCACGTGCTGTGCGAGAAGCCCCTCGCCCCCGGCGTCGAGGACGCCCGGGCGATGGCGGACGCCGCCGCAGGCACCGGCCTGGTGGCCGCGACCGGCTTCACCTTCCGCCGCTCCCCGTCGATCAACGCCATCCGCCGGGAGGTGACGGACGGGGCGCTCGGCCGCGTACAGCACTTCAACGGGCACTACTGGTGCGACTACGGCCACAACCCCAACGCCCCCATGAGCTGGCGCTACAAGGGCGGTCTCGGCTCCGGGGCGCTCTCCGACATCGGCAGCCACCTCGTCGACCTCGGCGAGTACTTCTGCGGACCGGTCGAGAGCGTGCAGGGCGCCGTACTGTCGACCCAGGTGCCCGACCGCCCCGTACCGCTGGGCACCGCCGTCGGACACTCGGCCGATGTGGCGGTCGGCGAGCAGCGCGAGACGGTCGAGAACGAGGACATCGCGACCTTCACCGCGGTCTTCCGGAACGGCTCCGTCGGCACCTTCTCCGTCTCCCGGGTCGCCTTCGGTCTGGCCAACGCGCTCGGCTTCGAAGTCTTCTCCGAGGGCGGCGCCGCGCTCTTCGACCTGTCCCGCCCCGCCGAGTTCACCCTCGCCGACACCGCCGCGCCCGGCCACATCAACGGCTACCGCCGGGTCGTCATCGGCCCCGAGCACCCCTACATCGCCGGCGGGCTGCCGATGGACTTCCCCAGCGTCGGCCACGGGCAGCACGAGTTCTTCGTCTGGCAGGCGCGCTCCTTCCTGGAGGAGATCGCGGGCCTGGACCGGCTGCCGCGCTGCGCCACCTTCGCCGAGGGGCTGCACAACCTGCGGGTGATCGAGGCGATCACGGCCTCCGCCCACGCCGGTGGCAAGAGCGTCACCGTCCAGTGACACCGCCCGGCCCGGACGACCAGGTCCGGCGCCGCGCACACCGCACAGCCAAGCCACACCGCATCCCGCACACCGCCCCGACCGACCTCGCCCCGCAAAGGAACACCCCCATGAAACTCGGTGCGTACACCGCCGTACTGCACGACAAGCCCCTCGACGAGACCCTGCGCGTCCTGCGTGAACTCGGCCTGGACAGCGCGGAGATCAACTCCGGTGGCTTCCTGCCCGCGCCGCACCTGCCGATCGACGCGATCCGCGCCGGCCAGGACGCGCGCGACGCGTACCTCGCCCAGTTCGCGGCGGCCGGCATCACCCTCACCGCGCTGAACTGCAACGGCAATCCGCTGCACCCCGACACGGAGGTGCGCGAGAAGCACGCGCAGGACATCCGGGACGCGATCGAACTGGCCGCCCTCCTCGGTGTCAAGCGCGTCGTGACGATGTCAGGACTGCCCGCCTCCGACCCCGGCGGCCGGCTCCCCTCCTGGTCGGTCCTGCCCTGGGACAGCGCCTACCTCGACGCGATGGACTACCAGTGGAACGACGTGGCGATCCCCTTCTGGCGGGACATCCAGGCCCGTGCCGCGGCGGCCGATGTGAAGGTCTGCATCGAGATGCACCCCCACAACCTGGTCTACAACGTCGGCACGATGGAGCGCCTGGCCACCGAGATCGACGCGACCCACGTCGGCGCCGAGATGGACCCCAGCCATCTGTTCTGGCAGGGCATCGACCCGGTCGCCGCGGTGAACCGGCTCGGCGGTCTGGTCTACAACGCCGCCGCCAAGGACACCCGTATCAATGAGGAGGCCAAGATCAACGGCGTCCTCGACCACCGCCACGGGCGGGTCGGCGCCGATGAGCCGGGCGCCGTCTCCCTCGGCGGCCGGTACACGCTCAGCCGCTGGCCCGAGAACGCGTCCTGGGACTTCGTCGCCGTCGGCCGCGGGCACGACACGGCCTTCTGGACCGAGTTCCTCAGGGCCCTGCAGAAGGTGGACCCGGACATGGCGGTCAACATCGAGCACGAGGACCAGGAGCTGGACCAGATCGAGGGCCTGAGCCTCGCCGCCGAGAACCTCAAGGCCGCCGCGGCCAAGATCTGACCCGCGGCCACTGGCATCCGTCGTCGGCGCCGCTCGTTCCGTTACGAGCGGCGCCGGGGCCGTCCGCTCTTGCCGCCCTGACCGCTCTTGCCGGCCTTGCCGCTCCTGGCCCCGCCGGAACCGGAGCCACCGGCACCGCCGCGCGCTCCCCTGCCCGCCGTCTTCCCCGGGGCGGGCTTGCGCTCCGCGCGCTTGGCCTTCGGCTGGGGCGGCGTCGGCGGGCGGCCCCGGGTGCTGTTGACCGTACGGCCCCGGACGATCCCGATGAACTCCTCCACCAGATCGGTGGTCGCGTCCCGCGGCCACGACAGCGCGACGCGCGACTCGGGGGCGTCCGTCAGCGGCCGGTAGGTGAGGTCCCTGCGGTGGTGCAGCCGGGCGAGCGACTGCGGGACGACGAGCAGCCCGATGCCCGCCGCCACCAGCTCCACGGCGTCCGCCGTGGTGGCGGGGCGCTCCAGCGCGGGCACGCCCGGCGGGCTCTCCCAGCCGAGGGTGTCGTCGAGGGGGTGCAGCACGGTCTCACCGTCCAGGTCCGCGACGCTGACCTCGTCGACCGCCGCCACCACATGGTCCTTGGGCACCACCACGACCGTCGTCTCGGCGTAGAGCGGGATCGCGCTGAGGTCCTCGCCGTCGGCCGGCAGCCGTACGAGCCCGGCGTCGGCGCCGGCGCTCCGCAGCAGCCCGAGCGCCTCGGCGGCCGGGACCGGCACAAGGGTCAGCGGGACGCCGGGCAGCCGCTCGTCCCAGATCCGCACCCACTTCGTGGGCGTCACGCCGGGGACGTAGGCGAGCCGGAACGAGGAAGGTGTTTCCGAGCCTGTCACCGGGCCAGGGTATCGGGCGGTGGTCGGAGGTGGCGCACATGCTCGATACCCTGGACCCCATGACCTCGCACAAGACCGTCCAGACGATGAAGCCCGCGACCGCGGCGAAGAAGCTGGGTGTGTATCTCGAAGCCACCCCCGCAGAGTTCCAGGACGGTGTCGTGACGCGCGGCGAGCTGACCGCCCTCCAGGCCGATCCGCCCGCGTGGCTGCTGGAGCTGCGGCGCGAAGGACCGCACCCCCGGCCGGTCGTCGCGGCGAAGCTGGGCGTCTCCATCGCCGGTCTCGCGCGGGGCGGTGTCACGGACGCGCTCACCACCGCCGAGATCGACGCCCTCAAGGAGGACAAGCCCGAGTGGCTGGAGCGGGAGCGCGCCACCCAGGCCGAGGTCCGCAAGGAGTCCGTACGTATCAAGGAGCGGAACGCGGAGCGGGCCACCCGGCCCCGCTCCTGACGTCCCGCGCCCCGCGCGCCCCCTCTCCCCGCGCTCGCCGGCGGCTCAGCTCCGCGCGGTGCAGGTGACGGGAAGCGCCTCGACACTGCGCATGATGGCGGTCTCCCGCCACTTGATCTCGTACGCCGGCGCCGCGAGCCGGTCGGGGTGGCGCAGCAGGTTGAGTACCGCGTTGCCGAGGCCGTTCACCGTCGTCTCGTGGCCCGCGATCAGCAACTGGGCGGCCATGCTGACCAGTTCGTGTGCGGAGAGCCGGTCCGCCTCGGTGGCGCGGACGGCGATCAGGGTGGAGGGGCCGCCACCGTCTCGACCGGATCGGCCCGGCCTCTCGCTGTCATGCTGACGGCCGACACAGCGGCGCCGCCTACTGCGTTCTCAGTAGTGCGGAGTCACGACAGGCGCACGACGACGGGAGGGGCCGCCGCGGGACAGCCTGATGGGGTTCCCGAGATCCAGATGTGGAGACCCGTCCCGTGGCTACTTTTCTCTATCGACTGGGCCGGCTGGCCTTCCGGCGCCGCCGGTACGTCGTCCTGCTGTGGGTGGCGATCCTGGCCGTCGTCGGCTTCGGCGCCGTCACCGCGCCCGCCGCGCCCGACGCCGGGACCTCCATGCCGGGAATCGAGTCCCAGAAGGCGTTCGACCTGATGGACCAGCGCTTCCCCGGCTCCAAGGCCGACGGGGCGAGCGCCCGGGTCGTCTTCGTCGCTCCCGACGGCCAGAAGATCACCGCGAGCGCGCACCGCGCGGCCGTCGACCGGGCCGTCGAGGACATGGGCCACGGGTCGCAGGTCGCCGGCGCGGTGGGCCCCTTCCAGGCGCGGGCGGTGAGCAAGGACGCCTCGACGGCGTACGCGACCGTCACCTACCAGGTGAAGCCGGACGATCTCACCGACGCCACCAAGACCAGCCTTGAGGACACCCTCCAGCAGGCCAGGGACGCGGGGCTGACCGTCGAGGTCGGCGGGACCGCGCTGGCCACACAGCCCTCGGCGGGCGGCTCGGCCGAGATGATCGGTATCGCCATCGCGGCCGTCGTCCTGCTGATGACCTTCGGATCGCTGGCCGCCGCCGGGCTGCCGCTGCTGACCGCGATCATCGGCGTCGCCGTCAGCATGACCTCGATCCTGGCCCTGGCCAGCACCCTGGGGCTGTCCTCGACGACCGGCACCCTGGCCACGATGCTCGGCCTCGCGTGCGGTATCGACTACGCGCTCTTCATCGTCTCCCGTTACCGCGAGGAGCGGGCCAAGGGGCACACCCCGCAGGAGGCGGCCGGACTGGCCGCCGGCACCGCCGGATCGGCCGTCGTCTTCGCCGGGCTCACCGTCGTCATCGCGCTGGCCGGGCTCTCGGTGGTCGGCGTCCCCATGCTCACCAAGATGGGCCTGGCCGCCGCCGGCGCGGTCGTCATCGCCGTCGTCATCGCGCTGACCCTGGTCCCGGCCGTTCTCGCCTTCTGGCCGAACGCCGTACTGTCGCGCTCCTCCCGGCGGCGCGGCCGGATCAAGGAGTCAGGCGAGAACAACGGCGGCAGCCGCTGGGCCCGGTTCGTACTGCGCCGCCCCCTGCCCGTACTCCTCCTCTCGGTCGCGGGCCTGGGCGTACTGGCGGTCCCGGTGATGGGCCTGCAGCTCGGGACGAGCGGCGACGAGGCCAAACCCACCTCCACCAGCGAGCGGCGCGCCTACGACGATCTCGCCAAGGGCTTCGGTCCCGGCTTCAACGGACCGCTGACCATCGTCGTGGACGCCAGGAAGGCCGATGACCCGAAGGCCGCGGTGAAGACCATCGAGGAGAAGATCGGCGCCACGAAGGGGGTCGTCTCGGTCTCCGCCGCCCGGTTCAACCCGGCGGGTGACACCGCGATGTTCTCCGCGGTGCCGGCCGACGCGCCCACCAGCGAGAAGACCAAGAGCCTCGTCCAGACCATCCGTACCGAGCGGCCCGCGACCGAGTCCGCCACCGGAGCGGAGTTCGAGGTCACCGGCACCACCGCGCTGAACATCGACGTCGCCCAGAAGATGCAGGACGCGCTGATCCCGTATCTCGTGGTCGTGGTGGGCCTGGCCATCCTTCTTCTGATGGTGGTCTTCCGCTCGATCCTCGTGCCGATCAAGGCGGCCCTCGGCTTCCTCCTGTCGGTGCTGGCGGCGCTCGGGTCGGTCGTCGCGGTCTTCCAGTGGGGCTGGGGCGCCAATCTCCTCGGTGTCGAGCAGACCGGCCCGATCATGAGCGTGATGCCGATCTTCCTGGTGGGCATCGTCTTCGGACTCGCCATGGACTACGAGGTCTTCCTCGTCGCCCGGATGCGGGAGGCGTACACCCACGGGGACGGTCCTGGGCAGGCCGTGGTCAGTGGGTTCCGGCACAGCGCCCGGGTCGTCGTCGCGGCGGCGCTCATCATGATGGCGGTGTTCTCCGGGTTCATCGGGGCCGGCGAATCCATGATCAAGATGATCGGGTTCGGGCTCGCCATCGCGGTCATGTTCGACGCGTTCGTCGTCCGTATGGCGTTCGTACCCGCCGTACTGGCGCTGCTCGGCCGGGCGGCGTGGTGGATGCCGCGTTGGCTGGACCGGCTGCTGCCCCGGGTCGACGTGGAGGGCGAGGCGCTGAGCCGGCTGCCCTCCGCCGCCCCCGACCGGGACGGCGCGGCCGACCGGGAAACCGCCCGCGTCTGAACCCTGTCCATGCCCCGAGGGCCGCTCGTACGGGACACGAGCGGCCCTCGCCGGCCGTTTTCCCCGTCGCGTTCGCACACCGCGGCCGGGCCCGCCCGACCGGAGAACCCGATGATCGTCACATGGCAGCAGTACGTGAAGGACCGCCCCCGCGTCGTGGACGCGCTGGTCATCGCGCTGCTCTTCGGGATCGGGTGCCTCGGCTGCTGGGTGGGCAGCGTCGAACCCTCGGGCCAACGGATCGCCTGGTGGCCCGGCGTCCTCCTGGAGGGTGCCGCCTGCGTCGCCCTGTGGTGGCACCGCCGCCTGCCCCGGACCGTCGTCGCCACCACCGTGGTCTGCGCCAACACGGCGGGCGCGGTGGGCTATCTGCTCACTCCGCTGCTGCTGGCGCCGGTCATGGCCGCGCTGTACTGGCTGGCCGTCAGCACCGACCGGCGGACGGCGCGCGTCAGCCTGGTCGTCGTCGTGGCGCTGCTGGTGCCTACGGCGCTGGTCTCCGACCCCTTCCACCACGCGCTGCTGCTCAAGACGGTCGGTCCCGCCTTCTGGGTGCTGCTGCCGGTGGCCACGGGCACGGCCGTACGGCTGCGGCGCCTGTATCTGGAGGCCGTACGGGAGGAGGAGCGGCACCGGGTCGCCGAGGAGCGCATGCGCATCGCCCGCGAACTGCACGACATCGTCGCCCACCACCTCGCCGTGGCCAACGCCCAGGCGGGCACGGCCGCGCATCTCGTCCATACGCACCCCGACCGCAGCGGGCAGATCCTCGCCGATCTCGCGGTCACCACGTCCTCGGCGCTGCGCGAGCTCCGGACCACCCTCGGCCTGCTGCGCCAGGCCGGCGAGAGCGAGGCACCGCTCGCGCCGTCCCCCGGCCTCGGGCAGCTCCCGGGGCTGACAGCCGCGTTCACGGCCGCGGGCCTCGTGGTCACCGTCACCACCGAGGGCGAGGTCAGACCGCTCTCGCCGGGGGTGGATCTGACCGCGTACCGGATCGTGCAGGAGGCGCTCACCAATGTCACCCGGCACACCGCCGCGGTGGCGGCCCAGGTGAGACTGGCGTACTCCCACCACCGGCTGACCATCACGGTCAGCGACAACGGGGGCGCCCCTCCCGGTCGCGTCCCCGCTCGTGTTCCCGGTCGCGTCCCCGCTCGTGTTCCCGCCCGGGGCGGTGGCTTCGGCCTCATCGGGATAGAAGAACGCGCCCGGTCGGTCGGTGGCAGTCTGGAGGTGGGGCCCCGGCCCGAAGGCGGCTTCCGGGTGACCACGGCACTGCCCATCCTCCCCTGACCACCCCCGACAGCCACCCCCGCACCTGCCCCGGAAGATGACGGAACAGATGACCATCCGCGTTCTGCTCGCCGACGATCAAGCCCTCCTGCGGGCGACCTTCCGCATCCTCATCGACTCCTGCGACGACATGGAAGTCGTCGCCGAGGCCGTGGACGGAAGCGAGGCGATCGCACTCACCCGCGCCCACCACCCGGACATCGTCGTGATGGACATCCGGATGCCCGGCACCGACGGACTGGCCGCCACCACCGCCGTCTGCGCGGATCCCGCCCTCGCCGCCACCCGTGTGCTGATCCTCACCACCTTCGAGACCGACGCGTACGTGGCCCAGGCGCTGCGCGCCGGCGCGAGCGGATTCCTGGGCAAGGACGTCAGCGCCGAGGTGCTCCTCGACGGCATCCGTACGGTGGCCGCCGGCGACTCGCTGCTCTCCCCCGCGGCCACGCGCGCCCTCATCTCCCGTTTCCTCGCCACCCCGGACCGCGCCACCACGGCGGCCCCACCGGCCCGGCTGGCCGCGCTCACCGCGCGCGAACTGGAGGTGACTGCGCTGGCCGCCGAGGGCCTGTCCAACCACGAGATCGCCGAGAAGCTCTTCGTCAGCCCGCTGACCGTACGCACCCACGTCCACCGCGCCATGACCAAGCTGCACGCCCGCGACCGCGCCCAGCTGGTCGTCATCGCCTACCGGTCGGGACTCGTCCGGCCCACCCCACCGCCCGCCGGCTGAGCGGACGAGCGGACGAGCGGACGAGCGGACGAGCACGGTGTCCGGTCAGGACTCGACCGGCACCACCCGCGTCACCCTGCCCCTGCTGTCGGCCTCCAGGTAGCCGGTGCCGTAGTCGTCGGAGAGGAACACGGACACTCCGGCGGCGGAGCCGAAGAGTTCGTTCGGCTGCCTGACCAGCAGATAGCGGGAGGTGGGCCGGTCCACGTTCAGGTCCCGGTCCGCGCGGCGCAGCAGCGCGGGCACGGTGTCCCAGTCGAACGTTCCCAGCTCCACCGGGAGTTGGCCGCCCGTGAGGGTTCCGCTGATGGGGGCGCGGGAGACTCCCCCACCGACGCGGTAGGTGTAGGTGTCGTACCGCTTCTCACTGCCCTTGACCATGCCCTGCGCGGATATGTACTCCGAGTAGACGACGAAGCTGCCGACCCGGTCGGTGCCCATCTCTGCCTCCAGCGCCTTCACGGCCAGCCGGATGCCGTCGGGGGTCAGCAGATCATCCGGCTCTTCCCTCTCCTTCGGGGTCGGCTGTACCGACGCCGGTGCGGAGATGCCGGCCGAGGGGGCTGCCGCGTCGGCGTCCGGAACGCGGGTGCCGTCCGGCCCCGGGAGCAGCGCCCACGCCACGGCGGCCGTCAGCGCCGTGGCGACGAGCGAGAAGCCGATCGCGAGCCGGCGGGCGGCAGGGCCAAGCCGGCGGGGTGCCGAGGCCGCGCCCGGCGGCACCGACGGAGGCGGGTCCTGGAGCGTCGAGCCGTACGAAGGGGCACCGGACGGCGCGGGCCACCCGGGCGGATCCGGCGGTACGGGCGGTACGGCCGGCCCGGGCCCGGACGCGCCGGCCGGCGCCACCGCCCCGGCCACCGGCGGTTCCTCCCCCGCTGCGGCGGCCAGCATCGCGTCCACCGTCTCCGCGTCCGGGCGCGCGGCCGGGTCCTTGACCAGCAGCGCGGTCAGTACGTCCGTCAGCGGCCCCGCCCGCCGCGCCGGGGGCAGCTCCTCGTTGAGGACGGCGGCGAGCGTGGCCATCGTCGTGCGCCGGCGCAGCGGATGGCGGCCCTCGACGGCCACGTACAGCGTCATCGCGAGCGACCACAGGTCGGACTCGGGACCGCCGTCGTCCCCGGTGATCCGCTCGGGCGCCATGTAGTCGGGGGTGCCGAGGAGGGCTCCGGTCGCGGTCAGGGCGGTCGACTCGTGGAGCGCGGCGACACCGAAGTCGGTGAGGACGGGGCGGCCGTCGGGCCGCAGCAGGACGTTGCCGGGCTTCACGTCCCGGTGCTGGATCCCGGCGGCGTGCGCGGCGCGCAGCCCGGCCAGCACATCCCGGCCGAGGCGCGCCACCGCCGCCGGCTCCATCGGCCCCCGGGCCAGCCGCTCCCTGAGCGACCCGCCCGTCACCAGCTCCATCACGAGCCACGGATAGTCGGTGTCCCCGCCGCCGTCCACGACATGGTGGATGGTCACGACATGGGGATGGTCGACGCGCGCGAGCGCGCGGGCCTCCCGCAGCACCCGGTTCCGCAGCGTGCGCGCGGCCTCCGGGTGGGATTCGGCGAGCGCCGGATCGGGCGGTCGTACCTCCTTGAGCGCAACGGCCCGGTCCAGCACCAGATCGCGTGCGCGCCACACCGTGCCCATGCTGCCGCCGCCGAGCCGCGCCTCCAGCGCGAACCGCCCGTCGACGACGCGTCCTCCGCTCTCCCCGCTGTTCATGGCCCGGAGCATACGAGATCCCCGAACACCCCGGCCCACGCGCACTCTTCGGGTAGGAAAGGTGACGTGAAGTCATGGATGTCATGATTCCCTTCGGCCGGGAAGTCCGCCGGGAAGTCCGCCGGGAAGTCCGCCGGAAAGAGGGAGAGAAGATCTGATGAGCCGTTCCAAGGATGGCTACGGTCCGGTGGCCCGGCTGCTGGGCGGGCTCACGCCGCTGCGCCGTGAACTGCCCCCGTTCGACGCGGAGTCCGCTCCGTCCGACCCGGCGGAGCTGTTCGTCGCGTGGCTGACCGGGGCGATCGGCCGCGGAGTTCTCGATCCGCAGGCCGTCACCCTGTCCACCGTGGACGCGGACGGCGCACCGGACGCGCGGATCGTCATCCTCCGGGATGTCGATCTCGCCTGTGGGAGCTGGGTGTTCGCGTCGGACTCGGACAGCCCGAAAGGCGTGCAGCTCGCCGCGAACCCGGCGGCGGCGCTGTCGCTGTACTGGCCGCTCCTGGGCCGGCAGGTCCGGATCCGCGGCACAGTGCGCGCCTGGGCACCGGACGACTGCGCGGAGGAGTTCCGGGCGCGCCCGCCGCTCTCGAAGATCGCCTCCCTGGTGGGCCGGCAGAGCGAGCCGCTCGGCGACCCCGCCGAGTACGGACGGGCCGCCGCCCGGGCCGCCGAGCTGCTCCGGACGGACGCCGGCACCGTCCCCGCGGCCCACACGGTCTACGCCCTGCGCGCCCGCGAGGTGGAGTTCTGGCAGGCGGACCGCGAACGGTGCCATGTACGGCTGCGCTTCGTCAGGGCCGGAGACGACGGCACGGCCTGGGACCGTACCCGGCTCTGGCCCTGACGCACGCTCCGGCCCCGACGCGGCGGGATCGTCCCCGGGGATCAGCAGAGCTTGTAGTCGGCCTTGGGGTTGTTGTACGAGCAGGTGTCGACCTTGGCGCCGGACGCCTTGCGCAGCGTCGCGGTGTCCTTGTCGTTGTTCCACACGTAGGCGCCGCGGTTCTGGTACACGTTGGCCGCCGTGTTCTTGCCCTTACCGGTGCGCACCTTCACCGTTTTGCCCTTGCCGAGCGTGAAGGTGCCGAAGGTGTACTCGTGCTTCGAGGCGTCGGTCAGCGTCCAGCCCTTGAGGCTGACGGCCTTCGAGGTGGTGTTCTTGATCTGCACCCACTCGGCGTTGAGGCTGGCGTTGGAACGGTTGTCCGGTCCGGGGCTGTTGTAGTAGATCTTGTACAGGTGTATCGATCCGGTGGCGGCCTGCGCCTGGGCGGGCAGCAGGACCGTACCGGCGAACGCCGCCGCGAGCGCGGCGGCGTTGGCTATGCGGGTGTGGCGCATCGGACATCCTTGTGTTCGGGCCGGGCACCCCCCAATGGCAGCCCGGCAGACGCACAGGATAAGGACATGGAGCGGGCGAATGGGCGCAGGTTGCGGAACGTGGCAATCTGTGATTAGTCCCCGATTAGTCTCCTACCGGGCCCAACGCGCCCTCCCCGGTTATGGGTTGAGGCCGCTGACCACCCCGGCCGTCGCCGAAATGCCGTTCGCGATGGACGGCGCCATGCTGGTGCCCGCGAGCAGGAACCCGAGCAGGACACAGACCACCGCGTGGAAGAGTTTCAGCCCGCCGCTGCGCAGGAACACCACCGCGAGAATCATCAGAAGCAGCAGCACTGAGATGGAAATAGCCACGGACAACCTCCTCCGCCGCACCGGTATGCGGCATTCGGCCGCCAGTGTGGCGGAGGAGGCGGTCCGTACGGCCGACTTGGGTGTCCGCCGTACGGGTGGTTCGGAACGGGGCGTCCCGCTACCGGGGTCCCGGCAGGTCGGCGAGGGCTGCCAGGGTCTCCCGGTGCCGGCCGGGCGAACCGAGCGCGATGCGGTCCGCCATGGCGCGTTTGAGATACAGATGCGCGGGGTGTTCCCAGGTCATCCCGGTGCCGCCGTGCAACTGGACGCACTCCTCCGCCGCGTGGACGGCGACCGGGCCGCAGTACGCCTGGGCGAGCGCGACCGCGAGCGGGGCGTCGGGGTCCCCGGTGGCCAGCGCGTCCGCCGCGGCGCGTGCGGCGGCGCGGGCGGAGACGACCTCCAGCCACAGCTGTGCCATCCGGTGCTTGAGCGCCTGGAAGGAACCGATGGGGCGGTTGAACTGGTGCCGTTCCTTGGTGTGCCGGACGCTCTCCTCAAGACACCATTCCGCGATACCGAGTTGCTCGGAGGCGAGCAGCCCCGCCCCGGCGAGCAGCCCGCGCCGTACGGCGGCCTCGGCGGCGGGCCCTTCCGCGATCCGCTCTCCGGCGCCGGGCGCGAAAGTGACGGCGGCGAGCGGCCGGGTCAGATCGAGCGGGGTGAGCGGCTCGACGGTCACGGCGGACGAGGCCGTCTCCACCGCGTACAGCCCGTCCGCGCGCGGTACGAGCAGCACATCGGCCCGTACGGCGTCGGCGGCCCCGGTCACGGTGTCCGCTCCGGTGGGCAGCGGCGCGTCCGGGGCGGTGGCGAGCGGTACGGCGAGCACCGCGACCCGGTGGCCGCCCGCGAGCGCGGTGAGCAGCCCGGCGATGTCCGCGCGGTCGGTGTCACAGCCCAGCAGCGTCTCGGTCGCCACCACCGAACTGGTCAGATACGGCGCGGGGGTGACGGCCCTGCCCAGCTCCTCCAGGACGACGGCGGCCTCACGGTGGCTCGCGCCCTGGCCGCCGAGCTTCTCCGGGACCAGCAGCCCGGCCGCGCCGATACCGGCGGTGAGCGAGGTCCACAGCGCGGGGTCGTACGGGTCGCCCGCCTCGGCGCGGGCGAGCGTGGCAGGGAGGTCGGCGCGGTCGGTGAGCAGCGCGCGGACGGCCGCGCGCAGATCGTCCTCGGGCTCGGAGTAGAGCAGGTCGGGCGGGGTCTGCGGCAGGCTCATCGGGACAGGTCCTTCCAGGCGACGTCCTTGTCGTCGCGCGGCTCGGAGGGCAGCCCGAGGACGCGTTCGGCGACGATGTTCAGCAGTACCTCGCTCGTGCCGCCCTCGATCGAGTTGCCCTTCGAGCGCAGATAGCGGTAGCCGGCGTCCCGGCCGGTGAAGTCGACGAGATCGGGCCGGCGCATGGTCCAGTCGGAGTACAGAAGCCCCTCGTCCGCGAGGAGTTCGACCTCAAGGGCGCTGATCTCCTGGTTGAGCCGGGCGAAGGAGAGCTTGAGTCCGCTGCCCTCGGGCCCCGGCTGTCCGGCGACGAGTTGCTGCCGTACCCGCTCGGCGGTGAGCCGGGCGACCTCGGCCTCGGTCCAGAGGGTGAGCAGGCGCTGGTGTGTGTCGTGGGTGCGCAGTGCGGGCCGATCGCGCCAGGTGCGGGCGACCGGGCCGATCATGCCGCCCTCGCGCGGCAGCGAGGCGCCCCCGATGGAGACGCGTTCGTTCATCAGTGTGGTGCGGGCGACCGCCCAGCCCGCGCCGACCTCACCGAGGCGGTGTGCGTCGGGGATCCGCACATCGGTGAGGAAGACCTCGTTGAACTCGGCCTCGCCGGTGATCTGCCGCAGCGGCCGTACCTCGACGCCGGGGTCGGTCATGTCGCAGAGGAAGTAGGTGATGCCCCGGTGCTTGGGGAGTCCGGGATCGGTGCGGGCGATGAGGATGGCCCAGCGGGCGAGATGCGCGCTGGACGTCCACACCTTCTGTCCGTTGACGATCCAGTCGCCGGAGCCCTCAACCTCGACCTCGTCTTCACCCTCGCCTTCGCCCGCACCAGCGTTCTCCCGTACCGCGCGGGTGGCGAGAGCCGCGAGATCGGACCCGGCGCCCGGTTCGCTGAAGAGCTGGCACCACACCTCCTCGCCGACCCAGAGGGGCCGCAGGAAGCGCTCCTTCTGCTCCGCCGTGCCGTAGCGCAGGATGGTGGGCGCGGCCATGCCGAGGCCGATGCCGATCCGCCGCGGGTCGTTGCCGGGGGCACCCGCCGCCGCCAACTCGGCTTCCACCACGTCCTGGAGGGAGCGGGGCGCGTCGAGTCCGCCGAGCCCGGCCGGGTAGTGCACCCAGGCCAGACCGGCGTCGAAGCGGGCCCGGAGGAAGTCGGTGCGGCCGGTGGTGGCCGGCGGGTGGGCGGCCAGCAACGCGGCGGTACGGGCGCGCAGTTCGGCGGCGTCGGTCATCGGTGCTCCCCGTCCGCCGCAGGAAGCACGACCACGCGGCCGGTGGTGGTGCCCTCGCCGACGCGCCGCATGGCGTCGGCGGCGCCCTTCATCGGCACCCGTTCGCTGATCAGCGGCCTGATGTCGCCCCGGTCCGCGAGCACCGTCAGCTCTTCGTGACAACGCGCCACCGCCGCCGGGTCCTTGGTGCGGTAGAGCCCCCAGTGCAGGCCGAGGACCGCGTAGTTCTTCACCATGGCGTGGTTGAGGGCGGGGGCGGGGATCGTGCCGCTCGCGAAGCCCACGACCACGATGCGGCCCTCGAAGGCGACACACTTCGCGGACTGCTGGTACGCGTCGCCGCCCACCGGGTCGTAGACGACGTCCGCGCCCCGGCCGCCGGTGGCCTCCTTGACGGCCGCGACGACATCGTCCGTACGGCGGTCGATGACCGTGTCGCAGCCCAGCTCCCGGGCGACGCGCGCCTTGTCGGGGCCGCCGACGACCCCGATGACGGTGGCGCCCGCGGCCCTGCCGAGCTGTACGGCCGCGCTGCCGACGCCGCCGGCCGCCGCGTGGACGAGCAGGGTCTCGCCCGGCTGGAGGCGCGCCCGCCGGTGCAGGGCGAACCAGCCCGTCTGGTAGCCGATGTGCAGGGCGGCGGCCTCGGCGTCGTCCAGCGCGTCGGGGGCGGGCAGCAGCGCCGCCGCGTCGGCGATCGCGTACTCGGCGAGGCCGCCGTCGGGCAGTGCCGGGGTGGCGATGACCCGCCGCCCGTCCTCGGTCTCGCCACAGATCTCGACGCCGGGGGTGAACGGCAGCGGCGGCCTGACCTGGTAGTGACCGCGGCAGAGCAGGACGTCGGGGAAGTTGATGTTGGCGGCCCTGACCCGCAGCAGGAGCTGTCCGTCGCCGGGCACCGGAAGCGCCGTCTCGGTCAGTCGCATCACCTCGCCCGGCTCGCCGTTCCGGTGCACTCGCCATGCCTGCATTCGGGCCTCCACACGATCGGGCAGTAGGCGCATACTAAGCGGTCGCTTGCCGCTCTGGGAACAGCTCGGGCGCGGCTCCGGAACGCCGCTGGAGCCCACGCGGCTCGCGCGGGCTCCAGCGGTGGTGCGGGTGGTGGCAGGGCGGTCGGGGTCAGTCGCGGACGGCCGGTACGGCGGTCTTCGGCAGGTCCGGGAAGATCGGTACGGGACGGATCCGGCGCAGATACGCCTCCGCCTGCCAGATCGCCTCGCGCGCGGTGCGCTGACCCATCAGCACGCACAGCGTGTACGCGACGTCCTCGAAACGGCCCCGGACGGTGTCGTCGAGCGGGTCGGCGAGCACCAGCCGCTCCCATGCCCGGTACCGGGCCAGCAGATCCGCGACCAGATGCCTGTTCGGCAGCAGCATGTCCCACCACCTCCGCTCGGAAACGCTCTGAAACGCTCGGAAAACGTGCGGAAACGGCCCGTCCGCCACGCGCTTCCTCACGCGCGGCCGGGCCACGATCCCCCGCCATTCATTCTCTCCCCGCCGCCAGGAATCCGCGCGGCGAGCAGGGGGAAACGATCCTGCGGGCGCGGCGGGCGCCTCAGCCCTCGCCGCGCGCCAGCGTCAGCAGCCGGTCCAGGACGCGCGGTCCGCCGGCCCGCAGCCCGTCGTGCTCGAACTCGTCCGTCACCCAGGTGCGCAGCCCGCGGATCGTCCGCGCGGTGCGCAGCGAGTGGTCCCGGTCCACATACATGTCGTCGTGGTAGACGGCCGCGGCGACCGGCACCTCGTTGGCGGCGAGCCTGGCCGGGTCGTACAGCGCGGGCCAGTCGGTACGGGCGGCGAGCAGCTCCGCCGTCTCGCGCAGCGGGCGCAGCGCGGGGTCGTGGTCGAAGTGCCAGGGGTGTATCGACTCGCCGCTGAAGTACAGCGGGGTCTCCCCGGCGAGGGTCGTGGCCGCGTCGAACCGGGCGAACTCGGCGCGTACCCGCTCGGCGGCCCACTCGGTGGGCCGGCCGTCCTGGGCGTAGACCGGCTCGTGGAGCAGGGCGTAGAGGGGGTGTCCGGCGAACGACAGGGCGGCCGACACGTTCTCCTGGAAGGCGTCGGAGAGGACCGGGCCCGCCGGGGTGCGGACGAAGGCGTTCTCCAGCAGGTGGTTGAGCTGGTGGCTGCCGTCGGAGCCGCCGAGCAGGATGCCGAGCGACTGGAACGCCTCGGGGGTCAGGGTGTATCCGGTGGGCAGTACGGGCCGGTGCTCGGCCAGGTACTCCGCGATCCGGCGGGCCCGCGCGATGTCCTGCGGATAGCGGGCGTAGTGCGCCTCGACCTTGCGGGCGATCCGCGGGTAGGCGGCCCGGTAGACCTCGTCGGCCGTGGCGTCGAGGGAGGGCAGCCCGCCGGTGATCAGTACGGTGTCGAGTCCCTCGGGGGCGGCGCAGAGGTAGTGGGTGGCGCAGAAGCCGCCGAAGCTCTGGCCGAGCACGGTCCAGGGGGCGCCGCCGGTCAGCAGCGGCCGGATGGTCTCGCAGTCGCGCACGATGGAGTCGGCGCGGAAGTGCGTGAGATACGCGGCCTGCCGCTCCGGACCGCCGAGGGACGGAAGGGTCTGCCGGTTCGCCGGGGTGGACAGACCGGTGCCGCGCTGGTCGAGGAAGAGGACCCGGAACTCCTGGAGGGCGCGGCCGAGCCATGCCTGCCGGCCGATGAACCGGCGCGCGCCGAAGCCGGGTCCGCCCTCCAGATACAGCAGCCAGGGCAGGTTCTCGCCGGCTCTGGCGCTCGCGACGGCCTCGCGCGCGTACAGCTCGATCCGCTCGCCCGACGGATCGCCGTGGTCCAGCGGGACCGTGAAGCGATGATCGGTGAGGACGACGCCGGGGTGGCGGTAACTGGTGGTCAAGAGGGCTCCTGTTGCTCGGTCGCCCCGGGCCGGGGACGCGCACGCCCGACAGTTCAGCACATGGGCGGCGGGGGCGCCGACCGACGGCCTCTTCTGCGGGCGGGCCTCCGGACGTACGGTGTGATCATCCGCACGTTCCGCCGTGTGAGCGGCCGACTCCACCGAGGTGGTTCCCTCATGTCCCTGTCCGATCTTCCCCTCGACGAGCTGCGCGGATACCGCAGCGAGTCCGTCGAGCCCGCGGACTTCGACCAGTTCTGGGCCAAGACCCTCACCGAGGCACGCGGCCACGACCTCGCCGCCCGCTTCGAGCCCGTACCGACGGCGCTGGCGACGCTGGAGGTGTTCGACGTGACCTTCGCCGGGTTCGGCGGTCACCCCGTCAAGGGCTGGCTGGTGCTGCCGGCCGGCGCGCGGGAGCCGCTGCCGGTGGTCGTGGAGTACATCGGTTACGGGGGCGGGCGCGGACTGCCGCACTCCCATCTGCTCTGGGCGTCCGCCGGGTTCGCGCACTTCGTGATGGACACCCGGGGCCAGGGCGCCGGGTGGAACGGCGGGGACACGCCCGATCCCGTGGGCAGCGCCTCCTCGTTCCCCGGCTTCATGACGCGGGGCGTCGAGGACCCGGAGACGTACTACTACCGGCGGCTGTTCACCGACGCGGTCCGCGCGGTCGAGGCGGCCCGCTCCCATCCCCTGGTCGACGCCTCGCGCACGGCGGTCCTCGGGGCGAGCCAGGGCGGCGGGATCACCCTCGCGGTGGCCGGGCTCGTGCCGGACCTGCTGGCGGTCGCGCCGGACGTACCGTTCCTCTGCGACTTCCCGCGCGCGACGACGATCACCGACCGCCATCCGTACCGCGAGGTGGGCAACTACCTCAAGACGTACCGCGGCCGGACGGAGACGGTGCGGCGCACCCTGGGCTACTTCGACGGAGTGCACTTCGCGGCGCGCGCACTGGCCCCGGCGCTGTTCTCGGTGGCGCTTGAGGACCAGACGTGCCCGCCGTCGACGGTCTTCGCGGCCTTCAACGCCTACGCGCACGAGGACAAGACGATCGAGGTGTACGACTTCAACGACCACGAGGGCGGCGGGGCGTACCAGCAGGCCGCCCAACTGGCCTGGCTGCCCGCGCGGCTGACCGCCTGAGCGGTGCTACGGACCCCGGTCCGTCCCGGCCACCGCCCGGTCCCGGCCGGCCCCGCCGTGTCCGGTTCGGGCCGGTCAGGGCAGGGCCGGGGAGACGCGGAGGGGCGCCGTACGCCATCCTGGGCCGGACGGACGGAACCCGCGGGGGCCTCGGGGCCCTCCGGGTGACTTGCACGAAGGACCGGACCCTGATGAAGAACCCCAACGCCCCTCTGGTGGCTTTCGTACGCGCCCGGCTCGCCGAGGAGGAGGCGCTCGCGCGGGCCGCCGGCGGCGACTCCTGGCGCTGCCCGCCCGATCTGCCGGGCGAGGTGCACGACGCCAACGGCGCGGTCGCGTTCACCCTGAAGGGCTTCGGCTACGACCGGCACACCGCGTTCCAGGACCCGGCCCGTACCGTCCGCCGCGTCGAGACCAGTCTCGTGCTGCTCGACGAGTACGAGGAGGTGGCGGAGCTGGACGTCGACCGCCCCGAGCAGACCTTCCGGGCGGGCCGCGCGGTCGGGCTCGGCTTCGTCGTACGGCAGCTGGCGGCCGAGCACGCGGGCCACCCGGAGTACAAGGCCGGGTGGCTGCCGCGATTCTTCCAGTGACTCCGGACGGCGATTTCGCCTATCAGGGTGAGAACGATCAACGAGTGGGCCGACCTGTGGAATTCTCGGAGAACGAAAGGGATTTCACGCTCTTTCGCACTGTTTTCACGCTGTCCACGAGGAGAGATGAGAATGATGCGCACGACTCTCACCCGCACGGCCACCACCCTGCTTCTCACCGTGTTCGCCCTTGTCCCGCTCACCGTTTCGGCGTCGGCGTCGGCGTCACCGTCGGCCCCGGCGGCCTCGCACCGACTCGCCCAGCCCAGCGACGACTGCGTCATCCTCAACGGACACGTGTACTGCCGGGTCAGGTAGGCGAGTGAGGTGAGGGCGGTACCGGAGGAATCCGGTACCGCCCTCAGGGGAAGCGGGTGACGAAGCGGCGCTGCCAGGGCGTCTCGACGGCCCGCCGGTCGTAGTGCGTACGGACGTAGGAGACCGCCTCGCGGCGGGGTACCCCGTCCAGTACGGCGAGGCAGGCCAGCGCCGTGCCCGTGCGGCCGACGCCGCCGCCGCAGGCGACTTCGACACGTTCGGTCTCCGTACGGTCCCAGGCCGCGCGCAGCGCCTCGGCGGCGTCCGCGCGGTCGGCGGGCAGCCGGAAGTCGGGCCAGCGCAGCCAGCGGGACTCCCAGTCGACGGGGGGCGGCTCGTGCCCCAGCAGATAGAGCCCGAAGGTGGGCAGTTGGCCGTCCGGAAGCGGATGGCGCAGACCCCGTCCCCGGACGAGCCGGCCCGAGGGCAGCCGCAGTACGCCCGGCGTCGCGGGCTCCCAAGTAGCGTTCACCGGGCGAGAATAGCCCGCGCCGGTGCCCTGCGGCGCGGTGCGGCCGGTTACTCCCAGACGACGATGTTGCGCCGGACCGGCACCGCGCCGGTGTCCGTGGCGAACAGCTCCGGCGAGCGCTGTCTGATCCGCTCGACGTCGTCGAAGACCGCCCGGAGATGGGTGCGCATGGCGGTCCGGGCCAGGGAGACGTCACCGGCGAGGACCGCGTCGAGGATCTCGACGTGCTGGACGGCGAACCCGGCCGACGAGGCCGTGTCGTAGAGGCCGAGCCGGCGCGCCCGGTCGAGGTGGCCCTTGGCCGAGACGACGGTGGCCCAGGCGCTGCCGTGGCCGCTCAGCCGCAGCAGGCCCTGGTGGAACGCCTCGTCCAGCTCGAAGAAGTCCTCCAGGCCGAGGCCAGGACGCTGCTGCTCCGTCAGGTTCTGCCGGAGTTCGCCGACGAGTCCGGGGTCCAGTTCGGCGGGGAGGTCGTCGAGGGAGGCGAGTTCCACGGCTTCCCGGAGGAACTGCGCGTCGGCCACGCGGGCCGGGTCGACGCGCGAGACAAAGGATCCCACCTGGGGAAAGACCTGCACGAGGCCCTCCTCGGACAGCAGGATCAGGCTCTCGCGGACGGGGGTACGGCTCACCCCGAGCGCCGCCGCCAGTTCGTTCTCGGACAGCGCCGCGCCCGGAGGGAACTCCAGGGTCAGAACCTTGCGGCGCAGCGTCGCGTAGACGGCGCGGCGGCTGGTCCGCCGCCGGTTCGAGTGAGCCATGCGGTCATCGTATCGCCGGTGGGGTCGCCACTGCCGCACTCCTGTCCGATCGGGGCCGGGACAGCCGCCGGACCAGCGCACACTCACGTGCCACAAGTATTGCATCGCTGCACGACCAGTGCTTGTATACCAGCGATGTCGACCAGTGGCGCCCCAGCCGCGTCCGAAGGAGTGGGACCTGTGAGCACCATCGAACGCGTGGAGGTGTTCGTCGCCTCCCCCGGGCGGACGTTCGTCACCCTGCGGATCACCACGTCGGACGGGGTGACCGGCCTCGGCGACGCCACCCTCAACGGCCGCGAGCTGGCCGTCGCGAGCTATCTGCGGGACCATCTCGTCCCGCTGCTGATCGGCAAGGACCCGGCGCGCATCGAGGACATGTGGCAGTACCTGTACCGGGGCGCGTACTGGCGGCGCGGCCCGGTCACGATGACCGCGATCGCCGCCGTCGACACGGCGCTGTGGGACATCAAGGGCAAGGTCGCCGGCCTCCCCGTCTACCAGCTGCTCGGCGGCCGGTCACGGGACGGCGTCATGGTCTACTCGCACGCCAGCGGTACGGACGTACCGTCCCTGCTCGACGATGTCGACCGGTTCCTCGAACTCGGCTACAAGGCGGTCCGAGCGCAGGCCGCCGTCCCGGACGTCGGCGGCAGCTACGGGGTGCGCAAGGGCAAGGTGTACGAGCCGGCCGCGACCGCGCTCCCCGACGAGCAGCCCTGGGACACCGAGGCGTATCTGCGGTTCGCGCCGACCTATCTGGAGGCCGTGCGCGAGCGCTTCGGCTTCGGCTTCCATCTGCTGCACGACGTGCACCACCGGCTCACCCCGATCGAGGCGGCCCGGTTCGGCAAGCGCGTCGAGGAGAGCCAGTTGTTCTGGATGGAGGACCCGACTCCGGCCGAGAACCAGGAGGCGTTCCGGCTCATCCGGCAGCACACGACGACTCCGATCGCGGTGGGCGAGGTGCTGACCTCGATCTGGGACGTACAGCACCTGATCACCGAGCAGCTCATCGACTATGTGCGCACCACCGTCGTGCACGCCGGCGGGATCACGCATCTGCGCCGGATCTTCGACCTGGCCGCGCTCTACCAGGTGCGGACCGGCTCGCACGGGGCGACGGACCTCTCGCCGGTCTCCCTGGCCGCCGCCGTGCATGTGGACATCACCGTCCCCAACTTCGGCATCCAGGAGTACATGGGACACGCGGACGAGACCGCCGAGGTGTTCCGCAGCGGGGTGACCTTCGCGGACGGCATGCTCCACCCGTCGGAGGAGCCCGGGCTCGGGGTCGCGTACGACGAGAAGGCGGCCGAGCGGTTCCCGTACCAGGCCCGCTATCTGCCCGTCGCGCGACGGCTCGACGGGTCGGTGCACGACTGGTGAACGCCATGACTCCGCCCCCGGCCCCTGCCACACCCCCCGGCCGGCCCTCGTCGGCACTGGGGTTCGCCGCGCTCGACCGGCTCGCGCCCGAACTGCGCCCGGCCGTCGACCCGCGCGAACTGCGGTCCCGTACCGTCCACTTCGGCCTCGGCGCGTTCCACCGGGCGCACCAGGCCGTCTGCACCGAGCACGCCGCGGCCCGCTCCGGCGAGCCGTGGGGCATCGCCGCCGTCGCACCGCGCTCGGCGGACACGGTGGCGGCGCTGCGCGCGCAGGACGGTCTCTACTCGGTGACCGAACGCCGCGGTGACGGCCCGGTCACCCGGGTCGTCGGATCGGTGACCGAGGCGCTGCACATGGGGGCCGACGCCGCGCGGATCGACGCGCTGCTGGCCTCCCCGGAGGTCACGGTGGTGACCCTGACGATCACCGAGAAGGGGTACCACCGCCTCCCCGGCACCGGCGCGCTCGACACCGGGGCGCCGGAGATCGCGGCCGATCTCGCGGCGCGGGACACCGCCGGTACCGCCACCGTCGTCGGCCGGCTCGCCGCCGGGCTCGCCGCGCGGATGCGGGCGGGCGGCGCCCCGGTCACGGTCGTGTCCTGCGACAACATGGCCGCGAACGGCCGGGCGCTCGCCACGGTGGTCCGCGATTTCACCGAGGCGTCGTCCTGGTCCGACCGTCACGCCGTCCTCGACTGGCTGGAGACCTCGGTCGCCTTCCCCTCGACGGTCGTCGACCGCATCGTGCCCGCGACGGCCGAGGCGGACCGGGCCGCGGCCCACCGCGCGCTCGGGGTGCGCGACGCGGTGCCGGTGGTGGCCGAACCGTACCGGCAGTGGGTTCTGGAGGACGCCTTCGCGGGCGCCCGGCCGCCGTGGGAACGGGACGGCGCGCTCTTCGTCCCGGACGTCGTGCCGTACCAGCTCACCAAGTTGCGGCTGCTCAACGGATCACACTCCGCGCTGGCCCATCTCGGCGCGGCGGCGGGGTGCGGATCCGTCGCCGAGACGCTGGCGACGCAGTGGGGCGAGCGGCTGGTACGGGCGCTCTGCGCCGAGGTGGCACCGACACTGCCGGCGGGCGGCCCCGATCCCGCGGCCTACGCGGACGATCTCGTCGAGCGGTTCCGCAACCCCGGAATGCGGCATCTGCTCCAGCAGATCGGCTCCGACGGGTCGTTGAAGATCCCCGAGCGGTGGTTCGGGGCGCTCCGCGCGCTGCGCGCCGCGTCGGCGGAGACCCCGGTGCTCGCACTCGCCCTGGCCGGCTGGGTGAACGCCACCCGCCCGGCCCCCGACGGCAGTGGCCGTCAGGTGTACGGGACGACGGACCCCGCAGCCAACGCGCTGGCCGCCTGCCGGCGCGGTGATCCGGACACCCCGGACACGGAGAACACCGTACGGCGGCTGCTCGGTGTGGTCGGCGCCGCCGATCTGGCCGGCGATCCGGCGCTGGTCTCCGCCGTCACCGCCCGGCTTCCCGCGCTGCGGGCCGGGCGGGTCGAAATCTGACCGTACGACCACCCCGTTCCCCGTCCCCTTCCCGTCCCGTCCCGTCCCGTCCCGTCCCCTCGACGCGTTCCGCTTCCCCGTCCCCCGCACCGCTCATGTACGGCCCTGAACAACGGAGTTCACCATGACCGACACCACGCGGACGGCCCCCTCGGGCCCCGCCACGCGCACCACGCGCGACCTCACCAGAGCCGCCGTCTCCGGCTGGCTCGGCACCGCCATGGAGTTCATGGACTTCCAGCTCTACTCGCTGGCCGCCGCCATCGTCTTCAACAAGATCTTCTTCCCGGATGTCAGCCCCGCCATCGGACTGATCGCCGCCATGGCGACCTACGGCGTCGGGTACGTCGCCCGGCTCGCCGGAGCCGTCTACTTCGGCCGGATGGGCGACCGGATCGGCCGCAAGAAGGTGCTGTTCCTGACCATCCTGCTGATGGGAGCCTCGACCACACTGATCGGGGCGCTGCCCACGTACGCGACGATCGGTATCTTCGCGCCGATCCTGCTGGTCGTCCTGCGGCTCGTCCAGGGCTTCGGCGCGGGCGCCGAGATCGCCGGGGCCACCGTCATGCTCGCCGAGTACGCCCCCGTGAAGCGCCGCGGCCTGGTCGCTTCGCTGGTGTCGCTCGGCACCAACTCCGGCACCCTGGCGGCGTCGGGCCTGTGGGCGATCCTGCTCGCCGTGCTCAGCGACGAACAACTGCTCTCGTGGGGCTGGCGGCTGCCGTTCCTGCTGAGCTTCGGGCTCATGATCTTCGCGGTCTGGCTGCGCCGCAATCTGAAGGAGAGCCCGGTCTTCGAGGGCCGGGCAGACGTGGTCGACGGTGTCGCGCTGTCCCGTACAGAGGTCGAATCGGTCATCGCCGGGTCCGCCGCCACCGAGACCGCCACGGCGCCCGGGAACGCCACCGCCGCGGACTCCTCCCCCGCCGCCCCCGCGGCGAGCGTCCTGGAGGCCGGGATCCGGCAGCGCAAGGGCAAGGCGTTCTTCCTCGCCCTCGGGCTGCGGTTCGGCCAGGCGGGCAACTCGGGCCTCATCCAGACCTTCCTCGTCGGCTACATCGCCACGAATCTCCACGCCGACCGGGCGGTCCCGACCGACGCGATCGTCTACGGCTCGCTGCTGGGCTTTGTCACCGTGCCGCTGATCGGTCTGCTCGGGGACCGGTTCGGGCGCCGTCCGATGTATATCGCGCTCACCCTGCTCACCATGGCGTTCGCGTTCCCGATGCTGCTGCTGATCACCTCGGGCAACACGTCCGCGCTGATGCTCGGCATGGTTCTCGGGCTCAACGTCGGTGTTCTGGGCCTGTTCTCGCTGGAGAGCGTCACCATGGCCGAACTGTTCGGCTCCCGGACCCGCTTCACCCAGCTCGCCCTGTCGAAGGAGATCGGCGGAATCCTCGCCACCGCGATAGGGCCGGTCGTCGCGGCGACCCTGACCGCCGTCACCGGCAGCTGGTGGCCGATCGCCGCGATGCTCGTCGTCTACTCGCTCATCACCCTCGTGTCGGCCGTCCTCTCCCCCGAGACCCGCGGACGCGACCTGGTCCGGCTGGAGGACGCCGTATGAAATCCGCCGCGAATTCCACCGCGCAGTCCACCGCGCAGTCCGCCGCGAGCGAGGCGGCCGGGGTCATGAGGGCGGTCGTCGTGCACGGTCCGCGCGATCTCCGGATCGACGAGCGTCCCCGCCCGGAGCCGGGCGCCGGCGAGGTTCTCGTCGCCATGGAGTGGGGCGGGATCTGCGGCTCCGATGTCGCCTACTGGAAGCACGGCGCCTCCGGGACCGCCACGCTGCGGCACCCGCTGGTGCTCGGCCATGAGGTCGCGGGCCGGATCGCCGTTGTGGGAAAGGGAGTTGACGGGCTGTCGGCCGGGCAGCCGGTGACCGTGCACCCGGCGGAGCCGGTCGGGAACGACCCGCTGCCCGAGCGGATAGCCGGCCGGACGAACCTGTATCCGCGGGTCCGCTACTTCGGCTCGGCCGCCTTCGACCCGCACACCGACGGCGGGTTCAGCGAGTACCGGACGGTCCGCGCGGAGCTGATCCGGCCGCTGCCCGAGGGCGTGAGTACGGAGCACGGCGCGCTCGCCGAGCCGCTCGCCGTGGCGCTGCACGCCGTGCACCGCGCCGGTGACGTACGGGGCAGGGCGGTGCTCGTCAATGGCGCGGGGCCGATCGGGGCGCTGGTGGTGGCCGCGGCGAAACACCGCGGCGCCGCGACCGTGATCGCTTCCGACATCTCGGCGGACTCGCTCGCCGTGGCCCGGGCCATGGGCGCGGACCGTACGGTCGATCTCGCGGCCGGGGAGGAACTGCCCGTGGACATCGAGCTGTCCTTCGACGCCTCGGGCGCCCCGGCTGCGCTCGGTCCCGTCCTGGCGGCGACCGCACGCGGCGGCACGCTCGTCCAGGTCGGCAACCTGCCCGGTACGGCCGTGCCCGCCGTCCTCGGTGCCCTGGTGACCCGGGAGATCAGCTGGATCGGCTCGTACCGTTTCGTGGACGAGATCGACGAGGCGCTGCGCGCGCTGGGGGACGGGCTCGATGTGTCCCCCGTGATCAGCCACCGCTTCGGCCTGGACCGGGCGGACGAGGCGCTGGCCGTGGCGGCCGGGAGCGGCAGCAGCAAGGTCATGCTGCGACTGGGCGGCGTCTGAGGGACAGGGGTGACGGGAGTCGGCCGGTCCCGGCGGCCGACATCCGTCACAACCCTTGACGTGCCTTCGACAACAGTGGGTTGATGTGGCCAGGCCGCACACACACCCACCGCTCCCACCCCCGGGCCCGGGTGGGAGCGCTCCCATTCCTCTCGGGCCTCCGCATACACGAGAAGGGACCTTGGATATGCGGAACGACACGTCACCCCACACCGCGCACACGGACGCACGATTACGGAGCAGCACCGCGCTGAGGGCGGTCCTGGCCGTCCTCGCGCTCACCGCACTCACTCTCGGCGCGCTCGTCGCACACCCCGGAAGCACCGCCTCCGCGGCGGCCGACCCCGTACGGATCATGCCGCTGGGCGACTCGATCACGGGCTCGCCGGGCTGCTGGCGGGCCGTGCTCAGGAACCGGCTCCAGAACGCCGGCTACACCCCGGAATTCGTCGGCACGCTCGGCCCGCAGGGCTGCGCACAGGGGAGCGACGGCAACAACGAGGGCCACGGCGGTTATCTGGCCACCAATGTGGCCGACCAGAACCTGCTGCCCGGCTGGCTCTCCGCCACCCGACCCGACATCGTTGTCATGCACTTCGGCACGAACGACGTGTGGAGCAGCATCTCGCCGGACCGGATCCTCGCCGCCTTCGACACACTCGTCGACCAGATGCGCGCGAGCAACCCGGACATGAAGATCCTGGTCGCCCAGATCATCCCCATGAATCCGAGCGGCTGCGCCGAGTGTGCCCAGCGCGCGGTGGCGTTCAACGCCCGGATCCCCGCGTGGGCGGCGGGCCGTACCACCGCCAGGTCGCCGGTGACCGCCGTCGACCAGTGGACGGGATTCAACACGGCCACCGACACGTACGACGGTGTCCACCCCAACAGCTCGGGCGACGACAAGATGGCCGCCCGCTGGTACCCGGCGCTCACCCCGCTGCTGACACCCGGTACCTCGACACCGACACCGACGCCCACACCGTCGGTTCCCGGCGCCACCGGCTGCGCCGCGTCACTCCGTACGGTCTCGTCCTGGCAGGGCGGATACCAGGCGGAGGTGACCGTCCGCAACAACGGGACGGCGCCACTGAGCGGTTGGACGGTGCGGCTCACCGTACCGACGGGCGAGGCGATCACCCAGGTGTGGAACGGCACCCTCACCGCCGGCTCGGGGACCGCGAGCGTCGCCGACGCGTCGTGGAACGGCGCACTCGCCGCCGGGGCCACCACCACCTTCGGCTTCATCGCGTCCCAGCCCGCCTCGGCGACCCCCGCGACCACCGTCGCGGACTGCACGGCGCGCTGAGGCGACCCGCCTCGCTCTCCCCGCTCCTCCGCTCTCCGCCATCCCGGAACAACGACGTCCCAGGAGACCCCCCATGAGCGTCGCACCACCGCACACCACCGGGCCCAGGCCGGGGCACACCACTCCCCCGGCCCCACTCCTCGGTCTGCTCCTCTCCCTTCTCGCCCTGGCCGGCCTGCTCGCCGTCTCACTGCCCGCCCCGGCCGCCCAGGCCGGGGAGGCCACCGCCACCAAGGCCGTCGCCGCCACCGGTCTGCGGGTCAGCAACGGCAGGCTGCTGGAGGCGAACGGCAACGAGTTCGTCATGCGCGGCGTCAACCACGCCCACACCTGGTACACCGGTCGGACCACGGCCGCGCTCAGCGACATCAAGGCGCTCGGCGCCAACACCGTCCGTGTGGTGCTCAGCACCGGTGACCAGTGGACGAGGAACGACACCGCGGATGTGGCGAACATCGTCGCGCAGTGCAAGCAGAACAAGCTGATCTGTGTGCTCGAGGCACACGACACCACCGGCTACGGCGAGCAGAGCGCCGCGGTCACGCTCTCCCGCGCGGCGGACTACTGGATCAGCGTCCAGTCCGCGCTGACCGGCCAGGAGAGCTACGTCATCGTCAACATCGGCAACGAGCCCTACGGCAACACCAATTACGCCGGATGGACGGCCGACACCAAGGCGGCCATCGTCAAGCTGCGCAACGCCGGGTTCGGCCACACCCTGATGGTCGACGCGCCCAACTGGGGCCAGGACTGGTCCTTCACCATGCGGGACAACGCCGCGTCGGTCTTCGCCGCCGACCCGGACCGCAACACCATGTTCTCGATCCACATGTACGGCGTCTTCGACACGGCGGCGAAGGTCAGCGCGTACCTCAACACCTTCGTCAACGCCGGACTGCCCATCCTCGTGGGCGAGTTCGGGGACATGCACTCGGACGGCAACCCGGACGAGGACGCCATCATGGCCACCACGCAGTCCCTGCGCCTCGGCTATCTCGGCTGGTCGTGGAGCGGCAACAGCGGCGGTGTGGAGTACCTCGACATGGCGACCGGCTTCAACCCGAACACGCTCAGCTCCTGGGGGCAGCGCATCTTCAAGGGCGCCAACGGCATCGGCAGCACCTCCCAGCAGGCCACGGTGTACGGGACCTCCGGCGGCGGTGGCGGTGGTGGCGGAACGACCTCCGCCTGTTCGGTCGCGTACACCGTCAGCGGGCAGTGGAGCGGCGGTTTCCAGGGGGAGATCGTGATCCGCAACACCGGGACGGCCGCGGTCAACGGCTGGACGCTGGCCTGGACCTCCCCGAACGGTCAGCAGATCACCAACATGTGGGGAGCCACCGCGACCCAGAGCGGCTCCTCGGTCAGCGCCGCCTCGGCCTCGTACACGGCGGCCATCGCCCCGGGTGCCTCCGTCTCCGTCGGCTTCACCGCCTCGTGGACGGGCGGCAACAGCCCGCCGTCGTCCTTCGCCCTCAACTCCACGCCCTGCACCGCCGGCTGACCTCCGTACGCCCGTCGCGACACGGACGCGGGCGAATTACCCCGCCGGGCGCGGAGGAACGGGTAGCTTGGTCGGCCGGACCAGAACGGGACGGAACAGTACGTCCGGAAAGGAGACGGCATGTCATCGAAGCGACGCCGTAAGAAGAAGGCCCGCCGGAAGAACGGCGCCAACCACGGCCGGCGCCCCCAGTCCTGAGCTGGGAACGCGGCGGAGGCCCCTTCCCCTGCGGGAAGGGGCCTCTTCAGTGGGTAACGTCCTCCGCGGGTTTCCACGCGTCCAGGCGGCGCGCGACGCAGGCGGTGATGGCGGGCGCCACCGCCGTCATCTCCGGGCGCCAGCCGGGCACCGCGTTGACCTCGCAGACGGTGTAGCCGTCCGGGGACGTGAACAGCAGATCGACGCCCGCGACGGTGAGTCCCACCGCTCGGGCCGCCCGGACCGCCAGGGCCTCGGCGCGCGGATGGTCGCCCAGGCACCGTACGGCGGAGCCGCCCTGGGCGATGTTCGAGGCGAGGCCGCCGTCCCGGGAGGTACGGACCACCGCGGCCACGGTCTCGCCGTCGACCACGATCAGCCGCAGGTCCCGGCCGTGCGAGTGCGCCACGTACTCCTGGAAGAGGTACGGCGTCTCCTGCGCGAGGGCGCCCGACACGTCCTGGAGCAGCCGGACATCGGGGGCCAGGAACACCTGTCTGCCCTTGTAGCCGCTGACGGACTTGACGACGCACGGCGCATCGAGACCGGCGACGCGGACGACACCCTCCGGCGGGGCGGTCGCGTACGAGAGGGTGTCGGGCACCGGAAGCCCGGCCAGGCCCAGCTCCTGGAGCTGCCACACCTTGTTCCGGCAGACCAGCTGGCCCTCCAGCGGGTTGATCAGGGTGGCCCCCATGCGCTCCAGTTGCCGCAGCAGGGTCACCTCGCGGTCGTGGCGCATCGAGCCGGGGATCTGGCGTACGCACACCACCTTCGGGGCGGGCACGTCCAGGCCGGCCAGGGTGCGCAGGACCAGCCGCCCGTCCCGGACACCGAAGACGAACTCGTCGGTGTGCCAGACCGCGAACCGGGCTCCGAAGCGCGCGGTGAGCGCGCCGGCCAGCTCGCGCGTCGAGCCCTGGAGGGGAACGGGGTGCTCCCGCACCAGCAACCACACATCGGCCGGTGCCAACAGCTCCGCGCGTGCCATACGCACCCTTTTCCCACCTCGGCGTCAGGACCGGTGAGCAGACTATCCCCAGGCCGTCGGTGCCGCCGAGTGTCAGCCCGGGGGCACCCGGGGAGAGGGCACCGCACCGCAGGAGCGGTCGAGGCCCTCGCGGATGGCGGCGTCCTCGGCGGCGACATCGTGGCACGGGGCGTTCGGGGCGGCGTGCGCGACGAAGTCGTCGACCAGCCGGTCGAAGAGCCCTGCGATCCGCCGCAGATCCTCGGGCGACCACTCCGACAGCGCCACCTCGATGACCCGGCGGCTCACCTCGCGGATCCGGGCGTCCGCGTCCCGGCCGGCGGCGGTGAGGCGGACCCGCCGGGCGCGCCGGTCGTCCGGGTCGGGCACCCGGATCACATAGCCGCCGCCTTCCAACCGCCGTAGCTGGCGGGTGATGTGGGACGCTTCCACGGAGAGCCGGGCCGCCAGCTCCCCCGGGCGCAGCGGCTCGCTGTCGGCGACATGCCGCAGGAGCGCCACGGCGGCCCGGTCGAGCTGCAGCCCGGCCACGGCCGCCAGTTGCCCGTGCTGCCGGACCCCGCCGGCCAGGTAGGCGATGCGGGTGAGGAGCCGCTCGACCTCGATCACATCTGCGGAAACGGGCGCCGCGCCGGGGGACTGTGTGGACATGCCGCCACCCTAACCGATAGTTGCCTAACTTAAGCAACACATAAGAAGCTTGCTTGACTCAATTAACTTCCCTATGCTTGCGTAACTCAAGCATTTTCGCCGCCGACCGGGCCGGATCGCGGGAACCCCGCGGCGCTCCCCCACCCCGGACAGGACCCCACTCCATGATCGACAGCCTGCAGCGGCAGCTGCGCGACCATCCCCGCACCGTCGACGCGGCCATGGCCGTGGCACTCTTCGCCTGTTCCTTTCCCGGCAGCATGATCACACTCCCGGGCCGGCCCCCCGGTCCCGCGTGGTGGCCCGGGGTGCTGCTGGCGGGGGTCTCCTGCGCCGCGCTGCTGTGGCGCCGCGACCACCCCCGTACCACCGTGGCGCTGACCACGGCCTGCGCCGTCGCCATCACCGCGCTCGGCTACATCGTCACCGTCCTGCTGCTGGGAGCACTCCTGGTGGCGCTCTACTCGCTGGCCGGGCGGGCCGGCCGCAGGACCGCGAACACCTGCACCCTCGCCGTCATCGCGCTGCTGGCGGGTACGGCGCTGATCGGCGGCCCCACCGAGGAACCGCTGGTGCTCAAGCTGGTCGGCCCGGCGGCCTGGCTGCTGCTGCCCACCTCCCTGGGCACCGTCGGCCGGATCCACGCGGCCTATCTGGACGCCGTACGGGCTCGGGCCGAGCACGCGGAACGCACCAGGGAGGAGGAGACCCGGCACCGGGTGACCGAGGAGCGCGTACACATCGCCCGCGAACTGCACGATGTCGTCGCCCACCATCTCGTCCTCGCCCACCTCCAGGCCGGCGCCGCCGCCAGGGCAATCCGCACCCGGCCCGACGAGGCCGAGCGGATCGTCGGCGAACTCGCCGGCAGCACCTCCTCGGCCATCCGCGAACTCAAGGCCGTCGTCGGCCTGTTGCGGCAGGCGGACGACCCTGAACGGCCCCCGGAGCCCGCCCCCGGGCTCGACCGGCTCCCCGGCCTGGCCTCGTCGTTCCGCGGCGCGGGCCTCACCGTCACCGTCGTCACCGAAGGGCCGCCGGCACCGCTCTCCCCCGGCGCGGATCTCACGGCGTACCGCATCGTGCAGGAGGCGCTGACCAATGTCACCAAGCACGCCGCCACCGACGCCGCCGAGGTGCGGCTCGCCTACGGGCGGGACCGGCTGGACATCACCGTCGCCGATGACGGAGGTACGGCAGCGCCCGCCGCCGCCCCGCCCGTCCCGGCATCCGCCCCGCCGCCGGGCGGGGGTTACGGCCTGATCGGCATGCGCGAGCGCGCCCTCGCGGCCGGTGGCAGGCTCCGCGCGGGCCACCGGCCCGGGGGCGGCTTCGACGTCGTCGTCGAACTGCCGCTGCACCGATGAAGCCCTGCCGCTCCCGCCCCCACCTCCCCGTACACCTTCCCTCTAATTTGCTTAACTCAATCAAGTGTATTATGTTGCGTGAGTCAAGCAATTCTCTTCCTGCGCACCCCCTGACGGAGGCAGTCCCATGTCCGAAGCCCCTGCCCGGGCCGTCGAGGCCCGAGGTTCCACCCCGCCGAGGCCGAACGCCGTGGTGGCGGTTCTGGCCTTCGCGGGCATCGTGGTCTCGCTGATGCAGACCCTGGTCATCCCGATCGTCCCCGAGCTGCCCCGGCTGCTGGACGCCTCGCCGTCCAACGCCATCTGGGCCGTCACCGCCACCCTGCTGGCCGCCGCCGTGGCCACCCCGGTGGCCGGACGCCTCGGCGACATGTTCGGCAAGCGCCGGCTGCTGCTGGTCAGCCTCGGTCTGCTGGTGGCCGGTTCGGTCGTCGCCGCGCTGAGCGACTCCCTGATTCCGATGATCGCCGGACGGGTCATGCAGGGGCTGGCCGCCGCCGTCGTACCGCTGGGCATCAGCATCATGCGCGACGAGCTGCCCGCCGAGCGCCTCACCGGGTCGACCGCGCTGATGAGCGCGTCCCTGGGCGTCGGCGGCGCACTCGGGCTGCCCTCCGCCGCCCTGATCGCCGACAACTTCGACTGGCACGTCCTGTTCTGGACCTCGGCCGCCCTCGGCGCCGTCGCGATCGCGCTCGTCCTGGCGTTCGTGCCCGAGTCGAAGGTGCGCACCGGCGGACGCTTCGACCTGATCGGCTCCCTCGGCATGGCCGTGGGACTGGTGTCCCTGCTGCTGGCCGTCTCGAAGGGCGGCGACTGGGGCTGGACCAGCGGTACGGTCCTCGGTCTGCTGGCCACCGCGGTCGTCGTACTGCTGGCGTGGGGCGTCTATGAACTGCGCACCGCCCAGCCCCTGGTGGACCTGCGCACCACGGCCCGCCGCCAGGTGCTCTTCACCAACCTCGCCTCGGTGGCGTTCGGCTTCTCGATGTTCGCGATGTCCCTGGTCCTGCCGCAGCTGCTCCAGCTGCCCTCCGCCACCGGCTACGGCCTGGGCAGGTCCATGCTCGCCGTCGGTCTGGTGATGGCGCCGCAGGGCCTGGTGATGATGGCCATGGCGCCGCTGTCCGCCGCCATCTCCAAGGCCAGGGGGCCGAAGGTCACGCTGATGGCCGGCGCTCTCATCGTCGCCGCGGGCTACGCCCTCAACATCCTGCTGATGTCCGAGATCTGGCACCTGGTCCTGGTGTCCTGCGTCATCGGTGCCGGTGTCGGCTTCGCGTACGGCGCCATGCCCGCGCTGATCATGGGCGCCGTACCGGCCTCCGAGACGGCCGCCGCCAACAGCCTCAACACACTGATGCGGTCCATCGGTACGTCGATCGCCAGCGCGGTCGCCGGTGTTGTCCTGGCGCAGATGACCACCACGTTCGGCACCACCGCCCTGCCCTCCGAGAGCGGCTTCAAGACGGTCATGGCCATCGGCGCGGGCGCGGCGATCCTCGCCTTCGGCCTCGCCGTCTTTCTCCCCCGCCACCGCCCCGCGGTCACGGCGGAGCCGGCCGCGGCCGACCCGGCGGAGCCCGTCGAGGGCGCGCGGGCCCCGGAGGCCGTCGCAGCGAAGCCGTAACACCCCTGGCCGACAGCCCTCGCCGGGCACCGCGCGAACGGTGCCCGGCGAGGGTTCCGTGTGTTCACACCCCTGTTCACACCGCGTGGGACGCCGGTGCCCGGGGTCATAGCCGTGTGGCCGTGCGGATCAGCCCGGCGAGGGCGAGGGAGCGGCTGTGCGCGGGCCAGGCGATGTGGCTGACGACGGGTGGTGCGTCGGACAGCGGGACGGCGGTGTGTTCGGCCCAGAGCCAGGCGCGGCCCGAGTCCGGGAAGACGGCCACGGTGCGTCCGAGGGCGATGAGTTGGGCCAGCTGCGTCTGATCGTGGATCTCGGGGCCCGGGCCGGGCGGGTACGTGCCGTGGCGCGCCCAGCGTGCGAGCGGAAGATCCGGGATGTCGCTGATGTCGGCCAGGGTCAGCGTCCGGCGCGCGGCGAGGGGGTGCCCGGCGGGCAGGATGGCGATCTGGCCCTCGGTCATCAGCTCCTCGCTGTCGAACCCGGCGAGGGAGTTGAACGGCGCGTGCATCAGCGCCACATCGGCGCGGCCGTCGCGCAGCATCTCCTCCTGCTCGCACGTGCCGCTCGGCAGCACCTCGATCTCGGCGGCGCCGGGCTCGGCCGCGTAGGCGCCGAGGAGCTTGTGCAGCAGTTCGTGGGACGCGCCGGCCTTCACCGCCAGCACCAGACGGTTACGGGGGCCGCCCGGTCCTGCGGCACCACCGGCGCGGCGGGTGCGGCGAGCGGCGGCGGTGGTCGCGTCGAGGGCCGCGCGGCCCTCGTGCATGAGCACTTCTCCGGCGGCGGTCAGGGCGACGCCGCGGCGGTTGCGTTCCAGCAGGCTGACGCCGAGGCGCCGTTCGAGTCGCTGGATCGCCCGGGACAGCGGTGGCTGGGCCATGCCGAGGAGTTCGGCGGCGCGGCCGAAGTGCAGTTCCTCGGCGACGGCCATGAAGTACCTCAGCTCGCGGGTCTCCAGGGTGTCCACGGCCGCAGCCTACCCCGGTGATACCCGACGGGTATGACAGGGCACCGTGTCGGTATTGGATGCGCCGCTCGCCGGCGGGCGAACATCGACGGCACGGGCCCAGCGGCCCTCCGCGACATCCGGCTCCGCAGAAGGACACAGGCATGAACACACCCTCCGCGTCACTGCCCGGCTCCACCTGGACCCTGGGCGATCTGACGGTCACCCGCTTCGGCTACGGCGCGATGCGGCTCGCCGGTCCCGGGGTCATGGGCCCGCCCGCCGACCGCGACGGCGCGCTCGCCGTCCTGCGCGAGGCCGTCGCCCTCGGGATCACCCACATCGACACCGCCGGCGCCTACGGACCGCGCGTCACCAACCGGCTGATCCGCGAGGCGCTGCACCCCTACCCCGCATCGCTGCACCTGGTGACCAAGGTCGGCGCTGACCGCGACGAGCAGGGCGGCTGGCCCCCCGCCCGGCGGCCCGAGGACCTGCGCCGCTCCGTCCGCGAGAACCTCGACGACCTCGGCGTCGACTCGCTCGACGTGGTCAACCTCCGCCTCGGCGACGCCCGGGGAACCGTGGCCGGCTCGCTCGCCGAGCCCTTCGAGACCCTCGTCGAACTCCAGCGGCAGGGCCTGATCAGGCACCTGGGAGTGAGCAACGCGACGGCGGAACAGGTCGCCGAGGCACAGACGATCGCGCCGATCGTCTGTGTGCAGAACATGTACAACCTCGCCCACCGCCAGGACGACGAGCTGATCGACGAGCTCGCCGGCAAGGGCATCGCCTATGTGCCCTTCTTCCCGCTCGGCGGCTTCAGCCCGCTGCAGTCCACGGCACTGTCCGCCGTGGCCGCCCGGCTGGACGCGACGCCGATGTCGGTCGCCCTGGCCTGGCTGCTGCGGCGGTCGCCGAACATCCTGCTCATTCCCGGCACCTCGTCGGTGGCGCATCTGCGCGAGAACGTCGTCGGCGCGGGGCTTCCGCTCTCCGACGAGGATCTCGCCGAGCTGGACGGAATCGGCCGCTAGCGGAAATCGGTCCTGACCCTCCCCTCTTTTATCGCATCCCGTTTCCCGGCACGGGTAGCGCGTATAGAGTCGGGTCATGCTCAAGAATGAGATGACGCCGCGCGTGGCGCTCAAGAAAATAACCCCCGATGTGTCCGGTGCGATGGGCGCACTGCATGGCGCCGCCGTTTCCGCGGCGCGGGACGCCAAAGTGGAGCCGGAGCTGCTGGAGCTCATCAGGATTCGCGCCTCGCAGATCAACGGCTGCGCGTTCTGCCTCGACATGCATACGAAGGACGCCCGCGCCCAGGGCGAGAGCGAGCAGCGTGTCCACGCGCTGAACGCCTGGCAGGAGGCCCCTTTCTTCTCCGAACGGGAGCGCGCAGCACTGGAGTTGACGGAGGCGGTCACCCTGGTGCACGACGGCCGGGTCCCCGACGCCGTCTACGCGCGGGCGGCGGAGGTCTTCGACGAGGCACAGCTCGCCGCGGTGATCTGGGCGGCCACCGTCATCAACGCGTACAACCGGATCGCGATCGCGACCCGAATGGTTCCGGGCGTCTATCAGCCGGTCCGGAAAGAAAGCTGATCGGGCCGCCATCGGCCCCGATCGGGAAATGCCGGAGCGCGCCGGACCGAATACCGTATTCGGTCCGGCGCGTTCCTGTTTCTTTCTTCTCTCTTTTTCCCTTCAGTATTTCCGGCCGGCGCTCGCGGGCGATCCATTGCGCGGCCCGTAGGGGGCGTGCTCCAGCCAGGCGCCGCACCGCGGCAGTACGGGCGCGAGCGCCGCCGCCGCCCGCTGTTTCGCCCGTACGATCCGGCGCCGCGGCCTCAGATGGTCCAGGGCCGTTCCGGCCGCCGCGCTGTTGAACAGGGCCGCGGCACGGCGGGCCGCGGCGAACTCCGCGACCGCCTCCTCGGTGCCCGTGGCAACGGCCGCCGCCGCTGCCGCCGCGTCCGCGATCCCGCTGTTCATGCCGCGGGCCCCGAAGGGCGGGAAGAGGTGGGCCGCCTCTCCGACGAGCAGCACCCGGTGCCGGGGGTCGGTGAACGACGCCGCGACCTTGCGCAGGAAGCGGTACGTCGACACCCAGAGGATCCGCTCGGCGTACCCGTCGCCGATGATCGGCGGCAGCCACTCCCGCGCCGCGGCCTCGCTCCCGTAGGACTCCCGTGTGTCGTCGTCGCGGCACTGCAGATCGACCTGGAAGCCCCCGGTGAAGGGCACCCGCATCACACTGCGCCCGCCGGCCCCGGGATGTTCGTAGTGGAAGACCCGCTCCAGCGGGAGTTCGGCCCCCGGGATGTCGGCGACATCGGCGACCACATGGAATCCGTCCCCGTGGCTGCCCTCCATGGGGATGTCCAGCCGGCGCCGGACCGCCGAGCGGGCGCCGTCGGCGGCGATGACATGGCTGCCCGTCCAGCCGCGCCCGTCCTCGCCGGTGAGGGCGACGCCGGTGGGGGTGACCCGTACATCGGTCACACGGGCGCCCCAGACGAACCGCACCCCGGCGTCCTCGCAGGCGGCCAGCAGGAACCGTTCGGTGTCGACCTGGCGCAGGCTGGTGAAGGGCGGCGGGCCCTCGGGCGCCGGGAAGGTACGGGCGTACACCTCGCGGCCCCGGTACAGCGTGCGTCTGGTCTGCCAGGTACTGCCGTACGACGTGATCGTGTCGGCGAGCCCCGGCCGCATCCCGTCGAGCAGCCGCAGGCTCTCCCGGTGTACGAACAGGGCCCGGCTGCCCGGCCGTTGGCGGCCCTGGGGATCCGCCTCCAGGAGCGTGACCGGCAGGCCGTGGGCCCGCAGGCCGAGCGCGGCCGACAGGCCCACGGGTCCTGCGCCCACCACGACGACATGCGCCATGTCAGCCGCCACTGCCGGGCCGGGCGGCGGTGGCGCTCTCCGTGAGCATGCGGGTGATCTCCACCCGCTTGACCTTCCAGGTGGCGGTCATCGGCAGCTCGTCGAACCGCCACTGCCGGGGCTCGGCCATCGGCGGCAGATCCGCGGTGGCCTCCCGCCAGCGCCGCACGTCCAGGGGCGCTTCGCCCCGGACACACACCACCGGCACGGGCTCGCGGTCGGCGCCGCGGACGATGACGACCTCGCGCAGTTCGTCCAGCCGGGACATCAGTGTGTCCTCGATCTCCAGATTGCTGTGCACGGAGTCGATGCGGTCGATCTCACGGTCGATCAGATACAGCGCGCCCCATCGGCTCCGGTATCCCATGTCGCCCATCTGCCACCACCCGCGGTCCAGTTGGCGGTCGTAGGTCTCTTGTGCGCCGAGATACGTCAGGATCCGCCCCCGGGTGCGGGCCTCGATCCGGCCCGGTGTCCCGGGCCCGGCGGGCCGGCCGTCGTCGCCGGCTATCCGGATCCGGGTGAAGCCGGGGATCGGGATCCCGACCCGGCGGCCGTCCGCGCGCGCGGCGCCGCGCCGGGTGTACCACTGGAACGCGACCGGGCCCGTCTCGCTCTGTCCGTACAGCTGCATCAGCCAGGGCGAGCGCCGCCGTGACGCCCCGAGCAGCCGCTGCACCGTGCGCGGGTGGATCGCGTCGAAGGTGGAGCCGTACGAGCGGACGCGGGAGAGCGGGGCGCCGGGCGCGTCCGCCAGCTCCTCCCACAGGACGAAGGTGTTGGGGTGGGTCTCGACGATGCCGGGACGGTGCCGGGCCAGCAGGGGACCGGCCGCGGCGGGCTCGGGGTCGGTGATGAGGAGCAGCGGGCTGCCGAAGTGCAGCAGTACGCCGAGCAGATGGTAGAAGCGGGAGTGTGCGAAGGACATGTGCAGCGCGGCGCTCTCGCCCCGGGTGGGCCAGCCCATGGCCTTCTGCGGTACGAGCCGGTTCCACATGGTGTTCGCGCAGTGCACGGCGAGTTTGGGGACGCCCGTGGTGCCCGAGCTGTGGGTGATCAGCGCGGGCTCGCGGGGGTGCAGCCGGACCGCCGCGTGGGGCGGGGCTCCTGCGTACTTCTCCAGCGGGTCGGCGCCGGGGCCGTCGTCCACGGTGAGCGTCCGCCGTACGGGCCCGGCGCCGTCGGCCCGCGCGAGCGGTCCCGTCAGCTTCGCCCGGTCGGTGATCAGCCAGGGATCGCGCAGCCGCGCCAGCAACTGGCCGGCGACGGGGCCGTCGAGGCCCGGTGAGAGGAGCACGGGGACGGCGCCGATCCGGGAGACCGCGCAGGCCAGCAGCGCGATGTCGGCGTTGTCCGTCTTGTATACGGCGACCTGCTCGGACGGCCGGACGCCGGCCTCCCACAGCCGTCCTGACAGCTCCTCGACGAGGCCGGCCAGCACCGGGTAGCTGAGGTCGAGCCCGAGGCCGGGGCTGATGTCGAGCGGCCGGTCCAGGGTCACCGGGACGGCGCCGTGCCGGGCGGCGGCCTGCTCGAACAGGGGGCCGAGGTAGAAACCACGATCGGAGAGCATGGGCTGCGGCTGTCGCACGGGCCTGTTCCTTTCTGCGGTGTTCATGGTCGCGGCCACCGTCACCACGCGCCGTGGCGGGCGAGGTGGCGGCGGAGTTTTCCGGTCGGGGTTCGGGGCAGCGACGCCACGACCCGGACGGCTCTGGGCACCTTGAAGGCGGCCAGCGCGCCGCGGGCCAGGGCGATGAGTTCGGCCTCCAGGCCCGGGACCTCCGGCGCGCCGGTGACGACGTACGCGCGCAGGCCGGTGGCGCCGCGCTCGTCGGCCACGGCGACGACGACGGCCTCCCGTACCGCTGGATGGGTCCGCAGCACGGCCTCGACCTCCAGGGGCGAGACGGTGATGCCGCCGACCATCTCCATGTCGTCGGTCCGGCCCAGATGGCGGTAGGTGCCGTCCGGTTCGCGCCGGGCGAGGTCCCTGGTGGCGAGCCAGCCGTCCACCAGGGTGCGCGCCGTCTCCTCGGGACGGTTCAGATATCCGGTGGTCAACGTCGGTCCCCGGAGCCAGAGTTCGCCCTCGGTGCCGTCCGGTACCGGGTGTCCCTCGCGGTCGCGCAGCTCGACGTCGAAGCCGGGGACCGGGCGGCCTACCGTGCCGGGGGTGTGGTTGCCGAGGCTGTTGGCGCAGAAGGCGTGCCCGGCCTCGGTGGAGCCGATCTGTTCCAGTACGGGCGCGCCGAGCAGTTCGGTGACCCGCTCGCCGAGTTCGGCGGGCATCCCCTCACCGGCCGACACCGCCGCCCGTACGGAGGTGAAGCACGTCTCGTGTCCGCCCGCCCGGTCGGCCACCAGCGCGGCGTACGCCGAGGGTACGGAGTACAGCAGGGTCACCCGGTGGCGGGCGACGAGTTCGTCGACGGCGGCGGGGTTCGGCCGGTGGTCCACCAGTACGGCGGAGGAGCCGGAGAAGAGCGGGAAGGCGAACGCGTTGCCGAAGCCGTACGCGAAGAACAGCTTGGAGACCGAGAGGGTGACATCGTCCTCGGTGATCCGCAGCAGTGGTGCGCCGATGAGGGTGTGATAGGTCTCCGGGTCGCCGTGGCCGTGCACGACTCCCTTGGGCGGTCCTGTGGTGCCCGACGTGTACTGGATGTAGAGCGGGGTGCGGTCTCCGGCCGGGTGCGCGTCGGTGGCGGGCGGCGCGTCCGGGGTGAGCGCGACGAGCTCGTCGCCGCCCAGCCGGGCCCGTCCGGCGAACCGCTCCGCCGGTCCCGGTCCGCTCACGCAGAGCGCGGCCTCGGTGTCCTTGGCCATGAAGTCGAGTTCGTCCGGGGGGAGTTCGGGGTTCACCAGCACCGCGACCGCGCCGATCCTGGCGGTGGCGAGGAAGGCCGTCACCCAGGCGACGGAGTCGGGCAGGGCGAGCAGCACCCGGTCGCCGGGGCGGACGCCACGGGCGGCCAGGACGGTCGCGGCGCGGGCCGCGAGGCCGTGCACCTCACCGTGGGTCCAGGTCCGGTGGCCCTGGTGGAAGGCCGGGCGGGACGTCCAGCCGTTCCGCTCGGCGAGTGCGGCGAGCCGGGCCGCCAGGTTCCCGGCGGCGGAGGGCGGGGGCGTCACCGGACCGGCTCGCGCACGGGTGCGGGCCCGGCGGCCATGACGTCGTGGTGGGCGCGCATCTGCGCGGCGGTCTTCAGGAGCATCTCGTCGTACTCCGCGACGGGGTCAGAGCCGAGCACGATGGCGCCGCCGGCCCCGAGGTGCATCTGTCCGCCGGTGAAGACGGCGGTCCGGATCACGATGTTGAGGTCGGCGCCGCCGCCGCAGCCGAGGAAGCCGATCGCGCCGGAGTACACACCGCGGGCCTCGGTCTCCAGCGAGTCGATGATCTCCATGGTGCGGAGCTTCGGTGCTCCGGTCATCGAGCCGCCGGGGAAGCAGGCGCGTACGCAGTCCACCGCGTCCGTGCCGGCGCGGAGCCGGCCTTCGACGGTGGAGACCAGCTGGTGCACGGTGGCGTAGGTCTCGGTGGCCATCAGACCGGTCACCCGTACGCTGCCGGTCTCGCTGACGCGTCCCAGGTCGTTGCGGAGGAGATCGACGATCATGAGGTTCTCGGCGCGGGTCTTGGGGTCGGCGGCGAGCGAGTCGCGGAGCCTGGCGTCCTCTCCGGGCCGGTCGCCGCGGGGTGCGGTGCCCTTGATGGGCCGGGCCTCGGCGAGCCCGTCCCGGGTGATCCGGAGGAACCGTTCGGGGGACGAGCCGGCCACGTCCAGCTCGCCGAACTTCAGGAAGGCCCCGTACGGCGCGGGGTTGAGCCGGCGGAGCACCCGGTAGAAGGCGTACGGATCGTGGGGCGCGGGCAGCCGGGCGGCGTTGGTCAGGCAGATCTCGTAGCTCGTGCCGGCCGTCAGCTCGCGTCGGCAGGCCTCGATGTCGGCGAGATAGGCCGCGCGGTCCCGGACCAGCCAGGGTTCGGCGGCGCCGGGGTCCGGTGTGGCGGGCGGCGGGGTTGTGGCGGGTCCGGCCGACGCTACGAAGCTCAGCTGGGCCACCGTGCTGTCGAGCCAGTCGACGGCGGAGCGCGTGCCCCGGGGGGTGTTCTCGGCGAGGCAGACGGCGTAGGTGTGGCCGTCACGGTGGTCCACGGCGATCAGCCGGTCGGCGAAGAGCCAGCAGGCGTCCGGGGTGGTGGCCCGGTGGCGGTTCGGGGAGCCGCAGTCGGCCTTCAGTTCGTAGCCGAAGTAGCCGACATAGCCGCCGGTGAAGTCGAAGGGCAGTTCGCCGGGGTCCACGTGTCTGGCCGTCAGCTGCCGCTTCAGATAGTCGAAGACGCTCGCCCGGACGGTGCGCGGGGGCCGCCCTTCGCGTTCGATCTCGCAGACGCCGGCCTCGACGTCGTACCGGACGAACTCGGCCAGCGGGCCGCTGCCGTCGCCGAGGAAGGAGAAGCGCGACCGGCCCTCCTCGACCTGGGAGCTGTCGAGCCAGAACGCTCTCGGGGCGTCGGCGTACATCCGGGTGAAGGCGGCCTCGGTGTCCACGGCGGTCGCGATCCGGCGGGTGTGCAGCCGGTAGCCGGCCGTGGGCGCGGGCGCGGGCCGCCGGGGTGCGGGAACGATCGCCGCGGTCTTCCCGGCGGGGGAACTCGCCGTGCCTGTAAGGGGGTTCGTACGGGGGGTCGTACGGGGGGTCGCCGGGCGGGGGCGGGTCTCGGTGAGGCTCCGGAAGTTCAGGAGCAGCCGGTGGCCGAACTCCGTGAGGATGGACTCCGGGTGGAACTGCACGCCCCACAGCGGCCGGGTGCGGTGCCGCAGTCCCATCAGCACACCGTCCTCGGCCCAGGCCGTGGCCTGGAGGCTCGCGGGCAGCGGCTCCCGCACGGACAGCGAGTGGTAGCGGACGGCGGTGAAGTCCTGCGGCAGTCCGCGGAACAGGTCCTCGCCGTTGTGCCGGATCCGGGAGAGATGTCCGTGCCGGGGCCGGGGCGCGGCCGTGACCCGGGCCCGCTCCCCCGCCGCGATGCCCTGGTGGCCGAGGCAGACGCCCAGTACGGGGATCGTGGACCGGGCGAGCAGTGCCGCGCCGATCCCGAAGTCACGCGGCTCGCCGGGGTGTCCGGGTCCCGGCGACACCACCACATTGTCGAAGGCGTGGAGGTCCGGGACGCCGTCGGCCGGGGTGTCGTTGAGGACGACCACCGGCTCCTCGCCGTTGACCTCGGCGATCAGCTGGAACAAGTTGTACGTGTACGAGTCGTAGTTGTCGACGAGCAGGGTTTTCACCCGCTCACCTCCCTATTTCGTTCTCAGCCTGGCGCAGCCCGTCGTTTGTGCCGGCCGCGGAGGGCCTGCAACGGCGGGTACAGCCATTTCTTGAAGAAGCGCTGAAGTCGCGGCATGAGGATCCACGTGACAATGGCCGTGACCGCCAGGCACAGCAGCAGAGTGCGGATCAGAGGGTTGAGGCTGCCGAGGTACGGAAGTACCGAGAGATTGAACAGGAGCACCGGCGGGAAGACCGCGCTCATATTCACGAACCATAGCTTCCATTTCGGCGGCGGGCGGGGTGCCGCCACAGTCGCCGACTGCGAATCGAACCACATCTTCGAATCCCGCACCGATCTTCTGCCGGTCTCGTGGGCATACCTCACACCACGGTCCGACCAGTGCGCCAGCTCGGCCGACTCCTCCCAGTTCCGGGCCGACGCCTCACTGCCGAAGCGGTATATCACATGCGACTCCACCTCTCCGCCGACCAGTACGCCGCCGCCCAGGAAGCCCGGCTGCCGCGCACTCTCACCCAGGACCCCCCATGCCCAGGAGTGAAAGGCCGCCTCACTGCCCGGCACCACCCGATAGGCGATGGTGACGGTTACAGAATTGCTGGTCACGCCCCTTATTACGGGAAGAGCGACCATTCTGTTCAACTCTCAACGGATTATTTTCGGTCGCCCGACAGATGGCCCCTTATTGACTTTTGTCCATTCCTGAGTGCTTTGTCGCAGAAAACGGACGGCCATCTTCCATGAATTTCCGGAATCGCTTGCCGGGCACTCGGCAAATCGGCAACATCGGCCCCCGGCGGCAACTTCGGCGGCAATGCGAACAGCCACAGCAGCCGTATTGGCCGGACCTGAAAGAGCAAGAAGGAGATCCATGTCCAGGTATGACTGGAGCCTTACCCACGAGGGAATCGACAGGACACGCGCCGCGATCGAACCGGCACGGAAAGAGGTCACCACGCATCCGATCTACCGGCGGATGAGCACGCGGGAAGACCTGGCGGCCTTCATGGAGCACCATGTCTTCGCCGTATGGGACTTCATGTCGCTGCTGAAGTCCCTCCAGCGGGAGCTGACCTGTGTGGACGTCCCCTGGGTGCCGCGCGGTTCGGCGGTCGGCCGACGGCTGATCAACGACATCGTGCTGGTGGAGGAGAGCGACGCGTTCGGCTCCGGCTTCATCAGCCACTTCGAGCTGTACCGCGCCGGCATGGCCGAGGCCGGCGCCGACACCACGCGTCTGGACACCTTCCTGGCACTGCTCGTGGAGGGCCACGACGTGACAGCGGCGCTGCGCGTCGCCCAAGTCCCGCGCGCCGCTGCCGAGTTCGTCAGCACAACGTTCGGGATCATCGCCGAAGGGCCGCTCCACTGCCGGGCGGCGGCCTTCGCCTTCGCCCGGGAGGACCTCATCCCGGACATGTTCGACCAGGTGATCAAGGAGGAGGGCGCCGACCGGTACCCGCTCTTCCGCGACTATCTGGCGCGCCACATCGAGGTGGACGGCGAGGAACACACTCCGATGGCCATGGCGATGCTCGCCGAGCTCTGCGGCGACGACGACACCCGCTGGCAGGAGGCGGCGGAGACGGCGGACCTCGCCCTGCGGGCCAGGTCCCGGTTCTGGGACGCGATCGTGACGGCCATCGACGACGGGCCGGGGCGGTAACACCGGCACGGACCCCCGGGGCGTGTGGCGGAAGCGGCGCGGAAAGCCCTGAGCCACCGTCGGCGGGACGGTGGCTCAGGGAGTCAGGACGGTGCCGGGGCTCAGGGCTGGGCGACGGTGACGAGCACCTTGACGTGCTGCGGGTCGTCGGACGCGTGGAAGGCGTCGGCGGCGTCCTCGATGTCGTACGTCGCCGTGACGATGTCGGTCAGCGCGAACGTACCGTCGCGCAGCAGCTCGATGGCCCGGTCGATGTCCTGGCGGGTGTACATGAGATTGCCCATGATGGTGAGTTCGCGGTCCTGCACCAGGTCGAGGTCGATCGAGGTGGGGCCGCTGGGCACCCCGACGGTCATCAGCAGGCCGCCCTTGTCCAGGACGTTGATGGCCAGGCGTACGGTCGACTCGCGCGACACGCAGTCGAACACGACGTCCGCCTTCCCGCCGAGCGCCGCGACGGCGTGGTCGGCGGCGCCGGGGTCCGCCGGGTCGAGGACGGAGTCGGCGCCGAGGCGGAGCGCGAGGTCCCGCTTGCTGCCGAGGAGGTCGGCGACGGCGATGTGCGCGGCGCCGGCCGCTCGCGCGGCGAGGAGGACGAACAGGCCGATGGGTCCTGCTCCGACCACGACGACCCGCCGCCCGGTGAGGTCACCGGCCCGGCGGACGGCGTGCACCGGTGTGGCCGCCGGTTCGACGAGGGCGGCCCTGAGGTCGTCGAGGTCGTCGGGGAGGGGCACGGCCCGGTCGGCGGCGATGGCGAAGTAGTCGGTCATCCCGCCGGGGGTCTGGCAGCCGAAGACATCGAGGGTGGCGCAGATGTTGTAGCGGCCCCGGGCACACTGCGCGCAGGTGCCGCAGGCGAGGTTGGGCTCGATGACCACACGGCCGCCGGTGACCGCGGGGTCCACCCCGGGGCCCGTCGCGGCGACGACTCCGACCACCTCGTGGCCGGGGCGCATGGGCAGGCTGACGAAGGGGTGGCGGCCGTGGACCGCGTGCATGTCGGAGCCGCAGATGCCCACGACGGTGGAGCGGACCAGGACCTGGCCCTGCCCGGGTTCGGGGCGCGGGATCCGCTCGACCCTGATGTCGTCGGCGGAGTTGACGACGACCTGACGGTTGGTGGCGAGGGTGCTCATGGGCGTGTCTCCTGTTCAGACCGCGGTGTAGCCGCCGTCGGCGACCAGGATGGATCCGGTGATGAAGCTGGCGGCGTCGCTGGCGAGGAAGACCACGCTGGGGGCGATCTCCTCGGGGAGCGCGGCGCGCTGCTGGGGGCAGTCGTCGATCCAGTGGCGGCGCAGGTCGGGACGGTCGACCGGGGCCATCTCGGTCTTGGTGTATCCGGGGGCCAGCGCGTTGACACGCACACCGTGGGGCGCCCATTCGACCGCGAGCGACTTGGTCAGGTGGTGGACGGCGGCCTTGGAGGCGTTGTACGCGGGCTGCCACTGGGGCCGGTTGACGATGAGCCCCGACATGCTGCCGATGTTGACGATCGATCCTGAGCCCCGCCGGCACATGCCCGCGCCGACGGCGAGGGAGGTCTTCCACAGGGCGCGGACGTTCAGGTCGAACACCGAGGACCACTGATCGTCGGTGACCTCGAAGGACGGCGCGTGGTAGCACGTACCCGCGTTGTTGACGAGGATGTCGATGTGTCCGCCGAGAGCCGACTCGGCCTCCTCCGTCATGGCCGTCACCTGGGCGTCGTCGGTGATGTCGGCGGTGATGGCGGCGAATTCATGGCCGGCCGCGGCGGCCTCGTCGGCGGCGGCGCGGTTGGCCTCGGCGCGCCGGCCGGAGATGGCGACGCGGGCGCCGGCCTGCGCGAGGGCGAACGCGAAGGCCTTGCCGAGCCCCTGGTTGCCGCCGGTGACGAGCGCGGTACGGCCTTCCAGGCTGAAGGGAGATGACATGTGCGGGTGACCTTTCGGTGAGTACGGGACCGGGCCAGGACCCGATGTGGCGCGAACGCCCTTGCTACGGAGCGGTGGTGGGGGCGGAGACCGGGTAGACGACCGACTTGAGACCGGCCGGGTCGAGGTCGCTCTCCAGCGCCTCGGGGGCGTGGTCGAGGTCGAACCTGCCGGTGACCAGGGAGTCGAGGTCGACCTGCCCGTTCGCGGCCAGATGGATGGCGGCGGGCCAGGTGTCGGTGTACCGGAAGATGCCGGTGACGGTGATCTCACGGTTCTGGATGTGCTCGACGGGCAGCGGCATCTCCGAGGAGCCGAGTCCGACGAGCACGGCGCGGCCGGCCGGCCCGACGGCCTTGATGCCGGCCATGACGGCCGCCGGGGCGCCGCTGGCGTCGACGAAGGCGTCGACGTCGAGGCCCGCGGTGGCGATGTCGGTGTTGACCGGGTCGATCACCTCGGTGGCGCCGAAGCGCAGGGCGCGCTCGCGGCGCTCCGCGACGGGGTCGGAGACCACGATCCGCGCGGCTCCGAACGCCCGCGCGGTCTGGGCGCAGATGATGCCGATGGGCCCGGCGCCGGCGATGAGGATGCTGGATCCGGGGACGATACCGGCCTTGCGCATGGTGGTAATGGCCACCGACAGGGGCTCCAGGAGGGCCGCTGCCTCGTCGGAGAGTGCGTCGGGCACGGTGTGCGCGAACTCGGTGCGGATGACGCAGTATTCGGCGAAGGCGCCGTCCACCGGCGGGGTGGCGTAGAACTCCATGTCGGGGCAGAGGTTGTAGCGGCCCGCGCGGCACTGCCGGCAGCGGCGGCAGGGGCGCTGCGGTTCGACGGCGACGCGTTCGCCGACGCGCGTGGCGGGGACGTCCGTACCCACGGCCACGATGCGTCCGGACAGCTCGTGGCCGAGGATGAGGGGCGCGTCCACGACGAAGTCGCCGATGCGGCCGTGGCGGAAGTAGTGGGTGTCGGATCCGCACACACCGACCGCGGCGACGCGGATGACGACCTCGTCGGAGGCGCAGTCCGGGACCGGGACTTCCTTGACGGTCAGGGTGCGCGGACCGGTGAGCACACTGGCCTTCATGGTGGACGGAACGGTGCCGGTGCTGGTCATGGCAGATCCTCTCGGTGGGTCTCGGTACGAGGCGCGGGTGTGCTTACGGCGGGTGCGGTTACGGGTGCGGTTACGGGTGTCGCCGCGGTGAGCAGACTGCGGCCCGCCACGATGTAGGAGGCCCCCTGGTCGGCACACCGCTCGGCGACGGGCCCCGTGATGCCTCCGTCGACGGCCGTCGGCAGCATGGCGGCGAGGCGGGTGACCTCGGTGAGCATCGACGGGTCGGCGCTCTGCTTGGTGCCCGGCGGGATGAACATGACGAGCGCGCCGTCGATGCCGGGGGGAAGCTCCAGGACCCGCGCGCGCGGAGTGTGTTCCAGCCAGAGCGCGACCCCGCCGCGGTGGAGCGTGTCGATCGCGGCGGGGTGCCCGCCGATACGGGCGAGGTCCATGGTGACGGCCTCCGCACCGGCGCGGACTGCGGTCGCGACCGTCTCCTCGACGAGTTCGGCGGCCAGGGCGGCGGGCAGGGTGTCCGCGGCGATGAGGTGCAGATCGATCCTGGCGTGCGGAGCGGCGGCGCGCGCCGCCGCCAGCTCCCGCCCGCTGACACCGAGGCCGCGCCCGGTGGCGTCGACGATGATGTCGACGTGCACCCGGCAGTCGCGCGCGGCCAGCGCCGCCGCGGTGGTGGCGCGGTGCGCGGGCGGTACGGCGTAGAGGCTGCCGCCGACGGTGAAGGGCGGGAACTCCCGGTACCAGTCGCGCAGCGGATCGCGAGGATCACGGAGGGGGTCGTGCGCGGTCGCGGTCATGCCGGGTCCAGCCCGGTCACCGCGGCGGTGGCCCGGTAGTCGTGCCACGCCCCCGCCGGGAACGTACCGGGTTCGGCCGCGACACGGGTGGGCGGGGCCCAGGCGTCGCGTACGGAGACGACCGGTGTGCCGGTGGCGACGGCCGCGGCCTGTACGGCGGCGCCGCGGGCCGTCGCCTCTGCGGCGTCGGCCAGCAGGACCGGGCGCCGGACGGTGTCGGCCAGCAGCTGGGTGTACGCGGCGGAGCGGGCGCCGCCGCCCACCGCGAGCACGCGTCCCGACGTGGGCACGGCGCTGCGCTCCAGGTGGCCCTGGCCCGTGTAGAGCCCGAAGATGACTCCTTCGTAGGCGGCGCGGGCCAGTTGTTCCCTGGTGGTGTGGGAGGTGATGCCGCTGAGGAGCCCGCGGGCGGCGGGGCGGTTGGGCTTGCGCTCCCCGTCGAGGTACGCGGCCATCACCGGGCGCGGGCCGAGGGCCGGGGCGCTCAGGGCGAGCCGGGAGAGCTCCTCGTGTGCCACGCCCAGGAGCCGGGCGAAGGTGTCGGTGACCTTGGCCGCGTTGAGCGTGCTGACCAGGGGGACATAGCCGTTGGCCATGTCGGCGACACCGTCGACGAAGCCCTCCAGGTCGTGGACGGCGTTCTCGCTGACGCCCATGACGACACCGGAGGTGCCGAAGGAGTACATGAGGTCGCCCGGGACCATGCCGAGCCCCAGGGCGGCGGCGTGCTGGTCGCCGCCGCCGGCGCCGGCCAGGACCGGTCCGCGCAGGCCCAGGGCGTTCAGCGCCTCGGAGGTGAGCTCGCCGGCCGGCTCGTCGGGTCCGAGGACGGCCGGGAGCATGGGCAGCCAGTCGGCGGCGGTGATGAGGTCCAGGTGCTCGGTGAGGTAACGATTCTCCGACGCGTCGTAGTACGCGGTGCCCGACGCCTCGGAGCGGTCGGTCACGGCGCGGCCCGTGAGCCGGAACGTGAGGTAGTCGTGCGGCAGCAGGATGCGGCGCACCCGGGCGAAGGAGTCCGGTTCGTGGCGGGCCAGCCAGGCGATCTTGCTCAGGGTGAAGGCCGCCGTGGGCAGGGATCCGGTGCGGTGGATGAGGGCCGTGTCGCCGATCCGGGAGCGCAGGTCGAGGAGTTCGGGGGTGGAGGTGGTGTCGTTCCAGAGTTTGGCCGGCCGGATCACCTCGTCGTGGGCGTCGAGCACGACCAGTCCGTGGCACTGCGCCGCGACACTGATGGCGGCGATGTCGCCGGGCGCCGCGCCGGCGTCGCGCACGGCGGCGGCGAAGGCCAGGACGAACGCGTCCCACCAGGCCTGCGGGTCCTGCTCACTGGCCGGCGGGGTGGCCGGCGGGTGCGGGGCCGAGCCGCTGCCCACGAGCCGGCCGTCGTGGAGGCCGCGCAGTTCGACCTTGCACGACTGTGTGGAGGAGTCCACACCTGCGACGAGTGTGCCGGTCACGGGGCCTCCTCGGCGGTACGGGGTCCGGTGTGCGTGTCCAGACGCATCTGGTCCGGGAGGGTCTCCTGCTGCCCGACGATACCTCCGGGATGGGTGGAGATGACCTCGGCCCAGCTGTACTGGCGCGCGCTCATCAACACGGCGACCAGGGCGTCTCCCCAGGCGCCCGCCACCAGGGTGGATCCGGTGGCGACGAGTCCGCCGAGGTCCGCTTCCGCCGGGTCGGTGGTGATCGTGACGACATGGCTGGCGGCGGCGGCGAATTCGGAGGCCGGGCTCTCGGTGACGGCGACGACCCGGACGTCGCGCTCCTCCAGCCGGGTGACCAGCTGGGTCAGTTCCGCGGACTTGCCGCCCTTGGAGAAGGCGATGACGAGGTCGGAGGGGGCGATCGAGCCCATTCCGCCGTGCAGGGCGTCCAGGCAGGGGAGGTAGAACGCCGGGGTGCCCGTGACGGCGAGCAGATGGGACAGGCGCTCGGCCATGATGCCGGAGGTGCCGGTCCCCGTCGTGATCACCTTGCCGGTTCCGGCGAGGATCAGGCCGACGACATGGGCGGTGCTCCGGTCCACCTGGTCCACCAGGTTGGTCAGAGCGGCCGCTTCGAGCCGGATCAGGTCGCGAGCGGCGTCGAGTATGGTCTGGACGGACGCGTCGGGCGTGCCGTTCATGGGCGCCTCGTGGGGGTGTAGGAACGTGGTGGGAAGCAGCCGGGCTCTCTCGGCCGGCCGGGGGTCCCGGCCGGGGCGGTCGCGCCCGGTCTGCTTCCCGCGGGGAATCACTGCTGCTTCTGGCCGGGGATGCCCTCGTAGGCGATGTCGCCCGTCTTGAGGTTCTCCTCCGTCATCTTCGGCAGCTGGGCCAGGAAGTCCGACCGGCCGGTGACGACGTGCTCGATGGCGACCCCGACGTTGTCCTTCGTGATGGCGGGCATGATGTAGACGGGCTCGGTGGAGACCTTCTCGTCGCGGACGATCTTGTCAGCGACGGCGAGTCCGGCGGAGAGCTCGACGGTGCCGTTCTGGAGCGACGTGCCGATGAAGCTGCCGTCCTTGACCGCGTTGAGGCCGTCCTGGATGCCGTCGATACCGACGATCGGGACGTTCCGGCCGGCTTCCTTGAGCGCCTGGAGGGCGCCCAGGCCCATGTCGTCGTTCTGGGAGACGACGCCGTCGATCTTTCCGCCGAAGGCGGAGATCCAGTTCTTCATCTTGTTGACGGCCTCGTCCCGCTTCCAGTTCGCGGTGTCCTTGGCCAGGACCTTGATGTCCGGGTACTTGGCCAGGACCTTGTCGATGCCCTTGCCGCGGTTGATCTCGCCCGAGCCGCCGAGCGGACCCTGGAGGACGACGATGTTGCCCTTGCCGCCCAGTTTCTTCGCCATCATCTCCATCTCCTGGGCGCCGGCGGCGACATCGTCCGGCTGCACGCTCGCGGCCAGGTCGCTGCTGTTGAGTTCGGCGTTGACGGCGAGGACGGGGATCTTCTTCTTCTTGGCCTCGGCGATCTGCGGGGCCAGGGAGTCGGCCTGCACGGGGACGACGATGATGGCGTCGACGCCTGCGTTGATCAGCTGGTCGACCTGGTTGGCCTGAGTGGAGACGTCGTTGTTGGCCGAGTTCCAGACCAGCTCGATGTTGTTGGCCTTGGCGTAGGTCTCCATGCCCTCCTTGCCCTCGGTGATGAAGGAGGACATGTTGTAGACGGTGACACCGACGCGCAGACGGCGGTCCGCGTCGTTGCCGCCGGAGTTCTTGGCCGGGTCCCCGGCGCCACAGGCCACGAGGCCGACGGCCATGCCGGAGACGGCGATACCGGTGAGGATTCTGTTTCTGGCGGGACGGTTCATGGCTCTTTTTTCCTTTGCTGGTACGGGCGTGCGGGCACACGGGCAGCACGGAGGAGGAAGTGGCGGAGAAGGTGCGGGGGCGCGGGGCTCGGGGCTCAACGCGTACGGCTTACGAGTCGCGGCGTACCGCTAGGTGACGCGTCGGCGGGCGGACCAGGTGTCGACGGCGACCGCCGCGACGATCAGGACGCCCTTGATCACGTTCTGCCAGTAGGCGGGGACCGTCAGGATGTCCAGGCCGTTGTTGAGCGTCTGGATGAGCAGCAGGCCCAGGACGGTGCCGAAGACCGTGCCGCGGCCTCCCATCAGGCTGGCGCCGCCGATGACGACCGCCGCGATGGCGTCGAGTTCGTACCCCCGGCCGAGGTCGGGGGCGCCGGAGATCACCCGGGAGGCGAGCATGACCCCGGAGAGGCCGGCGAGCATCCCGGAGATCGCGTAGACGCTGAAGAGCACGTTGCGGGCGTTGACGCCGGCGATCTCGGAGGCCACGCGGTTGCCGCCGACGGCGTAGACGCGCAGGCCGTAGGCCGTCCTGCGCATGATCGCCGCGAGGACGACGATTCCGACGATCATGACGATCACCGGGACCTTGAGGCCCAGGAAGCTGGAGTTGGCGATCTTCCCGAAGTCGGACGACAGCCCGCTGATGGGCGCACCGCCGCCGATGACGTACGCGATCCCGCTGCCGGCCGTGAGCATGCCGAGGGTGGCGATGAACGGTGGCACGTTGAGCCGGGAGACGAGGAATCCGTTGACGGACCCCGCCACCAGCCCGACCAGCATGGCGGCCACGATGGGCAGGAACAGGTTGCCCGGGTAGTTCTTCGCGGTCCAGGCCGCGGTCATCCCCGAGGCGGCGATGACCGAGCCGACGGAGAGGTCGATGCCCCCGGTGAGGATCACCAGGGTCTGGCCCAGGGCGATCAGCGCGAACGGGGCCGCGGCGATCAGGATGGTCTGGAGGTTGTCGACCGTTCCGAACCGGGCGCTGCGGTACGAGAAGTAGCCGATCACCAGCAGCAGTACGAGGAACATCGAGTACCGCAGCGCCATGGCCTTCAGCCAGGCGGCGCTGATGCGGCTGCCCTGCCCGTCCGGCGCCGAGGGGCCCGGGGAGGTGTCGTGGGTGGAGAGTGCGGTCATGAGGCGTTGTCCTTGCCCGGTGAGGGGGATGGTGTGTCCGCCGGCGATGGGGCGGGGCGGCCGGCCGGTGCGGCAGTCGTCCCACTGCCCGCCAGACCGGCCGCGATCCGGAAGATGGTGGCCTGTACATCGGCGCTGTCGAGTTGCTCGCGGTCCAGCTCCGCGGCGACGGCGCCGCCGCGCAGGACCAGCGCCCGGTGGGAGAGACCGAGGATCTCCGGCATGTCGGACGAGGCCATCACCACGGCCATGCCCTCGGCGGCCAGGTCGGCGATGATCCGGTAGATCTCCGACCGCGCGCCGACGTCCACGCCCCGGGTGGGCTCGTCCAGCAGCAGTACGCGGACGTCGCTGGTGAGCCAGCGGGCGATCACGACCTTCTGCTGGTTGCCGCCGGACAGGGTGCCGACGGACTGGCCGGTGCCGCGGCTGCGCAGCCGTACCGACTCCATGGCCTTGTCGATCTTGCTGGTACGGGCGGAGTTCCTGAGCCAGCCGGCGATGCTGAAGTCCGCGAGGCGGGGCAGTGTGGCGTTGTCGAGGATGCTCATGGACAGCACGGCCCCGGCGCCCTTGCGGTCCTCCGGTACGAACGCGATCCCGCTGCGGATCGATCCTGCCGGGGTGCGCCGTGCCACGGGGGTGCCGTCCACGGAGACCGTTCCGCCGTCGTCGGAGCGCGCCCCGAAGATGCTCTCCAGCAGCTCCGTGCGCCCGGCGCCGACGAGACCGGCGAGGCCGAGGATCTCGCCCTTGCGGACGGTGAGGGTGACCGGTGCCGGGCTGCCGGTGACCCGCAGGTCGCGGACCTCCAGGACCGGTTCGGCGGCGGGGGGCCGCACCGGGGGGAAGAGGCTCTCCAGATCGCGGCCGATCATGGCGGTCACGATGTCGTCGTCGCTCACCTCGGCCATGCTCCGGTCGGCGACGAGGGTGCCGTCGCGCAGGACCACCACCCGGTCGGCGAGCGCCCGCATCTCCTCCATCTTGTGCGTGGTGTACATCACGGCCACGCCGGTCGACCTGAGGCGCCTGATCAGTGTGTACAGGCTGTCGACCTCGTGCTTGGCGATGGCCGAGGTCGGCTCGTCGAGCAGCAGGACCTTCGCACCGCGGTGGGTGCACTTGACGATCTCCACGATCTGGCGCAGTCCCACCGGCAGCCGGGACATCCGCGTGGTCGGTTCGATCCCGACCTCGAAGACGTCCAGGGCGCTGCGGGCGGCGGCGATCATGGCCTGCCGGTCCAGCAGCCCGAGGCGTGTGCGGGTCTCGTGGCCGACGAACAGGTTCTCGTAGACGGTCATGTCGTCGATGGAGGCCAGCTCCTGCGGCACGATCGCGACCCCGAGCCGGTGGGCGGCCTTGGGGTCGCCCGCGGTCAGCCGCTCCCCGCGGACGTGTACGACGCCGCGGTCGGCCCTGAGCTGGCCCGAGGCGATCTTCATCATGGTCGACTTGCCGGCGCCGTTCTCCCCGGCGAGGGCGGTGACCGTCCCCGGCTGCAGGGCGAGACCGGCTCCTTTGAGGACCGGCACGCCGCCGAAGGACTTGTACAGCTCCCGGCATTCCAGCATGGCGGGCGCGGCTGCTATTGCTCCGTCGCTATCCATCACGGCTCCTTCCCCGAGGCAACGATGGCTGGGGCGTTCTCCCCGCCTCCCGTGGCGAGTGGTGCCATGCTGACCCCGGATTGCTCACACGTCAATGCATTGCTCATGTGAGCACTCATTTGCTGACTCGACTCACATTAGGGCAGGATGACGTCATGGCCGGGACAAGAGATGTGGAACTCATGGGGCGCGTCGCGCGCCTGTACTACCTGGGCGGTCTGACCCGGGTTCAGATCGCGGAGCGCCTCGGCATCTCCCGGTTCAAGACGGGCCGGTTGCTGGACGCCGCGCTGGAGACGGGCCTGGTCACCATCACCATCAAGCCCAGCGCCCTCATCGCGCCGGAGGTCTCCGACGCCCTCGCCGGACGGTTCGGGCTGCGGCACGCGTACGCGGTACGGGTCGACGAGACCGGCGACGAGGAGGCGGACCGCGCGCAGATCCACGACCGCCTCGGCAGAGTGGCCGCCGGCGTCCTGGCCGAGACGGTCACCAAGGACGATGTCCTCGGCCTCGACAGCGGGCGGACGGTCAGTCACATCGCGGACCATCTGGCCCGGTTGCCGCCGTGCGACGTCGTCCAGCTCACCGGGCTGACCGGCACGGTCCAGCAGACGGGCCTGGAGATACTCGGCCGCATCACCTCGGTCAGCGGGGGCCGGGCCCATCCCATCTACGCCCCGATGATCACGCCCGACCCCGACTCCGCCGAGTCGCTCCGCCGTCAGCCCGGCGTCAAGTCGACCATCGCCCAGTACCGCAAGGTGACCCGGGCCGTCGTCTCGGTCGGCTCGTGGACTCCGCCGGAGTCACAGGTGTACGACCGGCTCGTCCCGGCCGAGCGGGAAGCGCTGCTGGCCTCCGGCGTGGCGGCCGAGACCTGCGCCCTCATGTTCGACGCCGAGGGCCAGGCGCTGCGCGGCCTGGACGACCGCAGGATCGGCATCTCGCTCCAGGATCTCCGCGCCATCGACAACGTCATCGGCGTCGCGGGGGGACCCACCAAGCGCGACGCCATCTCGGCGCTTCTCCGCTCCGGGATCCTGAACACCCTCGTCGTCGACGAACCCACCGCCCGCGCACTGCTCACCTGGCCCTAGGGCGTGTTGAGAAAGTCCCGCCTGCCAGGCGACGCCTGGCACGCACGCTCGCCGCGTTGTCGGGATCACCCCAGTACGTCCAGTACTGGGGCGCCCCTCCGCCTTGCGATCGCACGCACCAGACGCCGCCAGGCCCGCCCTACGGGCGGACGGCGCTACTTTCTCAACACGCCCTAGGCGGATCGCTCCGGCACACCCCGTCCGTCAGCCGGACGACCCGGTGGGCCCGGGCCGCGGTGTGCGGATCGTGGGTGATGAGGACCAGGGACAGACCGTTGTGGGTGTGCGGCAGCGTGGCGAGGAGGGACAGGAGGGAGCGGCGGGTGACGGTGTCGAGCCCGGACGTGATCTCGTCGCAGATCAGTACGCGGGGGCGGGCCAGCAGCGCGCGGGCCAGGGCGGCACGCTGAAGTTCGCCGCCGGACAGGTCCGTTGGGCGCCGGCGTACCGCATCGTCATCGAGGCCCAGCGCGTTCAGCGTGGTCAGTGCCTCGGCCAGGGCCTCGGGGGCGGGCGTGTTCCGCAGCCGTACGGCCGTACGGGCCACCTGGTCGAGGACCGGGCGGTACTCGTCGAACGCCGCGCGCACGTCCTGGAACACGTACTGCACCGCCGCCAGTTGCTCCCTGCTCCTGGCCCGCACACTGCGCGGCAGCGGGACGCCGTCCAGCAGTACCTCCCCCTCGTGGTCCCGGTGCAGCCCCGCCAGACAGCGGGCCAGGGTCGTCTTCCCGCTGCCCGAGCGGCCCACCACCGCCAGGAACTCGCCCTCGCGCACCGTCAGGGCGGCTCCGCGCAGTGTCAGCGCGGTGTGCCGCCCGCCGCGGTGTCCCACCGTGATGCCCCGGGCCTCCAGGACCGTCCTTCCGGGCTCCGCCGGCGCGTTCACCGTCGCCGTCGCCTCGTCCTCGCTCGACAGCAGTTCCTTCGTCCAGCTGTCCCTCGGCCGTTCCCACAGCCGCTCCGGCGGTCCCGACTCCACCACTCTTCCGCCGCGCATCACCAGCACCTCGTCCGCCAACTCCCTGACGATGCCCAGGTCATGGGTGAGCAGCAGCACCCCCATGCCCCGGCGCGCCACCGCCGCCAGCTGCTCGGCGATCAGCCTCTTCGTCAGCGGGTCCTGGCCGGTCGTCGGCTCGTCCGCCACCAGCACCCGGGCGCCCAGCAGCAGGGCCTGCGCCAGCACCACCCGCTGCTGCTGGCCGCCCGACAGCTGATGGGGATAGCGGCTCAGCAGGGCCTCGGACGGGTCGAGCTGGGCGTCCCGAAGCGCCTGGCGCACCCGTGCACGCGCCGTCGCTCTCCGGTCGCGGCGGCGCGGTTCCCCCCGCCCGCCCCGCGCGATGTCCCGCAGCAGCGCGTCCACCCGGCGCGCCGGATTCAGCACCGCGGCCGGGTGCTGCGGTACGTATCCGACCAGCCCGTCCGGCACCCGTACCTCGCCCGTCACCCTCGCCCCCGCCGGGAACTCGCCCAGCAGGGCCAGGCCCGTCGTCGTCTTGCCGCTGCCGGAGGCGCCCACCAGCGCGATGATCCTGCCGGGCTCGACGCGCAGGTTCACCCCGTCGACGATCGCACGGCCCACCCGGCCCGCGCCGCCTCCAATCTCCACCCTCAAGTCCCTGACCTCGGCGATCGCGTTCACTGGTGCCTCTCGTCCACGGCCGGCCGCCGGTCCCGCACGGCGTCGAAGAGCACATTGCCGCCCATCGTCAGGGCGACGATCAGCAGGGCCGGCACCACCACGGCCCAGGGCTGGAGGAACAGCCCCGTACGGTTGCGGTCCACCATCACCGCCCAGTCGGCCGCGTCCGGAGCGACTCCCACGCCCAGGAAGGCCGCTGTCGACACCAGATACAGCACGCCCGTCAGGCGCACTCCCATGTCCGCGGCCACGGTGCGGGCGGTCGATCTGCCGACATAGCCGACCGCCGTACGCCACCAGGTCTCCCCCTGCATCCGCAGCGCCTCGACCGCCGGACGCGAGGCCGCCTCCGCCGCCGCGGCCCGTACGATCCTGGCCGCGTCCGGGATGTTGACGAGCGCCACCAGCACCGCGAGACCCACGGGACCGGGCGCCAGCACGGCCGAGACCAGCAGGATCATCAGCAGCGACGGCACGGCGAGCAGCACGTCCAGCGGCCGCATCAGCAGCTCTTCGAGCCGGCGGCGGTGCGTGAGCGCGGCGGTGAGGGCCAGCGGCAGCGCCACCGTGTACGTCAGGGCCGTCGCCGCCAGGGCGGTCAGCAGTACGGGGCGGCCTCCCAGCAGCACCAGGCGCCACACGTCGCGCCCCACGAAGTCCGTCCCCAGCCAGTGGCCGCCGCCCGTGGTGAAGGACGTGCCGCGCGGGCCGGGTTCCCCCGCCCACAGCGGTCCGCACACGGCCAGTACGGCCGGAACGGCGAAGAGTACGGCCGCCGCCACCCGCACCGCGCCCCCACCGGCGCCAGGTCGCGCGCTCACGCCGCCATCCCCGCCCGCGGCGTCAGCCTGCGCGCCACCAGATCCGCCCCCAGATTGAGGACGACGGTGGTGACCCCGAAGACGACCGCCAGCCCCTGCACCACCGGCACATCGCGCTCCGCCACCGCGTTCATCAGTACGGTCCCCAGCCCCGGGATCACATACAGCGCCTCCACCACGATCACACCGCAGAGCAGCCAGTCGACCGTACGCGCCAGCTGCTGCACCGCCGGTGCGATCGCGTTCGGCAGGGCGTGCGCGTAGCGGACCCGGGCCCCGGCGATCCCGTACCGCCTGGCCTGCGCGGCGTACGGTGACGCCAGCGCGTCGATCATGCCCGCCCGCACCAGCCGGGTCAGGGAACACACCGGCCGCGACAGCAGGATCAGCACCGGCAGCACCAGCGCCGCCGGATGGGACAGCAGATCCGTGCCGTACCCCAACGCGGTCGGCGGCAGCCACTCCAGGCGCAGCGCGAAGAGTGTGATCAGCAGGGTGCCGAGGGCGAACTCCGGTACGGCGTAGACGCCCAGCGTCACCGAGCTGACCAGCCGGTCCGGCAGACGCCCCTCGTAACGGGCGGCCAGCACCCCCAGGCCGACACCGAGCGGCACCAGCGGTGTCACGGTGAGGGCGGCGAGCAGCAGGGTCGGTCCGTAGCCGTCGGCGAGGTACGAGGAGACGGGCCGGCCCGAGGCCAGCGAGGTGCCGAGATCGCCGTGCGCCAGCCCCGCCGTCCAGTCCAGCAGACGTACGTACGCGGGCCGGTCCAGCCCCATCGCCTCGCGGATGGCGGCGATGCGCGCCGGATCGGGCTGGTCACCGGCGAGCGCCACGGCGGCGTCGCCCGGCAGCGCCTCGGTGAGGACGAAGACGAGCAGCACCACGGCCGCGGTCTGCGCCGTCCCGAGGAGCAGCCGTCGCGCGGTCCAGCTCCGGAGCGGTGTGAAGGCAGGACCGTCCCGTCTCACGCCAGCCACACCTTGTCGAAGCGTGCCCAGTCCAGTGTGTTGGCCGGTGCTTGGGGGGCAACTCCCTTCACCTTCGGGGACGTTCCCAGGATCCAGTCGGCGAATCCCCAGATCAGAAAGCCGCCCTCGGCATGGAGCCGGCGCTGCATGCGCACGTAGACGGCGGCCCGGCGGGCGGGATCCCCGGTGGACTGCGCCTGCTGGTAGAGGTCGTCGAAGTCCTGGTGGTGCCACTTGGTCGCGTTCGTCGTCGAATCGGTCAGCAGGCGCTGGGAGATGTGCGACTCGATGGGCATGGCCCCGGACCGGTAGCTGCACAGCGTCCCGGAGTCGAGGATGTCCTTCCAGTAGCTGTCCTTGCTGCCCGTGCGCACCTCGATCCTCACCCCGGCCTTCGCCGCCTGGTCCCGGAAGACGGTGGCGGCCTCGGTGAATCCGGCCGCCACCGGCGAGGTGTCGAGGGTGACCCGCAGGCCGTCGGCGCCCGCCTTCTTCAGCAGGGCGCGGGCGCGGTCGAGGTCCTGGGTGCGCTGGGGCAGGCCGTCGGCGTAGTACTCGTACCCCTTGCCGAACAGGTCGTTGCCGATCTCGCCCGCCCCGGACAGCGCTCCGGCCACCAGTTCCTCGCGGTCGGCGATCAGGAAGAACGCCTCGCGGACCCGCCGGTCGTCGAACGGCGGCCGGTCGGTCTTCATGGCGAACGCCTGCATGGCGCTGTTGCGCAGCCGCACGATCTCGATCCGCCCCTTGTTCTCATGGGCGCGGGCGGTGGCGGGGTTGAGTTCGTGCGCGTACTCGACCTGGCCGCCGAGGAGCGCGTTGACGCGCGCGGACTCCTCGTTGGCGACGACGATCTCCAGCTCGTCGAGGTGCGGCGGGCCGTCCCAGTAGTCGTCGTTGCGCCGGAAGAGCGCGGAACGGCCAGGGGCGAAGGAGACGAGGCGGAAGGGGCCGCTGCCGACGGGCTTCTTGTCGAAGTCCGCCGGTCCTGAGATCTCCGGGACGATGTACGCGCCGAACGCCGCGAGCACATTGGGGAATTCGGCGGTCGGCCGCTTGAGGACGAACTCGACGGTGCGGTCGTCCGGCGCCCTGCTGGCGGTCAGGTCGATGGGTTCCAGGGACGCCCTGGCGCGGAACGCCTGTTTCGGGTCGGCGATCCGGCGGTAGCTGTACAGGACGTCGGCGGCCGTCACCGGCTTGCCGTGGTGGAAGGCCGCCTCGCGCAGGGTGACCTTCCACCGGTCGAGGCGCGCGTTGGGTTCCCACTTCTCGGCCAGGCGCGGTCGCGCGGCGAGATCGGGTCCGTAGTCGGCGAGCTTGTCGAAGAGCGCCTTGGCGCGGGCGACATCGGCGAAGAGGTTGCTCAGATGCGGGTCGAGTGTCTCGCTGGCGCCGCCGCCGGCGAAGGCGGCGCGCAGCCGCCCGCCGCGTCTCGGCTTTCCGCCGCTGTTGTTGTCGGAGGAGGTACGGGGGGTGTCCTGGCCCGAGCAGCCGGTGAGCGCGAGCGCGCCGAGCCCGGCGGCGAGGCCTCCGGCGGCGGTGAGCAGGCTCCGGCGGTGCGGGCCGGGGAGGTGCGTGTGGTGGGTCATGTCCGCTTCCTTAGAAGGTCGTTGAAGTGGTGCGGCGCGCTGTCACATGCAGCCGGTCGCCGTCCGCGGTGCCGGGCCCGCCGGCCCCCTCGTGCCACGGCGGTTCGGTACGGGGCCCCGGCCCGTCGTCCAGGCCGAGCACCTCGAAGCCGTGCCGGGCGAGCACGTACCGCAGCTCCTGGGGGAAGAGCAGCCGCCACGCGGAGCACTGCTCGACGGGGGGCGAGCCGTCGTCGGCGGTCCAGATACGGCGGCGGCGCAGCAGCTGCGCGGCCCGGTCGACGGAGAGTGTGGTGGTGGAACGGTGGACGGTGCCCCGCCAGGTGAAGGTGTGCTGGACGGGGGTGTCGAGCAGGTCCGTGCGGCCCAGGTGGTACGCGCCGTTGCGCATCTCCGCGACGAGCAGGCCGCCGGGGGCCAGCGCGCGCCGGCAGGAGGAGAGGAGCCCGTCGAGTTCGTCGTTGGTACGGCAGTACAGCAGCGCGCTGTCCAGGCACACCACGGCGTCGAAGGCGCCCTTCCCCAGGTCGAAGGCGCGCAGGTCGGCCCGGACGTACCGCGGTCCCGGATGGTGGGCGCGGGCGTACTCCAGCATCGCGTCGGACAGATCGGCGCCGGTGACCGCGCGGTGGCCCGCGTGGTGCAGATGGGCGGCGTCGCGGCCGGTGCCGCAGCCGAGGTCGAGGACGCGCGGCCCGGCTCCGTACCGGCGCAGGCGGTCCTCGGCCCAGCGTCCGGCGAGGCGTTCGGGGTCGGGGAAGCGCGCTTCGTACAGCGCGGGATGGTCGGTGAGCAGGTTGCGGGCGGCTGGGGTGCCGGTGTGCCGGGTGGGAGTGTGCCGCGCTTCGGTGTGTTCCGTTGTCATCCCGTATCCCCCTACACCGTCGCCGGTACGGCCGCGGAACCGGTGGGCAGCGCCCTCAGCCGGTGCAGCGCGCCGACGCCGGCCGCCGAGACCAGGCCGAAGAAGAGACAGCACACCCAGGGCAGCCAGTGCGCCGCCGCGCTCTCGCCGGTGTCCATCGCCCAGCCGACGAGTGTGTTGCCCAGCGCCGCCGCGATGCCCGAGACCACGTAGAAGAGACCGAAGTACGTGCCGGTCAGCTCGGGCCTGCCGAAGTCGGGTATCAGCTCCATCACGAACGGCTGCGCGACCATGATCCCCACGTACAGCAGCAGCGCCCCGGCGAGCACGGGCAGCAGGGCCAGCACACGCGGCGCGGTGCCCGCCCCGGCCGTGGCTCCCCCGCCGCCCGCGACCGTCATCGGCGGTACGAAGGCGAGCCCCATCAGCAGGAGCCCCGCACCGATCCACCGCGCCCGGGCGCCGCGCGCCTTCAGCGCCCGGGTGACGCGGAGCTGGAGCCAGAGGTTGGCGAGGGTGCCGACGAGGAAGACGGCCCCGGCCGCGCCGTCCCAGCCGGTGGCGGCCCGCGCGCCGGCGGGCAGCAGCAGATACAGCTGGTTCTCCAGGGTGAACATGCCGACCATGGCCAGGGAGAAGGCCAGGAACGCCCGGTTGCGGACCACTTCGCGCCAGTCGCCGAGGACGCTGTTCGTGGACGGGGTGGCCGGGCGCGCCGGCAGTACCAGCGCCTGGGCGGCGGTCAGCAGCGCGAAGATGCCGGCCGCTGTGAGCGCGGACGTACGGAAGTCCACCAGCAGCAGGGCGCTGCCGAGCAGCGGTCCGATCAGCGCGCCCGTGGTGGCGAAGACACCGAAGAGCGCGAACGCCTCGGCCTTGCGCTCCCCCGCCTCCCGCGCGAGGTAGGCGCGTACGGCGGGGTTGAAGAGCGCCCCGGCGAGCCCGCTGAGCACGGATGCGGCGAGCAGGACGGGCAGCCCGTCGCCGAGCGCGAAGAGGCCGAAGCCCACGGTGCGCAGGGCGCAGCCGGCGATGATGACCCCACGGGCGCCCAGCCGGTCGGCGGCGGAGCCGCCGATGAGGAACAGGCCCTGCTGGCTGAGGTTGCGTACGCCCAGCACGATGCCGACGACGGCGGCCGACATCCCGAGATCGTCGCTCAGGTGCAGGGCGAGATAGGGGATGAGGAGGTAGAAGCCGATGTTGACGCCGAGCTGATTGACCAGGAGAAGCCGGATCGCGAGCGGGAAAGCGCGTATCTCGCGCCAGGTCTTCACGGTTGGTCCTTCATGAGGTGGTGGGTGTGGTGGGTGCGGTCGGCCGCGGTGGGTTCGCCGGGTGCGGTGTGCCGCGCCACACGTGGCCGTACGCCCAGACCGGGGTGGCCGCTCGCCCGTACGGTTCCGTCCCCGCCGCCGATGCCGGACCACGGGTCCCGGGCTAGCAGCAGATGTCCGTCCAGGTCGATCCAGCGGGCGCGCCCGGCGAGGTGGACGGCCGGGGCGATCCCGAGGGTGCTGGCCGTCAGACAGCCGAGCATCAGCTCCGTGCCGCTGCCGTCGATCAGCTCGGCGATGCGCAGCGCGGCGGTGACACCCCCGCACTTGGCGAGCTTGACGTTGACGCCCTGGACCCGCCCCGCGAGGCGGCGGGCGTCGTCGAGGCCGACGGCGTCCTCGTCGGCGATGACGGGCAGGGGCGCGCGTTCGGCGAGCCGGGCCAGCGCCTCGGGGTCGCCGGGGGCGATGGGCTGTTCGACCGCTTCGACGCCGAGTTCGGCGCAGCGTCCCAGCAGGACGCCGGCCTCCTCGGCGCGCCAGCCGCCGTTGGGGTCGACGAGCAGCCGCGCGTGGGGAGCGGCGGCGCGGACGGCCCGTACGCGCGCGAGATCGTCCTCGGGGTCGGCCGAGCCCGCCTTGAGTTTGATGACGGAGAATCCGGCGTGCGCGAGGCGGGCCGCGCGGGCCGCGGCGCCGCCGGGCGAGGTGATGCCGATGGTACGGGCGGTGGCCGCGCGGGGCGGGGTACGGGTGCCCAGGAGGCGGTGCACGGGGAGACCGGCCCGCTTGCCGACGAGGTCGAGCAGCGCGGACTCGACGGCGGCGGTGACCGCCGGGGGCAGGGTCGGTGACGACGGTGTGTCCCGTACGGCCGGGTGCCGGGCGTGCGGTGTGTTCCGGGCGCGCAGTGTGTCCAGCGCGCTCTCGGGGTCACCGAACGCGCCTATCTCCGGGGCGACTTGGTACGCCAGCAGCCGTTCGATGGTGTGCGCGTCGAGGCCCTGGTACGCGCTGGCGACCGCCTCTCCCCGGCCGCACCGCCCCTCGTGCTCGATGAAGACCCATACCGCGTCCCTGGCCGCCATGGTGGAGCGGGATATCCGCAGGGGTTCGGCGAGTTGGAGCCGTACGGTGCGATGGGCGAGCTTCACCCGGCCTCCTCCCCCCGGTGGTCCCTCGTCGGGTCGGTCACGTAGCCGCATCGCGCCCAGCCGGTGGCCACCGCGGCCCGCGGGTGCGGGATCTCCACGGGGCGGGTGGCCGCGCCCGCGGGGTCGAGCCCGTGGGCGGCGGCGAAGTCGTCGTCGTACACACTGCCGAGATAGCGGTGCGGGCCGTCGGGGAAGACGGTGGCGACGACCGCGCCCGGGTGGACGCGGGCGGCCCACGCCGAGACGAGCGCGACCGCGCCCGTACTCCAGCCGCCGCTGACGAAGTTGCCCCGCGCCAGCCGCCGGCAGCCGTCCGCCGCCTCCGTCGGACCGACCCAGTGGACCTCGTCGAACGCCTCGTAGGCGACATTGCGGGGATGGATGCTGCTGCCGAGGCCGCGCATGAGGCGGGGTCCGGCGGGCTGGCCGAAGATCGTCGAACCGGTGGCGTCCACACCGATCAGCCGCAGGCCCGGCCAGTATCCGCGCAGCGGTCCCACGATGCCGGCACTGTGGCCCCCGGTGCCCACACTGCACACGAGAATGTCGAGATGGTCGAGGTGTGCGGTCAGTTCGGCGGCGAGGGAGGCGTAACCGGCCTTGTTGTCGGGGTTGTTGTACTGGTCGGGCCAGTACGCGTCCGGCAGCCGCGCCAGCACGTCGCGCAGCCGGTCCAGCCGGGCGGCCTGCCAGCCGCCGTGCGCGGCCGGGCGGTCGACGAGTTCGAGGCGGGCGCCGTGGGCGCGCAGCAACTGCCGCATGGACGGTTCGAGTTCGGCGTCACCGACCAGGACGACCGGATGCCCGAGCGCCTGACCGGCGTAGGCGAGGCCGAGGCCCATCGTGCCGGAGGTGGACTCCACCACGGGTGCTCCCGGGCGGAGTTCGCCGCGCTCCTCGGCGCCCAGGAGCATGGACACGGCGGCGCGGGCCTTCATGCCGCCCGCGCCGAGCCCTTCGAGCTTGGCCCAGAAGCCGGGTTGCGGGCAGGGCAGATCGACGGTGACGCGGGCGAGCGGGGTCCGTCCGAGGAGCGCGAGCAGCTCCCGGTTGCCCGCGGGGCGCAGTACGGCGGTGGTCACAGGGCGGCCCCGGCGGCGCCCTCGGTGACGACCGCGGCGGCATCCGCTCCGTACAGGTGGATCGTCCCGGGTCCGCCGTCCAGCCAGAAGAACGGGTACGGCTCGGCGCACACCGCGCTGACACCGGCGCCGATCAGCCGGGGCAGGACCGCGCTGCCGGTCTGGGCGAACATCACCAGGGGCTTTCCGTGGCGCAGGGCATGGGCGCGCAGCGGCTCGAAGGTGCCGTTGCCGAGCGTCATGCCCGAGGCCAGTACGGCGTCGCAGCGCTCCAGTTCGGCGAGCGCGTCGGTCCTCACCGGCTCGCCCCACTCCGTCGTACCGCCCTTGAGGTCGCACGGTACGCAGGTGAATCCGCGCTCCCGTACCGCCGCCAGCAGGGAGTTCACCACCCCCACGACCAGGACGGTCGTACGTCCCGGGGCCGCCGCGTCGAGCAGTCCGGCGACGGCCCGGGCGCGGGACCGGGACTTGTCCAGCGAACCGCCGGCCGGCAGCGGGCAGGAGCGGGCGCCGGTGGTGGGGGCGTGCGGGAGGATGTGCATCAGATACGCGTCGAGCGCGGCGACCCGTACCGGCGTCAGCTCGTGCGCCAGCAGCCGGGCGATGTCGGCGCCGACGCAGTCGTCGAGCGCGCCGTCGGGCAGTGTGCCGGGCTCGACCGCGCAGGAGCCGACGGCTTCGGCGAGCCGCAGGCTGAGTACTTCGTTGCGGTAGCCGGTGGAGCGGCCCTCGTGACGTACGGCCTGACGGGTGGTGAACGCGACGGAGACGCGGCGGGTGCGCGGGTCGGGGCCGAGTTCACCGGCGAGGACGCGGGCGAGGAGGTCGTCGTACGAGGTGGCGGCTGAGGTTGCGGCGGTGGCGGTGGCGGCGGGCATCCTGGCCGTCGTCGTGGGAGGCCCGGAGGGCATGGGGATCGTGGGGGTCATCGGGTCACCACCCGCGGCCCGAGTCCCGCCAGCAGCGCGGCCACCCGGTCACGGGCGCCGGGGCCGTCGGGGTCGCCGGCCATGATGTGCCCGAGGTAGTCGTTGTTGCTCTGTGCCGCTCTCACCGCCCTTCCGGGGTCGGCGAGTTGGACCTCCAGCAGCCCGGGTTCCGCGCGCAGGGCGTCGGCGCCGTCGATCGCCTCCAGCTCCCCTTCGGTGTCCGGCACCAGAAAGCCGATGGCGGCGCTGCGCAGTCCGGTGGGCCGGGGCCGCAGATCGGGCTCGCGGCCGAGGGCGACGTCCACGCAGGCGGCGGCGAGGTCGATCCCGGTGACGTGGCGGACCAGTTCGGTGATGCGGTTGCCGGCCGGGCGGGGGTTGACCTCGACCACCCGCGGTCCGCCGGAGGTCAGTTTGATCTCGGTGTGCGCGACGATGTCGTCGAGGCCGAGGGCCTTCAGCGCGTACAGCGCGGTGTCACGGGCGGCGGCCTCGTCCGCCGGGTCGAGCGCGGCGGGGAACATGTGGCCGGTCTCGACGAAGGCCGGTGCCGCGCCGACGCTCTTGTCGGTCACTCCGATCACGTGCGCCGTGCCGCCGAACGACACGGTCTCGACGCTGACTTCGGGCCCGTCGAGCAGCTCTTCGAGCAGCACCACGGGCGTACGGCGCCGGCCGCGCGCGTTGACGGGGAAGGCGGCCAGCGCGTGGTAAGCGGCTGCCAGTCCGGCTTCGTCGTCCACGCGCCGTACGTACATGCCGGCGCACAGGTCGACGGGCTTGAGGACCAGCGGATAGCCGATCTCCCGGGCCGCGGCGGCGGTCTCGGCCCACTCCTCGCAGACCGCGAACTCCGGTCCCGGCAGCCCGGCTTCGGCCAGGATCCGGCGGGTCGCGTCCTTGCGGCAGGCGTTCTCGACGGCCTCGGCGGAGGGGCCCGGCAGTCCGAGCCTGGCGGCGATCCGGGCCGCGGCAGGCAGGTAGTAGTCGCAGGAGGTGATCACCCCGGTGAACCGGAGGGTTTCGTGGGCGCGCGCGGCGAAGTCCGTCAGTGCGTCGGTCTCGTTGGTCTCCGCCGTCAGCACATGGCGGGCGCCGAGCAGCGGATGCGCGGTGCCCTCCGGGGCCGCGCGCAGGTAATGGTGGAGATCGCGGGTGAGGAAGGTGAATGCGTGTCCGCCCTCCCTGATCGCCCGGGGCAACAGCCGGCTCATTGACCCGACCCAGCTCTCGACCATCAGCAGATGAGACACAACTACCCCTCTTCACAGGCTGGTTGAGAAAGCACGACGGGGCGGCGGCCCTCTGCCGGAGGGCCGCGCACCGTGACTGGACGCCACGCTATCGACAATCGTTTTCATTGTCATCCGATTCGGCACCTCTCTTCCTCCCCGGCCTTTTTCCGCGGCCCGCGCGTCGCGCACAACGACGAAAGCGCCGCACCCCGGAACGGGTGCGGCGCGTCCTGCGTACCTGTGGTGCGTCCTGTCGCACCCGACGAGCCGGGCGCCGCGGAGTCACCGCCGGGCGGTGACTCCCACGACACTTCCCCCGACAGAGACGGAGCCCGGCCCGAGGGCGGAGGCGACCTCGGGGCAGGCGTTCAGCGGGCGGCGCGAGGGCCGTTCGCCGCGTCTTTGCGCGCCTGCTCCTCGATGTGCCGCTTGGCGTCCTTCCAGTCGATCGGCAGCTGATCGGCCGGAACCTCCCAGAAGGTGAAGGTCGAGTCCCGCATCGTGGCGCGCAGGCCGATCATGATGCTCTTGTGGGGTTCCGCCCTGGCGTAGGCGTAGAGCGCGTCCCGGCTCTCCCACGCGGACAGGGTGTAGAAGACCCCGCTGAACAACTGGGCCTCCAGGGAGGCGCCGAGCGCTCCCGGCGCCTTGCGGACCTGGCCCCACGCGGAGAGGGACTTCAGGAAGAAGCGGGGGACGTCCTTCTTGGAGCGCACCTCGAGCCGGGAGGCCATGACGAAGGCACTGGTGTCAGGGCGGGCCGGGTTCGGTTTGACCCAGGGAAGAGTTGGCACGGTAGTCTCGCCTCCACGATTGGTGAGTGGCACTGTCCATATTAGACAGTGCCACTCACCAATCGCCAGCGGAAGAGCGGAGAAGCATATGAGGATCTCGGAACTCAGCCGTCTCAGCGGTGTACCCAACGCGACGATCAAGTACTACCTGCGCGAAGGGCTGCTGCCCGCCGGGCGCGCCACGGGGGCGACCCAGGCGGAGTACGACGAGTCGCACCTCAAACGGCTGCGCCTGATCCGCGCGCTCATCGGGGTCCGCGGGCTGTCCGTCGCGGCGACCAAGAAGGTCCTGGACATGCTCGCCGAGGACCACACCGACACGCACCGGACACTCGGGCTGGTCTTCGGTATCTGGCCCTCGGACACCGGCGCACCCGAGACGGCCGAAGGCGAGAACCCCGCCGGGTCGAGCCCGGAGGCCGGCGCGCTGGTCGACGCGATGGGCTGGACGGTCTCGGACTACAACCCGGCCCGGCAGATCATCGACCAGACCGTACGGACCCTGCGCTCACTGGGCATGGACTACGACTGGCGGCACCTGCTGCCGTACGCCCGGCTGGCGGAGGAGACGGCGCGGCACGACCTGGACGAGCTCCAGCACTTCACGGACCCGCTGGAGAAGGCCGAGCGGGCGGTGCTGCTGACCTTCCTGCTGGAACCGGCCCTGATGGCGCTGCGCCGGCTCGCGCAGGAGGACGAGTCGACGGTCCGCTACGGCGAGGGCCGCTCGCCCGCCGGTCCCCCGTCCGATCCCCCGTCCGATCCGGAACCCGCCGTGGAACATGAGTGAGCGGTACTCGTCTCCGCCCGGGGGCGGGCCCCAGTCCCGGGGCGGGACGTCCCGGCCTCAGTGCCTTGCGGCAGATCCGCTCGCCCACCCAGACCACCGGGGTGCGCGGCCGGCGGGGTGTCAGATGCGCCGCGAGCGCGTTGCCCAGCCCGGGGGTCACATACGCACGGTCGCGGTCGAGGGCCGCCGGCGCCGAGCGGACGACCGGCTCGGGTTGTGGTGAAGCTGCCGGCGACGGCGGCGTCGCGGGCGCCGATCGCCTCGAAGAACTTCGTCTCCACGGGTCCGGGGCACAGCGAGAAGTTGAGGACGAACGTCTTCACCACTACATGGGCGGTTCCCTTTCGGCATGACGGCAGACTCCTCGCGCCCCTGGTGCAGGGCGTGGCCGACGCATCGCCAATCCGGCGCTCGGCCACGCCCGCGTTCGGAACCCTGCTGAGGCGCCCCCGCGATCCGCTCCCGTTCCCGCTCCCGTTCCGACAGAGCCTGACACGGCGTACGGCCGTCGGCTTCGCCCCGCTCGCCGCCGCTCAGAGTTCGAACGAACCGCGCTCGGGCAGGTACGCGTCGAAGAAGGCGGAGAGGTACTTCTCCTGCGCCTCGAACTCCTCGGGCCCCGAGTCGGTGTCGTTCACGCAGAAGACGTCCATGTCTCGGCGGGCCAGCAGCCTGCGCAGCCGGGCGGGGGTGTCGGGACTGGCGAGGTCCAGGTACGTGTACTGGATGTTGCTGGGCATGGCCCGCCCGGTCATGTACGCGTAGTAGTGCACGAGCGACGAGGGGATGGCGTAGTCACCGGCGTGCCGGAACTGGTGCTTGCTCGTCTCGGCGAAGATCTCCGGGTACTTCTCCTCCAGCTCCATGAGCACACTGCGCTGCTGCGGGTAGGGCGTGTGCTTGAACTTGTTGCGCGGCACGCGCCCGAACGCGGCCTCGATGAGGTCGCGGTTGTTCTTGGCCGCCGCCATCACCGGCAGGTCCTCGGGGCTCGGCGCCCCCAGTTCCAGCTGGGCCTTCGACAGGAAGAACTTGCTCAGTCCGTTGGCGTGGAAGAACTTCTCGGCGGTGACCGGCCTGCCGAAGATCATGTCGTCGTTGAGGTAGAGGTAGTGCTCGGCCAGGCCCTCGATGTGGTGCAGCCGGGTCTCGATGGCATGCGAGTTGAAGGTGGGGAGCCGACCCGCGTCGCCGAAGATCTCCTTGTGCGAGACGACCCGGATCCGCTCGTGCGCGGTGTTCAGCCAGGCCGGGACCTGGTCGTCGGTGACGATGAAGACATTGCGGATGAATCCGGCGAACTTCTCCAGCGACCGCAGGGAGTACAGGAGTTCGTCGCGGCTCGTGAAGCGCGAGTCGTTGGCCGCCTGTTCGTTGAGCTGCCCGAGCCCGTGCGAGACCATCGTCCGCGACTTGCGCTCCCGCCACGCCGGGTCGCTGCCGTCGACCCAGGTGTAGACGGCGTCGACGGGGAAGGTGACGTCGAACAGATGAGGCCCGGAGAACGGCTGGAGCGTCGGGAAGGCGCGGTCTCCGACCGGCAGTACGGCGGGGATCAGATCGGCGGCGGGAACGCGTGGCGCGGTCCGGTTCGAGACCGGCGCGACCAGCGAGCCGTCCTCCTCGTCGGTGTCCCAGAACTCCAGCTCGCAGGCGTGTTTGGCACCGAGCGACGCGGTCCCCGAGGACGACAGATAGACCCGGAACACCCGCACACCCCGGGTGCCGGTCTCGGTGTCGGGCAGTGTGGCCACCAGCCTGCTGCGCCCGGCCGACCTGGTCAGGTCACCGGCGTAGACGGCGCTGCGCGCGTACACGGACCGCAGTGCGGCCAGGGCGCGGGCGCGGTCCTCCTGGCGGGCGCCGATGGTGACGCGCGGCCGGTTCCCGCTGTCGAGCACCCAGTACTCGATGCCCTCGTTCTCCAGCGCGTCGGCGACCAGCGCGAGGTTGCGCCGCCGTGCCTCCTCCGCGCTGACCCCGTCCTCGACATGGCAGACCCATGCCCGGCTGCCGATGTGCGCGACCTTGATGTCCCCCGTCGAACCGAGCAGTGCACGGGACTGGGCGCTGGCGCGGCGCATCTGCAGAACACGCCGAGTCCGCTTCCTGGGACCCCCGTTGAGCGCCGCTACCCGTACTTTGTCCGCGTATTCCGGCGGCAGAGCCGCCATGATTCTTCTGCGGACGGGAACGGGGACGACGGTACGCAGACTCATTTTTTCCACTCCGGGAGGCGACAGCGTTCTGAGGTGGCTGACGTTGCGCTGACCGGGGGGAAGCAGCTCGCGACGGCCCCCTTCATATTAACTTCCTGGATGTGGGAATGTCCTCGAAAGTTTCACCGACCATTCATCTTTATCGACTCGTGCTCTCCCTCCACCTGCCACGTTCGACATGGGCCCCGGAACTGTCCGTACGTCACATCCGCCACACTGAAGGAGCCGCGGGCGCGGATCGCGAGGGTGGAGACGGTTTTTACTGAAGGCGGAGGGGGACGGATATGTCGCGACACGAGAGGCACTCTGACGACAGCCCGGGCTGGATGGGCTTGGGCATCCTGTCCTGCGGATGGACAGCGGCCAGTGGCGGCACCGAGCCCTGGCTGAGGGTTGTCTCAGTGCTCCTTCTGGGGGCCTGTGGCATGTTGCTGGCGAGGCATCTTCTGCGACGCGCCCGTGGCCGCGTGACGGGCGACCGTGCTGACACTGAGCGGCCGGGTCGTTCCGCCGGCGCAGCCGGTGGGTGGTCATGTCCCACACGGACAGGTCGCCGGAGCCGCTGGAGGTCATCGCGACGGGACGGTCGTTGACGGTCGCGCGGGTGACCACCGCGGAGCAGGCGGCGCCAGAACGGGACCGAGCTCCGTCACGCACCGGGCGTCCGGGGCGGTGTCTCGGCTCGTTCCCCGGGGTCAGCCCGCCTTCGGCGGCTTCCGCGTGTCGAAGGCGAAGAGAGTGTTCTGGGCCGCGGCCACGATCACCGCACGCCCCACGACGGTCACACGCGGGCTCGCGCCCTGCTCGCCCGTCAGGCCGTCGGCCTGCGGATCCGTGGCCCACAGGGGTGTGCCGTCATCCGGCGACAGCGCGACCACCCGGCCGGTGGCCGAGCTGAAGTACAGCGCCCCGGCTCCCGCCACGGGACCCGACGCGCCTTCCACGCTCGTCTGCCGGGACCACTTCGCCCGGCCGGTCGCGGGGTCGAGCGCCGTGACGAGACCGGTCTGCCCGCTCATGTAGAGGGTGCCGTCCGCCATACCGGGCGTCCCCTCGTACGTCTTGGCCAGCGCGGAGTACGTGACCTTCCGCGAGGCCGGGTGGACCAGCGCCACCCTGTCGTAGCCGGCCGACGCCGTTCCCTCCATGTGTACTTGAAGGAGCACGAGCCTGCCGTTCGAGACGCCCATCGGCACGGCGGGGCCGTCCACCGCGATGGGCGCGCCCAGGGTCCCCGAGGCGAGGGCGACCGTGTACAGGGTGAGGTGGCGCACCTCCAGGGCGTCCGCCTCCGTATCCGTCGCGCACATCGCGAGGAGCCGCGCGCCCACCGGTACGGGAGCGCACTGGGTGCCCGCGGGGAACGGCGTCCGCCAGGTGACCGTTCCGCTGTGCGCATCCCGGGCCTCGAAGCCGGAGTCGGAAGCGTTGACCGTCACCACGGTGGAGCCGACCACCACGGCGTCCTGGGTCCGGCCCGTGACGGCCGCCGACTGGGCTCCGGACGGCACGGACCACAACTCCCGGCCACTGTCCGCGTCGACGGCCACCACCTCGCTGGGCGGGCCCTGCGGGGAGTCCTGGGCGGCGTTGCGGTAACCGAGCACCGTGTCGTCGGTGGCGCCGACCAGGTGCTCGCCCTGGACGGGGATGCCAGGACTCTTCACCGTCCACGCCCGCGAGCCGTCCGAGGCGCTGATACGCGTGGCGACAACACCGCCGCCCCCGCAGAACAGCGCCTCGTCGTGCGCGACGCAGCGCAGCTCGTCGGGGATGTCCTCACGGCCGCCCCGCACAATCCTGTGCCACGGCGCGAAGCCGTCCGGAAGCGCGGCACCCGGCGCCGCGACGGTGTTGCGCTTGTCGCCGCCGCTGTTCTCCCCGGCGCTGCCCGCCCTCAGCACGGCGGCTCCCCCGCCGATCGCGGCCACCGCGACCGCGGCCGTGAGCACGGGCCGCCATCGGCGACGGAGACCGCGGCGGACGGAGGTGACCGTACTCCCTGAATCGGGACCGGCCGGGTCGGTGGCCGGGTCGGTCGGTGCCGGGGTGGCCCGCACCGCCACGTGCTGCTGGGTGATCTCGTCGCGGGTGTGGCCCGCGCCGACCCCGTCCGCGTCGGTCCCGCCGAGGTCGGCCGGCAAGTCCCGGAGCAGCACGAGGAGTTCGTCCGTCGAGGGGCGCTCCTCGACCTCCTTGGCCAGGCACGACCCGACGACCGCGCGCAGGGCCGCCGGCACGGCACCCAGCGACGGCTCCTCGTGCACGACCTGATACGCCGTCAAGTACGGGCTGTCCGCGTCGAAGGGCCCGCGGCCCGTCGCCGCGTACACCAGCAGCGTGCCCAGCGAGAAGACATCGGACCGCGGCCCCACACCCCGCGGCGCCTGCAGCTGCTCCGGCGACATGAAGGGCGGCGTACCGATGACCCGCCCCGTCATCGTCAGCGTCTCCTGGTCCACGGCGCGCGAAATACCGAAGTCGATGACGCGCGGGCCCTCGGGCGAGAGCACCACGTTCGAGGGCTTCAGGTCACGGTGGACGACCCCCACGCGGTGGATGTCGCGCAGCGCCTCCGCCAGCCCGATGGCGAGACTCCTCAGCTCCGCTCCGTTCAGCGGGCCTTTCGCCGCGATGTGCTGGGCGAGGGTGGGTCCCTCGATATACGTCGTCGCCATCCACGGCTGCTCGGCCTCGGGGGCGGCGTCGACCACGGCGGCGGTGAACGCGCCGCTCACCCGCCGCGCCGCCGCCACCTCCTGCCGGAAACGGATGCGGAACTCGTCGTCCCCCGCGAACTGCTGATGGATCAGTTTGATCGCGACAGGCCGTCCCGAGCTGGTACGGGCCAGAAAGACCGTGCCCATGCCTCCCGAACCGAGCCGCGCCTCAAGCGGATAGCCGCCGATCTCGGCTGGATCACCTCCGCGCAGCGACACTCTTCCCGACCTCTCGTTCCCCGTGCACCTCTGTCGCCACGGGCCCGCGTACCTGTTCCTGCACACAAACTAGCCGCAGGGCAGTACCGCAGTGCAAAGCGGGGGACAAACAGGGAGCCCGGGGGCGCTCCCGGCCGACTGGTTCACCGCGCCCGGAGCTGGACGCGTACAGGGACCGGCATCTGATGCGGAGGACACTTCCGGGGAGGAGCACTGACGACGACGATGGTGACGACCGGTCGGTGACGTCGAGGGCGACGGGCAGTACGCGGTCGCCGTACCGCTGAGCGAGGTCGTCCGGCTGCTCGGGCTTGCGAGCCGTGGCGGCGGCGTCCACAGGGTGCCGATCCCACCGGGTTGTCGCCGTGCTCAGGGGGTTCCGGTGTCGCCGAGCGCGTCGTGGAGCTCCGCGAACAGCCGGAAGAGGTCGCGGCGGGGCGCGACGTGCAGCTCGTCCGCCTGCCACAGGGCGAAGGCGACGAGAGGATGCGCTCGGAGGGCATCGAGGTCGGTGGCCTGCGGATCACGCAGCCTGAACCGGAGGCGGACGAAGCAGTGTGTCAGCCGGGTGACGTTCTCCCGGCCGCCGACGCCACGGAGAATCGCGTCCGGTCCCTGCTCGCCTCCCTGTTCGCCTCCCTGCTCCCCGCTAAGCGCCGGCATGGGTCCCCTCCGCCGTGTCGGACTGCCCCGTCAGCCGGCTGACGTGCAGCGCGAGGTAGAGGATCTCCTCCCGGCCGACCTCCCAGTCGAACAGCTCCTCCATCCGGTGCGCCAGCCGTTCGGCGCAGGCGTACTCAAGCGGTCTGGCGTTCTTGATCGCGTCGCCGATCTGGTCGCCGACCTCGGGAGACTGCTTGCCGTCCCGGGCGCGCAGAAAGAGGTAGCGCAGATGGGTGACGAAGCGCGCCGCCGACAGGGAGCGCTGGTCGATCGTGACGCCGAAGTCCTCACCGATCGTCTCGAGCGCGACCCTCAGCCACTGCGTCATCTCCACGGTCGCCGCGATGTCGCCGGAACCGATCTGGGCGTTGACGAAGTGGAGGGCGAGGGGCAGTGCCTCGGCCGGGTCCATCCGCACACCGAGCCGCCGCTCGATGATGTCCAGGGCCACCGTGCCCATCTCGGTCTCCGCCGGGTAGAGATTCTCGATCTCCCACTTCAGCGGGTACTCGATCGACGCTCCGGCGCGGGCACGGGCGAGGGCAAAGTGGACGTGGTCGGCCAGGGGCAGCAGGACGTGTTCGCTGATCTTCTCGCCGAGCCGGGCCCGTGCGGCGGCGACGACCTCTTCCATGACCGCGATCTCGTCGAGGGGGATCTCGGCGGCCAGGGCGGCGAGACGCTCGGCGGGCATCGCCTGCGCCACGAACTGCCGCTCGACCCGGTCGGCGTCCACCGCGTCTCCGGGCTTGACCTGGAAGCCGAGCCCCCGGCCCAGGAACACGGTTTCGGCGCCGTGCTCGTCCACGCCGAGCACCACGTTGTTGTTGAAGATCTTCTTGACGCGCATCGTTGCGTGAGTCCTTACTGACCAGGCCCAGGAGCAGGATAGTCGTGCTCCTGGGCCTCGCGGGGAGCAGGGCGGGGCTACGGTGTCCCGTCGCCCCGCAGCAGGCTGGCGCCCTGGCTGCGGATGACATCGGCGTACCAGCCGAAGGACTTCTTCCGGTGGCGTGCGAGGGTGCCACCGCCGTCGTCGTCGCGGTCGACGTAGACGAACCCGTAGCGCTTGCTCATCTGGGCGGTGCTGGCGCTGACGAGGTCGATGCAGCCCCAGGAGGTGTAGCCGAGGACGTCGACGCCGTCGGCGATCGCCTCGCCGACCTGGACCAGGTGGTCGTTGAGGTAGGCGATGCGGTAGTCGTCCTCCACCGTGGGCCGGCCGTCCACCTGGATCAGTTCGTCCCTGGCCCCGAGGCCGTTCTCGACGATGAACAGCGGCTTCTGCCACCGGTCCCAGAACTGGTTCAGCACGATGCGCAGACCCGTCGGGTCGATCTGCCACCCCCACTCGCTGGCTTCGAGGGTCGGGTTCGGCACACCGCCCATGATGTTGCCCTCGCCCGCCTTGCGCAGCTCGGGGTCGGCGGTCTCGCAGATGCTCATGTAGTAGCTGAAGGACACGAAGTCGACGGTGTGCGTGAGGATCTCGCGGTCCTCGTCGGTGATGTCGAGTTCGATGCCGTTCTCGCGCAGGTGGCGCAGCGCGTATCCCGGGTAGGCGCCCCGTACGTGGACGTCGCCGAACATCAGGTTGGCGTGGTCGGCGTGCATCACGGCGAGGGCGTCGGAGGGGTGGGGGGTGAGCGGGTACAGGGGCATGGCGATCACCATGCAGCCCACCTTCGCGTCCGGCACCGTCTCGCGGGCGATCTTGGTGGCCAGCGCGCTGGCCACCAGTTCGTGGTGGACGGCCTGGAAGAGCTCCTGCTGGGACAGTTCCTCCTTCGGCGTCGCGATGGCGCCGCTCATGAAGGGCACGTGCAGCACCGAGTTGATCTCGTTGAACGTCAGCCAGTACTTCACGCGACGGCCGTAGCGGTCGAACAGGACGCGGACGTACCGCTCGTAGAAGCCGATCAGTTCGCGGCTGGCCCAGCCGTTGTACTTGTCCGCCAGCGCCAGCGGTGTCTCGTAGTGGGAGATCGTGACGAGCGGTTCGATCCCGTGCTTCTCCAGCTCGTCGAGGACGCGGTCGTAGAAGGCCAGGCCCTCCTCGCTGGGCAGTTCGTCGTCGCCGTTCGGGAAGATGCGGCTCCAGGCGATCGAGAAGCGGAAGACGGTGAAGCCCATCTCGGCGAAGAGGGCGATGTCCTCGGCGTAGCGGTGGTAGAAGTCGATGCCCTCCAGCTTGAGGTTGTCGGGCGTGGGGTGCTCGGCGCGCGGGCCGAAGATGCCACGGGGCAGGACGTCCTGGATGGATACGCCCTTGCCGCCCGCGTCGTGGGCGCCCTCGATCTGGTTGGCGGCCGTCGCGCCGCCCCACAGGAAGTTCGCGGGGAAGGGGCGCGGGGTGGTCGGGTCGGTCATGTCTCTCCTCAGCCGATGAGTTCGAGTGCGGCGTGACGGGGCTGTACGTCGCCGGTGGCGGTGGGCACGACGGCGGTGTGGCTGCCCGGGTCGGTCACGATCAGGACGGTGATGGGGTTGTAGCCCGCGTCGGTGATCACCTGAAGGTCGACGTCGGTCAGCAGATCGCCGGCGTGCACCCGCTGTCCCTGGGTGACGGCGGGGGTGAATCCCCGGCCCTTCAGTTCGACGGTGTTCAGTCCGATGTGCACGAGCACCTCCACACCGGTGTCGCTGCGGATGCCGAAGGCGTGCGGCATCACGCTCAGGAGGGTGCCCGACACGGGCGCGTACACCTTGCCCTCGCTGGGGATCACCGCCAGGCCGGATCCCATCGCCCCGGAGGCGAACACCTGGTCGGGAACCTCGTCCAGCGGTACGACCTTGCCCGCGACCGGCGTCTGGAGCGTCGCCACGACCTCCTCGGCCGCGGCGTCCGCACTGCCCTCGGCCGTCCCGACCGTCGCGGGCAGGTCCTTGAATCCGACGACCATCGTCAGGGTGAAGGCGACGATCATGCCGACCGCGCAGCCGATCAGCTGGAGAGCGAAGTTGCCGACACCCAGGGTCGCGGTCACGGTGATGGCGCCCGGGACGACGAAGCCCGTGGCCGCCGTGCCGCCCGCCGCCGCGACGGCTCCGCCGATCGCGCCGCCGACGCAGGCGAAGACGAACGGGCGCTTGAGCCGCAGTGTGACACCGTAGATCGCCGGTTCGGTGATGCCCGCCAGGAAGGCGGAGACGGCGGCCGGACCGGCCACCACCTTGAGATCACGGTTGCGCGTCTTGAGGAACACCCCGAAGGTCGCCGCCGCCTGGGCCAGCACCGGGGCGAACAGCGCCGCCGTCATCTCCGAGTGGCCCGTGTTCGCCAGCTGCTGGACGATGATCGGCACGAAGGCCCAGTGGACACCGAAGAGGACGAAGACCTGCCAGAGACCGGCGAGCACACCGCCGGCCGCCCAGGGGGCCACCCCCCAGAGCCAGTCGACGCCGGACGCGAGGCCGTCGCCGACCCAGGTCGAGGCCGGCCCGATGGCGAGGAACGTCACGGGGACGACGACCGCGAGGGTGACCAGCGGAGTGACGAAGTTGCGCACCACCTCCGGCAGCACCCGCCCCACCAGGCGCTCCACGTGCGACTGGAAGTACACCGCCAGGATGGTCGGGATGACGGCGGACAGATAGCTGACCATCACCACCGGGATACCGAGGAAGGTCAGATCTCCGCCGGCCTGGTCGAATGCCTGGAGCGTCACACTCGTGCCGTCCGGGCCGGGGATGACGGCGATGGTGGCGGAGTAGACCAGGGCTGCGGCGATGGCGACCGACGTGAACTGGTTCGCCTTGAAGCGCTTGGCGGCCGTAATGGCCAGCAGGATCGGCAGGAACTGGATCGCGGCGTCGGAGGCCGCGAACCAGATCGCGTACGTCGACGTGGTGCCGAAGTCCGGGCTGATCTTCACCGCGACCGTGAGGAACGCCTTGAGCAGGCCGACGGCCGCCAGGACCCACAGGAACGGGGTGAAGATGCTGGTGACGAGGTCGATCGTGCGGGCGAGAAGGCTCCCGCCGCCGGCGCCGGTGCCGCCCGTCTCCACGCCCTGGGAGACGGCCTCTTCGTACACCTGGCCGACCGTGTTGCCGATGACGACCTGGAACTGGCCGCCCGCCTCGACGACCGTGATGACACCGCGTGTGGACTCCACGGCGGCCTTGTCGGCCTTGGCCGGGTCGACGAGAACGAAGCGCAGCCGGGTCGCGCAGTGGGCGAGGGACCTGACGTTTTCCTTGCCGCCGACGCCCTTCAGGACCTCTTCGGCGATCAATGCGTACTTGCTCGTGCTTGTGGTTGTCACGGCTCCTCCTTGAGCCCCGCTGCCCTGAACCGCGTGCCCGGTATCGGGCAACAAAAAAACCCAAGCCGCGACCCCTTCGCCATTCCGGAGAATAGGCGGGTCTCAGCTTGGGTTTTGCCTGTGGTCCAGTAACAATCCCAGCTTTGGTGCGACACCCGGAGGTGTCTTGGGGCGAGACAGTAGACGTCGGTTTTATCCGTGTCCAGAGGTCACGCACGACCAGTTTGCCCGACGAGGGTCGTATACGGCGTGGTGGCGGTGGCATTGACGTCGGGACGGACTCGCGGCTACCGTGCGGCAGACGGATTGTGACCGGCGTCAGTCGGGCAAGACCTGGGACGAGTTGCCGAGAGGCGGCGCTCCCGGGTCTTTTTTTGTGCGGGCACGTCCGTCAGAGGCGGCTTTACGGCGACCGGGAGTGGCGAATGCGAACGCGTGACGTCCAGTGGGGAATCCTCGGCGCGGGCAAGATCGCCCGTGTCTTCGCGGCGGACCTCGCCGCCGCCGGGCTGCATGTGTCGGCGGTGGCGGCACGCGACCCCGCCCGTGCGGAGCGGTTCGCGCGGGAGACCGGGATACCGCGCGCCCACGGCTCGTACCGGGCCCTCGTCGAGGACCCCGAGGTGGACGTCGTGTACGTCGCGACACCGCAGCCCTTCCACGCCGACCAGGCGCTGCTCGCGATCGAGGCGGGCAAGGCGGCACTCGTCGAGAAGTCGTTCACCTCCGACGCCCCCTCGGCACGCCGCCTGGTGGACGCGGCCCGCGGCCGGTCGGTGTTCCTGATGGAAGCGATGTGGACCCGGTTCCTGCCCACGTTCGGCGAGGTACGTGCCGAGCTGGCCCGCGGCGCGATCGGGGAGCTCAGAAGCGTCGTCACCCATCACTTCCAGAAGCTGGACGGCTCACCGTCCGGCCGGCACTACGACCCGGCGCTCGGCGGCGGCGCCGTCGCGGACCTGGGCGTGTACGGGCTCTCGTGCGCCTTCCACCTGCTGGGCCCCCCGCACGGAATCACCGTCACGGGCTCCGCGACCCCGGCCGGCGTCGACACGAGCGCTGCGGTCCTGATGCGGCACGGCGGGGGGACGACGTCCACCACCGTCACCAGCATGGACACGCCCGGTCCGAACAGCGCCGCCGTGATCGGCACGGAGGGATGGATCGAGCTGGACCCCTACTGGTTCACCTCGACGGGCTTCACGCGGTACGACGCGGGCCGCCCCGGCAGCCCCGTACGGCGCTACGAACCGCCCGCCCATCCCGGGCGCGGCATGCACTTCCAGGCTCTCGAAGTGGAACGGTGCCTGCGTGCGGGCGAGCGGGAGAGCCCGCTCATGCCGCTGGACGAGAGCGTCGCGGTGATGAGCGCGCTCGACCTGATCCGCGCCGAAATCGTCGGCCCCGCCGCACCGGCAGGCGCCGCACCGGCACTCGCTCCGGGGGCGGGCCCGCGATGAGGCTGCATCTCGTACGGCACGCGCGCACCGAGTACAACGCCGCCGGCCGGCTCCAGGGCTGGTGCGACTCGCCCCTGACGCCCGACGGCCGCGAACAGCTGCGGGCGACCGCCGCCCACCTGGCCGGCATCGAGCTGACGGCGGCGTGGGCCAGCCCCTCCGGGCGGACGATGGCCACCGCGCGGGAGATCCTCGGGCACCATGAAGGGCTGGGGCTGCGCGCGGACGACGGACTGCGGGAGTACGCGTTCGGCTCGCTGGACGGGCAGCCCGAGAGCGAGCTGTTCGGTCGGACCGATCCCCGTGAGTTCTTTGCGGATGTGATCGGTGGAAGACATCCGGGGCTGCCCGGCGGGGAACCGGCCGCCGTCTACCTCTCCCGCGTCGCCGATGCCTTCCAACGGATCGCGCGTGCCCACCCGGACGGCGAGATCCTGGTCGTCAGTCATGGCATCACGCTGGTTACCTATCTGACACTCGTCGGGAGCACGGGCGTCATACCTCTTGCCAATTGCAGCGTGTCGACGGTCGAGATCACCGGGGCCCGTACCGAGATCGTCCGCGTGGGGTTCGTACCCCCCGTACCCGTCGGCCGTACCACCGTCTGACCCATTTCCCCATTACCCCCCTCAGCGTCGTGAATTGAGCGGCGCTCGTGATTTACATATCCAAGGAGTGGAAAATGCCGGAGCGCCACGCCACTGTTCTGTGCTCGCAGGGGCTGCACGCCCGACCCGCCGCCGCCCTCGCCCGCGCGGCGGCGGAGACCAGTCACCGCGTCACCATCCGCCGGGCGGACGGGAACCCGGTCTCGGCGAGCAGCACGCTCATGCTGATGAGCCTGGGCCTCAAGGAGGGGGAGAACGTCGTCCTCGCCTCCGACGACGACACGGCGGGGCCCGCACTCGACCGGCTCGCGGCGCTGCTCGCCACCGAGCTCGACGGACAGTGACGGCCACCGTGAACCAGCCCCGTACGGTGTCTGGACTGGGGGTCGGGCGCTCGGGCGCCGTCGCGCCGCTCGTCCTCGTCCGGTCCGCGCCCGTCATCCCCCCGGAGGCACGGCGCCCGCTCGATCCGTCGGACGCCCCCGCGGCGCTCGCCCTGGCCCGGCGCGCGCTGGCCGAGGTGGCCGCCGATCTCGCCGAACGGGCCGCCGCCGCACCGGGCGCGCTCGGCGACGTACTGCGGTCCACGTCCGGTATGGCGGCGGATCCCGAGCTGGCGGACAGGGTGCGCGACCGGATCGAGGACGGTCAGGGCCCGGCCGTCGCCGTGGACGGAGCCATCGCCGAGATCATGGCGCTGCTGACCGCCGCCGGGGGGCTTTTCGCCGAGCGTTCGACCGATCTGACGAGCGTGCGCGATCACGCGGTCGCCCGCATACTCGGGCTGCCCGCACCCGGACTGTCAGGACTGCGTGGCCCGTCCGTCGTCTGTGCCGTCGACCTCTCCCCCGCCGACACCGCCTCCCTCGATCTGACGAAAGTGGCCGCTCTCGTCACGGAGTCGGGCGGGCCGACCGGCCACACGGCCATCATCGCCCGGCAGCTCGGCATACCGTGTGTCGTACGGGCGACCGGGGCGACGCGCATTCCCGAGGGGACAGTCGTCGCCGTCGACGCCGCGAACGGAACCGTCACGGCCGACCCCGGACCGGCACTGGTCGACTCCCTCCGCGCCCGAGCGGAGAGCGAGCGCGGACTGGCCGAGGACACCTCTCCCGGCGCGACCGAGGACGGCCGTCCGGTCGCGCTGCTCGCCAACGTCGGCACCGTCCACGACATCGAGCGGCTCGGCCCCTCGGCCGCCGAGGGCGTGGGGCTCTTCCGTACCGAAGTGCTCTTCCTCGACGCGGTGCGGGCGCCGTCGCGCGAAGAGCAGACCCCGGTGTACGCGCGCGCCTTCGCCGCGGTGAAGGGCGCCAGGACGGTGGTGCGCACCCTCGACGCGGGCGCCGACAAGCCGCTCGCGTTCGCCGCCCAGGAGGACGAGGAGAACCCGGCGCTGGGGGTACGCGGCTACCGGCTCGTCCGTACGGTGCCCGACCTGCTCGAAGAGCAGCTCGCTGCCCTGGGCGGGGCCACGCGTGCGCTGCCGCCGGCGGAGCGCGCCCGTATCTGGGTGATGGCTCCGATGATCTCCACCGCCGACGAGGCCCGGACCTTCGCCCGTCTCGCCCGGGCGCACGGTATCCGGACCGTCGGAGCGATGATCGAGGTCCCGGCCGCCGCCCTCCGGGCCGCCTCGATCCTCGCTGAGGTCGACTTCGTCTCCGTCGGTACCAACGACCTCGCCCAGTACACGATGGCGGCCGACCGTACCGGCGGCGATCTCGCGGACCTGCTCGACCCCTGGCAGCCCGCCGTGCTGGATCTCGTCGCGGCGACCGCCCGCGCCGGGGAGCGGGCGCGCAAACCGGTCGGGGTGTGCGGGGAATCCGCGGCCGATCCCCTGATGGCCCTGGCCCTCACGGGAATGGGCGTGACCAGCCTCTCGATGTCCGCGCCTGCACTGCCCGCGGTACGCCACGCCCTCCGTCACCACTCGCTCGCCCGCTGCCGGGCGATCGCCGAGGCCGCGTCGGCCGCACCGACCGCCGTGGAGGCCCGCCGGGCCGCCCTCGCCCTCGCGGACGCGCGGTTCACCGTCCCCGTGGCCGTCTGAGCCACACCGGCACAGCGCGTGGACTCTCGGCGAGTGCGCCGTCGGGACCCGTGACGTTGGGCAGTTGTGATCAGCGTGCGGGTACGTAAACGCGTATGCCAGTACCGGGATATGAACCGGTCAACGGTCACGCGACCTGGTTGCGGGGGCGGAGGATTAGGTTGGGCGGCATGAGTAATCTTGATCGTCAGGCCGCCGTCTCCGTCTGCGGCGGGCGCGGGTTCGTCGTCGCCGAGCCGGTACGGGAACTGCTGAGCCCCCGCCGCGTCCAGCTGGGCGAGTCCACGGAGGTCCGCAGACTGCTGCCCAACCTGGGCCGCCGCATGATCGGCGCCTGGGCCTTCGTCGACCACTACGGCCCGGACGACATCGCGGACGAGCCCGGTATGCAGGTGCCGCCGCATCCGCACATGGGCCTCCAGACGGTCAGCTGGCTGCACGAGGGCGAGGTGCTGCACCGCGACAGTCTCGGCAGTCTCCAGACCGTACGCCCCCGGGAGCTGGGCCTGATGATGTCGGGACGGGCGATCTCCCACTCCGAGGAGAGCCCGCGCCCGCACGCCCGTTTCCTGCACGGCGCCCAGCTCTGGGTCGCCCTCCCGGCCGCGCACCGCCAGGTCGCGCCCCACTTCGAGCACCACGCCGACCTGCCCGTCGTCACCGCCCCCGGAGTAACGGCCACGGTCATCATGGGCACACTCGACGGAGCCGTCTCGCCCGGCACCACCTACACCCCGCTCGTCGGCGCCGATCTCGCCCTGGCCCGAGGCAGCGAGACCCGCCTCCCGCTGGACCCGGACTTCGAGTACGCCGTCCTGGCCATGTCGGGCGAGGCCCATGTCGACGGAGTCCCCGTCACCGCCGGCTCCATGCTCTACCTCGGCTGCGGCCGCACCGAACTCCCCCTGCGCGCCGACTCCGAAGCCGGCCTGATGCTCCTCGGCGGCGAGCCCTTCGAGGAGGAGATCGTGATGTTCTGGAACTGGATCGGACGGTCCCAGGAGGAGATCGAACAGGCCCGCGAGGACTGGATGAACGGCACCCGCTTCGGCGAGGTGAGGGGCTACGACGGCCCTCCGCTTCCGGCCCCGGAACTGCCCGCGACTCGGCTTAAACCGCGGGGAAGGGTACGTTGAGCTGCCCTTATGCCGATGGCCAGGAGGTCGGCTTCGCGCGCTGCCGGGCAGCATCAAGCGCTTCGGCGGTTCCCGGGTTCCTCGGCGGCGGGCAACACCGCACCGGCATGCCCGACGGGGGCCGGAACGGAGCAGCAGTACCACCGCTCCAGCCCCCGCGCCCGCTCAGCCGGCGTCCATCGCGTCAATCAGGCTCTTGGGGCGCATGTCCGTCCAGGTCTTCTCAATGAAGTCGAGGCATCCCTGACGGTCCGCCTCGCCGAAGACCGGCTCCCATCCGTCCGGCACATCGACGAATGTGGGCCAGAGCGAGAACTGACCCTCCTCGTTCTTCAGAACAAGGTAGGTGGCGTCCTGATCCTCAAAAGGGTTCGTCATCATTTATTCCTATCCGTCACTCGGAGGTAGCAGCATCGGGGCGGCCGGCCCCGGTCCATTCCATGGAAAGCCAACCAGCAATCGAACCCCACAGCAGAGAGAGCATGGGGGGATCAGCCATTTCGTCGTGAGAACAGGGCAACCGTGACTCACTTATCCGGCCGGAAGTATAGGGCTGCCACATGGCACGGCCCCAACCGTCCTCGAGTTCGTCCGACGAGATGAAGAGGACATCGCCGCGGAATCTGCGAGGATAATTGTTCACATAGATACGGGTGTTGTTCGCGATAATCCTCGCCCTTACTTCAGCCTCCTCTTCCGAAATCTCGCTGCGGAAGTAGTCCGGAAGTCCGGCGAGATCGCGGAGAGAAGGCGCTTCGTCGATGGTTTCCGACATATCCGAATGATCGTCGTCGCCGCCGGCCCGTTCCTGGATCGCTTGCCGGACAAGTTCTGCGGACTCCCGGCCGATCTCGTCCGAGTCGAGTGTGCCGATCGGGGCGGGTGCGTAGCCTCCCATGATGACGAGTGCCACTTGCTCGCCGTCTTCCTGGAGTTGTACCGCCATCTCCTGGGCCACGCGGCCTCCCATCGACCATCCCAGCAGACGATAGGGACCGGAAGGTTGCACGGTGCGCAACTCCTTGACGTACTCCTGCGCCATTTCCCGGATGGATCCCGGCAGCTCACCCGAACCGTCGACATCCCGCGCCTGCAGGCCGTACAAGGGAATGCCAGGAGGTACGAATCCGGCCAGCGGCGCGAAGCACCAACTCAGCCCGGAACGCGGGTGGACACAGAAAAGGGGCGGCAGGTTCCCTTGTGTCCTGATGGGAAGAAGCGTACGGAGCGAGTCCTTCATCGCGGGAAGACTGAGCCGATGCGCAAGTCCGGCGACGCTGGGGGCTTCCATCAGCATATGGACGGAGACATCGACACCCATGACCGAACGAATCCGACTCACCAGCTTGACCGCCAGAAGCGAATGCCCGCCGCATTCGAAGAAATTGTCATCGACCCCGATATGGGGCATATTCAGCTCTTCGGCGAAAATTCCGCACAGGACTTCCTCCTGGATCGAGGAGGGCTCCCGGCTCGGTGCGGACCAGGTGTACTCCGGCGCCGGGAGTTCCCGTCGGTCCAGCTTCCCGTTCGCCGTCAACGGCAGCGCGTCAAGCACCACCAGCGCGGACGGCACCATGTACTCCGGCAGCATCGTGCCGAGATGGGCGCGCAGGGCAGTCAGGTCGCACACGGCGGTGTCGCCGTCACCGCCGGTGTTGCCACCGTTGGGGACGAGGTAGCCGACCAGGCGCTTGTCACCGGGGCGGTCCTCTCGCACCGTCACCGCCGCCCGGGCCACGGACGGATGCGCGCTCAGCGCGGCCTCGACCTCACCGAGCTCGATACGGAAGCCACGGACCTTCACCTGGTCATCCGTACGGCCCAGGTATTCGAGCTGACCGTCGGTGTTCCACCGGGCCAGGTCGCCCGTACGGTACATCCGCTCCCCCGCGCTGAAGGGGTTCGCGACGAACCGCTGTGCGGTCAAGCCTGGCCGGGCGTGGTAGCCGCGGGCCAGTTGGGCGCCGGAGACGTACAGCTCCCCCGCGACACCCACCGGCACCGGCCGCAGAGCCGTGTCCAGGACATAGACCCGGGTGTTCCACACCGGACGGCCGATCGGCGCCGTACCCACGGGCCATGCCGACCGGTCCCCGGGCAGGGTATGGGCGGTGACCACATGGGTCTCGGACGGACCGTAGTGGTTGTGCAGCACCGTCCTGGTCGCCCCGCACAGGTCACGGACCCGGTCACCGAGCACAAGGGCCTCGCCGGCCTGCGAGACATGGCGCAGCCGCGGCAGGTCCGTGCCCAGCTCCGCCACCGCCTCACCGAGCGCGTCCACCATCATGTTGGGGGCGTACAGCTCGGTGGCCTCCTGCTCCCTCAGCCACACCGCGAACTCTTCCGGGCTACGCCGGATCTCCTCGTCCGGTATCACAAGGGTCTTGCCGTCCAAGAGGGTTGAGAGGATCTCCTGGGCCGAGACGTCGAAGCTGATCGCGGTGAACTGGGCGACCCGCGAGCCGGCCTCGGCGGGGATGGCGGAAGCGTGCCAGGACATCAGATTGACCAGCCCGCCGCAGGACATCACCACACCCTTGGGACGCCCGGTCGAGCCGGACGTGTAGATCAGATACGCGGGGTGCTGCGGCAGCAGCGGACCGGTCCGCTCCTCGTCACCGGGAGCGCCGGCCGGCAGTGTGCCGAGTTCGACGACGACCGCGGGGTCGTCCAGCAGTAGCGCGGGCCCGGCAGCCACGCGCCCGGCGACCTCCGCGGTGGTCAGCGTCAGCGAGGGGACGGCATCGGCCAGCATGAAGGCAATCCGCTCGGCCGGGTACTCCGGATCGATCGGCAGGTAACCGGCGCCCGACTTCAGCACCGCCAGCAGACCGACGATCAGGTCCACCGAGCGGGGGACGGCCAGCCCGACGATGCGCTCGGGACCGATACCGCGACGGATCAGCAACCGGGCAAGCCGGTTCGCACGCTCGTCGAGCTGCGCATACGTCACCTCAACGCCGCCGAAGACCACCGCGACCGCGCCAGGATGCCTCGCGGCCCGGGCCTGGAACAGCTCCGGCAGCGCCGCCCCGGGCACCTCCTGGTCGGTGTCGTTCCACTCCGTCACCACCCGGTGCCGCTCCTCCGCCGACAGCACCTCCACACCGCTGACCCGCTGGTGCGGGTTGGCGGTGACAGTGTCCAGGACGCGGATGAAGCGTTCGGCCAGTGTCTCCACCGTTTCGGGGTCGAACAGGTCGAGGGCGTAATCGATACCGCCGCGCAGACCGGCCGGACGATCACCCGTACCCATGCTGGTATCGGGGTCGGTGTCGGTGTCGGTGTCGGTGTGGAAGGTCTCGCTCAAAGCGAAGAACAGGTCGAATTTGGCTGCCGGTTCGCCGGTGGGTACGGGTTCGGCGTCGATACCCGGCAGGTCCAGTGCTGCCTCGGCGTTGTTCTGCAGGGCGAGCATGACCTGGAAGAGCGGGTGGCGGGCCATCGACCGCGCCGGAGCCAGATCCTCCACCAGCCGCTCGAACGGCACATCCTGATGCGCGAACGCCGCCAGGCCACTATCACGAACCTGCTCCAGCAGACCCACGAACGTCGGATCACCGGACAGATCCGTACGCATCACCAAAGTATTGACGAAGAACCCGACCAGGTCGTC